>JAJEGI010000015.1 GCA_022819945.1 Candidatus Poribacteria bacterium
ATAAGCCTCCAATGCCCAGACTTCCATCTCACCGAGTCGCTGTCCGCCGTGTTGTGCTTTGCCGCCCAAGGGTTGCTGTGTAACGAGAGAGTAAGGGCCTGTGGAACGGGCATGCATCTTATCAGCGACGAGGTGGTTCAATTTGAGGAAATAGACATATCCTACCGTCACTTCTTGAGCAAAGGGTTCACCCGTCCTACCATCAAAAAGGATGCTTTTACCTGTCTGCTTACTTCGTTCTGGGAGATCAGTTTTGTCAAGCATTTCAAAGACTTCATCCTCGGTTGCGCCGTCAAACACAGGAGATTCGATGTAGATTCCAAGTTCATGGCATGCCCATCCGAGGTGGATTTCCAAGATTTGGCCGACGTTCATTCGGGACGGTACGCCCAAAGGATTCAACACTAATTCAACGGGTGTTCCATCAGGGAGATAGGGCATATCTTCAGCGGGCAAAATTTTGGCGACAACGCCTTTGTTGCCGTAACGTCCTGCCATCTTGTCGCCTACAGAAATTGGACGTTTGCTGGCAACGTAGACTTTGACGCGTTTGATAACTCCGGGTTTGAGTTCATCGCCCATTTCCAATTGCTGAAGTGCTCGTTCTTTTTCTTCTGTGTAAGCAGTTATCCGCCCCTGTGCCATCTCTTCAACACGCTGAATATGTTCTCTCACTTCGGCATCGGTCACGTGGATGTCCGAAAAAGACAAGTTAGACGCTTTACGTGCCTTCTGATAATCGGCATCAGAAACGTCTTCTCCGACCGATAGTGTACACTTCGGGTCAAAAACTGCGGTAATGTGCCATACGCTTTCGGTTTTTAGGTCTTTGGCGGTTTCACTGAGTTCCTGTTTCTCTTCTGTGGTCAATCGCTGATCTGCGGGGACAGGACGTGATGGAAAATCCTTAGATGCTTTCTGATACTCAGCATCGGAAAGATCCTGTCCATCAGTTAACGGACACGCTGGATCAAAAACTTCGGTAACTTTCCAAAAGAGTTCTGCTTGCAACCCTGGGTAGATTTCGCTGAAGTCTCTCCACTGCTCCTCAGTTAGTTCGTCTCCTTCTGAGATAGGACATCCAGCTTCTTCAAGCTGCGCGATAACAGAAGTTTCAAATTCGGAACGTGCCTTTGAGGTTAACTCCGTGTTGTCCACGAGTTCAAAGAAATCCCAACTATCGGGTTCAAGGTCTTCTTCGGTTAGTGATACGGCGAATCGCGCGTTCGCTGCAGCGAGCATCTCCTTGAGTTGTTCGGTATCTTGTTCGCCTTCGGTGTCTTCATCTTCAGGGTGAACGTTCTTACGTACAGCAATAGCAACCACACTGCCATCGTAACCGAGCAGCGAAACGTCAACTTCTGCGCTCAAAGGTTCGTCTTCCTGCAAGTAGAGTTCATTATCTCCCAAGAGTGGCTTGCAAACGCCCTCAAAATAGGTCTGCACTGCGCTGGCGATTTCGGGCGATGTAACTGCGGATATTCCTACTTCTTCAAAGTTTTCGCTTTCGTCGTCATCAGGAGCTATCGGTGCTTCACCCAAAACGTCCAGGGCCCGTGTCGCGATACTGGGAATTGGCTCAGGGATACTCGTTACGCTATAACGTGGGTCAGCGATGAAGGCTTCAGCGGCTGTATCCTCGATGACCCTATGATATTCATCTGCTTTGAAACCGGAAATATAGGTATCTAAAACCTCGGCAGTCAGTGTATCACCGGCGTTAGCAAAGGGTTCGGAGCTATCTACTGCGTAAAGTGGATCAACAAGTTCACGTCCGATGAGCGTATTGCGAATCTCCTCAATTTTTCGACGGCGGATCGAGGCGGTTTGCTGTCGCCAAGTCTCTTCAATCTGCTTACGCTTTGCTTCATACCGCAAGTCCTCAGCCCTTGACTGTCCAGCATCTGCTTGCGTCCAGTTCCCGCGTCGTTGTGCGCCATCGGGTTTCCGTGAAAATACCTTTACATCAATAACGACACCTTCAACGCCGGGTCGGACGTAAGTAGAGGCGTCGCGTACCTCTTTAACCTTTTCGCCGAAGATCGCGCGTAGGAGTTTCTCTTCTGGTCCATACTCGCTTTCACCTTTCGGTGTAATTTTTCCGACAAGGATACTGCCGGCTTTAACGACGCTGCCGACTCGGATAATGCCTTCCTCGTCGAGTTGGCTGAGTCGTTGTTCGCTGACGTTCGGGATGTCGCGCGTAATCTCCTCGGGTCCTACTTTCGTTTCGCGCGCCTCTACCTCAAATTCTTCAATGTGAATAGAGGTGAAGGTATCGTCTTTAATGAGTGTTTCACTTATGAGGATAGAGTCTTCATAGTTATGGCCGCCCCACGGCATGTAAGCACACAATATATTCCTGCCGAGGGCAAGTTCGCCGTTTTCCGTAGAGGTGCCGTCAACGATGACCTGTCCGGCTTCAACTTTTTCTCCGACTGCGACAATCGGATGCTGATGGATACAAGTACCGCTGTTACTCCGCTTGAAGGTTTGGAGTTTATAGACATCGTACCCCATCTCACTGAACGTGTTTTCGCCTTCATCGTGGTGAAGTGCTTCACCTGTATATATGAGGATTTCGTCGGCAGAGACACTTGTGACGGTCCCTGCACGTTTAGCAGTGATAAGTGCGCCTGAATATCGTGCGGCGGGTCCTTCCATTCCCGTTCCAACAAGCGGTGCTTCTGGACGGATCAGCGGAACTGCTTGGCGTTGGTGGTTGGCACCCATCAATGCTCGGTTTGCATCTTCGTGTTCGAGAAACGGGACGAGGGCAGCAGAAATTCCGACGATTTGCTGTGGTGAAACGCCGATGTAGTCTATTTTTTCCATCGGCAGGGACAGTACATCTTCGCCACTGCGGACAGGCAGCAGGGGGCCCGAAGCATCCGCATCACCATTTGTAGTTTGTGAGCCATCGTGCTGTGTTGCCTTCGCGGCAATGTGAGCGGTGTCTTCGCTATCTGCTGTGAGATATTCAACGGGTCCTAGGACTGAACCGTCCTCCACTTTATGATACGGTGTTTCAATAAAACCGTAGGGGTTTATCCGTCCATAGCAAGCGAGAGATACAATGAGTCCAATTGAGGGGCCTTCAGGCGTTTCCAAGGGGCAAACACGCCCATAGTGTGTCCGGTGTACATCCCGAACAGCCGCTGTTGCTCTATCTCGATGCAGCCCGCCGGGTCCGATTGCGGAGATACGACGCTTGTGCGTTAATTCATCCAGCGGATTAATTTGTTGCATAAACTGGGACAACTGGTTTGAACCGAAGAATTCACGGAGTGCCATCATGAGCGGTTTCGGGTTCACAAGCGAGGATGGCACGACTTTCGCGATATCGTTATTGGTGCTCAACCGTTCGCGAGTTGTTCTACGAATTTGGAACAACCCCATTCGGAATTGGTTTTCGAGGAGTTCACCGATAACGCGGACACGTCGGTTGCCGAGATGGTCAAGATCGTCTTTTGGTGCAAGCCCATTATGAACTTTCAGCAGGTAAGCGATCGTAGCGGCAATATCTTGGGGACGGAGCGTGCGCAATGTTTCCTCAGGTGGTTCTCCGTAAATAGGGATCTGTTGGAATTTCCGATTAAGCTTGTATCGTCCGACGACCCCTAAATCGTAGCGGTGTGCATCAAACAGTAACCATGTGAGGTGTTTACGTGCGTTCTCTATACTGGTAGCATCACCGGGTCTCAACGTGCGGAAAATTGTAAGTAGCGCTGCGTCTTGTAAAGCGTATTGCTCGTCATAATCCGCTTGCCGGTCGCGTTCCAATGTGTTCCGTAAGAACCGGATATGCTGACAATCCTCTGTGTCCAGTACTGTAAGTGCCTCAACACCGGCTTCTTTGAGGCGTTCTAACTCGGTTTCGGTGAGGAGCGTATTTGCAGTGAGGAGTACTTCATCGGTCTCTTGATGTTTAACGTCTTCAGCACAGACCCTATTCTGACCGTCCTCGGATCCTATCTGCTCAGCCGTGAATGCTTTTTTTCCGTAGCGATCGAGTGCCACTTCATATTCTGAATTTGTCAGCACTTGTCCAATTGTGAATTCACATCCGCTGTTGTGGGTATCAATGACGCGTCGGAGCAGTTCAGTTTCAAAGCCCTTCCAATTTCTGCGGTGCTTTGTGCGTTCATTATATGAAATCTCTTGTCCAATTTTCAGTGGGCAGTCTTCTTCGGTTACCTCGGTAACGCGATAACATTTCTCAACCTCAATGTCCGGATAATCCTTCTCTGCCTGCCGAAATTCTGCAGCGTTTAGTAAGTCTCCAGGTTTAACCTGTTTTGCGGGACCTTCAACATGCGTAACCTGCCATCCGGCGAGTACAAGCCGTTCTGTCTTGGCATAGAGTTTCAGGATGTCTGCGTCCGATGCCCAGCCGAGTGCGCGCAGCAGCACAGTCGCAGGCAGTTTTCTGCGTTTGTCGATGCGGACATAAATCTGGTCTTTCGTATCTATCTCAAATTCGACCCATGCCCCACGGTACGGAATGATTTGGGCGGTCGGTGTCCGTCTTCCTGTTGGTAGCGATTTTTCGAGAAAAATGACCCCTGGTGACCGGTGGAGCTGACTCACGATTACACGTTCACTGCCATTGACGATGAAACTCCCATTTTCAGTCATTAATGGCACTTCGCCGAGATAGACATCCGATTCACGAATATCCACGACGTGTGGTTCATCTGCATCTGGGTCGGCTTCGCGCTGGACCAACATGATACGCGCTGTGAGGGATACCTGATAGGTTACACCACGTGCGACACACTCTTGTAATGTATATTTCGGGGTACCGAGGGTGTAATTAACAAATTCAAGGCTATTGACCTCTGAAAAGTCTCGGATTGGAAACACTTCTTTGAATACTGCTTGGAGGCCTGTATCTATACGTTGATCGGGTGAGACATCTCGCTGTAAAAAGGCATCGTAGGAAAGCCTTTGGGTTTCAATAAGATTCGGGAGCTCTGCCCGAACTTGTGTTTTGGCAAAAGACACTCTCATATTTTTCTGGCTGGGCTTTTTGTTCACTGAAAAGAGTCCCCCTATTTGGCGGTGGTTGTGCAGCTTACTGAATAGACTTCTGAAAAAAGCCTGCCCCGAGCTGCTTTTTCCGTCTTAATATGGTGACACAGTATAGCATAACAGAATATTATACATTATAATTTGCAAAATGTCAAGAAAAAAGTAAAAAAATACATTTTTTTTTTTGCATTTTAATGAAATTAAGTCTAATATTGCCCTCTTTCTAATATTGCCCTCTTATAGTAAATCCCATAGTTATTTGCACACACGGTAGGTTCGTAGGGGCTGGGTTACCCTATAAGAAACACCCAAGTAAAAACTCCCTACGAAGGTGCAATGCAGGGGCCTATCGCGAAATGTAAACATATTTTCGGATTTTACTATAATCTTCAATTTTGGGTGCGATGCAGGGTCATTCAATTTTAGGAAATTATTGGGGTTCACGTCTTTTTTTCAAGGATCCGGTGCGGTTACAAACCGAACCTGCGGGACCCGGGGGTGAAAATTCGATCAAAATGGACAATTGAATGGCTCTGGGGTGCGATGAACGAAACATTGACACTCGAAACGCTGTCTGTTATACTCAATGCATGAAATTTACGGTGGATAGGAAACTCGTTCTATGGTTAGACGATGGAGCACAGTATGGGAAGTATTACGATACCGCAACCTGTTAAAGGCATTATCGGTGTTTTGACCTCCGAATCTTGTCTCCTACCGACCGTTTACTCGGAACTTACACGACGCTTAGGGCCTATTGACTTCACAAGCGAGTTGATGCCTTTTACAAGTACAACCTATTATGAAGCCGAGATGGGGCCGAACATTCAAAGGCAATTTATCAGTTTTGAAAGACTCATTGACGCAGGCACGTTGGCAGAGATGAAACTATTTACAAATACAGTAGAGCGAACCTTTGCTATAAAGAAACCTGAAGGTGCTGTGCGGCGTGTTAACTTGGATGCGGGTTACCTCTGCTTGGCAAAGTTAGTGCTCGCCTCAACGAAGGATCACGCCCACCGTATTTATCTCCGTGATGGTATTTATGCCGAAATTACGCTCCGTTTCTATCGTAAAACGTTTCGCCCGTGGGAGTGGAGTTACCCTGACTACCGGCTGCCAGAGTATGTCGCTATCTTTAACCACATTCGCGAAATCTATAGGAATCAATTGGAAAATGCAGAAATTACTTAAACGGATACAAAATATTGAGACCCCGTGCGGTATGAAATTGTTGATCATTGTCGTTTTTACGGGTGTTTTTTTCGCATGTTCTATATACAGCGTAAACGTTGAATCCACAGATGCGGATACCCGCGCACGGGCACGCGACATCGGCATCCAAATCGGGACCCTTCCAACGGGCACTCACAACGCTATCACTGACGTAGCGGGTGTGAAGGTTGGACATGTCACGCTGAACGAAGGTGATTCGATTCGCACTGGTGTGACGGCTATCCTACCAAGTGATGATATTTGGACAGCGCGTCTGTTCGGCGCAGGGTATACCATTCATGGTAACGGGGAAGCAACCGGTATTGCCCGCATCAACCAGGCTGGGTGGATCGAATCTCCCATATTACTCACAAATACGCTCAGTGTCGGTGCCGTCCATGACGGTGTTGTTCGCTACATTGTGAAAAGGTATCCCGACAATAACATTGTACTGCCGATTGTGGCAGAATGTTATGATGGTGGTTTGAACGACATCAGCGGACTCCATGTTACACCAGAGCATGCGATTGAAGCCATTGAAAACGCCACCGATGGTCCCGTAATCGAAGGCTGTGTCGGTGGTGGCACCGGTATGCGATGCTACGGATTCAAGGCTGGTATCGGTACATCCTCCCGTGTGTTATCCGAAGAACGGGGCGGATGGACAGTCGGTGTGCTTGTTAATTCCAATGGCGGGCGGCGGCATCAATTGCGAATTGATGGTGTGCCTGTCGGTAGAGAAATTACTGGATCGCCACCGAAACCGACGAGAGAGGGTTCGTTTATTATTGTTATTGCGACGGATGCGCCGTTAACGCATCGTCAACTGAAACAGTTAGCGATCCGCGCAACGCATGGACTTGCCCGTACAGGTACACCGAGTACGGACGGCAGCGGTGAATTTGTTATCGCGTTTTCCACTGCGAATATCTTCCCAAGTCGAACCGAAACCGGTACCTTTCAAGTCAAGATGCTCGTCAACGGACGTTTAAGTTCACTTTTTCAAGCAACGATTGAGGCGACAGAAGAGGCTATTGTTAATTCAATGACGATGGCGACGACAACTACGGGACGCAACGGTAGGACGATGTACGCCATTCCGTTGAAAGAACTACAAAAGGTGATGAAAGCATACGGACGTTAATTTCATAGCTTACGCAAAATTCTTGTTGCTCGTAATGCGAATGGAAGATTGGATGGGTGGAAAACTGGTGGAATTGCCTTTCATCCAGCCTTCCTTGCTTCCATTCTTGGGTTTGTGTCTAAATCGAGCCAATAGGATTCGTGCCCGGGGCGAGAGACTCAGGAACCACCTCGTAATGTGAGAATTCCAATGTGAATGTACCGCGTCCCTGCGTCATTGAACGGAGTTGGGTCGTGTATTGAAATGTCTCCGATAACGGGATAACAGCATTGATGACGCTTTGCGTCGATTGTGAGGCGCGTCCTGTATCGGATGTGTCTTGGGTCGTGCTTTCGTTAATCTGTGCGCGGCGTGAATTCAGGTCGCCGATGACTTTACCGACGTGTTCATCAGGCACAGTGATATGTATCTGCATAATTGGCTCTAAGAGCAGTGGGTTCGCCTTTCTGACTGCGTTCTCAAAGGCGAGGGCGGCTGCCGCTTCAAATGCGACCTCTGAGGAATCCGTTGGGTGATAGGAGCCCCCTGTGAGCGTTACTTTGATGTCTTGCATCGGGTATCCGATGCGGGGTCCTGTTCCCATTGCGGCTTCGAGTGCCTTCTCAATAAAGGGTATATATTGCCGTGGAATCTGCGTCTCGTCGGTATTATCTTCAAACTGAAATCCGTCGCCGCGTTCTAACGGTTCAACCGTGAGTAGCACATCACCGTAGATGCCTTCTTCATCTGTTTTATGAATGTGTGTCCCGCGCGCTTCCGCAACGGTGCTGATAGTTTCACGATACGCCACTTGGAGTTTGCTCACCCGCGCGTTTACGCCAAATTCACGGACCATTCTGTCCGTCAAAATCTCCAAATGGAGTTCACCCATGCCAGAGATAATCCGCTGTCCGCTTTCCTTGTCGATTCCGACGGTAAAGGTCGGGTCCTCGTCCATCAATTTTTCGAGTGTCTCTTCTAATGCGTCTGCATCGCTTGCCCGCTCAGGTTCAATTGCAATAGAGATGACCGGTTCGGGAAAAGTAATGGGTTCTAACAGAATTGGCTCTTTGGTACCGGTTACGGTATCGCCGGTTTTGGTCTCTTTAAGCCCGACGAGCGCAACAATGTCCCCAGCGTAAGCCGCGTCAGATACCGCTTCTTTATTGGCGTGCATCTGCAAAATACGATTGACCCGTTCTCGCTTCTCAGACCGGACGTTATAGATTGCCTCTCCGCGCCTGAGTGTGCCAGAATAGACGCGACAGTAGACGAGTTTGTCGACTGTCGGGTGACTTGCTACCTTAAATGCTAAAGCTGCCAAGGGAGCAGTGTCATCTGCGGGACGCGTTGTTTTGTCTGCCTGATCGATCGCGTCTGCTTTGCGTTTGGAACGCTCGCTTTTAGAGGCAGGTTGTGGTATAGTCCCCTCAATAGGCGGCACATCGATAGGGGACGGCAAAAAATCAATGACTGCATCAAGGAGTGGTTGAACGCCTTGATTCTTCAGAGAGCTCCCACATAGGACGGGTACGAGGGTCCCATTTAAAGTCGCCACCCGAATCGCCTGTAGCAACTCAGCGCGGGTTATCTCTTCACCGTTCAAGTATTTTTCAAGTAACGCCTCATCTTCAACGGCGACACTTTCAAAAAGGGTCTCGCGTGCCTGCTCCACTGCGTCCTGAAATTCAGGCGGGATTTCCGTCTCCGTGTATGTCTGTCCCTGGTCTGCCGCATCCCAGTGTATTGCTTTCTGGGTCATCAGATCAATAACGCCAGCAAAGTCCGAGCCTGCGCCGATTGGCAATTGCAGGGGGAGCGGGTTCGCGCCTAAGCGTTCTTTCATCATGTCCAGAGCACGGGTGTAATTTGCCCCAACCCTATCCATCTTATTGACAAAAACGATACGCGGCACATTGTAGCGTTCCGCTTGATGCCAGACGGTTTCTGACTGTGGCTCCACGCCGCCGACAGCACAGAAAAGTGCTATGGCTCCATCCAAGACCCGTAAGGAACGCTCGACCTCTACCGTGAAATCGACATGTCCGGGTGTATCGATGAGGTGAATTGCGTGTTCGCGCCAGAAACAGGTTGTTGCGGCAGCGGTGATTGTTACCCCGCGTTCCCGTTCCTGCACCATCCAATCCATCTCAGCGGTGCCATCATCTACCGCCCCGATCTTATGTTTTTTACCGGTATAGAAGAGAATCCGTTCAGTCGTCGTTGTTTTGCCGGCATCAATGTGTGCTGCTATGCCGATGTTGCGTACATTTTCAATAGGGTATTCGCGTGCCATTTTTTTATATTCCTGCAACCAAGGCTGACAAAACTACGAGAAGTTAGAAATCCAAATCTTTCGTTTGATACAATACAGGCCCTGCTAAACTCATTCCGCGGACCGGTGCAGAATACCTCTTCCCATTTTTTAGTTGGAAAAGTTATGTAGGAGACGTATGTCACTCGGGCACAATACCTAATTGCATAAGCGTCTCACCTATCTTATCCTCGTAATCCTGTTCGGACATTTCGCCGTTGGTCGCTAGTAATTGGATTTGAAGGGTGTCAAAATTCGATTGAAGTAACTTCATCATGCCCAAAAGCCCTGATACTTGTCCCTGTGGAACAGTAAACTTCAAGGATACTTCCTCAATTCCATTCTGCCCATTTTGATTTGGATTTTCGTCTCCTCCCATTTGTTCGTCCCCATCACCGCCTAAGGTTTCAGTATCTGTAGAACCTTCATCCCCGTTGCCTGGCTTAGTTCTACTTTGGTTAACGCAAAGATTCGCGCTCATTATCACTTCATCGCCAGAAAGCGTAACATCCGTTGGTCGTTCTTCCTTCCCGAAGTAGTAGCAAACAGGTTTCCCCTCTTCTAATTTCCCCAATCCAAACTGTCCTTGTTCAACTCCATCACGAATTCCGTTTTCCCACGCTTCGCTATTGCTGGTTCGTAACGCTCCACGGGTCGTTGCGCTGGAGTTATAGAGCTGCTCTGTGTGAACGTATTCGGTAGACCTTAGGTACATCTCCTTAATGACTACAGGCTGCAAAATTTCAAGAATATCTCCTTCAGCTTGCAGGTGAGCATTGACAACTTCGTCAAGTTTCATTATGACTGCATCAGGAGTGCCCAGATCGCTTTCCTTGAAAAACGTTTTTTCTGGAACGAACACGGTTCGATAATATCGACGCAACCTATCATTCAGTGCACCTTCTGCTTTTTCGTACGCAGCCCGAACTTGCTGCTGTTGAGCCTGAGAGAGTTCTGATCTTTTTTCACTATCTATAGCGCGGTAGGCAAGATATTCCCTCAAGTGCCGGTAAAATCCCATCTGTTCTCGTTCCAGTGGTGTGAGAAAGAAAAGCATATTTCGGTTTGCTCTGATTGTAGGTCCCTTTCCTTTTGTTTCCAATATCTCTTTCATTAAAGTATCGTCGCGTTCCTTCAGAATAACCAGCTTTAACTCAGCATCATCTGGAATCTCTGATCCATCTTTAGGCCAGATAAAGACCTTGAATGTACTACCTGATATGCTATCCTTCAGCAGTTTTTCCTCAGACTCTTTGATTTCCACATCGTCAAGATTCTCCATTTTGGTATGCAGAATACTATTGAGATTGGCCTCTGTGGTGAAATATACCCTTTCTCCATCGTCCTGCAGGAAAAAGAGTCTTCGCTTTAACTTTTCGCTTGCTTCAACAACAGCACTTGACTCATACGGGGGTATCGCCGCACTGCGTTTAATCTCTCCGAGCGTTGCTCCCTTCACAGGGTTTTGCTCAAGTTCCCCTAAAAAAGAATACATAAAAACGGTTGTCGCGGCACGACTACCTAATTTTAGTGTTTTATAAGAATCACCACACGCCATATCAACTTTTTTCGCTCCCGCGTCGTCACCTGTGATGTCTGCGGAGATAACACTGTCGTATGCCATACCAATGTGTTCTAACAACTCCTGTCGAATATCCTGAACACTTAAATCAAAGTCTGCCAGACTGATGTAAGGAATCTTCTTCTTTTTTACAGAGTAGATCACAAGTGCCAACAGCCGCAACACGCCCCGTGTTCGCTGAAAATTACGGAGACTGCCCCATCGATGATAAAGCACATCAATCGTTTCAGGAAGAAATGGATAAGAAGCTTCAAAACGTTCCCTGTATACTGAAGGTTCCCCAGGCGGCAAAAGGGATTGTGCTTTGGCATATACCATAAATTCATCAATCGCTTTATGCGCCTGTACCTCATTGAATTTCGAGAAAAGCCTGTGCCGAATGACCTCTGCAATCTCATGATCTTCCACGGGTGTATAAATTTTCTTCACTCGCCCCGAAACCTTTTGAAGTTGACTATAGAGACGCTCGGCTGTTTCATCAAAATGTTCCATTGCACTTGATGGAAGTGTGAGGACTAAGGCTACTTTTTTTAAAATGCCCGCAGCTTCTGTCAATTCCTGCATAAAGGCAACAGTCTGGGCAGCACGCGTGCTATCTCCCACTTCAACGCCTGCAGCTTTAGTAGCATATTCTAATAACTCGTCCATCAGAATAAGCACGGGTTTTCGCTGTTTTGAAAGCAGTTCACAGAGTGCATCACGGCCTGGGGAAGTCCCTCGGTTAAAGCGATCCATTTTGCCCGTCAACTGTTTTTCCAGCATGCCCCAGAGCGTTTCTTTTTCAGCATCTATCGCTGCTCCATCAATTACTACCCGTTGCGCATTCCACTTACTTGCTTTGTGGTACATTGCAATCTGTGCGTGCGTTTTACCACCTCCAAACGGGGTCTGAATTTGGATGACTGGATCCCCTCCAAGTCCCTTTAACCGTCTTTCAACAACAGAAAGCAATCTCGTGAGGCCCTCAGTTTCATGCGTGTTTTCAAAAAATTGCGTGGGATCCTTATATTCATCAGAAGCGTTACCTTTAAACACTTCACCCAGTTTCGCAGCAAATATTTCAGGCGTGTGTTTGCCTCCCAATATATCACCGTGGGGAACGGCAACCTCGTAGAAAGGTAGCATTTACTAATCTCCTTGTAGTCTGAATCAAAAATCTCAGAAGAGATCCAATTGCTTTACTGTCTCTTCCTCTTTCTTCTTTTTTTCTAGCTCATCTATATTTTCTTTAACACGTTCCAAACCGTTACCGTGTAAAAAACCTTCTAATAACCTTTTCTCTTTGTGTCCGGGAGGCAACGTTTCGGAAATAGCTTGTGCGACACGATGGAATGCATCATTCAATTGGTAACCTTCCCTCTCAAAAACGCCAAGGATTTCTTCATGCCGTGGATCCTCTGCCCACAGTAACAACACATAATGCAGAACGTCAATCAATTCACTTGCACCTTTGAGTTCGTTTGTTGTTCTGTCATGTGGCCCGAGGACGCGGATAAATTGCTTCTCTTTCTGGATAAAACTGCGTCCGCCCCACCCTTGGGCAAGGTCAATCCCGCAGGACTGTGCTAATTTCCGAGCGTCATCAAAAGGCACACGTTTTGTCCCGTATTCCCATCGCCAGATAACATAAAAGCGCGTGAGAGAAGTAATTTTCCCCTCTTCAAAACCATTTCGTAAAATCTTTTTCACAGCGTAATTGGTTACCATTTTTTGCACATCGGTGAGAAGACTGTCTGCTCGTATTATGTTCGCGTGACGATCCATTACCTTCTTGTATTTGCCAAATATCTCAATTGCTGAACCAATACCAGCTATGAAAAAGTCCGTCCCACTCAAACCTTCAGTCCAAAGGCTATCAAGTTTTTCCTTGAGATGGGTTTCCATTTCCGTTTTTACGTCACTATAGAAACCTGTTTCTTTGCGCTCCATTTTCCGAGCGACAATATAGATAGAAGAAGCAAGGACAGCCGATTCTTGGGCACGGAGACGTGAGGTCATTTCTGTATGAAGAGGCCACGCGCCCGTCATTATGAGGCCGGAATCAAGCAAAGAATTAATCAATGTTTCCCATCCTGCTGTAGATTTATGGGCGTAGACAATGACGGCAATTCCGTTCGGTTTCAATACACGATAGATTTCTTGAAAAGAGTCTCTTAGTTTTTCTTCAAAGAACCGCTTGCCTTCCGCGAAGCCACCTGGACCATGTGAATAGGCAACGATCTCGTTATTCTTCGGTGTCAACGGTGTAGAAAAGAGATCGGGATCAACACTCCCAAGCGTTCGCTTCAGCCAAACATAAAAGAAATCTGAGAGATATGAATAGGGAACGTTGTCGTAATATGGTGGATCAGTGAAAACAGCATCAAAAAAATTATCGTGATGCGGGAGGTTAGTGGCTGAGGAATGGGTAACATCAGCGGATTTTGAACTGGATTGTGAACAGTGTTCAATTACCTTAAAAAAATATTTGCAGCCACTCTCAAAACTTCCAGCCGAACCACTAAATGGATTTACTTCGGCATAATCCCAAATCATTGGCAGAGCCTGCCTTGAGTACAGATGTGCAACTCCTTCTGAACCGTTTAACCAGCGGACAAGCATATTGCTAACTGCCGCTGTCATGTCAAGTGCTAATGCTAAATAGCTCACAACTGCCTTGGCGTATTCTATATCAGTTTCCTTCACTACTATCTGTTGATATGCTTCCCTTACCTTCTCTACGAACGTAACCAACATCAATTTCTGCCTTGCGTTAAAGAGATCGCCCCAGGTGTTCATTCCATAGTTTTGAACGGAAAATGCTCTTTCAGCTCCCCTTCCTTTTCCTTCTGGAGTAGGTTCATCTGGCACCGCCTCAATACCCCATTCCAACGTTAACTTCTCCTGCTTCTCTGCAAGAAATGTCTTAGCCCGCTCAAAGACAACCTCGTCGTCAACCGTAGCCACGCGATAACGCTTACCTCGCACACCCGGCTTGTACGTTACAACGGCAACCATCCGCTCACCTGCTTTTCCCTCCTGAAAAAGTTGCTTAGTCTGCTTTGAAGTTACCGTCCCACCGCAGGTTGGATTAGGACACACCGCGACAGCTTTTGAGACCGTGCCTTTCGTCGGATCAAAACCGTTGGGTATCGGTCCGTAGTCATCGCCAACAATCTTAAACTCAACATGCTCGTTCTTAACATCCGGATAAAGGGCAATTTTTTTCTCCTTTTTCCTCTGCTCCGTTTTCTCTTTCTTTACCAGCCAGAATTGTTTCATCAGGGGAATCTCCATACCACATAATGGATTCTGACATGGAATCGTTCGCGCCCAAATCCACCCAACGACACGCGAACCATCTGCTTCTTCTTCATAAAAATCTTTTAGTTCCGCCTTCACTTCCTCAAGCACCCACGTGCTCCATTTTTTCACATCTTCCAGCAAGCGATTTCTGAAACTCCTCTTAGAGACAGAACCGTACGTCTGTGGGTATTCTAACGTGCATTTCTGGATCAGGACCGAGACAGGGTTGAGATCACTAGAATAAGTTTTACAACCAAGCCGAAGTGTCTCTAGTGGAATCGCCCCACCACCTCCAAAAGGATCCAACACTTTCGGGGGTTCACCCTCGTTAGCTGTAAGGATTTCTTCTCGTGCCCTTTCAATCAAATGCGCGTTCAAAAGATTTTCCCACTTTGAAAGTTTAATGATAAAATCACGCCTTTGATTCCTTTCTAAATAACCCTTCTTCGGTGCCTGTGTCAGTGCTGCATAAGCAGTAGCGCGTGAAGAGGCAAGCGGCCGCCGAGCCCACCAGACGTGAAGCGTGGAGATATGTCCATGTCGTATGTACTTATCACGGATAGATTCCTCGGAAACCTCTTTAACAGGGAACGATTCTTCAATAAGACGTTTATCTTCTTGCATATTAAATCCTTCTCGCTATATTTTCAACAACCTACTAACTGAACAAGCAAAAACACACCTATACTCAAAATACAAAAAACGCCCGCAAAAAGTAACCAGATGGGCCCCACTCCCTTCCAATTTACGCGCGTATTTGCTTTTTTCCCAGCGCGTGGTGAGGAAAGCATGCGCTGTTCATATCTCTGTAGTGCCGCTTTTGCTCTTGAATCTTGTGTCCTTCTAAGCCATTTTATTGTCTGATGCTTTGCATAACTTTTATCAGACCAGGATTCACTGTCTACCACATAAATAAGAAGTTGAATCACTGCCTCAAATGAGCCCTGATATTTGTCAACGGAATTAGTCGTTTTGGACTTGCAAAAAGTTGTTAAAAAAGTGCCGTGAACCCTTATATTTAGTGGGTTTTTCGCTTGATTAATTAACGCAATTTATGGTAAAATATCAGTAGTAAAATAGGGGATTGTCAGTCCCCTATCCGAACCAAAAGCGAGTTGCTTTTTTCAGGTTCTACAACTGCTTGGTATTTTACCAGAAACCGTCAGAAAAAAGCAACTCCTAATTTCATAGGAGTATCTGATGGACTTGATCAAGATCATGGAGATGTTCCCGGATCAAGAGGCGTGTATTGCTTATTTAGAGCGTCTACGATGGCAAGGATCACCAGAATGTCCGCATTGTGAGTCCACACACGTCAAACAACGCAACGAAAGCGATACAGGGCGAATTGGACGCTATAACTGTCATGGGTGTCGCTCAACGTTCAAAGTAACGTCCGGCACGATCTTTCACGGCACAAAGATACCGCTTCAGAAGTGGTTTGTTGCGATCGGACTCATGGCAAACGCAAAGAAAAGTCTCTCAAGTTGCCAACTCGCTCGTGACTTAGGACTCAAGCAGAAAGCGGTTTGGCGGATGATGATGGCAATCCGTGCCGAGATGAGCAAGGATAACGTGCTACTACAGGGAATTGTAGAGGCAGATGAGACGTACATCGGGGGGAAACGCAAGAAAGACTACGATAAGGAAGCGGGTGAGCCTCGTAAGCGTGGACGTGGAACGGTGAAAGATGCCGTGATCGGGGCTATTGAGCGCGGTGGAAAGGTCGTCGCGAAGTTGATCCCCGACATCACCGGTAAGACGATCCTTGAGTTTATCAAGCGGTTCGTCAAGACCGAAGACTCCGAACTCTATACTGACCAGTATCGTGGATACAACGAAGTCGGTAAAGAGATGGCACATGAGACCATGAATCGGAGTGAGAAATGGGAAGCCGATGGGATACATACCAACACAATGGAAGGCTTTTGGTCATTTGTAAAGCGTGCATGGTATGGATCGCATCATCACTATTCAACAGGATACACGCCCCTGTATCTCGCAGAGGCGTGCTATAAGTATAACTACAGAGAAACTAACATGTTTGATAAGTTTCTCAGGGAGCTGTGGGAATGAGTAAAGAAGAATTAATTGACCAAAAACTTAAGGAAATACTGTATCAAATCTTCCGTCTGTTTGTTGATTTCATCGACGATGAACGCAAATACGCTAAAAAAACACAGCCTTGAGAGATTTCATCAAATCGTTTACGTCTTTTATCGTTTTCGTGTATCTGACAATCTCGTGAAGGGGTAAACGATGTTTTGACACGTCCTCACGGAATGTATCAAGGGTATTTTTCAGCGTTTCAATTTCTTCTTCAAAAGATTCGATCACTTGTTTTCGATCTGTGTTCATCTGTTCGTCCTTATAGGTTGGAGGGGACCGAAGTCCCCTCACAGTTGGGTTATTGGGTATAGAATAGCTCAGGATAGAAGTTTAACACTATCCAAACAGAAACGGCTGTCCCACCGAGACATCCGGCAGATGTATGGATAAGTCGTTTAATCCTAACCTCTTTCTTGTATGTGTCTGTGTAAGCATCAACATAGGCAGGTGTTTTGCCGATCAAACGATTTACTGGCGGTGTTGGTGGAATAACTTGAGCCGTTATTGCAATAACACCGCCAATAAGACAACCAAGTGCTGCGGATGCACAGAAAGTTCCGGCTAACCAGCCGTAAGGTTCTTGTACGTCGCGTTTGGCATCAGCAATTGCTTGTGCAACATCATTTGTCTGCTGAGCAAGCACAACACAAGGCATGCCGAAAATCAGCACTGCCATAACAAGTGCAAACAGTCTAAAAGTCATCACGAATCCTCTGGTCAAAAGACCAAAGTTCTGATATTAGAATGAGTTATTGAGTTTACATCACTTTGACACACAACATCACTTTCCGATGTCACTCGGTTTGATGGTAGAGACCGCCCCAAGCGGAGCGGGTGACATTCTCTACCAAGTGATGTTCTGAATATTATACAATTTTTTGTATTTTTTGTCAATTTTTAAAATTTCTACAAGTCATAAACGACTAATTCCGATTAAATTTGTTGTTTCCACCAATCCTTGGAGGTTTATGGAATTCAGCGAACGGTCCAATTCCGGCTTTTGTTGCGACTGCCTCGCCATTAATGTAGAGGAAAGCCTCATCCTCAAAATTCCAAGTCACCGCTACGTGCATCCACACATCTTTTTTAACGAAATCAGGTGCTGGAACAGACATCAGAGCATCTATATCAAGCGCACTTTCTATCAAGAAAACGAACTCGTTCTCACGTTCTCCTGCCCGGGTGCCTTTGCCAATAGAGAAGGAGAGGGCAGCCGTACTCGCATCAAATAACCGATAGGTGCCTTCACCTGCACCGTCCCAATACGGCTTAAACCAGAACCCAATCGTGCCAGGGTTCTGCATCAGGTAATCGAATTCAATGAACTGCTCCTTGTTATCACCGAGTTCGATCCCCATTCCATATACACCCTCTTTACTCGGCACGCGCTTTGCTCCGCCCATAATCACGCCATCATTTCCGTTACCACTGGCATCTACAGCAACATTCGCGTCTTTTCCTTTGAAGGAGAACCAGACTTCGGGTTCTAAGGTATGTCCGGTATGGGAAAACATTATCAAGCCGATCAAGAGTATCAAACTTAGCGTTAACGGACTGTCAATAGATTGGATTGTTCGGTTAAACACAGCGTCCTCCTTTTTAATGGAGATATACCTACTATTAAAATTGATTGAACACTCTAATAGATAAAAAACTTGTCAAGTATGAGCACTGTTTGATTCTGGATGGCGCGGAAATTCAGTTATCTTTATTCATCTAAATCAATACCTAACTGGGCAAACGCCTCTTTGATTTTATCCTCGTAATCCTGTTCTGACATTTCTCCGTGGGTTGCTCTTAATTCAATCTGGAGGTTATCAAAATTCAACTGAAGCAGATTCATTACCCCCATGAGTCCAGCCACCTTTCCCTTTGGTACAGTGAATTGCAAGTGAATCTCTTTACGTCCGCTTGACTCCGGCGGGGGCGAATCACCATCTGATCCGTTACCATTATCTTTACCTTCTACAATATCTGGTGCGGGAGTCCCCCCCGGTGGATAAGTAACACCACTGCTTTTTTCTTCATTCCCCTCTTCTGATTCCTTTTGGGCGATACAGATGTCTTCTCGGATTATCACCTCACTTCCAACAAGGGTGATTGACGGTGGGTCCTCCTTGAAATACCGGCAAACAGGCCTTTCATCTTCCAATTCACCTAATCCAAACAATCCCTGTTCCACCCCTTGGCGAATTCCAGATTCCCAAGCGTCCTGACCAATGACCCGAGCCTCTCCTGGGGTCTTTGCACTGGATTGAGAGAGTTGTTCGGTGGATACAGATTCATTTGTTTTAAGGTATCGCTCCTTAATCACCAATGGATGAATGCTTTCAAGAATCTCCCCATCTGATTTCAGTTTGTCATAGACAACTTCGTCGAGTTTCTTCGTGTCGCCGTAGGTTGGAACACCTAAATCACCTTCCTTCAACCCTTCTTTGGTAGGAATAAACAAGGTTCGATAATAGCGGCGCAGCATATCGTCTATTCCATCTTCAGCCTTTTTCCGCTCTGTCCGAACCTCCTTTGCTTGTTCATTAGTGAGCACAAGCGTTTTATCGCCTTCAATAGTCTGATACGCAATAACCTTGCGGAGTTGATTGTAAAATCCACTTCTCTCTCGTCCAAGAGGAACAAGAAAGAGTACTGTATTTCGGTTCGCCCTCGGTGTATTCCCCTTCATTTCCAATGTGTTTTTCATCAAAACATCGTCACGCGTTTTAAGGATCACCAGTTTCAGTTCCGTGTCATCGCGGATGCCTGAACCGTCCTTTTGCCAGATATAAGTATCGAGTCTCTTGCCTGAGAGGTTGCCTTTCAGCACCGTTTCCTCAAGTTCACCAACTTTGGAGTCGGTAATATTCTCCATCCGGGTTTGTAGCATACGATTTAGATTGGGTTGGTTAGCAAAATAAGTCCGTTCACCGTCGTGTTGAAGATAAAACAGTTTATTTCGCAATTGTTCATTGGCTTCAACAACGATGCTGGAGGGGTTTCCTGTTGTAGTGGCATTCCGTTTAATCTCTCGCAGATCTGCTCCTTTTTTCTCTGGATTCGGTTTACCTGAAAATGAGTACAGAAACACAGTCGTCGCGGAACGGCTACCGAATCTGAATCCCTTGTGGGCATCCCCAAGTCCGACATCGACCTGTTTTGCGCCAGCAACATCACTCGTAATGTCGGAGGCAATGATGCTGTCATATTCTTGACCGGTGTGCTTTAGTAATTCCTGCCGAATTTCCTGAATACTGAGATCGAAATCCGCCAGCGTGATATAAGGGAGGGTTTTCTCTCTAAGGGAATAAAGTACGAGTGACAACAAACGCAATACTCCGCGCGTGCGTTGAAAATTTGGAAAGCTCCCCCACCGTTGATACAGCACATCAATCACTTCGGGCAGAAACGGATACGCGGTTTCAAATCGCCTTCGATATTCTGAAGGTTCCATTCCGGGGGGCAGCATAGATTCACTAACGGCGTAATCCATGAAATCCTGAATTATTTTACCGGCGGCATCAGTATCAATTGACGAAAAAAGTCTACTTCTGATGACTTCACTAATCTCATGCTCTTGTACTGGTGTATAGATCCTCTCCACCCGTCCTGAAACATGACTAAATTGCTCAAATAGGCGTTGGGCTTGTTCATCATAATGTTCCATGGTGCCTGATGGCAGTGTGATAACCAGTGCTACCTTTTCTAAAATACCAGCCGCCTCGGTCAGTTCTTGCATAAAGGCCGCGGTTTGGGCTGCAAGCGTGCTGTCCGCCACCCGAACACCAGCAGCTTTGGTTACATATTCCAATACTTCGTCCATCAGGATAAGCACAGGTTGTTTTTCCGACAGCAGCTCGTAGATGGCATCACGCCCTGGTGAAGTCAATCCATCAAAACGCTCTATCTTGCCGGTCAATTGCTTTTCCAACACGCCCCATAATGTATCATTGGCACCCATCGGTGTTCCGACAATCACCGCTTCTTGTGCCTTCCACTCACTCGCCTTGTGATACATCGCAATCAACGCATGGGTTTTACCACCACCGAAAGGTGTTTGTAGTTGAATGACAGGATCGCCGCTTTGTCCCTTAAGCCTCCGTTCAATAATTGAAAGCAGATGCTTGAGCCCCGCAGTTTCGTGGGTTTTCTGGGAAAACTGCGTAGGATCTCTGTATTCATCCGGTGCTGTCCCTCTGAAGACCTCCCACAAGTCTGCGGCGAATACATCCAGTGTGAGTCTGCCCTCCAATATATCAGGGTGCGCCACAGCGATTGCGTGAAATGGCATCATTCGCTTCTCTCCTTAAGGATTTGTTGAATTTGCGTTTTCAGCGGCGGAAGCTTGGCCTGTAACGCATCCCAAACCACATCCATGTTAATATTAAAGTATACATGGATCACTCTATTTCTGAACCCCGCAATATTATGCCATGGAACGCTTGGATACTTCTCTCGGATGGAATCGGGTATCTTCTTGACAGCTTCACCAATAATTCCAAGGTTTCGGATAACAGCGTCAACCCGCATCTGATCCGCCTCAAACGCACTGCGAGTCATACCTTCAACGTATGATGCGATACGGTCAGCTGCCTCCACTATGTCTTGGAGGTATAGGTTATAGTTCCGTGACATACTCTACCTCTTTTTCAATATAAGGTTTGTAACCCGGTTTGATGGATGTGGGGGTCACAAGGTCAATGTCCTTCTTAAACAGATCTTCCAGAAAAACAGCCAACCCCATGTAATCGTCAAAAGTCAATCTTTCGAGTTCAACGAGAAAATCAATGTCGCTTGCGGCAGTTGCCGTCCCTCGCACGTAAGATCCGAACAAGCCGATCCGTTTAACCCCGTATTTCCGCAGGGTTTTTCGATTGTCCACAAGGGTCTGCTTGATAAACGCCTTGCTAAGAATTTTTTGATCTTCCAAACTTAAATCCTCCACTAAGGCACTTTCTAACACGTCTAAAAGAGTTGTCCTTGTCGTATGTCCTCTCTGACCTTTTCACGTCCGGCAAGGAAACCGTCCAGTAGTTTTTTCTCTCTATTTTCAATCGGTAGTGTTTCAGAAATGGCTTGCGCGACCCGATAGAACGCCTCGCTGTCTCCATAGCTGCTGTCCCTAAGCACGCGAAGCATTTCATCACGTTGTCCCTTTTCCCACAGTAATAGGGCCTTGTGCAGGATGTCTATTAACTCTTTAGTATTAGAAAGATCATCAAGCACTCGCGTTTGCGGTCCGAGGACTCGAATAAATTGCTTCTCTTTCTTGATAAAACTGCTCCCACCCCACTCTTGTGCAAGGTCAACCCCACAGGATTGTGCTAACTTTCGCGCTTCATCAAACGGGACGCGCGCTTCGCGATATTCCCATCTCCAGAGGACATAGAAGCGAGTAAGATCGGAAATTTCACCGGCGAACCCGTTGTGCAAAATTTGTCTCACGGCGTAATCGGTGGCGATCTCCCGCACATCGTCAAGCAGGCGATCGGCGCGAATTACCTCTCCTTCAAAATCAATAACCTTCTCGTATTTACCGAAAACCTCAATAGCAGAACCAATAGCGGCAATAAAGAAATCCGCGCCGCTTAGACCTTCCTCCCAAAGACGGTGGAGCTTAGCGTTGAGATGCGTTGTTATTTCTTCTTTAACTTCATTGTAGAAACCTGTCGGTTGACGTTCCATTTTCCGGGCAACAATATAGATGGAGGAAGCAAGAGCTGCGGATTCATTAGCCGTAAGTCGTGTAACCATTTCGGTACGTAGAGGCCAAGCACCTGTCATAATGAGACCAGAATCCAGCAAAGAGTTAATCAAAGTTTCCCATCCTTCTGTGGACTTGTGGGCATAGACAATAATAGTCACGCCGTTAGGATTTAACACACGATAGATTTCCTGAAAGGATTGCTTGAGATTTTCCTCAAAGAAGCCCTTGTCTTTGTGTGCATATCTCCTCGAATCCCACCCCGCCATTTCTGTAATTTCCTGATTTTTCGGAGCAAGAGGGGTCGAAAAAAGTTCTGGGTACAAATCACCAACTGTTCTTTTAAGCCAAACATAGAAAAAATCGGATAAATCCGCGTATGGAACGCTATTGTAATATGGTGGATCGGTAAAGACCGCATCAAAGAATTCATCAGGATACGCAATATCAGTAGCAGAAAAGTGAGAGATCACGGCATTTTGTGGGAAAAGCGTTGAACTTAACTGTGAAATAATTTCGGTAGCAATTTCAACTTGACTTAACCAATTTCCTGTTAAAGTGCCATACGGGTTTTGCTCTGAATAATCAAAAACCATTGGGAGTGCTTGCCTCCCAAAAACATTGAAACTTCTTTCTCCTAAAGGTTCCCACCAACAGGAAGTCGAATTATAACTTGAATGCCGGCTTAATATTAGAGCCAAGTAACTCACCACTGCCTTCGCATACTCTACATCAACGTCTTCTGCTACTAATTTTTGATATACCGCTTTCACTTTCTCCACAAATGTAATCAACGCTAACTTTTGTCTTGCATTAAAGAGATCTCCCCAAGTATTTATTCCGTAAATAGCAACATTAAATACTCCACTCATTAAAGGGAGCTCTTCATCAGGTACCGGATTCATACCCCACTCCAACGTCAACTGTTCCTGTTTTTCTGCAAGGCACGCTTTTGCAGACTTAAAAACAACAAAATCAGCCTCCGTTGCCACGCGATAGTGCTTATCCCTCGTCCCCGGCTTTTGCATGACAACAGCAACCATTCGTTGTCCTGCTTTCCCTTGTTGAAATAGTTTTCGTGTTGTTTTCGCCTCTATCGGTCTACCACAGATAGGACAAACTGCCACAGCACGTGAGATGCTGCCTATCTTCGGGTCAAAATCATTAGGTATCCGTTCGTACCCGTCACCAACAATCTTGAACTTGATATTCTTGTCTTGAGGATAAGGGTAAAGTGCAACCTTCTTTCGTGTCTTGTTTGCCAGCCAGAATTGTTTCATCAGCGGAATTTCTGCCCCACATGAAGGGTTTTGGCACGGAATTGTTCTTGCCCAAATATAACCTACTGGAATTGAACCATCTTTCTCCTCACGATAAAATTTGCCTAATTCTTTCTTCGCTTCTACAAGGACCCAGTTTCCCCATTTTTTAACATCTTCCGATAAAGTTATTTCCGTTGTTGCGCTAAGTGAACTACCGTACTTTTGCGGGTATTCCAATGTACATTTCTGAATTAGAACAGCTACAGGATTGAGATCGTTGGAATAAGTTTCGCACCCAAGCCGAAGTGTCTCCAGAGGAATTGCACCGCCTCCACCAAAAGGATCCAGAACCTTCGGTGGGATACCGTCGTTCGCTTCAAGGATCTCCCTCTGTGCTTTTTTAAGCAGATGGGGATTTAGAGAATTTTCCCATTTTGAAAGGTTTATAATAAACTCTCGTTTCCGACTCCATTCATCAGTATCTTGTGAAGGTGGTACAAGGGCAGCATAGGCGGTTGCACGTGATGCAGCAAGCGGACGTCGCGCCCACCAGATATGGAGCGTAGAGATATGTCCACGCCGTATGTTTTTCTCATGGACGGATTCAGCGGAAACTTCTTTGACAGGAAAGGTTTCTTCAATGAGGCGTTTGTCTTCGTTCATGCAGTATCCTTTTTGTGAAGGTTTGGTCGTTTTTTCGACTCCCCTATTCAAAACTATAGGTTTGTGACGTGGCAATACAACTGAGGATTTATAGCATATCAAAGATGTATGAAGATTTCAATGCAATTGTCGGAGAACGCATATAATGTTGCATCCTTGACGTGCGATAAATCGCACTACTACGAACCGATAAGCGCGTTATTCCAAGACTGTTTTTATCAAGGCCTGGTTTATGTTTCACCAAAAGCCTCGCGAATTTTTTGGAAAAGTCTGATGGTCTTCTCCTTCGTCTCACCGGGTAGCTCGCTGGCATCTTGCATATTGCTAAGTTTGTTTCGCAATCGCTTTGCTATCGATCCCTTATTTGCCGTTATATCCTTTTCTTCCAGAAAACTCTCAATTCTTTTCCAAAGCACACCCTCACCTTGCAACGTAAAGTCATCTACGCCAGCATGCGCAAGTTCTCTACTATAAGTTTCCTTAATAATTGCTTTCATAAAGTCTTCAGTAAAAATATCTTCAAGTTCAAAATCACCACTGGCACCTATAGCATCGCCTAGCAAAATGGCTTCAGTGTGAGATTCTGTATACTGCGTAAGCCACTTCTTAACCAATTTATCTTTAGCGCGTCGCCCCTCATCGTCAGAATCAAACAAAGCAACTACGTTAAGACGCTGACCAATCATAAGAGTAGCAACATGAACGGCTTCAGAAGCACTTGTTCCTGGTGTGATGCGGACATCTTCTGGCAGGCCTTCCTCTTCAATTCGTTTTAACCAATTTGACAATCCTGCTAGAATATAGTAGTCATGAACGCCCTCCACAACAAGATTGCGATCAGCGATCAGAAGACTCTGTGAGGCATCCATCCCTAACGCTGCTTGAAGCACAAACTTTGCTTCTGGTGGGCTTTCGACAAGGTCTGTTGTTACAACGATGCCGTTATCTGTTTCCTTTAGCACTCGAATTCGGTCTGGATGATTCAAATCAATCATGAAGGGAAGATGTGTTGTATAGAGAAGTATATTTCCCTTAGCATAGTATTCAAGCCGATCAAGTAAGTCTTTCTGTGCTTCTGGATGAAGGTGGAGTCCGGGTTCATCCAAAAGAACAACACAACCTTCAAACGTCCCTTCACTTTCGTGCATGAACATGAGGTCAAATGAGAAAAACCATTGAAATCCTTTGGATCTCTCCTCCAATTCAATGAGGGCTTCATCAAGATCATCCTTTAGAAAAGTAAAGAAATCCTGATTATCAACATCATATTCAACTTCATAATTGCGTTGACGAAATCGATCTGAGATTAAGTTTGTTAGAGTGCTCCCACCGTCAGCAAGATCAAATTGTCGTTGCTTACGGGTTTCTGCATCGCCCTGTCCAAGCTGAATCAAGTTATTTAGATCAAGCCCTGATAAGTTAAGGATTGTGAGAAAGGTCTTGTCTTCTTCCGTCAAACGATTGTTATTTTGACGAGATTGAATCTCATCAAGTTGTGCAGCCCCGCTAAATGCTTTATAATCGTCCATGTAGATAAATGTGGGCAAATGATCAGTAATATATTCATGAATTTTTGATTGAATAGAGGGTAATGGTTCAAGCGTATGAACAAGCTGTGCAAGACCTGCAATGTACGCGCTGATAAAGTTGTTCTCAATTTGCTGTGGGGGTTCCGATGGCGATAGGACCTCTTGCAACAACATTTGGTGCTTTTGAGCTAATCCTCTTAAATCGGTGAATCGACCTTCATGTGCAAAACGTCTCACTTCTTTGAGGCATTCATCAGCACGTTGTTTGAATGGAACCCCAAAATCACTTTGAACCTGTGGTAGAACACTACAAGCATTATTAACATCGTTAGGATCTGGTTTATCCGAGAAAATCTCATCCTCAAAGTCTATAACTAATTGCCCTGCATAATTCCGGGACACTTCTATGGTATCAGGGAATATCGCATTCTCAGCAATCTGGGTGAGTTCGGATTTTTCTTGATCTGAAAGTCGAAACTTTGCCCGGCAAACCTCTTGCTCTTCGCTTTGTTCTTGCCGTCGGCCGCGTGGCCATTCCTTCCTCATAACATAAGGCTCGGGGGTGTAAGGATTAAGCTTATGAAGTGCTTTCAGAAGGGAGGTTTTTCCCGATTCATTTTTGCCAACGAGTACCGTTAGTGGATTCACTTCGACCCATCCAGAGTCAAGGATCCCTTTGTACATAGTAACACGAAAAGAAATCAAGTCCATAGTAAAGTACGAAACCTCTTAAATTGATTGGTATTGTCTTGACACATCCTATATGATGTCACAGTATATTGCTTTCCCCAGAATACTTTACACTTTTTTCCCGAATTTCATTCAAAGAAATCTGATACCGAACTGCTTCAATCTTTTCCTCCGGTTGTGTATGTTCAGCTGGATTCTGAATGATATGGAGTTCAGGCTTCTGGGTTGCAGCATTGAGAACAACATAGAGGAAATAGTCAGATTGAAACTGCTGTGCTTTGAACCACTCGTTTTGTGTCAGAACCACCGAACCATATCCAGCCCGGGCTTTGACTTCAATATAGCGTTTGACACCTGTCGAGTCGGTTGAACGGACATCAAAACCGAGATTTTCAGCAGCGACATCTTCAGGAACACGCCCGTGTTCACACTCGTAACGCATTGTTACTTCCATACCAATCTGCTCAATTTGCGGGTCGCTTTTCATTGCTGTGTCGGTAACTGAACTCGGAATTACTCGAATTGCAGAAACAAAATTGGGCGTACTCATTGTGAGAAGACGTTCTTGAGCGATAGTTTCCTCCAATTTTTTTAAAGCATCCTCATAACCCTGTTTCTGTTCCTCTTTGTTACGTATAATCCGATCAACCTTATCGCCTGCATCTCGGCGGGTATAGAGATGAATTAGATCGCTATCCAGCTCAAGGCAGAGATGCTCAAGCGAAGTGCGTCCGTATTTCTCTTTAATTTCTGTCTGCCGTTTGCGTTCAACCTCAAGTTCAGCTTTGTAACCTTCAAGTCCAGGCATCAATTTTGCCATGACAAGTCCTTTCAAGGTTTCAATATCTTCTGATAGGACTTGCTGTGTGCTTTCTGCTATATCCCAAATTATCTTCGGATCTATGGGTTCAACTGTTACTGTATCAGGTTGCACGTAGAAGGCAAACAGACGCACGCCAGCAATCTGACCTAAACCGTCGCGGATCTCACCCTCATAGAACAGAATCACACCATCCATTTTCCCATCCGGGTCTTCAAAGACTGCTCCCTGTTTTAGACAATCAGAAAGTTCGCTTCCAACCCATTGGAGAACAGCTTCAAATAGCGGGTGACCAAAAGAGATGAATTCCGCATCGGGGTTTTTAAAGGCAAGTTCTTTATCGAAAGTGGCTTTCGGATAGGTTTTCAATATAGAACCGTGTTTCCGTTTAAATTCCACCACTTCAGCAATTCGTCGGATCTGGATCGGGATCCTTTCAATCGTAAGAAACTTATCTCTACGGTCATGCAATCTACCTTTGAGCTCAGCAAAGGCTTTTCGGAAAAAGGCTTCGGTATATTCTGGGATGAGTCGCTGTTCGCGGGCGCGCTCTGCCATTTCGCGAATGCGGGTGTAATCAATATAATGGGTTGCGAGGCTTTCCGCCAAGTTCTCTTTGACCTGCGTAATGTATGCCTCATCTACCTCAATGTCAATTTCTGCAAGAATTTCATCAATTCCTTTTGCAGAAGCTGCTGCTTGCAATAAAAGTTGAGAGAGATTCACACCATAGAGTACTTCGTTCAGGACATCAAAAACCTTATCGCTACCTAAAGCGGTTTGGATCTCTCTAATCTTCTTGAAAAGGGCAGTCAATACCATCCCTTCTCGTGTATCTTCGGCCACAAGGTTTACCACGAAGCACTCTTTAGTTTGTCCATACCGATGGATACGTCCCATCCGTTGCTCCAAGCGATTAGGGTTCCAAGGCAAGTCATAATTAATCATAAGGTGACAGAACTGAAGGTTAATTCCCTCGCCAGCGGCTTCGGTAGCGATTAAAATCCGCGTTCGATTTTTGAATTCGTTTTCAGCTGCAATCCGTTCCTCAAGTTTCATGCCCCCGTGAATAACCGTAACGGTATAACCCCAGGCCTCCATTTTATCCTGAAGGTATGACAACGTATCCCGAGATTCCGTGAAAATGAGAATTTTTTCACCAGAGAAATCGGCCTCAAGATCGTCAAGCGTTTTTCTCAACTCCCGCACCTTAATTTCGGCTTCGCTTGTAATAATCTCCTGTGCTGCTTCTGAGAGTGCTTCAAGGGTTTCGATTTCACGTCTGAGTTCTTCCCGATTCTCTGCCACGGAAAGTGTTTCCCAAATTTCTTCCTCTTTCCATCTGTCCTCTTCACTCAAATCATCAATTGTTTCAAAATCAATCGTGCCAATAGAAGCCTTCCTTTCTACTACACCCTCTAACAATTCCTGAAGACGAGCTTTTCGACGCATAAGTGAGTTGCGTAACGCATAAGTGCTGGATGCCAACCGCCTCTGTAAAATTACAAGTGCGAACGCTACATTATTCTTTTTATCTTTTGTCAAGGCCTTATTGTACTGGGTATTGACATAATCAGAGAGTTCGTTGTAGAGCTCTTTCTCTTTTGGTGAGTCAACGCCGAGATCAAATGAGAGTGTATCAACGTGTCGAGGGAGAAACAACGGTTTGCCTTCAAAATCTTTCAAATCTTCCTTGACACGTCGAAGGAAAAGCGGATTATCTCTTGCTGTAATAGATTCACTCAGCATCTGGCTTGTTGCAAAAAAACCTGGCTCAAGAAGATCTAAGAATAATCTGAAATTCTCGGGATCGCCTTTGTGTGGTGTGGCAGTAAGAAACAAGAGATGGGTTGAAATTCTGGAGAGCGTTTCTCCCAATTCATACCGACTGGTTTTTTTCAACTTATTTCCGTACTGGTAAGCTGCCATTTTGTGTGCTTCGTCCACAATGACCAGATCCCACTGAGACGATTCAATCAAGGCTTTAATATCATCTCGTTTGGCAAAATCAACGGACGTAATTAAATGTGATTCACGTGTCCAAACGTTTTCACCCGGTTGCGCTAAGAGAACTGCCCGATCCATTATAAGAAAACTTTCCTCAAACCGCTCTTTCAGTTCCCTCCGCCACTGGTCCTTAAGATGTCCTGGGACGACAATCAGTACGCGGCTAATGAGATGCCTAAGTTTGAGCTCCTTAATGATAAGTCCCGCCATAATCGTTTTCCCCGCACCCGGATCATCAGCAATAAGAAAACGGATTCGCGGTAATTTGAGAACATGTCCGTAGACGGCATCTACTTGATGTGGCAAGGGATCTACCTTAGAAGCGTTTACAGCAAAAAGTGAATCGTAGCGTGCAGCATATCGGTATCGCAGTGCTTCAAGACTGAGAAAAACGTGGCGTGCCTCTGCCGTAAAATTCGGCGTGAGTTTTAGCGATTCTAATGCATTTACTTCGTCTTTATGGAGAAGTTGGTCGATATGTGTTCGCGAATTGATGGTAGACCCGATTAGTTGGACATATTCGCCAATTTCTTTGAGAAGATCAATTTTTACAAGCTCGGGCCATCGGTCAGACTTTATAGTGTCCCCACTTTTTATATTCATACGTATTTGTTCCTTACATAACTTCCTTAGTCCAGTTTTGATTCAGATACCTTTAACATTGTAAATTACCTTGAAATTTAAAGCAATTCTTTATACTATATCTTGCAAGGAAACGATACCTCTATTCCGCATGAGGCATGGACATGACACCGAAACAGAAATACCTCTTTGACCTACGTGGCTACCTGCATTTAGAGAACGTCCTGACACCAGTAGAACTTAGGAATACACAAGCAGCGATTGAACGGCTTGTGCAAGCATCGCCAGATGAATTACCGCCTGGGATTCGTCGCGGAGGTGAGGGGTTTTCAAACGGATTCTCAGCGGATAAATCACTTGAAGCATTGACACTGCACCCTACCACATGGCCCATCATCAAGGAGTTGACCTTTAATAAACCGCGTTTCAATCGTGGGTCGCTTGTTGTCAATACACACGAACGACAGGAGATGACACCGCTCCATTGTGCGGGTGAGGGGTTCCGCTGGACGCGACGGTATGATGTCAAAAACGATCGGATCTTCACGAACGACATCGTTGTTTTCTTCTATTTCACGGATGTCTATCCGGGGGACGGCGGTTTGATCGTTTTGCCGGGTTCGCATAAACGCAATTTTAAGCGTCCGAAAAACTTGTTTTTCCCTGAACCTGACAATCCAGAGGCTCCGCTCCATCCGGCTATCGTCAATGTGACACCGAAAGCCGGAGATGTTGTGATTATCACCGAGATGTTGACACACGGTGTGTTGGTATGGAAACCGCAAGACCGCGATCGGCGATTCCTGATTTTGCGGTATAAGACGCAGTTCTTTCAGGATGATCGCGGTATCCGAGAACTCTTTCCCCCAGAAGTGATGGAACGACTCTCTCCAGAGACAAAAGCGTTGGCGGCTTACGCAGCCGAGTGGGAAGAGAAGGAACTTGTCAAACAGGACAATGTAACGTTGACGTAATCAGGTTAATACTGCAATGGAAATCGTTAAAGCAGAACTGCGTGATGTCAAAAGACTTGCTGAACTTAACAAGAACCTCATTGAGGACGAGCGGCATCCTAACCCGATGAACATAGCGGAACTCACTGAACGGATGGAAGAATGGTTGGTAACCGACTATATCTGTTATCTGGCGAAGGAGAACGGAGATATCGTCGCGTATTGCCTATACAGAGATGATGGCGGTCACTACTATATGCGGCAATTGTATGTGGACAGAGCGCATCGGCGAAAAGGCATCGCTACGCAGTTGCTTGACTGGCTATACGAAAATGTATGGACAGATAAGAAAGTCAGATTGGATGTACTTGCTCACAATGAAGATGCCGTTGCTTTTTACAAGCGTTACGGCTTCAGGATCGGTGTCTATAGGATGGAAAAATGAAAAGTGTGAGGAAATGAACGATGAAACATGATGAAGTAAATCGCACCTTTGACTGTGAGCCCACGCTTACGGATTCACAGGTGCTGCAGTATTGCCGAGATGGATACCTACAACTCCAAGGCGTTGTCCCCGATGAGATTAACCAACGGACGTGTGATTATCTCAACGGTGACTTACCGATAAATCCGTGCTTTATGCCACCCGGTATGACGCACGCCGATTTAGAACGCATGCGGGATACGCATGAACCGAGTTCCATTATGTTAGAGGATTGGTATATTGAGCATGTGCTACTCAATCGTGAACTCGCCGGAGCATTGCGCTCACTGCTTGGTAAGAACGTTGGGTTACCCGTGCTGGTGAGCAACCATCGTGTTGAGTGCCCGATGCCTGCGCAGGGGTGGCATCACGATGCCGATCATGTCTTTGGCCCCGAAACCAATTTCGTTGAGGTTTTTTATTTCCCACAGGATACACCGTTGGAAATGGGCCCGACGGAACTTCTACCCGGTTCGCATATCCGCTCCACGAGTCGGGATATAGCTGAGAAAGGCGTTTCAAGCGATGGACCTGCGGGTTCTTTTGTTATCCATTCGCAAAGTATCCTCCATCGTCGGGGTGAATCCACTGCGGAAGGATTGCGCCACATGCTGAAATATAGCTACTGGCGGACCGTCCCACCGACACGGGATTGGAAAGAAGAACCGGAATTTGATTTCCAGTCTGCGGAATATGGCGGACACGGTGTCGCGAGATATGTGGCGCACATGTTCTATTGGCTGTGTGGCAGAGGTGACGAATTCCGTTTGATCGGCGGACAAGCCTGGCCCTGGTCGAGCGTGAACCAAATCGGACCTTCTTACGGCTTTGAACACAAAGAAGGGTATCTCCCGAACTGGCGGAAGAACAACCCAGACGATTACGCAGTGCCGTAGGAAACACCCTATTCCTCCGAAATAACAAGCACCTGATTCGTTTCAAGGTTCTGTAGGGTTTGGACGCTGCCGCAGAGCCATCGCACTGTTAGCGTATCAACCTGCGTCGCGTCCGCTAACCCAAAATGTAGACGGAGGTCGTTCTGACTGATATATCCCGAACCGCTTTTGACCTCACGAATCTGTGTCAAGCTGCCTGAAACAACGGTTACCCGGGCACCAATCGCATCACGATTACAGTGCGTGCCGATGAGTTTGATACGCAACCATCGTGCCGTGCTATCACTGTCGTTCCGTAAAACAGTCGGTGCGCCTTTGAGGTTAGAGATAACAATATCGACATCGCCATCGTTATCTATATCGCCGAATGCAGTGCCACGACTCACCTTCTGTCCTGCTATTGCCGCATCAGGCTGCTCCGAAAAATTGATACCGCGGTTGCTCAAAAAAAGTTGATTCGGTTGTGCGTACGTTCCAATCGGATCAATCTCAGCGACGTTATCGTCCAAGTGTCCGTTAGCAACGAACAGATCCAGCCAACCGTCATTGTTAAAATCGATGAAATCGACCCCCCACGCCAAATAACGGAGACTCTTCTCGCCGATGCCTCTGGCGAAACTCACCTCGTCGAAAAATCCGCGCTGGTCATTGTGATAGAGACTATTCGTCTGATCCTGAAAGTTTGTAATCACGATATCAAGGTAGCTGTCGTTGTCGAAATCACCGAGGTTCGCACCCATCCCGCTATAGGCGCGTCCCTCCTCACTGAGTGCTACACCTGCGAAAAGCGCGGCCTCCGTCATCTTAATAGTCGTATCGCTATCATTTCGGTAGAGGAAATTTGGGGTGGTATCGTTCGCAACGAAGATGTCCATATCGCCATCGTTATCTATATCACCGCAGACAACACCTAACCCTTTTCCATTTGCGCCGCTGATACCGGATTTCGCCGTTATATCCGTAAAAGTGCCATCACCGTTGTTCCGGTAGAGGACATCCTCAACACCTTGTAGTGTCTCCGGCGTGCAATATGTCCGAACGCCCTGCCGAGTACATTCTGGATTTGTTGCTGGATCGAATTGAACGTAGTTGACGACATAGAGATCCAAGTAACCGTTGGCATCAAGGTCTACAAATGCACAACCGCTGCTAAACCGATTTCCACCGACTCCGGCGGACTCGGTAATATCTGTAAAAGTGCCGTCGCCGTTGTTTCGATAGAGGACATTCGTTCCGTAGTTTGTCACATAGAGGTCGGTAAAACCGTCGTTATTGTAATCCCCGACACAGCATCCCAATCCGTAGCCTGTATCACCGACGGACGCTTCCACTGTTACATCGGTAAAGGTGTCTCCATCGTTGCGGTAGAGGCGGTTTGTCGGTAGGGTCGGTGAGGTGCGTCCGGGTAAATTGCTTCCGTTGACAAGGTAGATATCTAAATCGTTGTCATTGTCAAAATCGAAGAGGGCAACGCCACTGCCGATAGGTTCAATAAAGTATTTCTGTCCACTCTCACCATTGGTGTGCCGAAATTGGATACCCAACTGCGTTGTCACATCGGTGAACCGTATTCCGCCTGCTTGTGAAAAGGCAGGCTGCGGCACAGCGTAAAGGATAAAGACAGTCAGAAATAGTCTGGTTAATTTTTTGTAACGCATCGTCTGTGTATGTGCTATAATGGTTATTAGTTATCTGACGACTTATAAAAAAGGAGAAATTCTAATGGCTAATAATCTACGTTTTGGCGTTGTCGGTTTGGGTATGGGTATGAACCGTTCCGGTGTAATTCACAGCACAGACGGTGCGGAGCTCGTCGCTGTGGCAGATCTTGTCGAAGATCGGCGCAAGGCAGCTGAGGAACGCTTCGGCTGCGAAAGCCACGACGATGCGCTTGAGATGTTCGATCGCGACGATATCGATGTCGCAATGATTATGACCCCAAGCGGTCTGCACGGCAAATTTGGAGAGGAAGCGGCACGCCGCGGTAAACACGTTATTACCACCAAACCGATGGATGTTAGTGTCGAAAATTGTAACTCCCTCATTAAAACATGCGAAGACAACGATGTCAAGCTGCTTGTTGATTTTGGTGAACGCTACGGTACGCATAATCGCCGAATCCAGCAGGTACTCGAAACAGGTGAGCTTGGTAGACCGCTGCTGTGCGAACTCCGTATGAAATGGAAGCGTCCAGATAGTTACTACGTCGGTTGGCACGGCACATGGGAACTCGACGGTGGTGGCTCCATCATGAACCAAGGCGTGCATTATATCGATCTCATGCTCTGGTTTATGGGTCCCGTCAAACGGGTCATCGGTGCCCATTTTGATGTCTACGATCATGAAAATTGTGAAACTGAGGATATGACCTCGGCGATCCTCGAATTTGAGAACGGCGCGTTGGGCCACGTCCTGACAACGACAACATTCCCCGGCAGCAGCGTTTCGATGATCCACATCCACGGCGAAAAAGGCATCGTCGGTCTCGGACCCGAGATGTGGTCATTCGTTGATGACGATGAGCCGGAAATTAAGTTGCCGCCTTATCCGGGTAATGTGATTGAAGACGCACTCCGTGTTATCAACGATGGCGCGTCACCGGCAGTCGACGGCTATGAGGGCAGACGTTCTGTCGCACTCAACATGGCTATCTATGAATGCGCCCGCACTGGCAAATCCGTTGAATTATCATAATAGATAGTTTTCAGTTTTGACCAAGAACTCACGCCTTAGCAAAATTATCTGTAGGCGAGTTCTTGGTCAAGATTGTCGGTTAAGAGAGGCTTTTGATAAGGATCTCCGTATCGATAACCGACAACCGTTTAAAACTGAATGCCCCTGACTACATCGAACCAACCTGTTTTTAGTAGGAAAAGCCAATAACTCTATTTGCAATCCAGCCAAAAACTGGGTATAATATTTATCGGCAAACCAGAGATTTATTTGATAGATACTTAAAAAAACAGCCCCTCGCGAAACCGTACCGAATGTAACAGGAAACCATTTTTTCACATCGTGAAAAAATGAGCGGAGAGGCCCATATTTAAAAAGATGAAAACTGCGAAACTGATTACGATGGGATGTAAGGCGAACCAATACGATACGCAATCTATGCGTGAGACACTCCAGCGCAACGGATATACACTCGTTGACGAGGGAGTGTCGGGGCAGCAGGCAGACCTCTATCTCATCAATACATGCACCGTAACGAACGTCGCCGACCAGAAAGCACGTCAAGCGATTCGGAGAGCGATTCGACAGCACCCGAACGCAAAAGTGCTTGTCACGGGCTGCTATGCTGAAAGCGACCGCGAGGCGATCGAAAAGATACCGGGTGTAACGTTCGTTTTCGGTAACCGAGAAAAGGCGGATTTTCAGGACTATTTGGACGTATTAAACGCCGAAACGCCATCACTTTCGGAAGAGGTGTTTCATTCGCCGAATCCGCTTCTTTCCATAGAACCCGTACAACACGATGCTATCCGTGAGCACGCACGTTTTAGCAGAGGCGTTAGCGATGCTGGCAAACGTACCCGCGCGCTCATCAAGGTACAAGACGGTTGCAGTGCCTTCTGTACCTACTGTATTATCCCCTACGTCCGCGGTCGAATGACAAGTCGTCCGCTCGACGACATCGCCGATGAAGCACATCGTATCGCTGACAGCGGTATCAAAGAGGTCGTCATCACTGGTGTGCATCTGGGTGCCTACGGTATGGATACCGGTAGAGACAAAGACATCGCCGACATTTTAGAGCACATCCACGACATTGAAGGCATCGAACGGATCCGTTTCAGTTCGATTGAACCGATGTACTTTCCTGATGCGCTTGGTGAACGGATGGCGGCACTGCCGAAATGTATGCCTCACTTTCATTTGCCACTCCAAGCCGGTTCGGATGCGGTGTTACGGCGGATGCGTCGGCGTTATACCACGTCACAATTTGCGCATCTCGTAGAGAATTTACGACGCGTCTTCGGCGACGATGTTGGGATTACGACCGATATTATGGTAGGATTCCCCGGAGAAACGGATGCCCACTTTGAAGCATCGTGCCGATTCGTTGAAGAGATCGGTTTCAGTCAACTGCATGTATTCCGCTATTCTCCGCGTAAAGGCACCCCTGCAGCGACCTACCCGGATCCGGTGTCGCCACACATCTCTGCTGCCCGGAGCCAAGCAATGATCGCGCTCGGCGAACGTCTCAATACAGCGTTTCGACAACGGATGCTTGGGAAACAGAAAGAGGTTCTCATCGAAGCGAGCAGAGAAGGCGAAAATGACCACCTCGCCGGTTTCACGGACAATTACCTCCGCGTCCTCGTTGATGCGCCAGAGAGTGCGATCAATCAGATTCAGCGCGTCACTTTGGGTGCGTTAGAAGGGGATTGTATCGCTGCTGCCTAACCTTCAGATCCCTCCGCTTTTGCTTTCAGATCATAGAGAATATTTACCGCATCTAAGGGAGTCACCTGCGTGAGTTCCAAACGTCGGATTTCTTCGACGAGTGGGTGTGTCTTCGGTGTAAAGAGTGCCATCTGGAGCGAATCGCTTTGCATTGTTTTTCGAGAGACGCGGCGACGGGGTTTCGGCATTGTCGGGTGTGTTTTCGGTGGTTCTCCTGTCGCACCGTCCGCCTCAACGCTGAGATTGTGTTGTTCCAGTACCTCAAGTATCTGTTGTGCGCGTGTAATCACGGCTTGGGGTAACCCAGCGAGCCGTGCGACGTGGATGCCGTAACTCTGGTCTGCGCCGCCCGGAACAACTTTTCGGAGGAATGTCACCTTTTGACCATCTTCATGAACAGCGACGTTGTAGTTCTTCGCGCGTTTATATTTACTGGCGAGTTCCACTAATTCGTGATAGTGCGTGGCAAAGAGCGTTTTCGCACCCATCCGTTTCTCATCTAAGAGATACTCTGAAACCGCCCATGCGATACTGAGTCCATCAAATGTGCTGGTGCCGCGCCCGACTTCGTCAAAAATGACGAGACTGTTGCGTGTGGCGTTGTTGAGGATATTCGCCGTTTCGTTCATCTCGACGAGGAACGTACTCTGTCCCATTACGAGGTTGTCTGAAGCACCGACGCGTGTGAAAATCCGATCCACTAATCCGATCTTTGCAGCGGAAGCAGGCACGAAACACCCAATCTGTGCCATTAAAACGATGAGTGCCGTTTGACGGAGATAGGTGCTTTTACCGCTCATATTCGGTCCCGTGATGATATGTAATTGCTCGTCATCACAGTTGAGTAGCGTATCGTTGGGAACAAATCCCTCTTGCGTAAATAGCTGCTCAACGACCGGATGCCTGCCGTCCCGGATAACGATCTCGTCTACGGATGCGACAGTCGGTTTCACGTAGTTGTATTTCGATGCGATGTATGCAAAATTGGCGAGAACATCAATCATTGCGAGCGCGGCTGCGATTTTCTGGACGGTTTCCGTGAACTTCGATACTTCATCGCGGATTTGGCAGAAAAGCTCGTATTCCAAGGTCTGGATCCGATCTTCGGCGTTCAGTACCTTCGCCTCTTGCTCCTTGAGTTCAGGTGTGATGAACCGTTCAGAATTCCGAAGCGTCTGTTTACGGATATAATCTTCGGGGACCATGTCGAGATTCGGTTTCGTCACGTCGATGTAGTAGCCGAAGACCTGATTGAATCCGATCTTCAAGGATTGGATACCGCTGCGTTTGCGTTCCGCTGCTTCCATAGCGGCGATCCAGTCCTTTCCTTCTCCCACAATCTGCCGAAGTTCGTCGAGTTCCTCGTTATAGCCGTCACAGATTACACCCCCTTCGCGAATCGTTACAGGTGGGTTCGGATGGATACCGTTTTCAATTAGTTCGACTAACGCGGGTAGCGGATCTAAGGTCCCATCAAGGGATACCAACAGTGGACTGCTGCAGTTTTGGAGCTGCGCTTTGACATTGGGAATCAGGCACAATGAGTCCTTGAGCGAATGCAGGTCGCGTCCGTTGACGGAACCGAGACTGATCCGCGAAATGAGTCGCTCAATATCGTACATCTGTCCGAGTGCCTCGCGAAGTTCCTCTTGTAGACTAATCTGGGTTTTGAGTTCGTCAACCGCGCTAAGCCGCTGTTCAATTTCTTTTTCATCGAGCAAAGGTTGCAAGAGGCATTGGCGTATCCTTCTACCTCCCATTGATGTTACCGTCTGATCGAGGACTTCGAGGAGCGTGCCTTTTGTGGAACCGTCGCGAATGGAGGTTGTGAGTTCAAGGTTGCGCTGCGTATCGGCATCCAGTACCATAAAATCCGAGAGCGTGTAGGTGTGCAGCGAGACGATGTGTTCGACTTCCTGTTTCTGGGTCTCGTTTAGGTAGTAGATGAGCGCGCCGGCAGCAGCGATTGCAGTGGGCAGGTGTTCGCACCCGAATCCGTCGAGTGAAATCGTTTGGAAATGCTGGAGGAGTTCCGTTCGAGCGGTGTCGAACTCAAACCGCCAGTCGGGCAGATAATTGAGCGTCGCTTTGAGTTCGGTCTTGAGGCGGTCAGACATCTCCGCATCTTCAAAGGATTCGGAAAAGAGACACTCTTTTGGCGAAAAACGGTGTATCTCTGCCCAGAGGCGTGAAGGATCCGTGAGTTCGGTTACCAGAAACTCGCCTGTAGAGAGATCCGCCACAGCGACACCGTAGACATCTTTGTTGGGATAAATGGAAATGAGGTAATTGTTCTGTTTATGCTCAAGCACTTTCGGGTCGGTCACGGTGCCGGGTGTAACGATCCGGACAACATCGCGTTTGACGAGCCGGTTTTCATCGCGTGCGAGTTTCGCGTCCTCGGTCTGCTCCAGAATAGCGACTTTGTGTCCGGCTTTGACGAGTTTGTAGAGATAGGAATCGAGTGCGTGGTGTGGGATGCCTGCCATCGGTGGCGGTGGGGATTTCTGGTTTTTATGGCTTCTTGTTGTCAAGGCGATCTCAAGGAGGCGTGCGATTAACTCGGCATCCTCAAAGAAGGCTTCATAGAAATCACCGACTCGGCACAGGAGAATAGCATCTTCGTGCTGTTTTTTAACCTGTTTGTAGAGTTCCATCATCGACAGGTCTGACTGTTTTGAACGTGGCATAGAGTTTTCCTTGATATGATTGGCGTGGTTGTCTTTTATCGAAAGGTTAACTTCTAATACCGTAGCACATTTTGAACTTTATGTCAAACCTTTTCGGTTCGTTGGTTCGTTCTTCTGTAGGATTCTAACTGCGAAGCACTCCTGATCGCGATTTCTTGACTTGAGACACTACATTTTCTTTATGTTTTCTGTATTGCGTACTGTCGTTTTTGACAACTTCTGCGTCACAAGTGCATAAAGGCTCATTCCGGATTTTGCCGCTTCGTCTGCCAAAGCGTGATAAAGTTTTGCATCAACAGAGATGTTGAATGGTCCCTGGTATCCGTTCCGTGAAGGTGCTTTTGGAATGGGTTCATCGTCTTCTTGATAACACTCTTTCATCAACTCCCATGCTGTTTTTAATTCATTCAACGCCTCGGCAGGTGTCGGTCCGAAAGCCGAAACGTTAGGGAGTTCCACGAGATGCGCGAGATAATCACCGTCCTCATCAAAAAATACGTTCACCATGAAGCCATCAAAATCGTCGTGGTTATTCTTCTCCATCTGTTCTCTCCTGATTATATTGTTTAAGAAACTGTCGAACTTGGTATCCTTTCGCCATAGAGCGATCTGGTTGGACAATGAGCCTATATCCGTTAGGTGAATACCAAGCCCGATGGCTACCGCGTTGACGACGTTGTGTCCACCCGCATTGACGCATCAGGCGTTCAAACTCTCTAAATTGCAATCCATTTGGATTTCGCCTCGCTTTATCAAACAAGGTGTCTCGTCGGTTCATGCTGTAATTTTAACCAGTTACGAAACAGAAATCAAGTGTATTTCTGGCTTGCAAGGCTTATGATTTCATCAGACCGGCGAGGTGTTTTTGCTTGGGTGTTGCCTCAGGAAACCTTGCCAGTGATGGGGACGGATCTATTGTAGTGAAAGTCAGATTACTGCATCGGTGAGAAAGGTGCGGGCAGCAAGAGTTTGCTTTCTTGTGTGATGGGTCTGACGGAACCTTTGGGGGGCCAGACACTCTTCTCTCGTGTCTCTGTCCGGATTCGGGCACGTTCTTCAAAACTCTTGTATGCCCATATATGGATGAAATTATTGATACCGCCGTATTCCGAGTACCAACAGCCTGCCAACGGTGAGAACTTCACGCGTTCGGGGATCGCCGCACCCCACGCCTCCAGCACTTGCGGCATGCCTTCTGCGGGATAGGTGTACAGACGCATTTCATAGAGCGGTCCGATGTCTTTTTCGCCTAAGGGTTCCATAAAGGGAGCTGGCAGATAAATCTCGGAGACCATTGATACGATGAGATCGCTTGTATCGGGGGGCCATACTGGATTGGGTTCGGCTTCTGCAGCGCGTCGGATTTCTGCCCGCTGTTCGAGGCTCTCGTAGGGCCAAATGGCGACCATTTGATTTAATGGTCCCACTTCGGTGTACCAATGTCCACCGAGTTTTGAGAGTGCTTGGCGAGCTGGTAACTTTTCGCCGAAGCGTTTCCAGTATTCTTGGAGTTGACCGAGTTTCAAGTTGTAGGTTCTTATCTCATGGATCATGCTATCTCTCCTGTGTTTTGAGGTGTTATTGATTTAGCATCAAACGAATATCGTTTTCACAGATGAACTCAACTGTGACACCATTTTGACGGAGTGCTTCGCGATAGGTCCACCATGCACTATCTACCGCTTGCAGAATGGGAGGTTTTTCGGCGTGTGCAAGTGCCACAGCGATGAATTTTCTGTCATCCGGATCAAAATCTGCTAACGCTGGGTCTGTTGGGAACTCTTGAAAATCAGTTTCTGAATCATCAATAGGCATAATGGAAACCAAGTCGCATTGTTGCGGGTTTGCCCAATTTATCTCTACCCACTTAAGGAATGCATCCCCTACACCCGGAAAACCGTCTGAATGCAACTTATTCCGGTATTCTCCGATAATTCGCCGCTGGTCATCTAACACTAATTTTACGTTACCTGCGGTAATCTGCATCAGTCTGTCAATACAAGTCTCTACGCAATCTTCAGAGGCTTGGTCTGCTTTTCCATTGGCAACTAACGGGACATTTGTATCTACAATAACTTTCATACTTTGCTGGCTTTCTTACGTTTCATCTCCGCTTTAGTTTTTGCTGCCAAGTCGCCCATCTCATCGCCGAAGAAGTTTTGTGGCCAATTCGTGATGTTTCCGTAGTCATCTACATTGAGCCTCTCAATTTCAGAGACCCCCTCTTTTATTTCGCAAAAATAGAAGGCGGTGTCGTCTGCCGAAATCTCTTCCTCAGCGATGCGCCGCATTAATCGTATCAGTAGATGCTCACTGTGGCTCTCAAGGATAATCTGTAACTGTCGCTCTTTTACGACTTCAATGAGCATATCCGCTAATTCTGACTGCACTTTGGGGTGGAGGTGTGCTTCAGGTTGTTCAAGGATGAGGATGCTTCCTTCAGGTACATAATAGCATAGAACTAATACCGGTAGGACCTGCGAAACGCCAAAACCAACATCGGTGAGTCGGACTTCGGGACCATCCTTGTATTTACGGACGAGGAATTCGTACGCCGTTTCCGAGCCAGAGATAGGATTGAGGCGATAGGAGTCAATCAAATCCAACCGCTGCAGCCATTTGGGGATTTGCTTTTCAGTAGGACGGAGTTGAATTCGTCCGGAAAAGAGCGCGGTGACCATATCTTCGCCATGCTGACCAACCCCTGCGGAATGCTTACCTTGCCATGTGTAATTCCGACGCGGATATTCACGGAGGGGCCCGAGATAGCGGATGCTACGGAATAGGTTTTCAAAACGGGTTTGGAGTGGCGAGAAAAGTTCCCGAATACGAAGCGGGGCATCGTGAATCCCATAACACCGGAATGGAGGTTCAATATAATCCTCGTGTCTATGAGGAATAGAAACCGTACAAGGGGCACCTGGGCCAGCCCAACTGACATGGAAATTTCGTTCATTAACTGTATAACCGAATCCCATTCCAGTAACCGAATTCTCCACGTTCCTGATGCTGAGATCAAAGGAGAGAACATCCACTTCATCCATATCCGATATGCTTAATTTTTCAGAAAATTTCCATGACACTGAGATTTGGAGCCAAGGATCCCGCCTGTGACCGTGGATAAGATCGTCAAAGCTCCCCAAGTTGACAAGGGAATTGTTATCACCGAAATCAATTATCTCATTCCAATTAGGCGGACGCTCCACGGTCTGCTTTAGCATGAGTAGCGTTTGCAGGAGACTCGTTTTGCCAGAACTGTTCGCGCCGAAGAATCCGGTTAAGGGTGCTATCTGCAGCTTACTTGTATCTTTCCATGATTTGAAATTTTGCGCTCTGAGTTCGGTGATCATGATGTGTAACTGCCTCTTTAACAGAGAAAGATAGAAATAGTCTCAATTTTACGCTTTAGCCTTAGTTGCGAAGATTATACTGATTGTGAGTTCGTTACCGGCAGCGTCAGCGACTTTACCTTTGATAACGTAAATGGTATTGCCGCGAATTTCTTTGCCTTTGACTAGTTCAAGTATTCCTTTATTACCTTCAACTTTGCCAATCCAACCGGCATCAGCACCACCTTCGGTTTGAAGTTCAATGCTTCCCACCACTGCTTCGTTGAATACAATTTCAATGATACCTCTGTGGTTGATTGCTTCGGGATCAACGTCGCTATCAGCATCTTTAACAGTTCCACCAATAACTCTCGGAGTCACGGCATCTGGTGTAACGATTGCATAAGCAAGTGTTTGACTATCACCATCCCATTCAACCGATAGCGAGAGAAATCCGAGAGGGAAAGGGCCTGCGATTGTCCGTGATGTGCCAGCACCGGAGACAGAGCCTACACTTACCGTTACATTGCCTGGGTCGCTATCAAAATGAATAACAATTGAAGCATTCGCGCTAAGTCTACTGCCACTTGGTGGGATTGCAAAAACAAATGCTACATTTCTTGTGCCAACGACTAAACGAACCCCAACTTCAGGTTTGTCCTCTTTATCAGCAGCATCAAGGTTTTGGGCAACCAGCACTAAGTCTAAAATATTGACCTTCCCATCTTTGTTGACATCTGCGCGCGGATTTGCTGGAATATCTTCTGCATTGAGGTTGCTTGCAACCAACGTCAAATCGAGGATATTCACTTTCCCATCCTCATTGACATCCCAATCTGTTGGCAATTCAGTTGCCACAATATGTCCATTTCTTGCTGTAACTGCTAACGGCATCGCCGCACTATCGGAAAGAATCACATCCATTAGTTTAATGGTAGAATCTTTCGCAGCAATCACCTCAAAAGTTAATGTGGCAAGTGTGCCTTCGCTAGCAGGGACAACTTCTGCTCCGGATGTTGCTGTCATATAAACGGTGTTTTCAGTGACTATCGGAGGTATCGTAAAAGCATCTGCAGGCAAATAATCTGCATTTCCCCCTTCAATATAGCGGAGTGCAATCGGATCAAAACCTACAGTCAATTCATACCCTGAAACATTTTTCGCACCTACAATTTGAATATTCAGGTGCATCTGCTCACCGACAGCAATTGATTCAGTCTGTGTCGATGACACATAAACGAGAGCCTGTCCGTAACTTCCGACAGTAAAACCCAAAAACATGAAAACAGTTGTAATGGAAAAAAGCAGTTTCATCTCAGGTAATTTTCCCAACAGTTTGTGTCTTTACAGATGCCGTCTCTACGGGACTAAAGAAGGTAGTGAGGCTGTATTTCTAAACATATCGCCCCTACGGGACTCAAAAAGAAAAATGAATTGAATTGTTGACCTCGTTTTCCATACAAATACTAAAGAAATATCCAAGGAAATAAATCTTACAGGACTCAATAGGTTTGTTGTGTGTGAAGTTTTCTTCTCCGTATATCCAGTCCGGTGCAATGTTTGGACTTACCATAGGTATCAATTTAGTGACTGTTTCATGGTATTTTGTAACACCGATATAAACATGCCGCCCCTACGGGGCTTGGGTTTTTGCTTGAAAACGCTGCTATAAACATGCCATCCCTACGGGACTCAAGAAGGTTCTGAAGTATTCAAGTTTTCTGTATAAAACCCGGTTCGGTTAGGAAACCGAACCTACCGGACCTGGTGAACGAGGCGGTTATTTTTTCTCAAATTGACGCTTATGGTGCAATATTTGGACTTACATGTTGAGTTTCACCTTTGCTCTGTTTTGTTAAGTTTGCTAAATCCTCACTTCAAGGTTCTTTTTTTACTTTCTACCTCTATAAGATGGCTAAGCTCATACGCATTCCAAATTAATTTTTTATAATCACCAGTTTCTTTGGATTCTAACGCTGATTTAGCTTCCTCTAAACAGTCAACAACTTGTGGAAATAATTCTAACAGTTTCCCCGAATTATCTGAATTAAGTGGCTTTACTAACTCTTTTATAGCTTCAATCGTTTCATTAATTTCTGCGATTTTGTCCGAACGCTCCGGCGAATCAATTGATTTGTCCAGTTCATAAACCGCTCTGCGAACTTTTTCAGATATTTCGATAACCAATGAATTCATAGTGATTCTTTCCTTTGACATGATAGCATCATATCGGACTTCTGTTAAGCTTAGCGAATAGATTTGTCTGAGCGCAACGCCACTTTTCTTCTCCAACTTCAATGAAAAGTATATCCGCCCTGTTTACTTCATCTACCGTATACGCACCGAGATATAAAGTCGATAGGTGTCAATTTTGGAGTTTTTCGCCTTATTTCGTCGCAGCTCTTCTACAGATGCCGCCCTTACGGGACTTAGGTCTGTGAGGTCCCGTTTTTCTATACAGATACCATCCCTACGGGATTCAAGAGGTGTTTGAACGCTTCAAGGTTTCTGTGTAAAACTCGGTGCGGTTACAAACCGCATCTACCAATTGGAGGAAGAAAACAAGGTGTGGTTATAAACTACACCCATAGGGATTAGAGTTATGGCACACGGAGTGTGCCTATTACTTTTCACCTTGCTTGCGGATTTCGACCAACTCTTCCAGAATACGCCTGTGAAGACGATGTAATTCAAGCCCTATTCCGATGCCGATGGCAGCGAAAACTCCCACTCCGAGAATAATCTTTGTTTTTAAGGACATGTGCTATTCCTCTGTTGGATCTATGGTGAGGGTGTTTTCGCTAAAAGTTTTCGATGATCGCTGCGCCGAATTCGGAGGTGCGGACCTTTGTCGCGCCTTCCATGAGACGCTCCAGGTCGTAGGTGACCCGCTTTTGGAGGATGGTTTTCTCAAGTCCGTTGATAATCAGGTCAGCGGCTTCCTGCCAACCGATGTGTTCCAGCATCATCACCGCGGAGAGGATGAGTGAGCCTGGATTGACAACGTCTTGGTCGGTGTATTTTGGCGCGGTGCCGTGTGTCGCTTCAAAGAGGGCGACTTCGTCGCTGAGGTTACCACCGGGTGCCATGCCGATACCGCCCACTTGCGCTGCCGCTGCGTCGGAGAGATAGTCGCCGTTTAGGTTCGGCGTGACAAGGACATCGTACTCGTCAGTTCGCGTTAAGATCTGCTGGAGCATGCTGTCGGCGATTCGGTCATTAATGATAATCTTGCCTTCAGGGCACTTACCGTCATAATCGCTATAGAGTTCGTCTTCCGTAATGGTTTGCTCGGCGAATTCCTCTTTGGCGAGTTCATAGCCCCAGGCACTGAACGCGCCTTCGGTAAACTTCATGATGTTACCTTTATGGACAAAAGTGACACTACGTCTATCGTGGTCGATTGCGTACTGGATCGCCATGCGTGCTAAGCGTTTCGTGGCGAAAATGCTGATCGGTTTTATGCCGACACCCGAATCTTCGCGGATTTCTACACCCATTTCGGAGCGGAGGAGTTCAATAACCTTTTTCACTTCGGGGGTGCCTTGTTCCCATTCAATACCGGCGTAGACATCCTCAGTATTCTCACGGAAGATAACGACATCCATCTTTTCGGGATGTGTGACGGGGGCAGGTACACCTTGGAAATAACGGACGGGACGGACACAAGCATAGAGTTCAAGTACTTGACGCAAGGTCACGTTTAAACTCCGAAACCCACCGCCGACAGGGGTCGTCAGGGGTCCCTTTAAAGCGACACGGAAGTATTCGATTGCATCGAAAGTATCTTGTGGCAGCCATTCGTTGTACTTTGCCATGGCGTTTTCGCCAGCGTAGACATCAAACCAGACGATCCGTTTTTCGCCGTTGTAAGCCGTTTGGACAGCTGTATCAACGACGCGGCGCGCCACTTTCATGATGTCTCGTCCGATACCGTCCCCTTCAATGACGGGGATAATCGGTTCATTCGGTACGGTGAGTTGCCCGTCAACGAATCCTATTCTTTCACCCTCTTTTGGTACTGTTAATTGCTCAAATTCAATCACTGGTTTTCCTTTCTACAAGCCATCTGAATAATAGGTTATAATATACCACTTAGAGCGGAATGTGTGCAAGGAAAATCTCGCAATATTTCAAGACACTCCCCAAAATGATAGGTGTTTTGTAAAATTTTCTGTCTACTGAAAAGCATGGGGAGACGCGCTGCCTAAGCGTGCCTCCCCATTTTTTTACGTTGCGCTTTGTTTATCAACGTGCCCTACTTCAAAATCACCATTTTCCGCAGGAATGAGAGATTATCCGCCTGCAATTGATAGAGGTAGATCCCACTGGCAACACGTTCACCGACAGCATTTCTACCATCCCAATAGGCGGCGCGGCCCTTGCCGGTGTAGTAGCCTTCTCGTTGATGACCGAGATCGAGTTGGCGGACGACAGTGCCACGTGTATTATAAATCACGATACGTACATGTGCATCGGTCTCCAACTCATAGGGAATCCAAGTTTCAGGGTTGAACGGGTTCGGATAGTTGGCAAGGAGTTGCGTCTTCGCGGGACTGGCGGATGCGAGAAGGCGCCGGAGATACACCAGCGTCCGCAACGCCTCGGGTGACCGATCATTTGTTGCCTCCAGCAACTCAATCTGCTCCCGGATGTTGTCTATCTGTACAGCGGTAAACTTCATGACAATACCTGAGGGTGCCCCAGCCGTCTCTTCAAAATTCGCAAAAATGAGTAGGAGGTCAAGGAAGTCTACACTGCCATCGGCGTTGAGATCGTATTGGAGGTTATTCGTCCCCAGTGCACCCGCGACCAAAACAGCGTCCACGTTGCCGATCGTGCCGTCTCCGTCAACATCGTATTTGGATTGCGCAGCGGTTGTTGCGGGTGGTGTTGTCTCGGTTGCAGTTGCGCCACTGATTGCGATAGCCCCCGGTGCCATCAAGCCGGTGACAACATCTTGGATATTACTGCCATCCAAGTTAGCACGCTGGATGCCGTTCCGATCGGTCCAATAGACTTTACGCCCCGCAGCATCGATAGCGATATCTTGGGGCGAATCCAATTTGACGATGAAGTTCCCCTCGAAGTTAGACCCGTCAACGTTGAACCGCTGTACGTTACCACGAGAGTTCGTCACATACAACTTGCCTTTTGACGCATCAACCGTGATACCGTAGGGCACGTTGTTTAGCTCCCGAACCGACTCAACGTTTGAACCATCCAGATCGGCACGACGAACGCTGCCGGTATGCTTACCCGTCTGCTCGGTCCAATAGACTTTACCGTCCGCAGCATCGACAGCGATCCCTCCGGGAGATTCCAAATTGACGACAACATTAGGTTGGAACTTCTCGCCATTCAGATCCATCCGCTGCACTTTACCCCAAGCGTTGGTTAGATACAACTTGTTATTTGACGTATCAAGTGCGATCCCACGGGGGACGCTTGTCAGTTCTTTAACTAATTGGACGTTTGTGCCGTTGAGGTTCGCCCGCCGGATACGCCCTGTTCTATTGCTGGTCTGTTCTGTCCAGTAGACTTTGCCACCGTAGACATCGACGGCGATCCCCGTGATATTTTGGGCAGTTGGTGCGATGCCTTCAACTTCCGTTGCTGTGAGACGTTGGAGCGCGCCAGCCTGTGAATACCAATATATCGGTGGTCGCAGGGGTGCAGCAATTAACACTTCAGCTGGCGCAGCACTCAAGACGAGACTAACGGGCGACCGTAAACCTGTGACAACATCTTCGATATTACAGCTATCCAAATCAGCGCGTCGGATGCTGCTCCGCTCGGTCCAATAAACGCTCTTCGCAGCGACATCAACGGCGATGCCCTGTGGCGAATTCAGGTTGACGATCAGGTCGGGTTGGAAGCTTGTCCCGTCAAGGTTCATACGTTGCACTTTACCCTGATCGTTGGTTAGATACAACTTGCCTTTTGAAGTATCGAGGGCAATACTGCGGGGGACACCCGTTAGTTTCCTAATCAATTGGACGTTTGTGCCGTTGAGGTTCGCCCGCCGGATACGCCCCCTTTTATTGCTCGTCCGCTCTGTCCAGTAGACTTTACCGCCCGCAGCATCGACAGCGACACCCCTTGGCGCGTCCAAGTCGACGATAAGATCAGGTTGGAAGCCTGTCCCGTCAAGGTTCATCCGCTGCATTTTACCGTCAGCGTTGGTTAGATACAACTTGTTACTTGACGTATCAAGTGCGATCCCACGGGGGACGCTTGTCAGTTCTTTAACTAACTGGACGTTTGTGCCGTTGAGGTTCGCCCGCCGGATACGCCCCCTTTTATTGCTCGTCCGCTCCGTCCAGTAGACGTTGCCAGCACGGGCATCAACGGCGATATCAATGATATTTTGGGCAGTTGGTGCGATGCCTTCAACTTCCGTTGCTGTGAGACGTTGGAGCGCGCCAGCCTGTGAACGCCAATATATGGGTGGTCGCAGGGGTGCAGCAATTAACACCTCAACTGCCGGAGGGCTCAAGACGAGACTGACGGGCGACCCTAAACCTGTCGCGACATTCTGGATGTTTGTGCCGTTGGGGTTCGCCCGCCGGATACGATCTCCTTCTGTCCAGTAGACTTTACCGTCCGCAGCATCAACAGCGACACTCATTGGCGCATTGGAATTAACAATGAAGTTGGGTTCAAAGTCGGTTCCGTTGACGTTGAGTCGTTGCACTTTACCCATAGAACTTGCCAAGTAGAGTTTATGCGTATGCGTATCAATAGCAAGCCCGTGGACGACATTTTGTAGTTCTATAACCAACTGGACGTTTGTGCCGTTGAGGTTTGCCCGCCGGATACGCCCCGAATTATCACCGGTCTGTTCCGTCCAGTAGACTTTACCCCGTGCAGCATCGACAGCGACACCCCTTGGCGCGTCCAAGTTGACGATAAGATCAGGTTGGAAACCTGTCCCGTCAAGGTTCATCCGTTGCACTTTACCGTCAGCGTTGGTTAGATACAACTTGTTATTTGACGTATCAATGGCAAGCCCGCGGGGGGCACTTGTCAGTTCTTTAACTAATTGGATGTTTGTGCCGTTGAGGTTTGCCCGCTGGATACGTCCCGAACCATCACCCATCTGCTCTGTCCAGTAGATTTTACCATTAACTCTATCCACAGCGACACTGGTTGCATTCTGGATGTCTGGTGCCAAGCGGTTTATATCGGTACCTGTCAGACTCTGGATCGCGCCGACATTGGCATCTACCCAATACATTGGTGGTACCTGGGGTTCATCAGTGCCGGTGTCAGTCAGCGTGAAAATTTCACAGACATCGACTGCCCCCGTTCCGCCAATGCTCCGGGTCGTCGAGGTGCCCTCTGTGAAGACAGGTTCATCATCAGAATCAGGCGGCGTTGGCGGCGTTGGATCTGTTACCGTTTCATCTACATCTGTTTCATCTGAATCCGTTTCATCTGCATCTGTTTCATCTACATCCGTGATGTTGATGGTGACAGTAATACTCGCTGAAGCGCCGTTGCCATCGTAAGCCGTCACAGCTACGGAATAACTGCTTTTCGTCTCATAGTCCAAGGAGGCAGCCGTCCGCAGTTGAGCATTACTGCTGTCAATACCAAATGCTGCTGCATCGGTGCCACCGAGACTATAAGTTATCGTATCCCCATCAGGGTCCGTCGCAGGGACAAGATCGCCTATATTGTTGCCGGATGGCGTGTTTTCCGCAACGCTCCGAGTCGTTGAGGCACCCTCTGTGAAGACAGGCGCGCCATTAGAAGCAGGCGGCGGGGCCGGCGGATCGGTTCCCGATTCATCCACATCCGTGATGTTGATGGTGACAGTAATACTCGCTGAAGCATCGGTGCCATCGTAAGCCGCCACAGCCACGGAATAACTGTTTTTCGTCTCATAGTCCAGGGAGGCAGAAGTCCGCAACTGACCGGTACTGCTGTCAATACCAAATGCTGCTGCATCGGTGCCGCCGAGCGCATAAGTTATCGTATCATCATCAGGGTCCGTCGCAGAGACAGGATCGCCTATATTGTTGCCGGAAGCCGTGTTTTCGGCAATGCTCCGGCTCGTTGAGGTGCCATCTGTGAAGACAGGCGCGCCATTAGAGCCGGGTGGCGGTTGCGGCGGATTGCTTCCCGATTCATCTACATCTGTGACGTTAATCGTGACAGTAATACTGTCTGAACCGCCGTTGCTATCGGAAACCGTCACAGCCACGGAATAACTGATTTTCGTCTCATAGTCGAGGGCAGCAGAAGTCCGCAACTGACCCGTGCTGGAAACGATCCGGAATGAGGCGGCATCCGTTCCACTCAGCCTATAAGTCAGTGTATCCCCATCAGGGTCTGTTGCGGAGACGCGAGACCCTATATTGCTGCCGGATGCCGTGTTTTCGGCAATGCTTCGACTCGTTGAGGTGCCCCCTGAAAATACAGGCGATTCATTGACATCCGTGACGTTGATTGTGACAGTAATACTCGTTGAAGCACTGTTGCTATCGGTAGCCGTCACCTCCACGGTGTAACTATTTTTTCTTTCATAATTGAGGGAAGCAGAAGTCTGGAGCTGACCGCTACTGCTGGTAATACCAAATGCTCCTGAATCCGTTCCACCAAGGCTATAAGTTATGGTATGACCCTCATCGTCTGTTGCGGCGAAAGGGGTGCCTATATTGCTGCCGGCTGCGGTGTTTTCGGCAATGCTCAGGGTCGTCGAGGTGCCGTCTGAAAATACAGGCGCGTCATTGGCATCCGTAACGTTGATTGTCACATCAATGTTAGCTGAAGCACCGTTGGGATCGATAGCAGCCACCTGCACGGCGTAACTATTTTTTGTTTCATAGTCGAGGGGTGCAGAAGTCTGGAGCTGACCGGTACTGCTGTCAATACCAAACAGTGCTGCGTCCGTCCCAAGGAGACTATATATTATCGTCTCATTATCAGCGTCTGTTGCGGCGACAGGCGTGCCTATATTGCTGCCGGCTGCGGTGTTCTCGGCAATGCTCCGGCTCGTCGAGGTCCCATCTGTGAAGACAGGCGATTGATTCGTATTACCTCCCACACCATCCTTAATATTGATGGTAACAGAGATCGTATCTGTTAAATTAGTTGGATCGGTAGCAGTTACTGTGACATTCACAGAAGTTCTGTCGGGTGGAATATAGGAGACTCGCAACTGACCTGTGCTGCTAACCATTCCGAGCAGGATACTATCAGCACCGCTCATGATGTATGTTAGCGTATGACCATCAGCGTCTGTTGCGGAAATAGGATCGCCTATAGCGTGGTTCCACGTGTCCGCTTCGCTTCTTAAAAGGCTCCGGACGGCTGATGTGCCCTCCGTAAAGACAGGCGGATTGTTGCCAGTGCCAGACTCCTCAACATCTGTGACATTGATCGTGACAGTGATTAGGTCTGTCCTGTCGGTGCGATCGGAAACACTCACGAAAACTGTATAACTATTGGGTTGCGTTTCATAATCCATCGGTATCTTCGTTTTGAGTTGCCCGTTATTATCAATCCCAAATACCGTTGAAAGTGTGGCACGCCAAGGATTATTCGGATCATCCGGATCCGGCGCATCCACCCTGTACCTCAGTTCGTCCCCCTCAGGAAGATCAGGATCTGTTGCGGTTAGGGGAGCCCCTATATTCGTGCCTACGGGTTGATTTTCTGCGACACTCCGCGTAGCAGTGTCGCCCTCCGTGAACGTTGGGGGATTTTCGCCACCATCCAGGACATTGATCGTGACAGTAATACTCGCTGAAGCGGCTTTACTGACATTGTCATACGCACTTACTGTAACGCTATAACTATTTTTCGTTTCATAATCTAATGCTGCCTCTGTTTTCAACTGACCGGTAGCAACATCAAGCGCAAAGGACGATGCATCCGTGCCAGTTAGGGCATATCTGAGCGTATCACCATTAGGATCTGTAGCCCCGACAGCAGAGCCAATATTAGTGCCGGCGAAACTATTTTCTACAATACTACGCGTCGTCGAATCCCCATCCGAAAATACAGGTGGAGTATTAAGTGGAATACTTCCACGTGTGTATATGCTACAGGCACGCGAAAGATTAGTCCTGGGTACCTTGGCAGTTATGACATTCTCACCAACAATGGGTATTGCAATAACTTTCATATAAGCAGTGGCTTTACCATCAGTACCTGTAGTTACATCAATAGTGGCTGTGTAGGTGCCATTCCTTGTAGCACTCACCTGTGTGTTGTTGGCGTTACCTGAGAAAAAATTTACGACTTCCCCTGGGATAGGTCTGCCCTTATCATCAATTATTAGAACAATTGCCTCCCTTATGGTGCCAACTACTCCATTCCTATCACGTTCTACTTTTATCATACTGTATGCGGCTACGTCGTTTATACCAATTGCGAGGATCAAGAGACAACAAAACAAAAATAGTGGCCGTTTCATGAGCTTTCCTCCCTACTTATAGTACTCCAAATGGATATGGACAAGATTTTAGTATATCGGGCGCGGATACCCCGCCCCTACGAGCATATATCCTTCCTTTTCGTGTAAACAGAACATCGTATATCGGGCGCGGATACCCCGCCCCTACGAACATACATCCTTACTTTTCATCTCGACAGAACATCTTATATCGGGCAGGGAAACCCAGCCCCTACGAACATTTATCCTTACTTTTCATCTCGACAGAACATCTTATATCGGGCAGGGAAACCCAGCCCCTACGAACATTATCCTTACTTTTCATCTGGACAGAACATCTTATATCGGGCAGGGAGACCCAGCCCCTACGAACATTATCCTTACTTTTCATCTGGACAGAACATCTTATATCGGGCAGGGAAACCCAGCCCTACGAACATTTATCCTCCTTTTTCGTGTAGACAGAACATTAGCAGTTTGTCCCGTTTAAACGGATAGGTTAGATTGACAGAATAGTTGGGTTTCACTACGTTCAACCCAATCTACAATACATAAAAATAAGCATGACAGAACATTAGTAGTATTTCAACTTTGAACTTGAGGGGAGGTTTGTAGTGGTAAGATTTATCGCACATCAAGAACGGGCAATGAATTGCCCTACTACGAACCTAATTTACTCTAAAACTCAACATTGAAGCACTAATAGCATCGCACGGCTACGAACTGATTTGCTTATTATCACACGTCTTAGCGTTACCCGATTATAGTGGGGCCCAGCATTAATTCTACACCTGGGATTCGCGGGGTTACATGAAGATTAATTTATTAATTCGGTAATTTTTGATCGAAGTCCGGTGCGGTTGCAAACCGTGAAGAAATCCGCAGAAACACCCAAGCAATACGCAGAAATACCCAAGCAAAAACCCTGCGGGGCCCGGGGAACATGGAATTACCGATTTATTTTCTTAAACTTCATCAAACCTCGCCAGCACCTGGGATTCGCGGGGTTACAAACCCCGACAGCGCGGAGGGTGTTTTGTGTTTGCTAAGTGTTCACGTATTTTCGGACTTTACTATAAATTCGTAATCTTCATGAGAGAGATGGTATATCTATAGAAAATGACGTGTTTACGTGATTGCACGCCAGTGGCGTGCTCTGTGCATAAAAAGGTAGCAACTTGCGTTAGAATGATAAAAATAGTTGTAGGGAAATATTTGGGATAGAAGAAGGATACAGCTGCGGTGTCTCTTTTCGATAGGCGATTCGGAAACGTCCGATGAGACCGTTCCTATAAGATATTGAGATGGAAGGTATTTATGATCAAGGTGTCGCATCTGTATCACGTAAGGCGTAGAAAGATTGTTGTGTTCCACAAGGGAATCTCTGGTAGACTTACAATAACAACTTGCGTTATAAATAGTCAATTCTTATCATAAACTTGCGTTATAAACAGATAATTCTTTTTATAATTAAAATTATGATTATAAATCCTATTATCTGGCTATATTATACACAATGTTCAAAATTATACAATACTTTTTTATCAAAAAGGAAACAAATTTAATAAAAATTGCTAATTTTGCTTCAAAAGTGCGTAATATTTTTCTTAAGTGCCCTTATATGTCAATTTAGCGAAGAGAATTTTGTGTAAAGTTTTTGGCCGGTTTTTTTGCGGTAAGATGAAGGTTGAAGTTTTTGGTGGGAAAATGAAGATTAAGAAAATAAATCGGTAATTCGGCGGGGATACAATCCCTGCCTGCGGAGGAGGACTTTTAGTTTGTGCTGCATAAACTACAAACTAAAAGTTTGTGCTACAATTTTATTTTCTTACCGTGTTCACTGAAATGTGGCTATCCGTCAAAGGCGTTTGCGCGTGCCAACCGTTTATGTAGTGCCACGACTTCGTTTGCGATTGTCATATCGTCAGTCGGGGTTGGGATGACCTCTGGGGCTGGTGGGATAACGGGTCGGATAATCTTCAACGGGAGTTGTTCGCGGGCATCCATCATCCAGCCGAAGCCTCGGAAGATGTAGGTTAATAGCGTTCTGTCGCTTTCATAGATGTCCAATCCTTCTTGGACTGCCCATCCACCGAAATCGGTGTTGGGAGTTAGGCGCAAGGGTGGTTCGTTTTCACGTCCCGGGCGGACGAAACCTTCAATAAAAGCGAGTTGATAAATGCGTTGTACAATAGCCAACCGCTTTTTCTGTCTGTCGTTGAGTTGAATGTCGCCGTTATCAACAGCCTCAAGAAAGGGATTGAAATAGATAGCGGGTCGAGGGTCTTGCTGGATTTCGTCAGCACGTCCGGCAGCCGCGATCTCTGGATGTCCGAAAGTCGGTAGTGCGGATTGCATCCGTTCATAGATCGCTGCTTCGAGGGCATCGGCATCCAATGGTTCGATTTGATTGATAAACGTTGTCATATCGTGGATAGCACCGAAATGTCGATCACCATCTAAAGCCATCTGTGCAGCAACAAAAAAGTCGGAGACCGCCCCCGTGTGCAAAGTCGCGAGATAGCGTGCGACGACGTTAGACCCTGCTGAACCGTGGTGTGTCTGTATAACGCCCATCCGTTCTAAGATATTCGCTTCGACAGGACTCGCTTCACGTCCCAAGAGAAGGCTATAGCACGTTTGGAAGGCGGTCTTTTCACTTTTTTGGTGTGCGTTTATCAGATCGGTTGCGCGCATCGCGAGGACTTGCGGATGAAGCGCGGTGTTCTCTCGGAGTTGATGCCGCATATACGCGGAAACTGTCCCTACAGCGACATTCTCCATGTGTGTTTCGATGAATTCGAGCAGGAGTGCCTCGGGTTCTCGTGTGCTGTTAATCCCTTTCTGATCTGGAATACTCAGTTTACGAAGTGTTGAGAAGTGTTGAATGGCGGCTTCGGGACCGGCTTCAGGGAAGGCTTTAACAAATTCGGCGACCTGATTGATAAGGCGTTGCTCACTGGTTAGACTCTCTCTGCGAGTTGTAATAAATTCATAAAATTTCGTATCTATTAAATCCGACAGCACGGCTTCCTCATCAAGTCCACTGTCATTTGTTCCGGGTCGTCTGCCGAAAAGCCCAGCGAAGATAACAGCTGCGGGGCTGAGTTTATCTGCGACGATTTCACTTTCGGACACAATACCGCGGATCGCGAAACTGCGGATATTCAAAGTTATTTGTGTGCCGTCACAATCGACGACGGTTTTGTGGAGTACCGGATTCGCGAAAACGGTCGTAGATTGGGGCATCGAACTGAAACCGTTGAGTACCGCTGCAATTTTATCCTCTCCTAACTCAGTTGCCCTATTCAAGGAATCTGTTACCGGTGTATGTGTCGAGGTTTCTGGCACCTCTGACAGGATTTCTCGGAGTGCGGCTTCCTGCTTTGCCTCCAAATTCTTGTTCAAAATGAGTTCTCCTTCGTTGGCTATTTAGAATAATAAGTTCCGTCTTGCAAGCTTCGCTAAAATTTTAACTCGTCCGGATCCGCACAATTACCTTTCAAGTGACAGGACAGTGAGGTGCTCCAGCTTCGGTTTAAAAAGTTTCTGACTGACCTATGTCATAACCTATAATATTTTATCAGAATTCCGACTAAAAGTCAAGATAAAATTGGAAAAAATCCAGAGACATTCAATTGTCAGTGTGAGTTAGAAAGTTGGAAGGGAACTTGAGAGGAAGGTTGGAAGGACGGAAGAATGGAAGGTTGAAAGAATGGAATGCTTCTGCGGAAAAATTTGACTTGCAGAAATGCGGATTTTGTAGTATCATTATTAACGAACATATTTGATTAAGGAACCTACACGCGTATCCATATTATAGCAGAATTACAAACACACATCGGTTGTGCGCTGCGAGGTGCCTTATATTCTATTTTTACAGATAAGGAGTCTAACTACATGCGCAATGAAGCATTAGGAATGGTTGAAACACGCGGACTCGTCGGAGCAGTTGAAGCTGCCGACACTATGGTGAAAGCCGCAAACGTCAAATTAGTTGGGAAAGAACAGGTCGGTGGTGGTTTTGTCACCGTCATGGTTCGCGGAGATGTTGGTGCGGTGCAAGCCGCGACAGATGCTGGGGCGGAAGCCGCGAAAGCGGTCGGTGAATTAGTGTCGGTACACGTCATCCCTCGCCCACATTCAGATGTGGAGACTATTCTCGGCGGCAGCGGTGGGAGCAGCGCGAACGCGGAAGAACCGAAGAGTAGCAGCAAATAGATCGGCTTTGTAGGGCGGGGATGACTTTCTCGCCTTTGCCCTACGCCGCTTTACCAGAGAACATGTTAGCATGACCACGGGTTTTGTATCTAAGGTGCCGCCTCGTGGTTTTACTACGTTCTCCTTGAGGTACTGGAGGGCTGAATGGCACAAATTGACGAAAAACAGATTGAAGAAATTGTTTCTCAAGTCTTAAGAACGCTGCAACAAAATGGGGAAGCGACAGCACACCCTACGCCGTCCGCTGGTACGAGTTCCGGCCGGTCAGGGGTCTTTTCAACAGCGGAAGCGGCGATTGCAGCCGCGAAAACGGCACAGGCAGCATTCGTTAAACTTGGGTTTGACAAAAGGCGCGAAATTATTGAAGCCATCAAAGAGGTCTCGCTTGCGAATGCGAAACGGCTCGCCGATTTGGCAGTGCAAGATACAAATATGGGCAATGCGGCGCACAAGGTGATGAAAAATGAAGGTGCTGTAACACTTTCACCTGGCGTTGAGGATCTTATCTCGGAATCGATATCTGGTGATGCTGGCACACTTCTCATTGAATATGTCCCCTTTGGTGTTATCAATTCAATCACACCCACCACGAACCCGACATCAACGGTAATCAACCACGCGATTATAATGCTATCGGCAGGCAACGCAGTCGTTTTCAGTCCGCATCCGAATGCGCGTGACTGCACGGAAGAGACGATGCACGTCATCAACGAAGCGATTGTTAAGGCGGGCGGTCCGGCGAATCTGCTCACCTCTGTTGAAAATGCGAGTCTACGAACAGCAAAAGAGATCATGGAGCATCCTGACATCGCTATGCTTGTTGCCACTGGTGGAGCATCCGTCGTGAGAACAGCATTATCAAGCGGCAAAAAGACAATCGCCGCCGGTCCTGGCAATCCCCCCGCGATTGTTGACGAAACCGCTGACGTTCAGCAAGCAGCAAAGCATGTCATCGCAGGCACCAGCTTCGATAACAACCTGCTCTGTATCGGTGAAAAGGCACTCTTTGTCATCGAATCCGTTGCGAATGAGACGGTGAGAGAACTCACACAGAATGGTGGTCATTTGTTGAACGCGAGCCAACGGGAGGCATTAGAGGCGGTTGTCACAGAAAAAGGTGAATCAAACAAGGCATACATCGGCAAAGATGCGACGACTATCTTGAACGCTGCGGGTATTACTGCCCCGGCACAGACAGTCGCTATTGTTGTAGAAGTTCCGGCAGACCACGATTTTGTGGTCAATGAATACTTGATGCCGATTCTACCCGTCGTCCGATGCCGCGATTTCGACGAGGCGTTGGCAGGTGCAGTGAGAGCAGAAGGTGGACGCGGACATACCGCAGTGCTGCATACGAATAACACCAAACGGATCACACAATTCAACAAAACGATGGATTGCAGCGTTGTCGTTATTAATGCACCTTCTTACGCGTCCTGTGGACTTGAAGGCGAAGGCTTCTTAGCGATGACCATCGCAGGTCCGACAGGCGAAGGATATACCCGTCCACGCACCTTTACACGTCAGCGACGATTAACGATTGCAAACAATTTGTCAGCACATACACTGTGACGCAAGTAGACTATTTGCGACCGGTCGAGGTCGTTTAAAACTCTTCCCAAACCGGATGTAAGGTGTTATGCAAACACAGATTGACGATCTGAGGGCGTTAATACGTCATCATGAGCGCAAATATTATATCGAAAACCAGCCGGAAATATCTGATGCTGAATTCGATGTGCTCATGAAGCAGCTTGAGGCACTCGAAGCAGCATCTGACGCGCCTATCCCACCGGATTCACCGACGCAGCGGGTCGGTGGTGGTGCTGTATTAGGCACCCGCATACCGCATCGCAATCCTATGTTGAGTCTGAATAACAGTTATGACCAACAGGAGTTGAAAGAATTCGGGGAACGTGTGCGGCGGTTATTGGAAGATGAACCTACCGAATATATTACAGAGTTAAAGATAGACGGCTTAGGCGTTTCGTTAATCTATGAAAACGGGGTATTCACTCGCGGTTTAACGCGTGGGGATGGTGAGTACGGCGAGGATATAACGGACAACTTACGGACAATCCGTTCTGTACCGTTGCGGCTTACTGAAACGGACGCAGAGATACCTTCCGTGTTAGAAGCGCGCGGTGAAGTCTTCATCCCGAAGCATCGCCTCGACGACATTAACGTGCAACGCGAGGCGGAAGGCGAACCGCCTTTCGCGAACCCTCGGAACGCCGCTGCAGGATCGTTACGGCTGCAAGATGCCGCTATCACCGCTTCTCGTCCGTTAGATATTTTTGTGTATAACCTCAATTATGTGGAAGGGATAGAATTCTCAACGCATACGGAGTCCCTTGAAAAGATGAAGCGTTGGGGGTTGAAGTGTAATCCACATACCGCCTGCCATAAATCAATAGAAGCGGTTCAGAACTATTACGAACGCTGGGTAGCAGAACGCGATGAGCTCCCTTATGAAACTGACGGTGTTGTCGTAAAAGTCAACCGACTCTCCCAACAGCATGAACTTGGTGCCACTTCCAAATATCCGCGCTGGGCAATCGCCTACAAGTTCAATGCGCAGCAAGCTATCACGACTATTGAAAGAATAGATGTACAGGTAGGACGCACTGGGGTTCTGACACCTGTTGCGATTTTGGTGCCTGTGACACTCGCGGGTGCAACAATTACGAATGCTACCTTACACAACGAGCAAGAGATCCAAACGAAAGACATTCGTATCGGTGATCGCATTGTGCTCGAACGCGCTGGGGATGTTATCCCTAAAATTGTTGAGGTGTTGACAGCAGATCGGACAGGTAATGAAAAGGCTTTTGAATTTCCAGATCAGTGTCCGGTATGTGATACTCCTGTCCAACGCACGGAAGATGAGGTCGCCGTTCGGTGCGTCAATATATCGTGTATCGCACAACTGAAACGGCGCATTGCACACTATGCTTCGCGCAATGCACTCCAGATTGAGGGTCTCGGTCCCGCGACAATTGATCAATTGGTGGATGAAAAACTCGTTCGCGATGTTGCCGATCTTTACGATTTGGAGATAGAACCGCTAAGCAAATTAGAGCGGATGGGTGTTCCGTCTGCGCGTAACCTTGTCCATCAAATTGAACAGAGCAAGACGGCACCTGTAGAGAAAGTGCTTTTCGGACTCGGCATCTTCCATGTCGGCGAGACTGTCGCCGAGCTGCTCATTGAACACTTTTTATCTTTAGATGCGCTCAGTAAAGCGACCCTGGAAGCGATTGAATCGGTGGATGGTATCGGTCCGCAGATCGCCGAAAGTGTCGTCAATTTCTTTTCACAAAACCAGCCGTTGCTGGACAACTTGCGGGAAGCAGGCTTACACTGTTTCACAGTAGCCGCAGACATGCCTCGTCCAGAAGCGAGCGCGGTGCCCGATAGTTTCTTTAGTGGGAAAACATTCGTTGTTACGGGGAGTCTTGACAGCATGACACGCACGGAGGCATCTAAGGAGATTAAAGCACGAGGCGGTAAGGTTACATCAAGTGTAACGAGCAAGACGGATTATCTCATTGCTGGTGAAGGTGCTGGTAGCAAATACGCGAAAGCCGTAGAACTGGATATCCCAATACTGACAGAAGCCGATTTTTTTCAAAAACTATAGCAGCACATCCATTGCAGCCCGCTTGTCCCTTTGTTATTCAGACGACTGGTAATATGCACAAGTCTCCCGCAAACGACATTCTTGACAGTTTGGCGTTTTCTTATGGCAGATTCCGGCACCGTGTCTAACGATTAACGCATGATACTCGTTGAAAAGATCAACATCATGGGGGAGGTTGTCCATAAACAGGGCGCGGAGTTTGGCATAATTGTATCTCCCTTCAACCCATCCTAATCGCGAGAAGAGTCTATAGGTATAGGAATCAACCACAAAACTCGGTTTACCCGCAGCGTAGAGGATAATTGTATCCGCCGTTTCGGGACCGACACCGTAGATAGAGAGCAGTTCTTCACGCAATTCGGGGACATCCTGCTGAAACATCACGTGCATGGGACGCTTCGTGATATAATCCACAAACGCACGCACTTTCTGTGCTTTCATACGAAAATAACGCGAGGGTCGGATTAATCGCTCCAAGGCGGCTTGGCTGATAGAGGCGATCTCTTCGGGTGTAAAGACACCAGCATTTTTGAGATTCTCCATCGCCTTTTCGACATTGCGCCACGATGTGGCTTGTGTTAGAATTGCCCCGAGTGCTACTTCAAAGGGTGTATCTGCGGGCCACCATTTACGATGCCCGTGTTGCGCAAGCAATTGATTATAGAGCGAAAATAGCTTTTGGGTTATATTATCTTCATATAGAATTTGCATTCGTAGATAATCCTCTAACAAAAAGGGAGCATTATGGATTTAAGTTTTAGCACCGGCGCGGGCAACGGCGGTTGGAGCCTTGCCGAATGCGCAGCGTGGGCAAAAGCGAACGGATTTGATGCAATCCGCCCGAATGCTAATGGTACTTTTGAACCGAGTGCCATTATACAATCCGGCGGCGAAGCAGTCAAGGAAATTTTGGATGCCAACGGTATCTATCTCGCCGCTTTGACCTCTCACTGTAACCTTCTTGACGACGACGCGGAAACACGGGAGCGTGCTCGTGATACACTGCTGCAGGCCATCGAAGCGACACATATCCTCGGTGCACCGGTGGTAGTGACGTATGCGGGAAGTCCCGTCAGTTGGCATTTCTATGGGCAATTCTCTTCGGAACCGGGGAACCCGGGTGATCGGTCAGTTGAACTCGTTGGGCGGTTCAAGGAGATGTGGACACCTGTCGTCCGATTTGCGGAAGAGAAAGGCGTACAACTTGCGTTAGATTGTGCCGTACGGATGGGGAATATCGCCTGTAACCCCGAAATGTGGGAACGGATCCTTGATGCGATTCCGTCAGATTCGCTTGGTTTATCTTGTGATCCGTCGCATTGGCTCTGGATGGGGATTTTACCTGCTGAAGATGCGATCCGTATGTTCAAGGGCAAGTGGTATTATGCGGATGTGAAAGATTGCGAAATCAGCCCTCAGATGAAGTTCCGACAAGGGATTATCGGGAACTGGTGGTGGCAATATCGGGTACCGGGACGCGGACAACTGAATTGGGGAACGATCACTGGCGCGCTGCAGGAATCCGGTTATGACTATGTGTTGTGTGTTGAAAATGAGGATCGGGGTGCGCCCGGGTTAGATGGTTTCGCACTCGGTGGTAGGTATCTCCGTCAATTTCTATAAGTGGCTGTCGGCAGTCAGCGATCAGCAATCAGAAGTATTACGCACCGCAGGCGGGGTTTTAAACCCCGCCTGCAAAGGGGAATGCGTAAGTACTATAGTTTTCAGTTGTCGGTTTTCAGTTTGAAATTGATTGGGATTTGTGGTAATCTACAAATATATTTATCCTAACTGAAAAGATACAAAAAAAATGGAAAAGCAGTTACAACCGAAATCACATAGCATCGCGATTCTTGCGGAAGGTTCGTTTGGCATCCTTGAATCAAAAACGGCTACGGTCTTAGTCCGCTATCTCCCGGACAATGTTGTCGCAGTTATTGATAGTGCCAATGCTGGACGGGATGTCAGCGAGGTTATTGAGATTGGGGAAGGTATTCCGATTGTCCGTGATCTCGCTGAAGCAATGCAGTTCAATCCGACGATGCTTGCTATCGGTATTGCGCCACCCGGCGGCGAGTTGCCACACCCGTGGCGCGCAATCCTCCACGAGGCGATACACAACGGTTTGCATATCATGAGCGGTCTTCATCAATTCCTAAGCGAAGACGCAGAACTCTCCGAACTGGCAGCGGCACACGATGTGGTTTTATGGGATGCCCGAAAACCGCCTGCGGATCTACCCGTCGCGACATGCAAAGCCGATGGGGTTGATGCCACGGTTATCCTGACTGTCGGTTCAGATTGCCGCGTCGGGAAGATGTTATCTGGTATAGAGGTAACGCGCGCTGCGCGTGGTCGTGGTGTGAATGCTGAATTCTGCCCGACGGGACAAAATGGAATTATGGTTTGGGGGTGGGGTATTGCGATAGATGCCGTCGTCTCCGATTTTACTGCCGGTGCAGCAGAGCAGATTGTCCTGCAAGGCGCGAAAGATCACGAGTTGCTTATCGTCGAAGGACAAGGTTCACTGGTGCATCCTGGGTATTCAGGGGTAACGTTAAGTCTACTGCACGGTAGTCTACCGGATGCGATGATATTCTGTCATCAGCCGTCACGGGATACGGTTGCGCGGTATACAGTGCCGTTACCGTCGTTAACTGAGATGATTGCACATTACGAAACGTTGGCTGCGCCGATAAAACCGGCGAAAGTGATTGGACTGGCGTTGAATTGTTTTGATCTCTCTGAAGATGAGGCACAAGCGGCGATAAAAGCAGCAGAGGCGGAAACAGGGTTGCCAGCAACGGATGTCGTGCGGTTCGGTGCGGATAAACTCGTTGACGCCGTTCAAAAAGTGCATACTGAAAAATAGCAAGGGAGTCTTTTCTATGACGACCCGTCAATGGTCAGTAGAAACCAAGAGTCCTCATACTGTTCGAGTTGATCACTGGAATACGTGGTCCGGCAAGGTACATATCTATGTTGATGACGAATTAGTTTACGAAAGACCTCGTAAATTGTTCGATACAGGACTTGAGCATCGCTTCAAAGTTGATGATTTACCCTATATCGTCCGGATTTTCTATCGGGCATGGTCCTTTGAATATGAACTGTGGGTTGACGGTAAACTGCAATAATTTATTTTTCAAAACGCAGCGAAGACCATTTTGAAGTTAACAAAGGAGATGTAAAACCTATGACTGATGAAGAAAAATTTCGATTTGACTTGAGCGGATTCCTTGTGCGTCCTGCGATCCTTGAACGCGATGAAGTGGACGCAATCGTTGATCAGATTGAGAAGATACACCACAACCCAGGATCTTTACCGCCAGAACACCGCGCTGTACCGGGTGGTCCGGCAAGTGTCCTGATTGACCATCCGAAGGTGCTTGATGTGTTGCATGAAATCATTGGACCCGATGTCCGATTGGAGAATTGCTCCTCTGTCTGGCGTGAAAAAGGGCAGGAACACGGTGGACTTCACGGGGGTGGACCACAGCAAGGTGATCCGATTTTCGGATACCGCGTCAACAACGGGCGGATTCACGCAGGAATGGTGCGGGTCGTTTTTGAACTCACAGATGTCACGAAAAAGGACGGTGCGACGCATTTTATAGCCGGTAGTCATAAGTCTAACTTCCCGATGCACGCTGATCACATGTCATTAGAGGATGCGGAACGGAGTCCGTTCCTGATGTCGTATGATTGCCCGGCTGGCAGCGCCATCTTCTTTACGGAAAACCTCTGTCATGCGGGGCCTGTATGGCAACGAGAGGCACCGCGCGTGGCAGTCCTAAACGCTTATGCACATCTCGCAACGCACTGGCATCGGTTGAAGACCCCACCTGAAGTGCTCGCTGCCTTACCGCGTGAGAAACAGGCATACTTCCGTGAACCGTGGGTTGCCGACTTTCGGACGAGTCCAGCAACAATTAACACGATTGAACGATTCATTAACAACGATGAACCGCCTGTTAACACCGATACCAAGCCGTGAATTAAAGTGGCGAGGTTGAATAAAGATTAAATCATTAATTCGGTATTATACGTAGTCTCAACGGTTGCGAGATCCCAGATAAGGATTGTGCCGTCTGCACTACCGCTGGCAAATGTTCTACCATCTGGACTGAATGCCAATGTGCAAACCCTATAATTCTTAATGATTGCACGCTGCTGGTTGGTGATAGGGTCCCATAATCGGATCGTGTTGTCCTCAGCGTCACCGCCGCTTATAAACGTGCGTCCATCTGGCGAAAATGCAACCGTCTCAACAGTATCGGTATGCCCGATAAGGGTAGCGATATGCTGACAACTGTTCATATCCCAGAGTCTGATGGTCCTATCAGAACTCCCACTGGCGAGGATGCTACCATCTGGTGAAAACGCGAGTGTCTTAACAGCATCGGTATGTCCCGTAAGTACAGTGAGATAATGACCTGTAACAGCATTCCATAATCGAATTGTTCCATCTTCACCACCACTGGCGAGCGTTCTCCCATCTGAGGAAAATGCAACTGTTTTAACATCATCCGTATGGCCTGTTAAGACTGCTAATAGGTTTTCAGTATCAATATCCCACAATCGCACGATGTTGTCTTCACCGCCACTGGCGAGTATAGGACTGTTCGGCGCGAATGCCAATGCGGTAACTATATCCGTATGTTCCAATATCCCCGTCTCGGTGCCGGTATTTACATTCCACAAGAAAATCCTTTCATCTTGACTCGCGCTGGCGAGGATGGTGCCGTCTGGTGAAAAGGCAATATCCTCAATCAGATATTCATGACCGTTGAAGGCTTGTGACTCAGTGCGGGTATATAGGTCCCACAATCGAAGTTTTTCGTCACGACTGCCGCTGGCGAGAAGGCTACCATCAGGAGAGAATGCTACGGAATTAATCCACTCGATATGTCCGTCAATAATCGCCATTTCTGCGCCAGTATCCGGATTCCAGAACCGAATCGTATGATCCCGACTTGCACTGGCAAGCACTGCGCCATCCGGTGAAAAAGAGATAGCGGAAACAGCCTCTTTATGCGCTTTGAGGGTCGTCTGCTCGGTGCCTGTATCGGCGTTCCAGAGCCGAACGGTCTGGTCGCCACTCCCACTTGCGAGGCGGGTTCCGTCAGTCGAAAATTCCAAATTACCGACGACTCCGATGTTTGTAGCGAAGGTTGCCAAGTTCTCACCGGTGGTGGTATCCCACAAACGGAGCGTCTCATCCCGACTTCCGCTAACGAGATTCATACCATTCGGAGAAAATGCCAACGCCATAACGCCATGCGTATGTCCTGTGAGTGTGATGAGTTGTCTTCCAGTGTGGGCATCCCAGAGTTTGATGGTGAAGTCGTTACTGCCGCTGGCGAGCGTTGTGCCATCGGATGATAACGCCAGCGCATTGATCGGATACGCATGTCCAATAACATGAAAAAGAAGGCGACCTGTGTGAATGTTCCAAAATCGGATTTGTCGGTCCAAACCTGCACTGATGAGCGTGTTACCATCCGGAGAGACGACGAATGCCCAGACCTCATTTTCGTTATCTCCAAGTGTCATGGTGGTGCGACGCTGTCGGGTATGAACATCCCATAACGAAATTGTGCTATCCGAATTTCCTGTTACAAGGGTTGCGCCATCATGCGAGAAAGCGAGCGAGATGACCCCTTGATCCTGTGCATGTTTAAAGAGGGCGAGTTCAGTACGGGTGTGTGCATCATACAGCCAAACGCCGATATAAGTGGCAACGGCGAGACGTGTTCCATCTGGCGAATACTGGATATCGGTTATTGCGCCTTTGCCGAGACGCGCCGAGGCACCTGAAGGTAGCTGCCATTTTGTGTAAGGTTGCGGATTTTGTGTGTTCATCGGTCTAAATCGCGAGTCTTTGGACAATTAATAGAGCAGGATCAAGTAATTTTATCTATTCCTTTTAACCCAATCCATCACATAAAAATTCATAAAAAATTGTCCAAAGTTTAGTCTTCAGTTGTGTTAAAAACACCTTGCTTTTTCGCCCTGAATAAGGTATAATAACCGTGAATTATTTAGAATTGTAGATGGGTATCCAACACTACACCTTCTGACATAGATAGCATACTACATTGCCTATAAGAAACCGTAAATTCCTCGCGATTGCATGGAGAAACCCGATGAATATTTTTCGCGATTTAAATGAAAAACAGATAGAAGCGGTAACGCACAAAGATGGTCCTCTACTTGTCATCGCAGGTCCCGGTACTGGTAAAACGAAGGTTATTACACACCGCATTGAGCATCTGATCCGCGAACACAATATCAGACCTGAGCAGATTCTTGCGATTACGTTTACCAATAAAGCAGCGGAAGAGATGCAGGAACGCATCAACACCGAGATCGGCGAACCGCACGGATCCAGCGTTAAGGCTTGTACCTTCCATGCATTTTGTGTCAAAGTGCTAAGGAAACACGCGCTAAAGATCGGATTAAGCGAAAACTTCACCATCTTTGATCAGGAACTTCAAGACGAGATATTAACAGAAAGCACCCGTGAGTTGAACCTCAACGCTGACGACTATCCACCATGGTTGCTGCGAAACATTATCAGCGATGCTAAATGCACACTACAAAATCCAGTTGAAGCGGTCAATAACACGGATATTTACGACTCAGAGACGCTCGAAAATATCCGAAGTATATTGCAAACCTACCAGCATAAACTCGACAAATATGATGCCCTCGATTTTGATGACCTTCTGCTGAAAACCGTTGAACTGTTAGGCGTAGAAGAAGTCAAAGAAGCCTATCATCAGGAAATTTCCTACATTCTTGTTGACGAATTTCACGATGTGAACCGCGTACAGTACTATCTACTCCAACGGCTCTGTGCCGCACCGGCGCATAATCTCATGGTCGTCGCCGATGAAGATCAGTCTATCTATAGTTGGCGCGGGTCAAGCCCAGCGTATATTGACAATTTCAGAACAGACTTCGACCCGCGAACCGTCGAGCTGGACGATCATTATAGGTGCAGCGAGAAAATCCTACGTGCCGCGGAAGAAGTCATCTCCAGAAATCCAGAGCGGCAGAAACAGCATACCCTCAGAACCCACAAAGATGCCGGACGCGACATTTTTCACTACACTTTTGACACACCGATAGCGGAAGCACTTGGTATCATCAGTGTTATTGAGAATTTAGTAAAGCGTCGTAGCTATTCCTATCGCGATATTGCGGTCTTTTACCGGACCCATAGACTTGCTGATGTTTTGGCAGAGCAACTGCTACGTGCCGACATTAAATTCCAGCGGATTCTACCGACGAATTCCTTTGGCGAAGGACACAGCAAAGGGATCCTCGCGTATCTCCGTCTCATCCAGTGGCAGCTTCCACAAGACTTGGAACAGGCAATCAATTTTCCTGAGACCTGTATTGACGATTTGACATGGGTACGTCTCAAGTGGCTTGCACAGCGTGAACGTATCGAGTTTATAGAGCTTCTGAGAAATATTGAGGCATACCCTGAAGATGTCGGTCCGTTAACACGCCAAAATGTCCATCAATTTTGGACACAGCTTGAGAAATTATCGACTGAACTTGAAGCCGAGAAGACTGATAAAATCATTCAGAAACTCTTTGATGTCTTAGAACTCTCTCGTTCTGCTTACCGTGCCGAAGAATTGGAAATTATCGAAAAACGACCTGAATTGCCGAATCTTGTGACCGCGCGGGATGTTCTCTACAGTGCACTTAACCTTGACGAACCGATTCAGGTTACCGCCAGCTACGGCATCGACGAGTATTGTGCAGCGCACATTATCCACCAGACGCTTGAAATCTATCTGGATAAGCATGCGGAACTTCATTTTCTGCCGCTTGATGAAAAGAGACCGCCGCAATTTGACAACGGCGTGCATCTACTTATTGGTGATTTTGAAGAACTTAGAGAAACAGGACGGGATGCGCGGACAATTCTCATCGGCGCAGCAGGGACAGCAGATAGCGATGTAACCCACCTCGAAACCGAAGACGTTCGGAGCATCGCGGCACTCAAATTTTGCCAACGTCTTATTAACCGTTTTGAGAGTCCAAATATGGCGGATATGGTTGTCTATGATTTGGAGACAACCGGTATCAATCCGAAAACGGCACAAATTGTTGAGATCGCCGCGCGCCGTCTCAATGCAATTGGAGATGATGTTGAAACCTATTACTGCTTAGTAAAACCGCCGGGTGGACACATTCCGCGTGCGGCCACACGCATTCACCAAATTGATGAAGAAACCGTCAAAGATGCCCCTGGGATTGAATTGGTCCTGCCTGAATTCTTTGGGTTTATTCAAGATCGGATTTTGATTGGACACAATGTAGCGGAATACGATAATCCAATCCTTGCGCGCGACCTTCAAACATATTTGAAAACGGGGTTATCAGCACCGCATTACGATACCCTCACTACGGCGCGTAGGCTTTTCCCGCGACAGCGGTGTAGCATGGGTGCGCTTGCCGAAAAATTTGGGATTGAACATGGTCGCTTACACGGTGCCTTAGAGGATGTTCGCGTCAATCGAGAGATCTTCAAAGAACTCATCAAAATCGATGCTTACAAACGCGAAATGAAATCCCTGACCGAACTGCTACCGCTCGTGGGGCTTGGTATCCTCGCCAAAACAGAGGCATCGCAGCAAGAAGCAGCAGATACAAGAGATACCTTAACCGAAACAGATGTATACCTTAATGCCGCGAAACGTTTTGCCCAGACACACAACACTGTGCTGCCGGATCGTCTACCGCTTGAAGCAGCAGAAGCAGCAGAGGCGACAGCATATATGGAAGAATTACAAGATACGGTTGTCCCAGAATTCCGAGAAGATATTGAATGGCGGCAACGCCGTATTCAGTTTATGAACGCAGTCATCCATTTTGAATCCGTGAATGACGAGCATCAACTCACCAACTTCTTGGACTATCAGAAGTTGCTCACCAATATTGATGAACTCGACGATACAACTGAGCAACTGACCTTAATGACGTTACATGCAGCGAAAGGAACGGAATTCCCAGTCGTTATCATTCTCGGTATGGAAGAGGGAAGTTTTCCGATGTGGAAGCAGAATATTACAGAAGAAGAAATTGAAGAGGAGCGTCGCCTTTTTTATGTTGGCATGACCCGCGCGCAAAATCAACTCTATCTGTCCTCCACAATCTATCGCACGGGTGATCGAGATCGCGCTGCATCCATGTTCGTTCGTGAGGTGCCATCTAATTATGTGATTAAATGGCCTCAGTCAAAACGGGGGTAAGTGCCCTAACCTCAATTACAGAAAATTGAGACTGTAGATCGCGGTTAACGGTTATTGATCTGGACGGATCTTCTCCCAATCCCATAGCAGGATCGCGCCGCCAGCATTCCAACTGGCGAGTGTCTTGCCATCGGGTGAAAACGTAACTGCATTAACCTCTTCTGTATCATCTATAAGTGTTGTAAGGTGGGCAGCAGTGGCGACATCCCATAACTGTACTTTGCCAGCAGTACACCCACTTATCAGTGTTTCCCCATCAAGCGAGAATGCCAAGGTACGTATTGGACGATGGTCACCTTCAGAAGTTGCTAACCTTCGGCGATGACCCACATCCCAGAGCAAAAATGCATCCCATCCACCGCTTGCGAATAGACTGCCATCCGATGAAAACGCGATTGCCCATACATCGCGTTTATCGCCAATAAAAGTGGATACCAATTCGCCATTAATCGTGTCCCACAAGTGGACTATGTTGTTCTGATCTACACTTGCGAAGGTTGTACCATCTGGCGAAAACGCAACCATTTTGGATATCCCTCCACCAACTTTAAGGGTTCCCAATAATTCTCCGCTTCGGACATCCCACCACCAGATTTTCTGAGGCAGCCCTGCACTTGCGAGTGTGGTGCCATCGGGAGAAAACGCTAATGTCGTGGGGGTTTTCATATCCTCGTGGCGAATCAACAACGCTTTTTCTGTCTTCGTATCCCACAAATGGATTGCCCCGTTAGCGTTTCCATTAGCAAACATGGTGCCATCTCGTGAAAATGCCAAGGTCGTCGGAGTCCTCATACTTTCATGACGGATCGTTTCTGCCTTTTCTTTCTCAATATCCCACAGATGGATTGTATCATCGGCGTTTCCAGTGGCAAGCGTCCGACTGTCCGGCGAAAACGCCAACACAGTTCCAACGCTCCTATGTGCTATCGCAGGAAAATGTTGCTCGCCGTTAGTCGTATTCCAAAACCGGATTGTGCCGCTTTGCGTCACTGTCGTGAGCGTTTCGCCATCTGGGGAGAACGCCAGTGCATTCGCCCAACCTGGATGATCTGTCGGAAATATAGGAAATTTATTGGCACCAGTAACCAAATTCAACCACTCAACCGCATCTGTATCTCCGCCAATAGCGAGTTTCGTGCCGTCTGGTGAGAATGCTAACGCGTCAACCGACCAGTTATGTGAATGATGCTCCTGCTGTACTTCACCGGTTTTTATGTCCCATACGAAAAGCGTTGGCCACTCGCTGCCACCACTGGCAATCATCTTTCCATCCGGTGAAAACGCCAATTCAGTAATAAAAATTTCAGTATTAATATTTTTATGCTCAAGGAAAGTATACCAATGTTTACCCGTTTCTGGATTCCATAAACGGACCGTTCTGTCCGAACTTCCGCTACCGAGTGTGTTACCATCCGGTGAAAACGCAACGATGTTGACAGCATCTGTATGTCCAGTGAGATGTCTACGCAGTTTACCTGTCTCTGTATCCCAGATGCTGATTGTCCGATCACGGCTTCCGCTGGCGAGTGTTGCACCATCGGGTGAGAACACAACTGACAAAACGTGTTGTGTATGTATCGGCGGAAAATGTCTAATTCTCCCTGTATCTAAACGCCGCAACCAAATTGTTCCTTCATCACTACCACAGGCAATTGTTTTACCATCCGGTGAGAAGGCAATCGCAGAAACATCAAAAGGCGTTGCGGGTTCCAAGGCGGTTTCCGTACCAGTGGCAGCATCATAAAGCCAAATACCGACGCTACTTGCGACTGCGATTTGGGTCCGATCTGGTGAGAAGGCCGTATCCGTTATCACACCTTTATTGATACCGAATCGTGCTTTGGCACCGAAAGGTAATGGCTGCTGTGCATCAATATTTTCATACCCTGTAATGAGCAGCAATAGACAGATGAATATGATGAAATGCTTACAATTTGTCACATTTTTCAACCTTGATTCATATCATAGTGTTAATTGATTCTTTCTACTTCAAAATCAACATTTTCCGTGTCGATATGAACTCGCCTGCGGTTAATGTATAGAAATAGAGACCACTCGCTACAGGTTCACCGACGTTATTTCTGCCATCCCAATAGGCGGCGCGGCTACGACTCTGATAGATCCCTGCAGGCAATTGCCCTAACACCAACGTCCGAACCAGCATTCCATTGACAGCATAAATCGTTAGGGTAACCTCGGCGGGTTCTGAGAGTTGGTAGGGTATCCATGTCTCTGGGTTAAACGGATTCGGATAGTTCGGTAGTAGTGCTGTCGCTTCAGGGATCAAGGCTGCCAAAAGCCGTTCGAGATTCGCGATACCTTGTTGGAAAACGAGCGATCCATCGTCTTCAGCGCGTGCCTGTTTTATCCACGCTTGAACTGTTGCTGGGTCTAATTCTTTTATGTCCTCTATTGTGACAGTGGCAGGTGCGGTTGCCGCTATTGATTCGCCGAGATGTTGGGCGACAAGGACAAGATCTAAGATGTTAATAATTCCATCGTCGTTTACATCAGATCTCGGATTAACGGACGGAGCACTTCCTAAGTTTTGTGCCACGAGAACTATATCTAAAATGTTTACTTGCCCATCATTATTGACATCCCAGATGAGTCTGTCCTTCAATACAAGAGCGACCTCAAGGGGACCGGCAGGGATTGATTCCCCCGTGCCATCACCGAATCGAAAGTTAGTAAGCACCAATTGTGTCTTACCACCCGCTTTTGCTGCAAAGGTCACCGATAGCAGCAATCCTGTACCACTGACAGCATTTCCATTGAGTTTCGCTTCACTGAGACCTATAATGTTACCCGCCTGATTATCAATTGTTCCGTTCTGGAAGGAGGTTCCGCCACCCTCCGATGCCAGAAGATAGCCTTTGCGGGTCTCAATTGCTTCAAGGTGTAAAGGATCAAACACGATGTCAAACTGCCATGCTACTAAATCGGTGACATCTTCTGCGTAGAGGTCAATCGTAAATGTATCACCTGTAGAGATCTCAACATTGGGAAAGGCATATCCGATGCCAGCAAAAGGTAGCACGGTATACTCCGTATCCGCTTGAAATCCAAAAAAACCACTCCATCCGCCTGTACGGTTTTCAACAGCAACCAACATGGTATTTTTCCCCTGTTTTAGGGTGACTGCGAAAGAACCGCGGTAATCGGAGGCACTCCGCCCAACAATATCTTCACGCACAAGTTCGCCATTGATCCAAACCTTTACGCTGTCATCGCTTCCAACAAACATCTTTGTGTTCTGTTCTTGTGGAGCATCTAAGGTGATGAAGCCGTAAATGACGCGGTTGTTTCCGTTCCAGCCGAGAGAACCGGTCATATCGTTAAGGTTATTACCACCACTGCTGTCTATTTTGAGAGGTGTCCAGACATAGTCCCCAATTGTATCTCCTGGTGACACACCGGTAGTTGCGATTTGCTGCTCTGTAACAGCACCCCCACTCGCTTTTGCCAACAGATCCGTGCTTTTGTCAAGTTGTTCATCCGGCACCAGTACCCATAACCACGGTCCTTGAATTTTCGGACCACCTTGGGATGGATCCAAGTTGACATCTTGATCATCGGGAGATGTACTGGTCTGTCCTATATCACTGAAAATTCGTTCAACGAACGCCCTATATTCATCTTTGGCAGCGTCTACCCACGCAGGCAGTGCGCCTAATCGTCGCTCCAGTTGTGCCTCGTAAAGTGAATCTGGGGAGACGTGGGATCCAAATCCTTCGAAGTAGGCGTTGCGCGGAATAGAACCTCCCAATGTTTTGTAACCGATCAGGTTGGCTTGCGTGACCGCAAAACTGTATCCGCCGGGTGTCCACAGATTAAAGGTTCTACTGTCAACGACGTTGTTGTTCCAGCGTGTGTAACCATCAAGATGGTGAGGCAAGTTGAATATTGCTCCGCCGCTCGCCTGATGGTTGATGCTGTTGTAATTATCGAATAGCGTATGGCGAGGCTGCGAACCGTGCGTATCAGGACCTCTCATCTGTTTCCCATCAATCTTCCAAACAACAGTTCCTGCCGAAGAGGAAGCCACGCTGATACCGTGCCACATCCCTTTGTCTGTATAGTCCGTTAAGAGACCGATAAAGCAGTATGTTGAGTAAGTGGCACTTCCGGGGATGTGCCCGTATCTGCCATCAAGTATAACTCCGAGTGCCGAGTTGCTGTAAGAAACGTGGTGCCCAAACGCGTTGATGGTGTTTGAGAATCGACACCGGCGAATCCATGAATGGGCGGTATGCCAGAGCGTGATACCTCCCCGTCCCTCTTGAACGAGATGCTCGTAAGGTTCCTGTAGGTTACCGTCTATGTGCAGGTCTTCAAAGCCGATACCCACCGTCATATCTCGCCAGTTGACGTTAAAACTTGAATTGAGATGCGTCAGCACCGGTGCCTTCACATAAACTCGGTTTCCGGCAATGCGGTCGATTTCATGAATTTCATACACGTTGATGCCATCTCGGATGTTTGTGTATGATTCGAGCATGTCCGACATCGTTCGGGAAGAGTGTTGACCCCAGTCGGTTCCGAGCAATCCGTCTGCTCGGATTTCAATGAATCTGCGGTTTCTCAGACGACTCACATCTTCGACATCGAAATGCCGTGTTCCCTTTGGGAAAGAACCTTTGACGCGCGTTGACGATCCTTGCCCGTTTGAACGCCAACGGGTTTTAAACAACCTCAGACCACTTGTTAGGACGTTGTGCATCTTGATGGTAGTTCCACCGTTGGAAGCACCTTCGGCACCGCTGCCGCGAACGATGACGTTGTCGCCTGATACGACGATCTGCTCCGCCGGTTCACTGTCAAGAAGGACGTCGTATAGTCCGGGCGGAAAGAACACAATACCACCGCCGGAAGAAGCAGCACTAATGGCGGCTTTGATCCCGTCAGTGTCCGACTTCTCGTCATCCGGAACAGCACCGTAATCGGTCACATCGAAAATTGGCAAGGCAAAGGCATCGGGGATTGCTTCCTCGCTTTGTTTGTAACCTGCGTAGGAGTAGTCAATCAAATCAGGTGTTCCTGCGGGGACCGGCTCACCGATGAATTTCTTCCAAATGTTTGGCGTGAGTTGGGCTGATGCCAGCGGCAACAGAAATAGGAATAGGAACAACGATATGGCTGTTGCGTTTCTTATTTTGTTGATCACAGTTTGTTTGTTTCCGTTTCTTGCGACAAGTAAGATAAAAGCACAGAGTGCAACCGGTAATGTAAAGTCAATATGTATAAAATATTTTTATTTTTTCTAACCCAAGCTACTACTAACAAGATTTTAGACCAATAACTCCTGTGTTTCACTGAAAAATGTCGATTATCCAAGCATTTTGTAGCGTCCACTTTTAGTTTGCGGCATTTTCGGGCACAAACTGGAAAGTTTGTGCTACAGGTGGCAACTTACGTTATTATAATTATGACTTGATATGTAAAACTATATGAGAATTTAGCTTATAAGTCAAATTAAACCTAAAAGTGTTTGATTTGAGGCTGGTTGATAAGTCAATGCCTTGATTCGTAAATATACATTATCGCACTGGTTATATGAAAAAGACACCTTGAAAAAATAGGTTAGACATGGCATACTAAAAGACATGTAAAAATTAACATTCTTGACTTGAAAAATGCGAATTGATTGCCAGAGCCACATATTTCCAAACGCCTATATCGAAATCCTGGCGCAAAACCCACACCCACCGCAAGTTATCCGCTACGGTAGTGAGGCTGTTGTTACATACGGCGATGTCCAAACATTTCGTCTACAGGACGAGGCATACGACCCGAAACGCAAACTCAAAGACATGGACGCAGCGGGGGTTGATATGGCACTGCTCAGCACGAATATACCGCCGCCGTGTATGCTCGCACCCGAATTAGGGAACAAGGGCGCGCAAGCGATTAACAATACCATCGCTGAACTCGTGGATACACATCCAGATCGGTTCGCAGGGTTGGCATGCTTGCCGTGGCAAAATCCAGATGAAGCCATCACAGAGATGGATCGAGTGAAACAGCTCGGATTCCGTGGGGTAATGCTCTATTCGCATATCGGTGGAAAACCGGTTGATGCGGTTCAGTTTGAACCTGTGTATGCATACGCCGAAACACTGCAGATGCCGATTGTTATGCATCCGACTGTGCCGACGTGGGGAGAAGCTATCAAAGACCACTGGATGATCGGCATGATGGGATTACAGGTGGACAACAGTTTTGCCCTTTTACGACTGATTCTGAGTGGGATTCTTGAACGCCATCCACACCTCCAACTCGTGATGCCCCATGTCGGCGGTATTTTACCTTATATGAGCGGTAGGATTGATCATCAGACCGAGGTGTTGGGGAGAGCGAGAGATAACATAACACAACCACCGAGCGCGTATCTGCAACGGATCTATCTGGATACCGTATCGCCATCGGCGCAAGCACTGCAGTATGCCTACGAATTTTCTGGTGCGGATCATTTGTTGTTCGGGACAGATCATCCGTGGGTGGATATGCCCCGATTTGTCGGTTTAATTGAGGGGCTGCCTATCTCTGAAGCAGATAAAGCAAAAATTTTTGGTGAAAACGCGATAGAACTGTTCGATTTATAGTGCCCTCCAAAAATAATAGGACACATTCTGAAAGACGGGCGAGGGAACCTTAGAAGAAACACCCAAGCAAAAACCCCCTACGAACGGTTTTTGTTAAAGGAAAGGTGTCTGCTTAGTTGTAGGTTTCACTATAAACTGAGAACCTCACCGGTTAAAGAAAAGAGGATTTACGACATGCCACACGAACTGACTGATGCCGAAAAGTTTTTCTTTGAAAACAACGGTTATCTCGTCTTAGAAAATTTTCTTGAGACTTCGCACGTTGCAACGCTCAGGGATGCCCTCGCTGAAGTCATTGAAAATCGGCGGGACCGTGAGGAGAAAGGGTTACCCCAGACCGGGATGACACACATTCACGGTGAGAAAAGCACCCGTATCTTCTATATCCTTGGCGACCATCCAGCGTTTTTGGAACTCTTGGATTGGCAACCGATTCTACCGTACGTCACAGGGCTGCTCAATAAGATGCCGCACCACCATGCATCGGATGCTATCATTGAAGAGGGTTCGGAACTTACGGAACGTCTGATGGGTTGGCACATCGATGGACACGATGAAGGCTACCGTAACTTACGTCCTATTCCGTTTCTACAACTCAAAATCGGTTATTATCTAACAGATATGACAGAAGGTGGACAAGGAAATCTCTGGCTCATACCGGGCAGCCATACGGCGATGTATGATCCAAGCCATGAAGACCTGCGGTATCCATACCAATATCCGGGCGCGCTTGAAGTGTGTGCCCCACCGGGGAGTGCGATTCTGTTCCATAACGCTGTCTGGCATTCCGCGGGTATCTTCACGAAACCGGAAGGTCGGCGTGAAATGCTCTATTATGCTTATGAACACCCGTGGATGATCGCTTCTCAAGAACATTGGGGGTACCCCAAAGACTTCTATAACAAGCAACTCTCGCCTGAACAGCGGAAATTTTTCCACGGGTTCGTCTTTGATCCACCCGAACAACGATGGGGATAGTACATAACGCAAGGAGGACGCAATTATGCGTTTAACCGAATCACATGTTTCGTTTTTCCACGACAACGGGTATCTATTGCTTGAAGATGCGCTTGATGAGAACGATCTGGGGCCTGTGATTGCTGAATACGAGGGGATTATTGCGGAACGTGCCGAGAAATTGCACGGGGAAGGGAAAGTTACCGATACACACGCCGATAAACCGTTCACAGAACGATTGCTCCACCTCTCGAATGCGGCACCGGAAGTAACGGCAAACCTTGATATTATGCAGGCACGCGGTGAAGCGACGTTCAATTTCCTCAAGAACCCCAAGATCCTTGACATTGCAGAGTCTTTCGTGGGTTCCGAGATTATCTGTAACCCGATCCAGCATATTCGTGCCGTCTTACCAAAAGAGAAATCACAGCGCGCCCCGACCCCTTGGCACCAAGACGCAGGTGTGTGTTGGCCCGATACGGATCCGTATTTTATGCTCACCGTCTGGATTCCGATTGTCGATGCGACGCTGGAAAACGGATGCCTACAAGTCATGCCGGGCAGCCATAAGATGGGACTTTTCAGGCACGATTGGAACGAGACAGGATTGACAGTTCTCCCGGAACATCAACCCGATAACCTCACACCGAAAGCGTTGCCGATCCGTGCAGGTGGTGTTATTCTGTTCCATAATTACACGCTCCACAGTGCGAAACCGAACGAATCAGAGAGTGTCCGGTGGAGTTTTGACCTGCGTTACCACGACGTTTATCAACCGACAGGTCGTCCTTTTTATCCTGCGTTTCTGATGCGGAGTCGTCTGCGTCCAGAAGCCGGTAATACGCAATATGAGACGTGGTGTCAACGATGGGAGTTTGCGTTAGAGAATTCTAAAGGTGCGCAAGCCTATCGGTGGCCCCGATAGCAAGTAGCAGCCGAAGCAAGGACATAGGAGGGAAATGTGCTTGAGATTTCAGATCTACCAACAGTCAACGCCACATTGAATACAATAAGCGGTATCCTACTAACGATCGGGTATGTGTTCATCCGGCAACGGAAGATTGCGGCACATAAAAAATGTATGCTCGCGGCGTTTGGTGTGTCTGTGCTTTTTCTTCTCTCCTACGTTATCTATCACTATCACGCCGGGTCAAAGCCGTTTACAAAGCAGGGGTGGATGCGTCCTGTCTATTTTACCATCCTGATTTCACACATCCTTTTGGCGTTCGTCATCGTGCCGTTGGCGTTGCGTACGCTCTACTTGGCGTGGCGCGAACGGTTTGATGCGCACCGTCGCATCGCAAAGATCACCTTCCCGATTTGGTTATATGTCTCGGTAACAGGTGTGCTCATCTATCTGATGCTGTATCAGATGTAGGGCAGACATTACCCGCCCATTTTGTTTTTTAGGCACTATGCCTCAAAGGGGCGGAAGCCGCGTAACATTAAGCCTCGATCACTATTGGATTTCTTCGCCTCTTCAGCTGCAGCGGCACGTTTCTCTGCCTCTGCTCGGTTTGCTGTGGTTGTCCCACCGATGATGACAAAGTCGTCTGTTCGACGGTAGCGATTGATGAAAATCGGACGCGGTTTGTCGGACATGTTCTGTTTAGAACCGTGTACCGTCTTGACGTTAAAAAAGATTGAATCACCAGCGTTGCCTTCGACGGGGAGTGCGCTCTCCCAGGGCCACTCATCTTCTGCCAGACCGAGGTGTGAGAACGTGTCAATATGCTTGAGTTGTCCGAGCTGGTGTGAACCCGGTACGACGTGTAACGCCCCATTCACCAAGTCGGTGTCTACAACATAACTCAGGATGCCGACGGGTCCCTGATAGCGGTGTTCAAAGTACGCAGAATCCTGATGTAGATGCTTCGGATGTCCGCCAACGGGTTCCTTGTAGAGGCACTGTCCGTTGCCGAAGATCTCCACATTCGGTCCCAGGATCGCCTCGACGATTTTGGCTGTATTTTCATCGAAAGCGGACTGGAAAAACGCCGCGCTCGTCTGATAACCTACTGATAACACCATAATCTGTTTGTCGCGTTCGTAGCCTTCTGGTGCCGGTAAGAAGAGCGTGCCGTTCGGTGTACGCCATCCTTCAACAATCCGTTCTGCCTTGTCAAGCAATGATATGGATTCCGCAGCGGCAGCCTCAATGTCTTGATGTAGTGCTTCAATATAAGGTGACATCAGACCACGCACGACAAGACACCCGTGTTCTTCAAAAATGTCTGCGGCTTTTTGGACATCTAATGCATCCACGGACATCTCAATATCTTCAACTGTTACCTTCGGTTCTTGATTCATGAAATATACTCCCTTTTTAATCCTATAACGGTGAAATGTTATAGAATTACCTGCTCGCTTGGATCGTCCACAAAACACGGACAATTCTATGTAAATTACGAAGGATTGATAAAAACGATAACTTTCAGGTCGTCCTTTGACTGGCTCTGTAAATCTTCGCTTAGTCCTTGAGGGTTTGCTATTCTACCCTCGGGGTCATAAATAAAGCAAATCAGTGTATCACAATCTGGATGCTGTTTATATCTGGCAATGTCAATAATTAACTCCTCCGCCACCTTTTTATCAGTTAGTCTTTCTCGTATCATTTTGACCTCAATAGCAATTTTCTCTTCTTTGAGCAGAAAATCCATTTTTGCTGATTTTGCTGCATGACTTGGAGTCGGTTCTTCAGGTCTTACATCGCCAAAATCTACAGTTAATAAGACTCTTAGCAAATCCTGCACATCATATTCATCTGTAATTTTAAGTGTTTCTCTGCCAGCATGTCTGTTGAGCAATTTCTGTGCCATCAAGTGAAAATTTGAAAGTACTTTTTTTACTGCCTCTATAGACTCTTCTGCTTCTGACTCAAGACTTTTCGTCTCCTCTTTGCTGCTTCCAAGCTTTTCTGCCTCAAGCTGTCTTTCTTTCCTTTTTCCCTTCCACGGAAATGCCTCACCGCAATGTTGGCAAAAATCTGGTGGAGTCGACGGCGATAAACCTAATAAACTTATGCCATATGCCATGGGATCTATATCCACGGATATTGATTTATTGCAATTAGGACAACCTGCAAAAATTTTTCCACCGCAATCTTTACAAAACTTTTTATTCGGGTCAGGATAATCGTACAAGTTGCGGTTTATAACACAACCATTGAGACACACTTGAATCGAATGCTTAGACATCATACAACAATTTCCTATATTGTAAATTCTGCTGCCCAACGATTTCGTTCAGTGATACAGATTTATTAACATCTCTTATAACACTAAAGTTTAGACAATATGATATAGAATTCCGGCAGCTTTATGCAAATTGATTGTAGTATCCGGTGTGGTTGGATGAAGATTAATTTTTTAATTCGGTACTTTCTTGGTGAAGCCCGGTGCAGTTAGGAAACCGCATCTACCGGGTCTTGTCCGACCCACAAGCCAAAACCATATAAGCACCTACTACTTTGTCAGTGTTGGCAACTCTTTAATAATTGCTATTGTTTCTAAACTCACCGTAATTACCTTTCCAATCAACTGGACAATGTACTGTGGATCGTCTGAGCGGTTCGGGTCGTTGACAATGCCGCTCCGTTTGTCTGTTTTGACCCGATATTGATCTATTATCCACTCCAAAGCAGAACGCGTGCCGAACTGATAGTCAAACGTTTTCGGCGGAATGCTGGATAGCGTCAAGAAGTCGTTGTAGATAAGCGATGTTTTGTCTTTGGAGAGTTTCATTTTCTCGACGCGCCAATTGAGCGGCACATCTGGGGTTTGAACGAATTTGAGTTTATCGTATTCGGGTTGGGATTCGTAGTTGACGTGGAGGTCTGCCAATCGCGCGCCTGCCGCCACAAATCCCCAGAAATCTTCGGCGAAGGGGATATGTGGCAGATCCCGTTTGAGGTTCGCTTCGTATTTTTGGCGATAGTCGGGATGGTGCAAAAGTGCGTATGTATAGTGGAAGATGTCCCACTTGGTGATGGTATCGTCTCGGTAGTGGGTTCGGAATTCTGTTAATGCCCAATCGGTGATGTTCTCGCGGCGGTTTGTGCCATCCTCGTCGTAGGTGTAGAAGGGAAAACATTGAAAGCGGTCACGTGCAGCGAGTATATGAGAGTCGGGAATCAGATTTGTCACCAGCGTATTAAATCCAGCACGGAAACCGTGGTCGCTAACTATTATCACTCGATTTTCCGATTCTGTCTCCGAAGTAGGAAAGATGGATGGAAACACAAGTACTCTATCATTCATCATTCGATCAAAGTAGAGGTTAGATCTCGTAAACGGACGGTAGAGGGATTGTCGGATTTTCGTATCTGTAAATGCAGCGATTTGACCACTCTGCAATTTCTGTTTTAAAGTTGAACTCCATTTGATTTTTGTCCCATCAGATACCACAAAATCATCAAGATTGGCATCCCGATCTATTCGTTGCATCCACCGAGCAATTTCCGCGTTGTAAGTTTCGATCATCCTATTTACATTTTCGACAAGTGTGTTTCGGTTGAAATTGCAAACCCAGGCATCACGATTAGTTGTTACGCCATTGCTGTAGGTTTTAAAAATCACATCTGCAGCCGCGCCTTTTACCGCTTTTGCTTTCTTAGTTCCTATTGGGATAAAGGTGTCAAACTCGGCATGGAGTCCTTCAGTAAGCCATGTATTCCGCGCATCCGGTTGAATGGGTTGCCACATAACATCGCCCATGTGCTGACGTTCATTCAGGAAATCGAATTTCTGTTCTCTGTTCCACAGGTCATCCGTGCGATAGTAAAAAATACGTGGAGATTCCACTGACTTCTGTTTTTTCTTGATAAATAGGTTGATGCTCACACCAACGCGAATTCCGAACACATTCGCATCAGAAACTTTTAATCCCTTTCGGGCATTGCCTCCCAAGTCCAAAACATAGATAGCATCACAATCTTCTGCGAGATGTTTCCGCATCCCGTCAAATGCTAAACCTTCAAGAAAACTGTTGTTCGTTACGAAAGCAACAACACCTTCATCGCCAATCCTATCTAATGCCCACCGAATTGCCTTGACATACGGATCGTAAAGCTGACTTCTGAGTGTCGCTTTGGAGTCTTTCGCATACGTCTCGGCAATCAATTTGTCCATCGCCTCGTACTTTCGGTTCTTGTTATTGTCATTCTCGTTGACCTGTCCAGCATTGTAGGGCGGATTGCCGATAACCACAAACATCGGGGACTTCTTCTGTTTCTCGACGCGTTCAGTATTCGCGGGAGTGAACAGCTGCATCTGTCGCTCTTCGGCGACTTCAAAGGTATCTACCAGACAGATACCTTAATAGGATGCGTACCGGTTCGTTGCGGTGTAAAACTGGTGTTCAATGTTGAGATTAGCGATATAGTAAGGCAGGAGCATGACCTCGTTGCATTGGAGCTCTGGCGGATCCGCCGTATATTTCCGCTCTAACGAGATGGGATCTAATTCCTGCATGATACGGACAATGAAGTTGCCAGTGCCGACAAATGGATCAATGATATTCACGCCAGTATCGGATAACGAACGGTTAAACTCCGTCTGTAAGATGTGTTCGACGCTCTTCACCATAAAATCGACAATCGGCTGCGGTGTATAGACGATGCCGTGTGTATCGGCGACCTTGACGGAGAAGCCTTGAAAAAACTGCTCGTAGACAGCATTAAGGAACCCTTGTTTTTGGGAGAAGTCGGTGATGGTCGCAGCCGTCCGTTCAATCGCTACGTAGAATGGGTCCAAACTGTTCAGAAATTGATCGCGATTCAAGGCATGCTCCGTCAGCACGTCAATGACTTTCTCAATTTCGCTGGCGATGATGTTGCGGCGCGTGAAATCACGATTCTTGAAAACGGTGGCAAAAACCCGCTCCGTAAGGAGATGTTGAATCAGCATCTCCTCTACCGCAGCGATGGAGAGATTCGGATTCATTGAAGCTTGGCACTGCTGATGAAAATGGGTGAACGCCTCTTGAAAATGTGGATTGTTTTGGCGTTCCGTTTCGATTAACACGGCTAACTCTCCACCGAGTTCCGGGACCGTCTCCCGAAATTCAGCGACTGCAGTATGCCACGCTGCGATGTTCTCCGCTTGATACGAGAAAAAACCTTGGAGAACGTGGACAAGGTTTCTTGGCTCAGTGATGTCAAGATCGAGTTGCAGCCGCCCGTGTTGGTAGAGGAGTGCATGCGTTGGCGCTTGGACGACAATGTTGTTTGATGGATAGCCAGCTGCGAATTTTTTGTCTGCCTCGGCGAAGAGATCGTCCTGTGTATCTTTTGCTTCCCAATAGCCATAAGGCAACCCGAACGCATCGACGATTTCACCATCAGGTATTATTCTTCTTTTCTCCGGTGTGTAATGTGTTTTTTCACAGAGAAGCGTGAAATCAGATTGGTGGCAGTAGTGCTGGAGAAGGTTTTGGAATGCTGCGCGGACGGTGCCCTCGTTTACTTCACCGAGTTGGGCATATTTTTCGAGTTCAACATAGTATGTTTTGATTGGCTTGTGAGATGCTTTGATGTTGATCTCTGGCATGGTGTTCTCTTTATGGTTACGGCATACGGCGTGTGCCTACTACTTTGAGGTTACGGCACACAGCGTGGGTTTTCCTACTACTTTTATTCATCTTTGCCCCAGGAAGGATGTCTGCCTGTTAGTTCTGCGAGATACTTGGCTGTTCGGTCTACCTCTGCCTTGAGTTTCTTGCTGGAACTGCGTTTCGCTGAATCCTCAGCGGTATACTGCACTCGATAGACATCTTTCTTGATTTGCTGCAGGATAAACTCACCGGGGACATTCCGGTTTACATATTGGAGCATGTCGTGGAGGAGCCAGTAGACATCCGTGGACGAATACCGGAGTTGATTGTGTGCTGAGTGTTTGTTTACGCCATCAAGTGTCAACTTTACGGCATCAATGACTTCGCTAAGTGTATAAGACTTGTCCTCTGAGACATGAATATCATTCATTTTTTTACGCCTCTGTAATTTTAACGGTGGGCATTCGGGCTGGTTGGGCATCAAAGGTGTGGATAGTGTCAGCAGCATTTCGGATCTGGATCAATTGTGATGCGATGCTGACCGCAATCTCAGGCACGGTTTTCGAGTTAATATCTAACCCAATCGGTGCGTAGACGCGTTCGAGTCTCTCTTTAGAAATCCCTGCTTCCATCAGATCGTCGAAGATCAGTTTAATTTTTCGGCGGCTGCCTATTAAGCCGATGTAACCGGCATCCGACTCAACGACACTGTGTAGTGCTGTTTCGTCGTGCTGATGTCCACGTGTAACAATCACGACATAGGTTAATGGCGTAATCGGGTAATTTCGGAGTTCGGTGGCGATGTCCCCGATGATGATCTCGTCTGCCTCTGGCAACCGTTCCTCGGAGGCGAAGTCGGCGCGGTCGTCAACAATAGCGATGTCAAAATCTAACCAGCTGCCGAGATGACAGAGGGCTTGACCGACATGACCGGCACCAGCAATAAGCAGCGTTGGACGCGGTTGCAACGGTTCCAAGAAAACTGCAGCTGTCTCGTCCTCACGGAACAGACTTGCTCGGTTTTTTTCCAGTACGCCAGTAGTTTCCGCTTCAATCGCGGCTTCTAAAACGGAATCGCCCAATGTGCCAATTCGTTCACCGGTGGTCGCGAAAATCATTTTCATACCGACATTGACGCCCTGCTTGGTACTTGTCACAACTGTCGCACAGACGAGCGGCGTTTTTTGAGCGTTCAGCGTTTGGAGTCGCTCAAACATTTCGGCTTCCGCTTCAGTCTTCGGTAGATCGATGAAGATTTTCATGTTCCCGCCGCAGATGAGACCGTCGTCCCAACCGTAGTCACTATCCAGTTGAAACTCAAGGAGCCGTGGGGTCCCGCCCTGCATTAACCCTATGGCTTGTCGGCGTGCCTCTGCTTCAACACAACCCCCGCCGAGCGTGCCGATGTTCCGCAAATTGGGAAGAATGAGCAGCTTCGACCCCGGTTTTTGTGGGGTTGAGCCTTTCGTTTCCACCACAGTACAGTAGGCACCGACTTGATCGGATTCTATGAGTTCTGGGATTTTTTGGTATATTTCTCGCATCTTTTTAACTTTCCTTGCGGTTCGGTGAGGTGGGTTTGTTGCTTCAAGTGCTATCTTCGTAGAGCCGTCCTCCATTTCATTACGGACTATTGTTTTTGTTTTTTATCTGAAACCTTTTTTCCCACGAAAAAAATGAGCGGAAGGGCCCATGATTAAAATGTTAGGGGGATTGGTCTTCGGCACTCTGTGCGACTAATTTTTTAAACTGCTCGCGTTGTTGTTGATCCAACTCCAGTGGGACAATTGATGTTATGCCGTCGCTTCCGATCTGCGCTGGAACATTCAGGTAAACCGATGTTTCACCGGCTGCTACGTGCGTCCCGACACTCATCACCCGCTTTTTATCAAGGGCAATGGCGGAAACCACTTGCAAGATATGACTGATCAAAGTATATTCCGATTGTGTGGTATAAGGGCAACGTTTCGAGACCGCTTCACAAAGACTCTCAATTTCGGTGTTAGACATCAGTTGTGCTAACGGAATGCCGTTGACTCGGCAGTATTGTGGTAGCGGATACGTCTCCCAGTCACTTCCAATCGCCAAAGCCGTTACATCTTTGACTGAGACCTCAACATGTTTTGCAATTTCAGCGGTTAAGTGTGCTGTGGCGGTTCCATTTCCGAGACCGATGATGTTTCCGCCGTTGAGTGCCTGATGGATCCATGCCGCGATGTAATTTGCGGGCGATACAGCCACCAAGATCTTAGCGTCTGATGCGTTCTGTTGGATTTCTGGAATAAAACGCCTTGCGAGGGCAATGCCTGTTGTCTTTGACGCTTGGGCGGATCGAAAACCGGACTGCCCCATCGGTGGTAGCAGAATAATCACGTCCGCGCCGGACAAACCTTCCGGTGAATTGGAGCAAGAGATTTCAGTATCACTTGCACTTAACGCGTTTGATTCCACGAGATCTCGGAGTCTTCCTGAGGCCTCTCCTTTTGACGGAACAAACCTATTTGTATTTTTGCTGGATGCCGCATCCGACACAAAGACAATTTCACATGCCGTCTCCGATTGACATAAGCCCCAGGCGGCTGAAATGGCGAGTGGACTATTGCCCAATAAAACTATTTTCATCTATTACCCATAGTGGACTTGCAGGAAATCCATTCGTAATTCGGGGTAGAACCCCTCCTACATTAATTATACCAAAAGTGTCTCAACGATGGCTTGAAATTGTTCCTCAATATATTGACGATGGCTGTCCATTTCGGAATCTACTGGCAGTTTTGTTGATACCAGTTCATCGTAGCGTTCGACGTATTCCAGCAGCGTATCAACCTCTTTTTCATAACAGATTGCGGATGCGAGTACCTTCTCCTTCAACAAGAGTGGGAGTTCAGTTTCCGTAATCTGGGTTAATTCCCATCGCCATACCTTTTCAGAGATATAAGTGACAAACTGATTAAGCAGATCGCCTTTGTAATCGGTGCTTTGAAGTGCTTTGACTTCTTGAATAAGCCCTAAGACGTGGTTGAAGAGTTCATCGGAGAAGTGTTGTCTCAACTCCATCAGCAGTCTGCCGGTTGTTGATATTGGCAGTTGATTTTGGAGAAGGAACATCCGCAGATTCGGATAATCTTCAACGCTCTTACTCCCATCAAGCCATGTTTCACCTATTGCGGGCAAATCGCTGACATCGAAACTAAGTACCTGCTGTTTCCGAATCTCCTCAAGATTGGAAGTGCGCGGATCAAGCCCAGCAGTTGCTAAAGTGCTGATAACCTCCTCTTGGCGGTAAGGTCTTAGGAAGGTCATCAGTTCTTCGACTTTCTGCTGTTCTGCGGCAACTTCCTCAACGTTTGCTGTGCTGCCATTTTGTGCCCGCCCACGTTTTCGCTGTTTCGCTTTCGGAGGTGCGTTTGTGAGTCTGTTTGCGCGCTTGGCTAAAGTACCGTGATAGCCGAGCAGTTCCTCGTAGAGCATCGCGAGTAGGGTATCGCCGTGGATAGCGAGCAATTCTTCCGTAGTGATATTCGCTAATTCGTGCCCGGTTTTTGAGAGGATTGCCCGATTTAGATTGCGTTCTATCGACTTCCGGTCCTTTTCGGCTTGGATAATTAGCGTACTTCCCAACATGAGGTTAATCAACCGCTTTGTTTGGTCTGGTACGCTGAGGTTAATATCACATGTGGGTTGGACATCGGCGAGAAGTTGCTCGCGCAGTTTACCGTCAAGTACTAATGTCCATAGGGTTGCGTAATGCTGTTGCACATCTGCCTTCGGTGGAAGGTTCGCTAACCAATGCTCTATGGTCGGCAAGTGTAACTTCACATGGTCAAGCAGTTGTTTGAAAGTAGCATCAGGGATTTCAAACCCTGGAAAATTAGTAGCATTGCCGCGCTGCTGTACCTGTTGTGCTCGACGCTGCGTTTGTCCAGTTTTCGCGGTCAATAGGAGGTCCGTTAAAGGTTGAACAACGGTTTCAAAGTCTTGCTTGTGTTGACTTGCGAAATTCGCGAGTTCCAGCAACTCCAACCAGATCGTTGTTAAACGCTCGATTTGGGCGGCATGCAAAGTTGATCGGAGGCTGATGCTTGCTATTTTTTTGCGTACTGTTCCGCGCGTCCATTTCGGTAGATAAATCTCCTCCAAGAGTTCGTTATCTTCAAACGTTAGGAGTTCAACCTGATTCACAAGACCTGTTTCGATGAAGTCTTGCTCAAAGACTAAATCGTGAAATAACCCGGCAGCTCGGTCCAGGACCTGATTCGCCAATCTGTAAGAGGATTGAATGAGGTGATTCAGGGTTAATTGTTGGTTATCCTGTAGCTGCCAAAATTCTATCATCGGGTCAATACTCTGAGCGAGTGCTTCCGCTTTCGCTGCCGTGACTGCCTCCTCAAAATGTTCGGTAAGATGTTCGGCGTAAAATTCGACGAAAGCGAGCATTGTGCTCCGCAGTTCTCGAATCACTAGATCGTCCCATACCTTATTATGAACGCGTTGTCCAGGTCCAAGCACAAGAGCTCTCAAACGGGTCTCTACACCTTGTTGGAATTGCGTCATGAGTTGGTGGGCGTGCTGGTTGGCTTTCAAGGTATAGGCTTCAATTTTCTTTGAGCTTTCAGCAATCGCGGTTTCAATTTCTTCGGCAGATGCGTTGAATGCGACGGGTACTAACTTGAGTGTCTCCGGTTCAAGCGGATTGTAAACTGCTGCAGTGGCGAGGACTTGAATAGGGGTGCGTGCTTCGGTCGTGTCTGATTCCTCCGGGTCCGCATCGTCAGATATACTGGACAATCGTGTGTGAAGTGTTAGGCTATACCCTAAATCAGCGAGGTCAGGGTACTGCTTTATATGCGTTCGGAGCACGACGAGAAGGACGTTGTAGTCCTCTACGAGTATTTGGCCAAAAAGTATATCCTCATTGAGATGGATGCGATGGATGTGGGTTTGCTCTGGAATGACAACCGTTGCTGCGTGCATATTCTCAGCATGCACCTCATCAATTTGCGCGAGTACATACCCGCCGGTTTTGATGGTGGTCGGTATTGCCAAGCGTGCTTTCAAAACATCCTGCGTGAGTTCGGAAAGTGTCAGGGATTTTCCCAAATTTTGGATGGTTATGTCCGAGACGATGCCATCGGCGAAGTCTGTAATTTGGCGGGCATTCCGTTCCAATTCCTGAATGCTTCTTTGGACCCGGTCGTAGTCGTCGTGTGTCTCAGCAGCAACTTTCGCTTCGTCAATCCAAGAGACCCATGCCCCTGGCCGCGGTCGCATTTTCAGGGTAAGTTTGCCATCCTCTGAGTCGAAACCGGGTAGAATGTCGCCTTCTGTCGTTTCCTTCGGTGTCCAGACAATCAGATGTTTATCCGATTTGACACCGAGTCCCAAGCCAAAGGTGTCACCCCAACTCATCCGTCCCTCAATACTGGATTTAATCTTATCAGTTAACGAGAAAAGTGTTTCTGAACAAAAATTAAGCGATAATCCTTGCATTGGGTGAATTCAATATGTGCCTTTCAAATAAGTTTAGGCAAATAAATTTGCAATGACCGGTATATCCACGACGCGCTCGTTTTAGCGAAAAGCGTTGTGTCCAGTCAGTTAAATAAATTTTAGGTTGAATATAAACAAGTACACGTAACAGATATTTTCTGTATAGGTGCTGTGCTGAAAATTCTGGTGGTTAAAAAAAAGCATTAATATCTAATGTAACTGTAGCCAGAATTCACGTTTTGTGCTTATATCAACCGAAATGATAAAAAAAAAATAAGTGTTGCTCCCGCCTTATCGGCTCATCTGCAGTTCCAGAGCCACGCAACAGGCTTCACGCCGGCTCTTGGATCTCCAGTCCCCACGCATCCCAACCTCGGGTCTGCTTCCGTGCGAACAATTCAATCTTACACTGGTGTGGAAACATTTCTTCAATCCGCTTACGTACTGCATCCGGTTTTTCGGAGTGGCGCGTCCGTTTGATTTGAACAAGTTGCCGAATGTTCCGCGCCCCTCGCGGTTGTGGAATTTTACCGCGTTTGAAAACGAGACACAACTCACATTGGCTCATCGTATAGAATCCGGGGTTTACGCGTTGCTTATCCCATACGAATGCAACAGTTGCCCACCGGAACCCCCAAGCCTTACCGAGCCGAATTGCCTGATCCAGATGTGGAGATGAGCTCCACATAAAAAGTAGGCAATCCTCTTCACTGATTGCAGCAATATCCCATGTCTCCATTTCTGACACGGACACAGTCGGATAATGTCGAATTGCGCCGCCGCTATCTTTGCCGCCGACCCCTGTGTGTTGAAGTTGTCCTCTGTAATCCCACGGTGGGTCTGCATAGATAATACTGTACTTTTTCTTCGGAAAGGGAGCGTATGATGCCATCAATTCCTACTTCGCTTCAACACTGAGTCCCTCTTGAGGGATGTCATTGTTAGCGACGAGCATGTCCCGATCAAAAATGAAGTCGCTACGCGAGCTTCCAAGACTTTCTCCTTCTTTCTGATGCTCACGGAAGTATTGCGGCAGCGTTAGACCTGTCATTCGGATAGCATCTTCAGGGCAAGCCTCAACACAATACCCGCAAAAGATACAGCGGAGCATATTGATTTCAAAGACTTCGGGAAATTTTTCGCGCTGATAACCTTCTTTGGTTGTCCAACCTTCCGGTGCGGGTGCCGCCTGAATCGTGATACAGTCAGCGGGGCAAGCGGTAGCGCATAAGAAGCATGCTACGCATTTGATCTCATCTTTCTCTGTTGTCGTGAGTTTGTGAATGCCGCGATACCGTTCGTTCCGCTCATCGACACTCCGCGGATCTTCAGGATACTGATATGTCAATTTTTTCTTTGGAATATGCTTCAGCGTTGTAAACATGCCCTTAATCAACGCTGGGATGTAGAGTCTATCCCAAAACGACATCTCTTCGTTAACTTTCATAAAACACATCCTTTCTGTGTTCGTGCAAACCGCTGTCTATCAAAGAGGTGGCGAAATGCACGAGGAAATAATAATGTATTGCCCAAGTACGGTGTAAAACCGTGTTATATCATTAGTTGAGAAAAACCGCTGAATAATACCTACGAGTTGAGATTCGCAACCGTATAATTCGGTGCCTCCTCTGTAATATCAATGTCGTGTGGATGGCTTTCTCGGTAGCCGCTGCTGGTCATTCGGACAAATTGGCTATTCGTGCGCAATGTGTTAATATCTGGGGTTCCACAATACCCCATAGCAGATCGGATGCCCCCGACTAATTGATAAACAAAATTGCTGAGTTTCCCTTTGTGTGGGACCCGTCCCTCAATTCCGCGAGGCACAATTTTCGAGAGATCCTCTGTGCTGTCTGTTGCATGTTGGGTATTCCGCTTGCGTAATGCGCCGATTGAACCCATCCCGCGGTGGATTTTATAGGTGCGTCCTTGATAAATGACGGTATCTCCTGGGCTTTCATCGGTTCCTGCGAGTAAACTCCCAATCATCACGGAGCTGGCACCTGCCCCGATGGCTTTCGCGATGTCTCCAGAGTAGCGGATGCCGCCATCGGCGATAATAGGGACTTCTGCCTTATCGGCTTCCTTTGCACAATCGTGAATTGCTGTAATCTGTGGAATACTAACGCCAGCCACGACGCGTGTTGTGCAAATGGAGCCCGGACCGACCCCGACTTTCACAGCGTCGGCACCAGCATCAATAAGGCTTCGCGTAGCTTCCGGTGTGACGACATTGCCTGCGATGAGGTCAATGTCAGGGAAATGAGACTTAAGATATTCCGCGGATCGGATAACGTTTTTAGAATGACCGTGTGCTGTATCCAATACGAGTACATCTACCCCCGCTTCCACGAGTCTGTCGACGTTCTTCAGAGGCGTTGACGGGAGGACGGCAGCACCGACCCGCAAACGCCCTGCACTGTCTTTACACGCTTGCGGAAACATCTGAACCTTATCAATATCTTTAATAGTAATCAACCCACAGAGTCGAAAATCGTCATCCACGATCGGCAGTTTTTCTTTCCGAGATTTGTGGAGTATCTCTTTCGCTTTATCAAGTGTAATTCCGGGTGCTGCGGTAATCAGTTTTTCTTTCGGGGTCATTCGTGCGGTTACAGGGAGTTCGAGGTTATTTTCGTATTTGAGATCGCGGTTGGTAATCAAACCGACGAGATACCCATCTTCGGTAACGATAGGCACTCCACCGATGTGATAGCGTTCTGTGACGTGAAGCGCGTCTCGGATTGTCTTATCCGCTGTGAGCGTAATCGGTGCGGTAATCATGCCGCTCTCCGATCGTTTCACCCGATCGACTTCAGAGACCTGCTCATCAATGGAGCAGTTATAATGAATTATTCCGATGCCTCCTTCCCGCGCAAGTGCAATCGCAAGGGTCGATTCGGTGACGGTATCCATAGGTGCGCTGCAGATAGGAATGTTTAGCTGGAGGTTACGCGTCAGCTGTGTACTGGTATCCACTTGTTCCGGCAGCACATCCGATTCAGCCGGAATCAGCAAAACATCATCAAAAGTGAGCCCTTCTTTTGCAAATTTCGGGGGGAAGACATCGGAAATTTTAGTCTCCATCGGAATCGTCTCCTTCATTGCGAGTTGAAATGGACAGGATAGAGAAACGGTGTTTAACAACGCCGCTTGCGGGATTTACACATTGCACATTTACACCGAAAAAACGTTGCTTTCCAATTCTTGCACATTATAGGACATTTTCCTTTATTGTCAAAAGTATTTATTACCAGCCCTCAGAGGGTTTCGTTCTATTTTCAGATTTAGTTCGTAATTGTTTTTTAGAAATGAAGGCAACATTTTTTCTTTGTTAATTATACCGTAAAGCGCAAATTATATCAACCAATTTTTTCTGTTAAAAATCTGTATCTGTGATATAATGGTCGTCAGTTATCAGTCATCAGTCGTTAAAGGAGATTTAGAATGGATAACTTAAACGTTGGAATTGTTGGGCTTGGTTGGGTCGCGGGTGCCCACATTGAAGCCTTTAAAGCCGTTACAGGTTCGGATGTTACCGCGATCTGCTCACGGCGCGAACACGATGAATCTGTATTAGCAGAGACTTATGGAACACCGCTGAAAGCCTATGTTGATTACAACATGATGCTCGCTGACCCAGACGTACATATTATCGATATTTGTACGCCACACCCGTTTCATGCTGAACAAGCCATCGCTGCTGCAGAAGCCGGAAAACATCTCATTATCGAGAAACCGATCTGTCTCAGTTATGAAGATGCGAAAGCCATTCGCGACGCTGTTAAAAGTAACGGTGTTCATGTCTGCGTCTGCTTTGAGTGCCGATATAGCGCGCACTTTACGATGATTCGTTCGGTAATCGATAACGGACTGCTCGGCGAACTTCACTATGCTGAAGTTGACTATTACCACGGCATCGGACCTTGGTATGGACAATACGAATGGAACATCAAAAAGGACTTCGGCGGTAGCACCTTACTTACTGCTGGATGCCACGCACTTGACGCGCTTCTTTTCTTTATGGACGGAAACGTTGAAGAGGTGACCAGTTATCATACACAGTCCACAGGTGCGGATTTTCAACCCTACGAATATAAGACGACAAGTGTGAGCCTTCTCAAATTTGAAGGCGGTGGGAAGATTGGGAAAGTTACCTCCTGCGTTGATTGCTTGCAGCCCTACTACTTCCACATTCACCTTGTTGGAAGTGAGGGCAGCCTACTTGACAATCGTATCTATTCTGCGAAACTTAAAGGGATGGATAAGAGCCAGTGGAGCACACTTGAAACCTCACTGATTGATTCCGGTGATGTCAGCGATCATCCGTATGAGCCGCAGTTCCAAGCGTTTATAGACAGCATCAGGCGAAATGAACCGATGCCGTTGACCGATTTTGATACGGCGTTTGAAACACATCGTGTTGTGTTTGCTGCGGATATGTCCGCGGAAGCGGATGGCAGAACCGTTAAACTGTCCGAACTCGCTTAGATCACCACCGCATGGCTGCCTCGCGATAGATTTGGATCTGTTCCATATTGCGAGGCACCGCTATTTGGATGGACTTGCGTTTCCGATTTGCATCTCTGATCACAATCGGTGCGCGAAGCATATTCGTCATTGTAACAATGCCGGAGTGATAAAAGACCCACATACGTTGTTCAGTGTATGGGTTGAGAACATACTCCGAAGTGTGATCGGAAGGATGCCCCCCTACATCAGCGAAGAGATCGTGCTTTGGATATGTAAGTTCAACGCTCGTATCGTGTCCCTCTAAAAACAATTTTTCAGGCGGCGGTTTCGGCGAATATCCGCTCAGTTTACAGTTCCGAATCCGAATAGGTGCGCTCGATTTGTTAATCAGATGCAGTGCTACAACGATAGCGAGGCGATGGTTGTCGTCGCGATTGATGAACCACGTATCTTCTGGGATAACCTCGACTGTTAACCCTGGAATCTGCCGTTTTTTGTGGTAAAGGATCGCCAGTCCGACGAAACTGATGACACCGAAGACGACCCAATTTCCGGTCGGAGTAGCCAAGAACTGGAGCAGCTGCTTTAAGGCTTGTTGTAGCACGCGACCTCCTTAGCGAGGGTCTCTTCTGAAATCACACCGTGCCGTCGGATAATAGGCGGTGAGACAGAAATGTCGTAGACTGTAGAGGGAATAGGTCCTGGGGTTTTGCCGCCATCGACGATTAAATCAATTCGCGATGCGAGTGTTTCACCAATTTCTTGGGGGGATGTAGCGGGTGGTTCGCCTGAGAGATTCGCACTTGTTATTGCCGCCGGTCCACCAAATTCCTGAAGGATTTGTAAGAGTATCGGATTGTCTGGGATGCGCAGCCCGACAGTATTACCACCAGCTGTCAATACCGGTAGCAGCTCCTTTGCCTCAACAATAATTGTCAAACCGCCGGGCCAAAACCGATCTGTGAGATGAAAGAAAAAATTAGGTAAGTTTCGAGCGACGCGATGGACATCTGCGACTGAACTGAGCACAAGCGGAATCGGTTTGCCGTCTGGTCGTCCTTTTATCGTATAGAGTTTTTGCACGGCATCTGCATTAAATGGGTCTGCTCCCAATCCGTAGACTGTATCGGTCGGAATAGCAATAATTCCGCCTGATTTCAGGCATTGAACGGCTTCAACACACACGTCTGCTTCCATTTTTTACTTTTCCTTGCGGTTCGGTGAGGTGATTTGAATAAACAACGCTCCTCTCCGTAGATCTGAAGAAACACCCAAGCAATACGCAGAAATACCCAAGCAAAAACACCCCTCCACTACGTTACGGGCTATAGTCTCTATTGAAAGTAGATGAGAGACCGGCACAAGACTTCCACTTTCAGCAGACTTCCGAGTTTCCAGACAGGTTTCGGGTTAATTTGCAGCTGCATTGGCGCAGCGTGTACGATTTATTTCCTTTCCATAATAGAACCGTTCGCTGCGGCGTTGAGAGAAAGACCGTCTCGAAGTCCCTGCTTATATTTTTCGTAAGCGATCCCGGCGATCATCGCGCCGTTATCTGTACACAAGTTCATCGGTGGGTAGTAGACTTCGGCATCAATCTCCATAGCAGCGGTTTTCAACGAAGCGCGAAGTTGGCTATTTGCTGCAACGCCGCCGGTTAACGTTATCGCTTTGGCACCGGTGGATTTCGCGGCGCGGATTGACTTGTAAGTGAGGACATCAACGACTGCAGCCTGAAAACTCGCCGCAATATCTTCGACAGTTACCGTATTAGGGTTTGTGTCTTTGTAGGGGCTGGATAACCCAACCCCTACTTCCACGAGGACACCTGCGCGCCGTGCTTTCTCTACAAAATAGCGAACTGAGGTTTTGATACCGCTAAAACTGAACTGATAGTCCCCACTATTGCGCATCGGTCTCGGAAATTTTATTGCCGTCGGGTTGCCTGTTTGCGCGAGGTCATCGATGATCTTACCGCCTGGGAAACCGAGTCCAAGGTACTTCGCGACCTTATCGTAGACTTCGCCAGCGGCATCGTCTTGTGTGCCGCCTAAGACCTTGTATTGCCAGCCTTCGTGAACTTCTACGAGTAGCGTATGCCCACCAGAGACTGTGAGACAGATGTGTGGGAACGTTAGCGTATCATGCACCATATAATTGGCATAGATATGTCCCTCTATATGATTAATACCGAGGAGCGGCAGGTTGTGGCAATAGGCGAGGCTCTTTGCCGATGCGACACCGACTAACAACGCGCCGATTAAGCCGGGACGATTCGTCACGGCTATCACTTCAAGGTCTTTGAATGTGACATCCGCTTCTGCCAATGCCTTATTTACAATGAAGTTAATGGCTTCAATATGTTTTCGGGATGCGAGTTCTGGTACAACGCCGCCGTATTCTTGGTGCACTTCAATCTGTGAGGCGACAACATTAGAAAGCACTTCTCTGCCATTCGCAACAACCGAGGCAGCCGTTTCATCACATGAGGTATCAATGCCGAGTATTTTCATGTTTTTAGTTATAGGTTTTGTGCTGTTCTCCACTTCTCATAATTTGCTAACCAGCCTTAGTAAATTGTTTGCCCGGTAATTGCTGAACGATGCCTTTGAGTTCCAACATCAGGAGTACACTTGACACCTGACCAATCGGTAGTTGGGTCGTTCGGACGATGGTATCAATGTGCGATGCCGGGGTTTCAATGGCATCAAAGACGGTTTTTTCGTCCGGTGTTAAATCTGGTGGTGGCGTGCTTTGGACAGGTTGCGGGACTTCACGGGGAGGTTGGACGGCTTCGGATTTCGTATCAGATTTCTCAACGTGCGGTTCTTGTGAGGGATCCGTATTTGGCACCGATGCTGTTAATGACTCGGATTGGATATGATTTAACACGTAGGGTGGTAGTTCATTGAGAAGATCATCCACAGTATTAATAAGTTTCGCTCCGTTATTAATCAACTTATGGGTCCCCGTCGAGAGTTCAGAAAAGATCTCTCCCGGTACAGCAAAAACTTCTCTGCCCTGTTCACCAGCGAGGCGTGCGGTAATGAGTGCGCCGCTGCGGTTTGATGCTTCCACGACAACAGTTCCGAGTGTCAACCCGCTAATAATCCGGTTCCGGCGTGGGAAATTCCTCGGTTTCGGCTTGACCTCCATCGGGAATTCGGAAATTAGCGCGCCGGATGCCTCAATTTTTTCAGCGAGTGTACTATTCGTCGCGGGATAGATGTAACTCAATCCACTTCCCATCACGGCAATTGTTCTACCGCCTGCCTCAAGTGCCCCGCGATGTGCTGAAGTATCAATGCCCTTCGCCAAGCCGCTAACAACCGTCAATCCGCGTTGTGCGAGTTGAAAGCTCAGTCGATAGCCTACCTTTCGCCCGTAATCCTTCGCGTCTCGCGAACCGACAAGTGAAATGCTGAGTGCATCTTCCGATGTTAGCTGACCGCGAATATACAACACGAGCGGTGGTGTATCAATCTCCTTCAAGAGCGGCGGATATGCGTCATCATAAAGCGTCACAACCTGACAACCATACGCATGTATTAATTCCAATTCACGTTCTATTGGATACTGAACGGGTTTGCGCCTTAAGAGGTCGCGCATTGTCGGCGAAAGTCGTTCTATTTTTTCGAGTTCTTCGGATGTTGCTTGGAGTGCGCGTACTGCACTCCCAAAAGCATCGCGCAAGACTTCAACGGTCTTGAGTCCAACGCCTTGAATCATATTTAAATGGATTAGACTGACTGTTTCGTTAGAAAGCATTTTTTAATAGTTGTCAGTTATCGGTTATCAGTTTTCAGTTAAGAGCCCCTTTGTTACTGCTACAAGAGATTAACTGACAACTGCTCTCACTGCGAGGCATCTAACTCTGACCACTGACGACTGATAACTGACGACTCTGAAAATTGACAGCGGCTTTGGTACTATTGCGCTGTTCCGGCTTCGACAGGATCTGGAGGGAGAGCGTAATAGAGTTCAATCTCTTGAATTTTCTTGTACTCCTGCATACTCGGTGCGCCCGTTTCGCCGCGTGTTGAGCGTTTCTGCCCGCCGACCCGACGTGAATCCCAACGCCGTGGCACCTTCAGGCGGAACTTAGTTGTTACAATTGGGTCTCTCAAGGTGAATGTGTAAACAGGGCGCATGTTGTCTTGGACATGTTTGATTGTGACCCATTTTCCTTCATCATCGGTGTACTGTACGAAGAAGAATTCCATCTGCCCTGGTTCGGCTTTCACGACAACTTGTTGAATCGTTTGGGGCTGTCGCCACTTGAGGACGGCTTCGGTGTAATCATCAGACTCTTGTTGGGATGCTTCATCTTTCTCATCTTCAAGAATAGGGCCTGTCTCTCCAACTGAGTGTATATTATCGTCATGGTACTTCATATCCTCACTCGTAGCATCAAGTGCGATATTCTTGCTTCGGTTAAGCGACGGGTTTGATGCGAGGATACATCCGGATACGCCACCTACCACACAGAGGGTCATCACCAATAATATCAAACGCATAGATTGCCTCCTTGTCACTTGGAACAGTCCAGATGCTATTCCAAGCATTGTAAAATAAAATTGAGGCGGCGTTGTAGCAACAACCGCCTTGATTTCAACGCTATGTTACTCTAAGTTGAGCAAATCATCAAGTTCTTTTTCTCGTTTATCGGTAGTTTCTTCCGCCTCCACCTGTTCAGCGGTTTTGTAGCCGTAGAGTTCAATTTCTCGGATCTTCGCAGGTGCGCGACGATTCGCGTCCCATCCTCGGAATCCGCCCGATCTTGCGCGTCGCTGCCGATTGAGTAGTGCATCATCTTTGGTGCCCAAAGCACGTAACCGAATGCGATCTGTTGGGAACGGAATCAATAGTGAGATCTGAATTGGACTCTGTTTGACACTTTTCACATCTTTAATGAGCTGCCAATCCGCATCAACGGCGATACTACCTTTATCGGCATAAATATCAAACTCCGATAAGTTATCAGAGTGTATAACGATCCGCCGGATAATCTTTTTTTCTGGCAAAGTAATTATCACCTGCGATGCAGCGTTCGCGCCCGAGAACCCTTCTGTACTTGCGGGAAACGTTGTTTCACCGACGGTGTTCAACTTGCCATCAATCATCTGTGGACTTGTTGACTGTACGCCTTCCATTACGGCGTAGTTGTCGCTCCATTCCTGTTCTGAAAAGAGTGCGCTACACCCTATCAGCATAGCAGAAAAACAGAGTAGCGAAAAGATCACTATGAATCGGTAAATCATATTTTACTCCTTGTTTAGGGAATCATGCTAATCTTCGTAAGAAGAATAACATAAAAACATATAGGTTGCCTTCCTTGAAATGGCAAGGTTCTATCCTTTGATATGGTTAGTGTTCTGAAGGATCTGTACTTTTGTTAACTTCTCGACCTCAAAACCGAGTTCTTTAAAGAACGGTGTTAAATCGGTGCCAGCAATCTGACTGAAATAATAGACAAGAAAACTCGTTGACATTTGTGTAGCTAATTTAGTGTGGAGTTGATCGGCATCCATCAATCGAAAGACTTTGATATAGAAATCGGGTCCATAGCTTTTTCGGAGCTCTGAAACGACGGTATATGCGTAACGATATCGCCACCGGACAAGCTCCCGGTTTCCACCGTGGGAATCCCAACCTTCCAATGCGTTGGTACCATTAGGATTTCGTCTTAAATACGTCTGAAGGTTGTCAAATTTGGGGTGGAGTCCAGCTTTAGCCCATTCTGTCTCCATTAGGACAGCAAGACCTTCGTCGAACCAAGTTGGCAGGTGGTAGATGCTTGTAAAAGCGTGCGTGAGTTCATGGACCCGGGTCGTTGGTTTTTCATACATGGCTAAAGGAAAATCCATCTTGATGCCAGCGATATATTTATGTCTCAGCGACGTATTTCCTTGGAACTTAGAACCATATTGTGTTGTAGTTGTTGCCCGATTTGTTGCCCCTTCATAGACCTGATGGAGCGTTACATGAATTTTATGCTCAGGTTGAAAACCAAAAACAGCCTCCATCTCATTGTAGAGACTTTCCATATAGACGAGCGCACTTTGTGCGTAAGTACGTCGCTCCGAGATTTCGTCAAAATCGTCGTGTTTTCTCAAATCTTCGGCGAAAGTAATTGAGTAGTGTGCGCTTTCGGCTGTTAGTGCACCCCCTCCAACTTTAATTTCGACTTTAGGTACAGTCAACAGTAAATACTGTTTATTTTTTTGTTGTTTTACGCGTGCTTCCCTGCGTTGCTGTGCTTCTTTCAGTGCCGCGCATCCGCTGAAGCAGATACAGCCAATAACGAAGGTTAGAATCATTTTTGTTAGAAGGCGTAGACATCGGGGTATTTTCTTATCCTTGTTTTTTAAAGTGTGTCTATTCGTGTTCATGATTTTTCTCCATAATTAGCACCATGGCTCATGTCGCTGGCGGAGACTGCAGACCTTTTAGGCGCTGTCACAGGAAGTTGAAAGACTGGAAAAACATGGACCATGTATTGATACTATCGTCAGCGTGTGTTGATTTCACAGTGTAATTCACGGAATAAGGAAATTTCCGTCATCTTTTGTGGTTGTTTGCGATTCAACAGTGGCATGAATTTTAATTTTAACGGACCGCGCCTATTGGTTCAAATAGAAAAATTGATTTGACACCAAAGTTAGCATTATTTGGTTAGGAATTTCCAAGTGGTACCTTCACGGGTGTCCTTGATTTCAATATTGAGTTCTTTAAGCCGGTCACGAATTTTATCGGATGTCTCCCAATCTTTCTGTTCACGCGCATCTTGTCTTATCTCCAAGAGGAGTTGAACGAGTTGATCACGTTGTTCGATGTTATCGTCATCACTGTTTTGCGTATCCGTATCATAGATGCCGAGGACTTGACAAGTTTCGATCAACGCTTGGTATGCTTGTGCGAATGCGAGGTCAGTTTCTTCACTGGGGGCGGTAAGTGATTTGTTAACCGCACCGACAAGGCTAAAGATAGCACCGAGTGCTTGTGCGGTATTGAAATCTGTATCCATTGCTTGGGTAAACTGCGCTCGCATTTCCTGTACGGCGTGCTGTAGAGGTGTATGCGTTGTTTCACTTGCCTCAACAGGTCCAGCATATTTTTTTAGGGCATCCAAACAATTGTTCAAACGTCTGAGCGCGCCTTCCGATTTTCTCAAACTTTCTTGATTGTAGTCGAGTGGATGTCGGTAATGTGCAGAAATAAGAAAATGACGAATAACTTCGGTGGGATAATTGTCGAGCGCATCTCGGAGCAAGATAAAGTTCTGTTCCGATTTTCCCATCCGCGTGCCATCAATTTTTAGAAAAGCGACGTGCATCCAGTAACGTGCGAAGGTTGTTCCTGTCGCCAATTCACTTTGTGCGATCTCATTTTCATGGTGCGGGAACTGCAAATCTTCGCCACCGGCGTGGATGTCAATGGTTTCACCGAGATGTTTCATAGCCATAGCGGAGCATTCTATGTGCCATCCGGGTCTCCCTTGCCCCCACGGACTCTCCCATGAGGGTTCACCTGGTTTCGCGGCTTTCCACATATCAAAGTCCCGGGGGTCTTCCTTCCGTTCATCGACTTCAACGCGGGCACCCGCGAGCAAATCCTCTGGTTTGCGATTGGAAAGTTTCCCGTACTCAGCGAACTGATTCACGCGATAATAGACGCTCCCCTCAATGACATAAGCTGCTCCTTTGTCAATTAGGGTTTGAATCAAATCTATCATTTCTGGAATGTGTTCAGTTGCTTTCGGATGGACATCTGCGGGTTGAATACCGAGGCGTTGTGAATCCTCAAAGAATGCTTCACCGTTCTGGTGTGCGAGTTGCTTCGCGGTGACACCTAATTCCGCAGCGCGGTTAATAATTTTGTCATCAATATCTGTCAGGTTTTGAACCAGTTTGACGTTGTACCCCTTATACACGAGATAGCGTCGAATAATATCTGTTATCAAGGCGGTGCGGGCGTTGCCCATGTGAATATAGTCGTAAACAGTGGGGCCGCAACTGTACACCGACACCTGCTCAGGATTTAGTGGCACAAAGTCCTCTAATTGCCTGCTCAGCGAGTTATAGATTTTCATACCCATTTTTTATAGTTTGGACTCCTCCTGACATTGCGTAGAAAAAACCACTACAAGGGGGAAAGACAGACAACAGCATGAGCAACAATTGCTTTTCCTTCTCCGACAACACCCAATTCTTCTGCTGTGGTTGCTTTAACGTTTATCTGCGCTACGGCAATATCAAGTGTTTTGGCCACCTTCTCTCGCATCTGTGAAATATAAGGTGCCAATTTCGGGCGTTGTGCGATAATCGTGCTGTCTATATTTTCGATCTGGTAGCCGCACGCCTTCACTTTCAAGAGGGTGTTATGTAGAAAAACGAGGCTATCCATTCCTGCATAACGGTCATCTGTATCTGGAAAATGTGTGCCGATATCACCGAGCGCTGCTGCCCCCAGTATAGCATCTACGATTGCATGTGTCAAGACATCTGCATCTGAATGTCCTAAGAGTCCCAAATGATATGGAATCTCGATTCCACCTAAAATCAATTTTCGATTTTCAACCAACCGATGAACGTCGTAACCGATACCTACTCGCATTTTTCTTGTATACTCACATCAGCATATCCACAACGAGAACGCAGAAAACAAAAGGCACCTACCACAGTGTAGGATCTGAGAGTAAGACTTCAGCAACTCGTAAATCCACTGGCGTAGTTATCTTCAAATTCGCGTAGCTTCCCTTCACTAACTTAACAGGAAAACCGAGTTGCTCAACGAGAGCCGCATCATCAGTTCCAGTGAGGTGACGCTCTTGGGCTGCCTGATGCGCCTCTTCCAATAGGGCTTTCCGAAAGACTTGGGGTGTTTGCACTGCCCAGAGTCTTTCGCGATCTGGCGTTTCAGTGATAAAACAGTTTTCGTCGGCTGCTTTGATTGTATCCTTGACTGGCACTGCGGCCACAGCAGCCCCGCATTCGTCCGCGGCAGTAAGACACGCAAAAATCGTCTCGTCCGTTACAAAAGGCCGTACGCCGTCATGAACAATAACAAAATCAACATCTGCCGACAGTGCGCGTATACCGTTATAGACAGACATCTGCCGAGTTTCTCCACCTGCGACGAGTGCCTGTACCTTTGTGAAGGGATACGGTTCCAGCACGGTTTTGCGACATTCGTTAAAATCATTTTCGTCGACGATGACGAAAATGGCATCCACAGCAGTATTTTGCTCAAACCGCTGGAGCGTATGCGTCAAAATCGGCTTCTTTGCCAATTTTAGGTAGGGTTTTTTAACGGCATGCGCCATCCGGCTCCCCTTACCAGCTGCGGGAATAAGGGTGCATACCTGGCTGTTCATCAGTGTCCACTTCATCTTCCTTGATACGTGTGAAAATCATCTGACCGGCACTCGTCCGTAACATCTGAGTGACCTCAACGTTAAGTGTTTGCCCGATATATGGCTTCCCTTCTTCAACGATGACCATAGTTCCATCATCAAGGTAACCGACACCTTGATTGGGTTCTTTCCCTTCTTTGAGGAGGAGCACTTGAATCACTTCACCCGCAATGACAACGGGGCGCACAGCGTTTGATAACTCGTTGATATTAAGTACTTTTACACTCTGTAATTCTGCGACCTTATTGAGGTTTAAATCGTTAGTAATGATTGTGGCATCTCGCTTTTGGGCCAGATGCACCAACTTGGCATCAACTTCTGGCAGATGTGGCACTTCTTCCTCGGAGATTTCAACAACAATCGCTGGATTGTTCTGAAGTGCGCGGAGGATATCAAAGCCGCGCCGCCCTTTATTTCGCCGAAGGGGTTCCGTAGAATCTGCGATATGTTGCAATTCATTGAGAACAAAGCGTGGAATAACAAGTGTGCCTTCAATAAATTTTGTCTGACAGATTTCGAGTATCCTACCATCAATTATAACACTTGTGTCTAAAATTTTTAAGTTATTTGTAACTTTTCCGGTGCGCGATTCACCGGGTCGAGTGGATTCTGATCTTAAGAGTTGCGGTAAATTCACTGTTGTAGAGAGCCGATAGCCACTCATCAAACCGACGTAACCTACACTGAGGATAATCACGATCTTGATTTTATCATCAGCATTAGGAAAAAGGCGTAGTATACTGATGGAAATTAATAAACCGACAGAGAGCCCGATTACACTCGCGATAACACTACGGGTGGTAGACACATGTAGGCAAAGTTCTGCTCCAACCAAGAGAAGTGCTGCAACAAGTCCAATAAGTACGAGTAGTGGATCACGATAGATGATATAACAACTGGCTGCACTTACGATTACAAAAAAGAGACGAACACCCCAAACTTGCATTTTTTGTCCTTTATGTTTTTATCCAAGTATCCCTTTTACTTACCAGCGTGGTTCCTATCAACGCTTACAAGTCCATCGGTTCTATGTATCTGTGCTTACGTCTGTAGATATATCTTTTAAACAGATCAATTCGACAACATCTACGTTTAAATCTAACGATGCCTAATAAATTATGAACCGTATCAAGGTGAGTTCGACTTAAAGGTTTAGAACCTGAAGACGGGTAACTCGGAAATTTCAAACCGAACCACATTATCTGTTAAAGCAAGTTTTATGCCAACCCCTTAACGCTAAGTAATATTGCGTAAAAATCCCGCTAAAATTCCAAGTACGCCTTTACTGCGATACGTCTAACGTATTAGTGCATACTGGTTGTCAAGATCAACAGAAGTGTTTATTCTATTTAAAAAGGCTACTGTTGATGCAGTATTGGTAACTATTTGCAAACTTATTCTTTTGAAGTCTGCAAGAATTGCAGGTAATTCCGCAAAAATTGTTAGTCTGATGGTTCGAGTATTTACTACCTTGCAGCATTTACCATCAATGTAATGTAGGTTCGGTATAAAAAACACGGAGTCTTCGACGGTTTTCGGTTGTTATTCTCAACGGTGTTAGTGGGTACTTAGGGAGTCTCACCACAGCAATAAATGGGTTTAAAGCCCCAAGATGTCTACATATTTTCAGAGTTGCTATAATAACCCAAATTCCCACCTCAGTAAAACAATAGGGGTCTAATTTTCTAAAACCGTATAAAGACAACATGATGGGTAGTATTGCATATTTAATACTACTATCCTTACACGGTAATAATAACATAATCTAAGAAATAAACCAAGATGAAAACAACATTGGTGAAATGATTTGTGTGCGCTGTTCCTATAATAAAGCGCCGAGGCTGTCATATACATCACTGACCCCTACGAGTTCAATATCTATATCAATATCCAAACCTTTACGGTTGTATTCGGGAAAAATCGCACGTTTGAAACCCAGTTTTGCGGCTTCTTGGATTCGCCTGTCAACATGTGTCACGGGTCGGATCTCACCGCCAAGCCCAACCTCTCCGATGATCACAGTTTGTCGGTCCACGGGAATATCTCGATGACTTGAAGAAATCGCCATCAGCACGCCGAGGTCTATGCCGGGTTCATCAACACGTAATCCACCTGTAATGTTAACAAAAACATCGGCATCCCCGACATCAATGCCTACACGTTTATTGAGTACTGCGATGAGCAGTGCGATCCGCTGTCGATCAACCCCTGTTGCTGTATTTCGAGGATTGCTGTAATTGGTAGGTACGACGAGTGCCTGTACTTCCATAAGTAGGGGTCGGGTACCCTCCATGCTTGAGACGATAACGGAGCCTGAAACCTGTTCTTCTCTATCATTTAGGAAGATCTCTGATGGGTTCATTACATCCACAAGTCCTGTGTTTTGCATCTCAAATATTCCGATTTCGTTCGTCGATCCGAACCGATTTTTGATGGATCGGAGGACCCGATAGATGTGATGGCGTTCCCCTTCAAAATAGAGCACTGTATCTACCATGTGTTCCAAAATACGCGGCCCCGCGATCGTTCCCTCTTTTGTCACATGCCCGACGAGGAATATAGGAATATTCCGATTCTTTGCACAAATCAGGAGATGTCCCGTACACTCACGCACTTGGGTAACGCTTCCCGGTGCAGATTGGATACTTGACAAATAGACGGCTTGGATGGAATCGATAATGACGACCTTCGGTTTCCGGGCTTCAATATGTTTTTCAATTTGTTCGAGATTATTTTCACAGAGTACGTAGAGTGTATCGGACCTAACACCGAGCCGCGTTGCTCTGAGTTTCGTCTGACTCACAGATTCCTCACCGGAGACATAAAGCACCTCTCCATAATTCCGGCTTAACGCGTCACTGGCTTGTAGCAGTAAGGTCGATTTTCCTATCCCTGGGTCTCCACCGATAAGGACTACCGACCCCGGTACAATTCCGCCCCCGAGGACCCTGTCAAATTCCAACATACCTGTTAGGTGGCGTTCCACATCGCTTGCTTTAACTTGTGAGATGGGTTCAGGTTCACGAGATACCTGTCCAATACCGCGATGTCTTTCGGGCGTAATGAGAGCTTCCACCTCTTCGGCGAAGCTCTGCCAACTTTTACAGCCTGGGCAGCGTCCGAGCGTCTTTGGGGTTGTATATCCGCACTCTTGACAGACGAATTTACGTTTCTCTCGTGCCATGTTTAAGGGTACTCATTGTTTTTTTCACGCGGACTGATGTGGGTACAATTACCAAGTATTGTTAAAAAAACGGAACCCGGTTGTCCAGCGTCGGTCATCTGTTAAATTTTCTGCCCCGAACAGGATTTGTCCGTACCGGAAAAACCGCAGTGCGATTTCGGTGTTCAACTCAGGGGCCCCACTTGTCAATCCAATGCCCTCGATACTAAAGCCCAAGCGTCGGGACCACAACCATAGATCGAATCCTGCGCCGACCTGTGACCTCATGAAACCGGCACGTGCTCGAAAGTAGTCTGTAAAATCGTATGCATACTGAACCTCAAATCGAACTACTTCATCGCGGACCCCTACGCCAAATCTATAGTGTGCCTTTGATTGTGGCGAAAGTGTAAAAGCCAATTCGTTGTAAAGCCGTTCCTCAAGACTTAGATAACGGAGTTCATAATCCCAGCCAAACTGAGGTGATTCAAGCTGTCCGAGCCGTCTCTCGGTGCCTTGCGAGAGTTCTGCGACAGCGTTTGCTGCTTTATCGAAGTTTTTCAGTATATGCCTCGTCTCTTCAAGCGGTTCCGGTGAATTAAGCAATTGGGCGAAGGTGCCTTCACCTTCATTGAGCTTGGTAAGCAGGTGATTCACATTTGTCTCTAAGGCGCTGATTGCGTCGGTTGTCTTCTGTAGGTTTTCTACGATGGGTGCGATATTGGCTTCGCCGGTTTTAATGGCATCGCTCCCTTGCGAAACAAGCGTGGAAACCTGATTCGCTAACGTGTTGAAGTCTGTGCGGAAATCTTGTGTGATCCGTCGGAATTCTGTTGTAGTGGCGCGGACATCGGTAAAAATGGTGTTTAGTTTTGGTGAATTTTGGTTCAGCAATCTTAAGACTTCACGCGTAATATCACTCACATGGCTACTGACCATGAGAGAATCTCCTTCCAGCTGCGTGATAAGATTATTTACTTTAACAAGGGTTTCCTGAAAGCGTTTATCGTTTTCTAAGACAAGTTGGGTTAAAGTCTCAACGGTTTTTCCAGAGTCAATACTTAATTTCTCAATGGTCTTGCCGGTGAGGGCAACAACTTCTCGAATTTCTTTGATGGCGAGTTGAATGGCTTCTTGGTTCGCCTGAAGGACTTCATTGGCGGCGGTTGTGAGTTCAATCGCCTGTGTCATCCCTGCGCTTGTTTGTTCAAGGAGTTCGAGGGCATTCACCGGATCTTTTCCGATAATAGGTAAGTTTGTAGGTTTCAGCGGTGGATTCCCTATGGGCCCATTGTCAAGTGCGATGTAGATTTCGCCGACGAATCCGTTCATAGAAATTCTGGCACCACAGTTCTCGCGCAACCATTTGAAGGCGTTTTTGACTTTTGCCCTGATGTAGACGTTATTGGTATCAGGTTGGAGTTCAATGGCAGTTACTTTACCAATCTGCACACCAGATAGGTACACGCCTGCTCCAATGTAGAGTCCATTGACAGATTGAAATTGGAAAGTGAGTTCATCGCCAGCAGTCGCCCAGGGCCAATTCTCAGCATTTGTAAGCAGAATTGCCAGAAAAACGATTGCGATTAGAACCATTATACCGACTTTCACAGATGCTGTCCAAAAATTCATCAAAATCTTCGGTGTGGAAACCTTGCCTTTTAAGGCGGGGAGGAAACACCGCTCCTATAGTTAAAGTTTAGTCGTGTTAGCACTTTAAAATCTTGTATTTTGGCATTTTGGTACAAGCGTTTACCTTCTAAGGCATATAACGCGATCCCCCGTTTACTAAAACCACTGATACGAGTGAGTCCATATTTGCTGTGTCTCACCAATGTGTTCTTTACCAATCCATGCCAAGTCGTGCCACCGTAGCAGGGTCTTTTCCCGCCTTTCTGTGGGTTTTGCCTATGGAGTTCACGCCGTCGTATGGGGATAGGTGATATACAGAATATATCTGTGTTAGTTACAACACCCTCACCGCCAACGACATGGTAAGCGAGACACCAAGCATCTACGCAATGCGCCTCAAAGGTTTCAGCGAGTTTCATAGAGTTTAGACAACCAATCAAGGATACGCAGTTTCCAATCCCACCTCGCACGCGTGCCAGCAGGCACACGGTCTCTGTTAGATAGATTGTGTTTTTTCTGTTTGCGATTCGGACATTTACGAGAACGCCGCCCTCTCCGCAACTCACGACACTTTTCAACTTTCTTGCCAACCAAGCCTCGCCCTTTAGGGCGAGGTCACTGACACTATCTCCCTAAATACTCCCTCAAAATCGGGTTTTCCATATTGAGAATTTGGTCCGGTGCTCCGAATAAGACAAACTGTTGTAAAACAGGGTTGTCGATGTTGATAATTTCTTCAGGGGTCCCATAAGCGATCTGCTTGCCTTCATGGATCATAGCCATGCGCGTTGCGACACTAAATGCACTGTGCATATCGTGTGTTACGACGATGGAGGTGACTTGCAGTCGTTCGTGTAAGTCACGGATGAGTTGATTAATTTCAGTACAGGTAACAGGGTCCAGCCCGGTTGTCGGTTCATCGTATAAGATGACTTCAGGATTAAAAGCGAGTGCGCGTGCAAGACCGACCCGTTTCCGCATGCCGCCGCTCAGTTCGGCGGGTCGTAAATCTTGAACGCCCTCTAAATCGACAAGTTCGAGTTTCTCATCAACGATTTTACGCATTTCCTGTTTGCTGTAGTCTGTATGCTGGTCAAGCATAAAGGCGACGTTTTCAGCGACAGTCATCGAATCGAACAGAGCAGCGGACTGGAATAACATTCCAATTTTTTGGCGAAGGAGATTCATTTTTTTAGTTTTCAGTTTCGAGATTTCTGTGCCATCGAACCAAATTTCACCAGAATCGGCAATAATCAGCCCAGCGATAATTTTGAGGAGTACACTCTTACCACACCCGCTCCGCCCCATAACAACGAGGGTTTCGCCTTGTGGAATCTCAAGATTTAGTCCGTTTAAGACGTTTTTTCCACCAAAATTTTTGGTAATGTTTTTAACTGAAATCATATATTCGAGTATAAGAGGTGCCGGAGAACGAAGTTCTTCGGGTAGGAATGATCTCTTAGCGCTCTGTAAAGTCCACCTTGAAACCGCGCCGATTAGATCAACCCCAAGATGTTAAAGAGGACATGGTTTAAGACGAAGTCTAAAATAAGAATAGCGATGAGCGAAATAACAGCGGAGCCGGTTGTAGCGGTGCCAACACCTTCCGCGCCGCCGGCAGTTGAGATACTAAACCCTTTGTAGCAGCCGACCGCTGCAATCGCCATGCCGAAGGAGGTCGCCTTAATTAAACTAATTAGGACACTGCCGACAAAAAGATTTTTTTGAACTTCCACAAGAAAAAAGTAGCCGTTTACATCGAACAGGGTAACAACAGCAACGAACCCACCGGCGATACCTGCGAACGTTGAGAAGATCGTCAATGTCGGTAACATAATAGAACACGCGAGGAAACGAGGGACCACTAAATATTTAACGGGATTCGTCCCCATGACTTCGAGTGCGTCAATTTGCTCGGTAACCTTCATCGTTGAGAGTTCAGCCGTAATTGATGCTCCGATACGTCCTGCGAGCACAAACGCAGTAATCATCGGTCCTAATTCTTTAACAATGGATACGCAGACGAACCTGGCGACCGAGCCTTCTACTGCGTAGGGTTTGAGTTGTATGTATCCTTGAACACCCAATACCATCCCGGTAAAGAACCCTGAGACAATAACGACAGCTAAAGAGTTGAAACCGACCAGCAGTAACTGCTTAACGAGTAGATCGAACTGAAAAGGCGGGCGGAAGATTTGAAAAAGCGTTTGAAAAAAAAGCGTAAAGGCTTGTCCGACCTCGGAAAGCGTATTGTGCAACCGAATTTTGATTAAGGCACGAAAGCCGCGGGAGGGTTCGTGTGTAGCGGGTTGCTGATTCATGTTTTTTGTTTAACTCGGGTTTTCAAATCGCATCTGTTTTTTAGTAAAATAGAGAACGACAGTTCCGGTCGGTCCGTTACGCTGTTTTTTAATCATGAGGTTTGCTTCAACGCGGTCGTCGGCTTCCTCATCTTCATAATAATCTTCTCGGTATAGAAAGGCGACGAGATCTGCGTCTTGTTCAATTGCCCCAGATTCTCGTAAATCTGAGAGTTGTGGCTGTTTGTCTGGACGGCGTTCCACTTCACGGCTCAACTGTGAGCATGCGATGATGGGAACATTGAGTTCCCATGCCAGGACTTTTAAGGCACGCGAGATTTCGGAGATTTCCTGTTCACGTTGATTGTATCTGCCTGTCCCTCTGAGGAGTTGCAAATAATCAACGATAATAAGTGCGAGGTCACCGTGTTCACCTTTGAGCCGCCGTCCTTCGGCGCGAAGCCCCTGAACGGTAAGTCCTCGGTTGTCATTGATGAGAATCGGGGCTTCAGACAACCTGCCAGCAGCCTCTGTTAGCGGTCGCCAATAATCTTCACTGAAATTACCGGTTCGGAGTCGTCCGAAATCAATATGGGATTCGGCGGATAGCATCCGCATGACGATATCTTGTGCTGGCATCTCCAAGCTAAAAATCGCAACCGGACGTTCTTGGTCGATTGCGATATTCTGTGCCATATTTAGTACCAAGGTGGTCTTTCCCATACTCGGTCGCGCAGCAATAATAATAAAGTTGCCGGGTTGCAACCCTGATGTCATGTGATCGAAATCCATAAAACCGGTGGGAATACCTAAGAACCGATCCTGTTTGTGAAATAACTTTTCTATTGCATCAATGCTTGTGGTGACCAGCGGATTAATGGGCTGAAAGCCTCGTTCGGATCTGTGTTGTCCGAGTTCAAAGACGGCTTCCTGCGATTGATTGAGGACCTCCGCAAGTTCTATGCTTTCGTCTTCAGCGAGTTCCCGAATTGCGCCGCCTGCTTGGATGAGTTGGCGGCGTGTCGCTTTTTCATGCAGAATATCGGCATAAAACTCCGTACTCTCCGTTTCGACAATAGGTGCCTGAAGTTCATAGAGATAGCCTGCTCCCCCTGTCCGATTGATCTGATTTGTGCGTTTCAGTTCATCGGCAACGAGAAGCGGATCAGCGTTGCTAACGCGGTCGTATACAGCAAGGATCGCTGCGTAGATGAGTTGGTGGTCAGTTGTAAAAAATGCATCAGAGGTATGCCCCAAAAGGGCAATCACCCTTGGGATAACCGACTTCTCGGTCATCATCGCGCCGAGTACGGCTTGTTCAGCTTCCTTGTCAGAGAGGGAATCAACCGCTGGTGCTTGCATAATTATGCTTCACGTTCAACAACAACGCGGAGTTCAACAACAACATCTGTATGCAATTTGACTGGTACCATAAACACACCGAGTTCACGAATAGGCTCCGTAAGTTCAAAGAACCGTCGCTCTAATTCAAAGCCTTCAGCGCGTACAGCCTCTGCGATATCCATAGAGGTAACGGAGCCGAAGAGTCGGTCATTTTCGCCAGCACGCCGTTTGAGGGTACATGTAACGCAGGTGATCTGTGCTGCGATTTCACGGGCGTGTTCTCTATTCTTTGATTCTTCTTGATCGATGACTCGTTTTTGGTGCTCCAGGTAGCGACGGTTTCGCTCTGTTGCATGCACAGCCAACTGCATGGGCAGGAGGTAGTTACGTGCGTATCCATCGGCGACGTTTAACACATCACCTGGTGCACCGAGTCCTTCAACGCTTTTCTTGAGAATTACTTCCATAATTGAAAACCTAAATTATCTTTTGTAGGGCAGCCAGTTGTACATGGCTGAACCCTCATGCTATCGTGTAAACGGCAACAGTGCCATATTACGTGCGCGCTTTACTGCACGGGTCAACATTCGCTGTTGCTTCGCCGTTAATCCAGTAACCCGGCGACTCACAATTTTCCCACGTTCGTTAATAAATTTTCGCAGCGTATCTATATCTTTGTAGTCGAAAGATTCAATCTTGTGATAGCGCTGCCTGCGACGGAATGCCATGTTAATTTGTTCCTTTTTTTATTTAACGTATTGCGCGTCAAAACGTTAGTGTGCTACAACACACCGTTTAATAAGAGATTAGCGTGTGGGAGAACCCCCGTCCAATGGAGATCCTCCCTTGGATACGTCCACTTAAAATGGGATGTCGTCTTCTGTTGCGGAAGGTGCATCGCTTGCTTCGGGAGCCGGTGGTTCTGGAAAGGATTCGGATTGTGTAGGCGCAGCTGCGGGTTGGGCATCAGCATAACCGCCTTCCATTTCATCCCCATCACGTCGTCCACCAATTAATTGGATCCGAAATGCTCTAACTCGAAGTTTGTTACGCTTTGAGCCATCTTCGGCTTCCCAAGAGTCAAATTTAAGAGATCCTTCAATAAAAATGGGACTCCCCTTCGTGAGGTATTCGTTGACCACTTCAGCTTGTCTGCCCCATGCCTCTACATCAACAAAACAGACATTCTCTTTCTGCTCGCCTGACTGCCGATCCGTGTAACGCTCACTCATAGCGATGCCAAAATTGGCGACCGAAGTCCCGCTGGGAAGGAATTTCAATTCTGGATCTCGGGTAAGATTCCCCATCAATATAACCCTGTTGTAACTTGCCATGGTTTTCCTCTCTATATGTACACTCGGAACTTTTGGCATCATCTAAAAGCCAAAAATCCGCTGTCTAAAATTCGGTTGATACTTGTTTCAAGCAGACTCTGTTGTATCTTCAGCCTCTGCGGCATCATCTGTCACGTCTTCGTCTACAGTTTCTGTGTCATCATCTGCAGCTTCTATGTTATTATCTGTCGCATCTTCGGATTTATCTTCAGCTGCTGCTTCCACCTCACTGTCCGATGTTGGTTCCTCTGCTTCGGGTGTAGGTTGTTCTGCTTCGGCGGCTAATTCGGCTTTTAACTTATCTATATCGTCTTCGTATTGAACGATCATATAGCGCAGAATCGATTCAATGACATGCAAAGATTGGTTTAATTGTGCGACAAAACTGGGGGCACTCTCAAAAATATAGAGCACATAATAGCCTTCATTCCGTTTTTGGATTGGATAGGCAAGTCGCTTCTTTCCCCAGGGATCAATTTTTATAATTGCCCCACCACTTTCGATGATATCCTTTACCTGATTCGTAAGTGCTTCTGCTTCGTTTTCATCATGGTCAGGCGTAATGATAAGCAGGAGTTCATAAGGTTTCAAATTTTCATGCCTCTCTTCGGACTGATGGCTCCACTACTATAATTCGTACTTACGCATTCCGCTTTGCTGGCGGCGTTTAAAACCCCGCCAGCAGTACGTAATACGCGGGTTATCATAGAAAAATGCGTAAGTCCTGATAATAAAAGCAGGGAGCAGAGATTAATAAATATAAGTTAACGCCATCCGATGTCCGCACATTGAAAGTGCGATTACAGGTTCAGATGGAATTCTATGCGTCAATTTTAGTTTATATAATTATACCACATTTTGATTTGTATATCAACCAAAAACCGCGTTTTTTTTCGCTATTAGTCGTCAGCCATCAGTATGCTTCGCAGTGAGAACAATCAGGGGAATAGTTATCGGTTTTCAGTTGTCAGTAGTCAATTCAGGACTTAGGCATTTTTCTATGATAACCTATGTATTCCGCTTTGCTGACGGGGTTTTAAACCCCGCCAGCAAGGGGGGATGCGTAGGTCCTATTGTTTAAATCTTGATTAGGTTGGGAGTGTTGCGTATGCTGTCACGTGTAAGGGTAGGAAAAAGGGACGTTTTGATGTGATAATCTCCTGCCGAATGCGTGTGGCTAATGTATCCACATCCACCTGCGCTGCTGTAGCAAGTTCGTACTTTTCGAGGAGCGGAAGGAGGCTCTGAAAGATAGTCGCCATGTATCGGTAACCTGCCCATGTTTTAGCAGCGCCGATGGGAGACTCAAGATGCATCGTTGGTGGTGGCAATCCTGCATCAACAAAAGCCTGATAAAGCCCTATGCCCGCGTCGAGATGCGCCCCAGAATGCTTAAACACATCCAAAATCCATGTGATAAGTTGATTCATAAGTGGCGTATCTGGATGTAAGAAAGCAGGATAGAGCGTGTATTCGGGTTCTTGAAATGCGGCGATCCCACCCGGTTTTAAGTGCGTCATGAGGGTGGTGAATGCCGTGCCTGGGTCCGCCATATACATCAACACGAACCGTCCGACGATCGCGTCAAATTTGTGTGAAAACGCAAAGGTTCGCGCATCGCCTGCAATGAATTCAAGGTTCTGTAGGCCTGCTTCGATTGCCCGTTGGCGCGCTGTGTCAAGGATTTCCGCATTGATATCCACCCCAACAATCTGCCCTGTTGGTCCGACGAGTTCAGCGAGCATGAGTGCCACATCACCTGCACCACTACCGATCTCAAGCACCCGCATTCCCTTTGAAATCCCTGCTCGCTTACAAAGACGACGGGTTGATTCTCCGTAGATTCTCGACTGTTCTATGAGGCGGTTTGTTTCGTGGGAAGTGCGCCCTAACGTATAGGTGGCATCCCTCTTTGAGGCGTGCAAGTGCTCTGTGTAATCTTTCGCCATACATGGCCCCTTTTACGTTGGTAGGGCGGCATACGCTGTGATGTGCGGCGGCAATAGGAGCGGTCGTTTTGATGTCGTGACTTCCGCTTGAATTCGACCTGCGAGTGTGTCGATATCTACCTCTTCAGCCGTCGCAATGCCATACGCCTCCATGAGCGGAACGAGGCTCCGAAAGCTGTTTGCAAGATACTCAAACCCAGGCCAGCCCTCAGGACCGCCCATGGGAGCTTCAAAGTGTAAGGTAGGTTCAGGCAAACCTGCCTCAACGAATGCCCGGTAAAGTTCCATACCCATGTTGAGATGGGCACCTGAACGTTCAAACACTGTGAGCCCCCATTCAACCAGCTGGTTTATCAAAGGTGTATCCGGATGTATAACCGTTCGGTAGAGCGCGAGTTCAGTATCCTGAAAGGCGACAATTCCACCCGGACGGAGGCGTGTTGCCAAATGCCTCAGTGCATCTGCTGGGTCTGCCATATAGAGCAGGACAAGTCTACCGACGATGGCATCAAAGTCGTCTGGGAGTTGAAGCGTTCGGACATCACCGGCAACGAATTCCACGTTTGAAAAACCGGCTGCCTCGGCGCGTTCTTGTGCGGTTTTGAGAACATCTGGGTTGACATCTACACCAACGACGTTTCCTTTGGGACCGACAAATTCAGCGACGGTGAGAGCGACATCCCCTGCTCCACTTCCGACATCAAGGACTTTCATACCTTTTGCGATACCGCTTCTGAGAAAAAAACGCCGTGTCACATCGTCATAAAGCTGCGATTGTTCGATTAAGCGTTGGGTCTCTTCCTCACTGCGCCCCATTGTATATTCTGCGTCTCTGTTCTGATTGCTCATTGTAATTTACCTCATTTCGGGAAAATTGCGATGTCCAGGGACCTCGCGTTTTATAATTGCTAAGTATTATGGGACTATTAATTGATGGAACTGTATCTTTCCATCTTTGATAGTATTGATAACTAAACTCTTGACAGCGTGTCGATTTTCATCATAGTGGGATAATACCGTTGCGCCGCTGTAGTCCTGAGTCGCCTCAATTTGATCTCGAATTGCAGCGGGGGTTAGGTCGGTTGTTCTACGCATCGCCTCAATGAGAAGGGTAGTTGCATCGTATCCGAGTGCTGCGGGTCCATCGGGTGCGATGCGGTATTTTTCGGTGTAAGCGTCAACAAATTGACGTGCTGCTTCGCTTAATTGACCGTCGGATGCAAAATGGTTCGCGAAGAAACTACCTTCAAGTGCCATCCCACCGATTTCAACTAAATCGGGTCGATCCCAGCCATCACCACCGAGAAAGGTCGCAGAGATGCCTATATCGTCAGATTTTGCCTGCTTAACCGCCAGTGGGAATTCGGATCCCAAGCCTGGTAAAAAGATAATATCAACGGCTGGTTCGACAGCAGCGATCGCCAACAACTGCTCGGTGAAATCTGTGGTGCCTGTTTCGTAAAATTGATGGATAGCAACCGTGCCGCCTTGTGCAGTAAAGTCCTCAACGAAAGTATTCGAGAGCCCTTCCGAATATGCGTTGCCTATTTCCGTGAGGACCGCGGCTGTCGTTGCTTGCAATTCGTGTCTGGCAAAACCGGTCATTATACTCGCCTGATACGGATCAATGTAGGCACCCATAAATGAAAAGTTCCCATTTCGGGGAACATCTGGGTTCGTTGGGTAGGTTGTCAGCATAGGTATGCCGTGTTGCTGGGCAACTGCTCCGACCTCCACAGCCAACGAACTGTAATCGGGCCCCACAATTGCTGACACGCCTGCAGCAATCAACGCCTCCGCGTGTTGCACACTGAGTGCGGCATCTCGCTTGTCGTCTCTAATGAGAAGTTCTATCGGTAGACCGTTGATTCCTCCTGCCGCATTCGCGAGGGTAACCGCCAATTCAGCACCATTCCGAGTTGTTCCGGGGTCAGGTGGACTGTAAATGAAACCGATTTTGACCGTAAGCGCGCTGTCAGCAGTCACTACTGCTTCGGGATCAACGACTCGTTGAATACGATCACAACTTAAAAAGAAAATGCTTAGTAAGAAGAATGAGATGAAAACTCCGAAGATAGCTATACATCTACGCACTTTTCTGTTCCGTTGAGATAGCATGAAGATTCCTTTCACGTTAGGAAGCAGCTGGCAGCCGCTTCCTAACACACATTGAGAGCCAGACGATTCTTAGAAACTGTAACCGACTTTGGTATACCAGAACGCGCCGCCAAACCCATAAGGACTGTACTCGCCGAAGGGTCTACCAACGATTGCGCCTGTAAAGTTTTCAATATTCGGGTCTGACCAAGTGACGTTATTGGGTTCAACATTGAAGACATTATTCACACCAACTGTGATTCCCAAGTTCTCCGCGAATGCGTAGTTAATCTCGAGATCCACCAAAAATGTGCCGCTATAGGTCTGTGCCCCGACAGCGTACTCATACCAAGGCCCGTAGTAATTAACGCGCCCCAAAATTCCTAAATTATCAAGCACATTTTGTGTTAACATAACGTTCCCACGATGTTTGGGGAGTCCATCTTCCAATAAGCGGACACGTGTGTCGTCTAAAATATCTGTGTTGCGTTTGGTAACCTCAGTATCAGTGTAGTTATATGCCAGACTCACGGCACCTTTAGCGACAGGTGCTGTAAGCACAAGGTCAACCCCTTGGGTACTCGTTTCAAATTCATTGGTAAAAAATCGGAATTCCTGCAAATTCTCTGCGCTCGTAATACCTTCAGCTACGAGCTGCTGAATTTGTGCCTCAGTAATATCTGTTCCGCGCAGGAAGTCTTTAGAGGGTGCCAATCGATCTTCCACCTTGATATTGAAATAATCTATTGTAACGCTAACAATATTATCACTAATAATCGTTCCAACAGAAAAGTTTTTCGACTTTTCAGGCTCAAGTGCCTTACCCCCGACCAAGCCTGCAGCAGCATGTGTCGAAGGAATCGTTCCTTTATTGACCAACGTATTATTTTCGCCGAATTCCGTTGTGACGTTAAAGGCGTTTTGCTGTCCTGGTGTCGGAGCCCGGAATCCGGTACTATAACTGCTGCGTATCCTTAGGTCGAGTTCAGGCGCAAGCGAAAGAAATTCCTTAAGCGTTTGGCTGAAAGCATAACTTGTTGCGACTTTGTAGTTGACTGTGCTGCCAAAATCATCAAAGTATTCACCTCGGATAGCAGCACCGATAATCCATGGATCAATGGGTTTTACTTCAGTTTCCAGATATCCAGCAAAATTAGCGCGTGTCCAAGTGCCTTGAGCAATATCACTGAAACCGGGAAATCCGTTTGAACCTGAACTAAATCCTTGGCTTGCGAGTGGACCAATCTCCCAAGATTCTTTTTGTCCCTGTACAATTTCAAAGGTCTCCGTTCGATATTCCGCGCCTGTGGCAAGGAAGACGATGTCATGCAATGGATAAGTCAGGTCAAGGTTAACGTTCGTATCGGCTTGAATATAATCACCTGGATCGAATTCCGTCGGTGTGTCTGGTCCAAGGGAGGCATTCACGGTATTTCTAATAAAGAAATCAGAAGCATGGCGTCCATAAGACGCACTCAAATCCCACCCTAAATCCTCAGCGACTATTCCCTTCAATCCAACAAGGATGGATGCGTCTTGGGTGTCAGCACCGAAGCGAGGGGTAAACCCGCCGGGAAAAAGTTCTTGGAATGTAAAAAGATTCGGATCATCAATGACCTGTTGTAGAGCCTCTGGGTCTGGGACATTATCAGTTATCTTAACCACAGGGATTTCGCCTTCTCCAGCCAAACGTCCAACAAGCAGTGTCTCTCCGCCATCGTTACTAAATACAGCGGGTCGAGTATTGGGGTTTCGGAAATAGAACCCACCTTCAACTTGCTTTTGAGCGTAATTAGCGTGACCGTAGAACTTAATGGCATCAATAGTGCTTACGCCATAGTTAGCAAAGAACTTGATGTCGTCTCTAATAATCGGATGTCCCCACGGCTGAGCAGGATTAGCAACATGGCTATTGCCGGCAGCGGAAAGTGCGGCGGCATCGTCTCGTTGTACGGAGCGATCCGTCTCGTTCGCGTTACCGTATTCCAAACTGAGGTTTGTCCAGATATCTTCTCGTCCCAAACCGATATTCCCCGCGATAGAATAGATGAGCCCGTCACCCGGTTGATAAATACCGGGTTTGATTTCTAAAGACCCACCTTTATGGCTGTCTTTCAATTGTAAGTTCATTACACCGGCGATAGCGTCGGAGCCGTATTGCGCTGATGCTCCATCTCGGAGCACCTCCATCTGTTTGATCGCAACAGATGGAATAGGCGAAAGGTCGGCACCTTGCGACCCATCGGATAGTCCATTTCCGAGCCAAGTAATCACGGAGGCACGGTGCCGCCGTTTGCCATTAACGAGCAGTAACGTGTGATCTGGTGCTAACCCGCGTAGATTCGCTGGACGGACAACAGTGGCCGCATCAGCGATTGGTTGTGCATTGATATTATAAGATGGCACTAAGTTTCTCAACAGGTCTGGCAAATCTGTGCTGCCCTGTTTGACGAAGTCCGCGCTTGGTAAAACATCAATCGGGACCGCAGATTCAAGTACCGAACGCGGGTTTGAACGTGTCCCGACCACAACCATACTTTCAAGCGTTACAACTTCTTGTTGAGATGTTGCTTCACTCGGTTCCCCTTCAGTCTCTTGTGCTACTGCCGTAGATGCCAAATCTATTATAAAAGCAGCTAAAACAATGGGCATCAGAAATAGCACCGTTTTAAAATTAAGTGCGACTTTCATAAATGAAGCTCCTTCATTATTGAGGTAAAAGACACCCTTATCTAAAACAAAATTTACTAATAACTCACTATAATACGCATCTATTATAATATAAACTTAATATAAATGGAATAGGCGCGGTTAAAAAAACCGCGCCTTTCGTGAGAAGTACATTTAAAACCTTCACAGAGTCATTCAGTTTTAAGAAATTATAGAGTTTCTCGTTCTTTTTTCAGGATCCGGTGCGGTTAGGAAACCGCACCTACTGGGCCTGGGGGTCCAAAATTGAACTAAAAACCGGGAACTGAATGGCTCTGAAACCTTCATCAGAGAGGTTTTAGAAACTGTATCCGACTTTGGCGTACCAGAACGCGCCATCAAAACCGAACGGACTGAACTGTCCGTATTTGTTGCCAACAGAATCAGCAGCATTCGGATTTTCCTTGGGATAGGTATTCAGAATATTTCTTCCACCGAGCGTGAGTGCCAATCCGGATCCCACGGTGTAAGTGGTTTCCAAATCGAAAATAACCCTTCCGGGGTATTCTCCAGTGCCTTCCTCATCTGGATTCTGTAAGTAATCTTCAGAATCGAACCAACCGCTGAAATAGCTGGCGCGCCCGAGCACGCTCCACGCATCCGTTATGGAGTAAACGCCGGTCAGGCTGGCGCGGTGTTCGGGTAAATTCTCTTGCAGTTCCCTGACTCGATGCTCGTTCAGTGTGGCACCCTCCCAACCTTCATAATCAGGATCTTCAAATTCCTCAGTTAATTCGACGAGTTCTCCGTCGACTACGAGGTGGGTAACCTCAGTTGACGTGAAGTTATACACGGCGATGAGGGTTCCGTTGGGTATGGGTGCTGTGGCGACAAAGTCAACACCTTGGGTTGTGGTATTGAAGTCATTGATAAAGAACTGGAATGTTTCCAGATTCGCTGCACTGGTTACACCTTCAGCGATGAGCTGCGCCTTCTGCGCGTCATCCAATGTATAGTGTTGGGACACCGATAACCGCTCTTTCAGCCGAATATCAAAAAAGTCCATCGTGAAATTTACGCCCAAAATATCGACGGTAAATCCACCTGTGAAGTTATTTGATTTTTCCGGGTTAAGCGAATTATCTTCCTTGCCTGTTACAACACCGACAGCAGGGTTGGTGGAAGGAATTGTTCCTTTATTAACGAGATCCCCCTTCTCAAAATCGTATTCAGTGGTAATGTTGAACGTATTTTGCTGCCCGGGTGTCGGTGCGCGGAACCCGCTACTATAACTTCCGCGTAACCGCATCGTTTCCGTAAGCTTGTAGTTTGCAGCGGCTTTGTAGTTCAGGGTGCCACCGAAAAGCTCAAATTGTTCACCGCGCACAGCCAGTGCGATCAGGAGCGGATCGATCGGTCTGATTTCAGTTTCCAGATAGGCGGCAACGTTGTAACGGTGCCACTTGCCTGCCGCAACTGGACTAAATCCTGAAAATCCGTTGGATGCAGCCGTGAAGCCTTGCGCTGCGAGGGGCCCGATCTGATGGGACTCGCGTTCGCCCTCTATGATTTCAAATCCTTCGTCCCGATATTCCAAACCGGAAGCGAGGAACACCATGTCGCTGAGCGGATAGGTTACATCAAAGTTGAGGTTATAATCCGTCTGGATATAGTCGCCCGGATCAAAATAGGTGGGTGTATCTGGGCCGAGGGAAGCATTAACGGTGTTGAAAATAAAGAAATCGGCATGGTTGCGCCCAAAAGAGCCGCTCATATCCCAGGTTAAGGGTTTGCCTAACGCTTCTTCGAGAGCGGTGCCTTTAAAGCCAACGACGACGAAACTATCCCACATGAATGCACCAAATCTCGGGGTGAATCCGCCTGGGAACATCTCTTGGAAATTGAAAAGATTCGGGTCATTCTTGACGGCTTGCAACCGTTCGGGATCAGGAAGGTCGTTGGTGATCGGGATATCGTCAGCATCGTGAGGCGAAAGTTCGGTAAACTCTTCGCCAGCAGCTTCTGCTGCCGCTTTTCGTGCTTCCCAATCCGCCATCTCCGCTGACAAACCGCGCAAATCTCCGACGAGCAACGTACCGTCCTTCCCGCTTGGGCTAAACACGCCATTGCGAGTGTTTGGATTTCGGAAATAGAACCCGCCTTCAACGCGCTTGCTTGCGTAGTTGGCATGTCCGTAGAGTTCGATGGTATCTGTGAGGGTGGCACCGTAGTTGGCAAACAATTTGATGTCATTCTCTATAATCGGCTGCCCCCAAATTTGCGCGGGGTCTTTCACACTGAAATTGCCTGCGTTAATCAATTTTATGGCATCATCACGTTGGACGGACCGGATGGTAGGATCTGCGCCGCCGTATTCAAAACTGAGGCTACTCCAGACATCTGGACCCCCTAAACCGATATTCCCAGCAAGCGCGAATTGCCTACCATCACCTTCTTGGTAGATGCCGGGTTTAAATTCGATTGAACCGCCTTCATAGTTGTCTTTCAATCGAAAATTCATCACACCCGCAATGGCATCAGACCCGTATTGTGCGGATGCGCCATCTCGGAGGACCTCTACCTGTTGCAGGGCAATCGCGGGAATAGGTGCCAGGTCGGGTCCCTGTGAGCCATCAGATAAACCGTTCCCCAACCAGTGAATCACTGCGGCACGGTGTCGCCGTTTGTTATTGACGAGCACGAGTGTATGGTCTGGGGCAAGTCCCCGTAAATTCGCCGGACGGACCACTGTTGACGCGTCGCTAATCGGCTGTGTATTGACGTTATAAGATGGCACCAAAGTTCTCAGCAGATCCGGTAGATCCGCGCCACCCTGCTTTTCAAAAGCCTCATTTGACACAATATCGATCGGTACTGCTGAATCCAAGACGGAGCGCGGTTGCGCACGCGTACCGACGACAACGAGACGCTCAAGTTGTATAGGTTCGCTGCTGGCAGATGCTTCTTCAGATCCCTCAGCCTCTTCTGTGGTTTCTGCTTCCTCTGCCTCTTCGGCGTGTTGATCCGCTATAACTGTTGAGAATGTGCACATCAAAATGGCTACAACAATACCGAGTGCAACGACAATCGGTTTAATATGATTTTTAGAAAACATACTATTTCCCTCATAATATCGGCGTAAACGCCGCGTTTTGACTATTGATTTCACAACTGGTGATAAACAAAAATAGTTTACTTTAACATAGAGTATAGATTGTAGATAAGTATACAACAGGAAAAGTCAAAGAGCGTAGCGAATAGCCTACGCCTTATGGACAAAAACCCAAGCATACTATAATTATACTAAATATGACGTAATTAAGCAAATTATGGCATAAAAATTGTTGATTAATCCATTTTTAAGCATCTGTTCTGGTCAATAGTTGTCAGGATTCAGAGCAGAGCTATAAAATTTAGCCTTGACATTGAAAATCTGTTGGTATATACTTAAAAATAACCTGAACTTGAAGTTAGGTCATGGCTTGGAATACAAACATCTCTGTGAATTGTTGGTAAATAACGATCTCGTCATCGCAAAAATACATCACTATGGCAAAGAAAAAAGGACGCCGCTCCATCAATGTGGCACGGAAGCGTGAAAAACGGAATCGCGACCGGAAATCCAGACAGAAGCAACTCGCTCATGAAAAGCAACGTAGGCTTCTTCATAGCAAATCAGAAGAAGAACATTTACGCGCTTGTATCGCAGCGAGCCAAAAGCTGCTTGACGAACCTGAGCTGGAAAATATGCTTTTCGAGCCAGAGTTGATGCAGAAACGTGTAATAGAGGTCCTTAGTGAGATTGAATTGGAAGAAGAAGCAGACGCACCTGAAAATAATTTAGAGGACTTTCTTGTATCTGAAGTAGACCTCTTTTATCCGACTGATGAAAGTGTAGATGAAACAGACGTAGACGAGGTAGCAACACCGATGTCGGAAGCCGAAGCGGCATGCGAACATTTCCGGTTAAGGGTGATTCCACATCTGCTCACACCAGATTTCATGGATCGATTGACACGCGCATTGACAGCGTGTGAAACACGTCTCAAATTGACTGGTAACCGCGAACTCGCCGAGGTCGCTTTCGTTACCCGTTCGCTTTTTGAAGCAGCGCCGCCGGAAATATTCGCGTTTCATCCGATGATTCAAACCATCGGCGTCGAAACTTTACGCGTACTTGTGGAAGATATGGATGTAATGACTGAGGGGCGCGAGGATGTTAAAGGGATCCTATCGGATGTCTTGGCACAGGAGGACTCAGAATCGTATCTATCCGAATCAGCGTCCATTTTTTCAAACCCGTCTTTAGAAGAAAATACCGACGAACATATTGCCGCTAAACCTGATGCTGTAGCGTCGGTTCCTGTCGAAGAAACAGCGGAAGAGATGCCAGAGATCGAAACTGAGCCCCCATCATCTACCTTTAACAATGAGGCAGAGATGGAGCAACCTGTAGAATCCGAGATAGCGTCCGAGAGACTTTCGGAACCAGAGCCGGTTGCCTCTCAGGAAACAGCACCAGCAGAGCCATCACCGCCTGTACCAACATTGTCTTCTGATGAACTTCCAGCACGAGCACTCTATAAAAATTTCGACGGTTTAGCCATAAAAGAGAATTTTGAAGCGTCAACAGGGGATGGGTCCTCAGAGGAAGGGTTGACGAACTATGCTTTGGTGAACGAGAACGAAGAACAGGTTGAGTTTGTTGACGCGGAGAACGAACGTTACGTCACTATTACCGAAGACAGACTGCGGTTACATGCGCGTTCTGAAGCAGAGCTTGCCATTGCGATGACAGAAGTCGAAACGCACTGCACATCCGCAGTGATGTACCTCGCTAAAACGGTTGAAGAAAGGGGGTAAAACGATGCCAAGAAGTAAAAGTGGACAGGTCCGACGCCGGACACAGATCCGGCAACGCCAGTTACGGCGACTGAAAAGAAAGAAAGCGGCATTGAAAGAACTCTTGCAAAATCGCGAAGCCTAATGCTGCCATCCGCAGTTGCGGCGGGTCCCCGTACCCGCCTACTTCGCTTTCATCTTTTCCGTGTGTACAAATCCTGAAGTTTGCAGCCGTACAGAACCGCTGCCTTCCGCCTCCATATATCCCATCCTGAGCAGTGTAATGATCTCGTATGAGGTCGGCACGTTGAACAGTTGGCGGATCCGTTCACGATCCGCAGCACTTTCGAGTGGCGCGCTGACAAACTGCACACCAATTTTCAAGGCAGTCGCAGCGAGCAGGACATTCTGAATTAGCATCCCCATGCTCAGCCACATCCATCGGGTCGCACCTTGACCGGGCGGAAATCTCTTGCAATTCATCGTTACTAACATGAGTAGTGGTGCCTCGCGCACCTGTGTTGCGATCTCTCCGGCGGGTATCTTCCCGGCACCCAAATGTCCGAGGAGCGCGAACGATTTCGCGTTTTTTAACAATTCTTCTAAAAGTTTCTCCGGGGCATGCTGAAGCGGTTTCGGTAGTGTGACATGTTCCGACAACAGAACGCCATCGCCACGCTCCTGCCACTCCTTCTCATTAACACGCATCCACCGACTGTTGTCATCAAGGAATTTTGGGTCTGTGAATTGCGCAACAACGGCACGTTCTGTCAGATCGGCGAGAGCCGTTTTGCCTTCCGATTCCTGAATGAGCACTAGTTCCCAAGGTTGAACGTTGAAAGGTGAGGGTGCCCACCGCGCCGCCTCAATGAGTTTCTCGAGGTCATCAGCATCTATTGCGCGTTTTTGAAACGTACCGCGATGGCTTCGGCGTTGGATCATTGCATCAAAAACATTCATGGGTTAGTGAGGCTCCGATGGCGTTCAAGGACTTCTGCGGGTGAGGCGGTCCCGGTCGTCCCGATTTTGGTAACAGTGATTGAAGCCACCAAGTTCCCGACGTAAGCCGCTTCAACGGCATGATCGGCTCCAAGGCAACAGAGCGTCGCGACGAGACCTGCTGAGACGCTGTCGCCTGCGCCAACAGGATCTGTTTTGTCGTCAATCGAGATCCCCGGAATATGCGTGAACGCGTGATTATAATAGACGAGGATGCCGTTCTCACCGAGCGTGATGTATGTCGTGTTTTGCGTCTTCTCCGAGAGGCGAATCGCGTCCTGTTTTGCTTCATTAAGGTCAACGTGCTGTCCATCCCAGTCTGGTTGAACGGCACGTTTTGCCTCGAACCGGTTCGGTTTAATGATAACGTTTTGATATTCAGCAATCCGCGTGCGAGAATCCGCGAAAAAAACTTTTTCTCGAAAGTGCGATGCCGACGCACATAGTATTTCCCTCACGCGTGTCGTGACAACCCCTAAATTCTCAAGCGGCATCTGATCGCCGATGATAACCCCGTCAACAAGTGGAAGACAGGTTTGAAGTGCCTCAATAACAGAATCTTCAACTTCCGCTGGTATGGGAGATTGGTTCTCAATATCAAATCGCGGTCCTTCTGTTTCTATACCTTCGTAGCCGCGATGAATCGGCTTAAGATAGGTCGGCGTAACCCGTCCGGGTGCTTGTACCATAAAATCTGTCAAGCATCCGTTTTCCCGCAAGCAACTGAGGAGCGTCCCGCTAAACCCGTCCTTACCGATGACCCCTAAAGTATAGACCGTCTCAACGCCTAACGCTTTCAGATTATTTGTAACGGTTCCTGCAGCACCCGGGCTATAACGTTGTTCAACGACAGGGTTTGTATGCCACGGCGTTTCCAGCGACAGCGTCGATAGTGTCTTGTCTATGTACCAGTAAGCATCGAGGTAAAAGTCGCCTACAACAAGGATCCGCAGGTCGCGAAAGTTATTGAGAATTGTCGTCAGATGCCTTTCGCTAATCAAGGTCTTCCTCCAATGTTCCAAGATACCGAGTTTCTTGGCTTATCATTTTCATCGGTTATCTCCAAGCTTGTAAGCTCCTGTCGTATAGGGGTTGATATTGTAGTTCCAACCCATTAGATTTTCAATTTCAGCGTCTGTCATCTCGTCAAGGTTGATGATGACTATTTCACTGAAAGGTTGGGAAGCATCTGGCGGACCGAAATAATAAGATTTCGTCTCTTTACGTCCACTTTCAACGTCCATGACCTCAGTGAATATCACTTCATAACGGTAATTCGTTTTCATACGAAAGATGCGACCATCATGAAGCACAGCTACATTCCAGTCGGGGTCTTTCTCGCCCAATTCAACCTTCAGTACATACCACGCACGTGGAGAATCCACCTCCATCAGAACGGCTATTTCTGGAAAGTCAAGTAACATTTGTATAGACATATCTAACGTGGCATCGCCTGCCAATGAGCGTTTGTATCTTTCTATCATCGGAGTCCAAATTTCTGTTAGTGGTCGATTCGGGTTCCATTTCTTCTCTACTTCTGCCATCATCGTTTCGATTTTTGAACCGATCTGTTCGATCAAAGCTTCGTCGATTTCATCAGGATCAATACCGATCCATTCAGGTGGACATTGTAGATGTTCAGGTACCCCATCGGCAAAGAGTGGGTTCGTAGAGGTGCTCGTAGGATTCACGAAGTCTGGCGGTGTTTCTGTTGCAATAGGTGCTTCGGAAACCTCTGCTGCATGAGGATTGGCTTGATGCTCAACCTTAACAGGATTGTCACTCTTTACTGGCGTGTGCTTGCTAACGCTTCTGTTTTTATATAACAGACCGCAGCCCATCGCCAGCAGCAAAACAAAAAACAATACACCGAGAAAAAAATGGTGGCGAAAAATCCATTTAAACATCTGTCGACCTCCTTAGCAGCCATCACCAAGGATATAATCACCCATCATTATAGCATATCTCTCTTTTTGCGGAAACACCAAATTCGGTTAAGATCAGGGCGATTTAGTTTTCAGTTCCGGTATTGGTTTTGGTTGACATAGGTTAAGTTTAGACGCAAGATCGCGAGCGTGAAGAAATCCGCAGAAATCCGCAGAAATCCGCAGAAACCCCCTATCAAATACCCCTATCAAATACCCCAAGCAAATACCCCCAGCAAAAACACTCGCTCCTACAGAGGAGGAGTATTTACATAGATAAAGTGAATGTGTAAAACTAAATACCCCTGCGGTTAGGATCTTGTTTGCACAATTTGCAATATTGGCGTAGATGTGGTAAAATATAGGGTATCGAAAATTCAAGATATGATTATGTTAGGAGCAAATCTATGTATAAAATCGGTCTCATCCCAGGCGATGGAATTGGCCCCGAAGTAACGCGCGAAGCGATGAAAGTCTTCGGGGCAGCAGCTGCAGAAGCAGGCATTCAATACGAAACAGTCGAATACGATGTCGGTGGCGATCGGTATCTTGCAACTGGCGAGGTACTCCCCGATTCAGTCTTAGAAGAACTTCGCGGGTTAGACGCAATCTATCTCGGCGCGATCGGACACCCCGATGTTAAACCCGGCATTTTAGAGAAAGGTATCCTGCTAAAGGTCCGGTTTGAACTCGATCTCTATATTAACCTCCGTCCGGTTAAACTCTATCCTGGCGTGCCGACCCCTCTGAAAGACAAAGGTCCCGAAGATATTGATTTCATTATTGTTCGCGAAAATACCGAAGGACTCTATGCTGGTATCGGCGGTTTCCTGAAACGTGGTACACGCGATGAAGTGGCGATTCAGGAGATGATTAACACTTACAAAGGTGTAGAACGCTGCGTCCGTTATGCCTACGAATTGACCCAAAAACGGAGCAAGGAAAATACCTTGACGCTCTGTGATAAAGCCAATGTGCTCACCTATGCACACGACCTCTGGCGCCGCGTTTTTGACGAAGTCGGCGAAGACTATCCTGACATCAAAAAAGAGTATGCGTTCGTTGATGCAACAACGATGTGGATGGTGAAAAACCCGGAATGGTTCGATGTGATTGTAACGTGCAACATGTTCGGCGACATCATCACCGACCTCGGCGCGATGATCCAAGGCGGTATGGGAATCGCAGCATCCGGCAACTTGAATCCGGAGAGCGTCGCTATGTTTGAACCGATTCACGGTTCGGCACCGCGTTATACCGGCAAAAACGAGATTAATCCGATCGCAGCGATCGGTGCAGCCGGAATGATGCTCGATCATCTCGGACATGCGGAAGCAGCACAAAAGGTCGAAAAATCTATGAGTGATCTACTCGGAAGCGGCAAAATCAAAGATTTAGGTGCCGGACGGATGGGCTATACGACTGAAGAGGTCGGCGACCTTATCGCGGAAGGGCTGTAGGCTTGAAAGATCTGTTTTTTCTGAAATTGGCACTTATCATGCCGGTTTCAGATGAGACGTGCCGTGAAGTTAATCCGATCTGAATACCGGTTCCAACGGTTGAAGGTGTACATATCGTAGGCACTCAGCAGTTTATAACCGGTCGCTTTGAGTAGGTCGTTGACAGTGTGCACTTCAAAGATGCGTTGCTGATGGACCTCCTCATAGCGTCTGAACAATTCGCCTTCGCGGATAAAAAACGTCAGGAGTGTTCTGCACATCTTCGTGTTATAGAGGTAGTTGTTTTTCCAGATATAGGTGTAGTCTTCATGGTTTGAAGCGAATGTCTTGTTGTGAAAGTGCTCAACGATGTTCCGTTCAGTCGTCACATCAAAGATGAAGAGTCCGTCTGGTTCTAAATGTTCAGCAACGTGTTGCAAAACGTTGCTGAGTTCGGTTTCATCGTAAGCGTAGTTGATACTATCATAGGTACAGAGGATCGCATCGAACCGTTGGTTCAGCTGAAAATCCCGCATATCCCCGTGATGCAGTTCGATATTCACGTCGTGTGCTTCCGCTTTATCTTTGGCGATTTCGAGCATGCCGACTGCGCGGTCTACACCGGTCATTTCATAGCCTTTTAGGGCAAGTTGTATTGTCAAGGCACAGGTGCCACAGGCTAAATCGAGGACTCGGCGCGGCTTACAATCATACTTATCAAAAAGCGATTCGATATAGTGTGTCCAGCGCGTATAGTTGACGTTTGTCATCATCCGGTCGTAGGCGTAGGCGAATTTTTCATAAGGGGGCGTTAGATGTATCTGCATTGTGTAAATGTCGCTTGCAAACGGGGTTCGCAAACTACTCTGCCGCTCCTTTAAATCCGACAGAAGCGTTCATCATCCGAAGGAGCGTGTTAATTTCTTCAGCGTTCCACACTTCATCGCTGTTGGCTTCAATCGCATAGTTTCCTACGGCTCTGATCTTGCGGAGGTCAATTTTACCGGTGAGAAAACTGAACGGTAGCCGCATAACAGCAGACTTAACCCGCTCAAATGTCGCTTCGATGTCCACCCGTTCAACGCCTTCAGGTGCCTGGCGAATCAGCGCATCCTTCACCATATCGGCACCGAAACTGAATAATTCTCTGATGATAAACCACTGCAAAATAGCGAAGCATACGGTAAGGATTAAGAGAACCGCCAGAATTTTGACGAGTCGCTGTCTTTTTTTTTCTTTCTGGTCATTCATGTTAAATTTACCTCCGAGTTGGATCCTGTATCTACTTCTAATATTAACAATTTCCATAGAGATTGTCAACAGATTTTTCTATTGCGAACGGTTGTCAGTCATCTGTAGGTGGATAGGGCGGATAAACAATGAGAATAGGTATTGTAGGTAGACCACAGGTCGGCAAAACGACAGTGTTTAACACCTTGGCTCAATCGAATGCAGAAATCGGCGGCTACACGAGTCGCGGACAAATAAATCTAAGCACTGCCAATGTTCCTGACGCACGTCTCGAACGGTTAGCCGAGATTTTTGAATCGAAAAACATGACACCTGCAACAATTGATTATGTAGATGTCGCTGGCGTAACCAAATCCGACGTGGAGCAAGCGGAATTGGATTCTGGGATGCTCGCGGAACTTCGGACCGTTGATGCGCTTGCGCATGTCGTCAGGCTGTTTGAAAATGATGCGGTGCCACACGTTGACGGCAGCGTTGACGGCGAACGCGATATAGAGAACGTTGCGTTAGAGTTCGCACTGGCAGACCTGCAAATTGTTGAAGGTAGGCTCGACCGACTCCGAAAGCAGTATCAAAACCAGAAACTACCAGAGCAGCAAAGCGAAATCCGGATTTTAGAACTGTGCCAACAGACATTAGAGAGTGGAGAACCGCTCCGTGTTTTAAACTTATCTGCTAATGAAGAGAAACTGATACGCGGTTACGGATTTCTGACGCTGAAACCGTTGCTGTTGGTCTGCAATATTGATGAAACGCAGCTTGACGAGGCTGACGCAATTCTTGAACGCTTCAGTAAATATGAGTCGGAACCGCAAACCGCAGTTATTGTACTCGCTGCACAATTAGAGTTGGAACTCTCGCAGCTGGATGATGACGATACCGAAATCTTTATGGAAGAGATGGGGTTGAGTGAATCTGCATTAGATCGGTTTGTCCAGACTTCATATCGGTTATTAGGACTCCTCACATTCTTCACAATGAATTCGACAGATACACGTGCGTGGACGCTGCGTGCTGGACAGACTGCCGTTGAAGCAGCCGGACGTATCCATACAGACTTTGCGGATGCTTTTATCCGTTCGGAAACAATTAACTGGGAAGACTTAGTCGCGTGCGGGAGTTATCAAGAAGCCCGAAGCAGAGGCTTGCTGAGAGCAGAGGGCAAAACCTATCAGGTTCAAGAGGGTGATGTCTTACTGATTCTGGCGAACCCGACCCGGTAGCGGGCAGTTATATCATATAGCGAGCGCAGCTCGCTCCTACAGCAAAGGGTTGCTGGGGCTTGTTTAACGAAGCAGTTCGTCTCGTAAATCTGCGATGGCTTCCATCATCTGATTGCCCATTTCCTGATACATTTCGCGCTTGGTTTCGGATTCCGAGGCAATCAATTCGAGCGGTTCCCCGAAGGCGACGGTTAATTTTGCACGTCGGAGTCGTTTACTGTTACGCGGTAGCACCCGTTCTGCCCCGCGATGATAGACAGGAATTGTTGGTACACCTGCTCGGTGTGCGATAAAACAGGCGCCGTCCCGTGCCTTCCCTAATGTGCCGTCAACGCTGCGGGTGCCTTCTGGGAACATAAGTACAACGTTACCGGCTTTCAGCAGTGAGATCGTCTTTCGTAATGCCCCCAAATCCGGTGCGCCTCTATTCACCGGATAGGCGTTATACATTGAAATGAGTTTGCCTAAGCCGGGGATGTCAAATGCGTTGCTTCGTGCCATGAAATGGATTTCACGGTTCGCAGCGGAACCGACGATCACAGGGTCAAGGAAACTGACGTGATTTGAAACGAGCAGTACGCCGCCTGCCTTTGGAATATGGTGAACGCCGCGCGTCTCAAGGCGACCAAAGGTTTTACAAAAGATATTAGTGAGCCGATGTCCCCATCGGTAAAGTGGACGCGGTGTCCAGAAACCGTTATTGGTATACCACATAATTTTACGTTGAACCGATCCCACCTTTGCAAACTGCTGCGATGATAAAGTCAACCACTTCATTAATTGTTTTGTCTGTTGTATCGACGATAATCGCGTCTTCAGCAGTCCGAAGCGGACTGTGTGCCCGCGTTATATCCTTTTCATCACGTTCTCGAATCTCTGCTTCGACGGATTCTAATGTTGTATCTACATCTTGCCGCCGTAGTTCTCTGAGTCTTCGTTTTGCGCGTTCTTTCACGGAGGCATCAAGGTAGAACTTAAAATCGGCATCTGGAAAAACAATCGTCGTCAAATCTCTACCTTCGGCGACGATACTCCCTTCACTGCCGATCCGTTGTTGATGCTTAACGATCTCATGGCGGATCTCTGGTATTTTTGCAACATCTGCGACGAGTCTGTTGACGGGTGGCGTGCGGATTTCGATGGAGACATCTTCGTCATTGAGCAAAATCCTTTTGCCGTTATCTGTGAATTCAATATGACACGCCTTCACCTGATCAATAAGTTCAGGACTCTCTGCTGCGAGTCCATGGTGTATTGCCAACACGGTTACGGCTCGGTACATCGCGCCGGAATCGAGATAAAGCAATCCGAGTTTTTCTGCGATGCGCCGTGCGACCGTGCTTTTCCCGGACCCGGCGGGCCCATCCATCGCAATCGTTACCTGAGATCCAATCTTGTTCATAAGCCTCCCCGTTCTTTTCTGCGCTTTTTGACTGTAATTTGTGCCTCCAGGAGTAGGCGTTCAATCTCAGCGAGGTTATCATTCTGAAGCAAAGTTTTGAATTCTGTTAAGTTATCTATGATGTCATCAATGAGAGATAAAACGACATCGCTGTTCTGTGTGAAGATGTCGGTCCACAAGTCCGGTGATCCTGCTGCGATACGTGTGGCATCTCGAAAGCCGGTCGCTGTAAAATTTAGTGCCTTACCGTCTTCGGTCTCTACATTCGCAACGGTGTTGGTGAGTATACTGGCGATAAGGTGTGGAAGGTGGCTTGCGGCACCGATAAGTAGATCGTGGGTTTCGGGTGAGAGGAGATACGGTACACCGCCAACAAATTCCCAAAGACTTTCAATAAGTTTTAAGGCATCGGGATCGGTGTTTTCTGTCTGCGTTAGGATACATGTCGCATTTTCAAAAAGCGTTGCGCGCGCTGCACCGACACCTGTTTCATGGGAACCTGCCATCGGATGTCCACCAACAAAAGGGAGGGTGTCTGTTCCGTATGCCTGTAGCTGCGCCTCAATTGCCCGAACCATCGTCGATTTTGTGCTGCCGACATCTGTCAAGACGATCCGGTTCTGGTGTGTGCCAACAGATTCAATGATGCGCGCCACGAACATCGGAACCAAGGTAACAGGTGGACAGAGTACGACGATGTCGGTTTCTCGGAGCCCCTCAGCCAAATCCGTTGTGATGACATCAACTGCATCACGCGCGAGTGCGGTTTCAAGTCTGCCGATATTTCGTCCGAGTCCGACGCGCTGTCCCTGAAACCCGTTCTTCTTCAGTGCGAGTCCCAAGGAGCCGCCGATTAATCCGACGCCCCATATTGTAATTCGGTGAATGGTCCGTAAATCTGTAAACATACCGTCGGACATCCTCAAACATATCCTTTAACTGGTGGAGGTATTATTGGTATACACGATATTTTAACCAGATTTGCAAGTATTTGTCAAGAGAAATAGTTGTTGGCTCAGGGGCATTTAGTTTTACAAATTTGCTTTATATGTGTATATGTTTTTTTTGTAGGAGCGAGCTGTGCTCGCGATCTTACTTCTAAACGTTAACATGTGTATGTTTTTTTTGTAGGAGCGAGTGTTTTTGCTTGGGTATTTCTTCACGCTCGCGATCTTACTTCTAAACGTTAACATCTGTCAATCAAAACCAAAGTCAAAGCCTAAAACTAAATCGTCCTGGTTGTTGGCTACAGATAGCAGAAGACAGTTGGTAGGACTCAATATTTTTGCTGGAAAAATTAACGCAGACGTGATAGAATGGAATAAAGTAAAATCTCCTTTATCTGCTTTTTTCTTCAGAACTATGAACGCCATAAAAGAGGCACATTATAATCTGGGTATCGCTTATCTGGAGGCGGGACAATACAGTAGGGCTGTTCCTGAGTTCAAGTCGGCTATACAGTTGGACCCGAACTTTATTGGTGCGCACTGTGCGCTGTGTCGCGCCTATCTCCAGCAAGATGAACTCGAAAACGCAGGCATTGCGATCACGGCAGCATTGAAACTTGATGCGAACCACCAACCGGCGTTACTCCTATGCGGCATGATAACGGATGCCTACTATGACCGAGGCAAAGCCTATCTTGATGACAGAAATTATACGGAAGCCGTCGCAGGATTTCAGAAAGCGATCGCACTCGATGCAGATTTAGGAGCCAGTTCACAAGACACTGAGTCCGAAAAGACGCATATCCATGTCCATCTCGGTGCCGCTTACATCGGTATGAAGGCGTACGAGCAAGCGATTGAGGCGTTAGAACACGCGCTCACACAAGATGCCGACCTCGTCGATGCACACTATCATCTCGGTTACGCTTACGTAGAGCAGGGCGAACACGACAAAGCGATCCCGCACCTTGAACGCGCTATCGCCATCGCTCCACATCTCAAGCGCGCCCACTATCACTTCGCTCGTGCCCACCGAGCATTGGGAAACTTGGAGGCAGCTACACATGCTGTCACAGAGACGTTAAGGCTCGACCCGAACTATCAACCGGCACACGAACTCGCGGATACAATAAAACAGGCGCATTATAACAGAGGGACCATCCATCTCAACGGTGAAAGTTATAGCGAAGCCGTCACCGCTTTCCAAAATGCGATAACCCTTGATTCCGATTTTGCGACTGCACACTATAACCTCGGTTTAGCCTACTTGAAGATGGAGACGTACCCACGCGCTGTCCCGTCACTTGAGAAAGCGGTAGTCCTCGATCCAAACCACAAAGCGGCGTACCATGCGCTTGCGCTTGCCTATCTCGGACAGCAGGAACTCGGGAAAGCGAGAGATGCCGCGAGAGCAGCGTTGAAAATAGACCCGAACTATCAACCGGCACTCTCACTTCTGGAAGCCGTGGATCCGAGTTTTACTGCTCCTGAAACGCAGGTAACTGCACAACCTGATCCAGAGCCACCGGTCAATCCACAACCAGATACAAAATCGAGACAAGAGATGCATTACGATCTCGGTATCGCGTATTTGGAATCGAAAATGCACGCCGAAGCGATCGCGGAATTCCGAAAGGCGATAGATGTGGCCCCCGACTTCGTGGCAGCACACGTCGGTTTAGGCACGATTTATCTTGAGATGGGACAATTAGACGACGCGGAAAACGCAGCGCGGGAAGCATTACGGATTGATGCCCCTGCCGATGCTGCCCGTCAACTTTTAGACGACATCAGACAGGCACGTTCCGACCCTCCGCAACCTGAATCCGCAGAGCAAATAGTTCCATCAACGGATACCGCTGATGTCCAACGGGATTTAGAGCGCGGACTCGCCTTTCTTAATGGTCGGCAATATCAACAAGCTGCGGCTGCGTTCAAGGGGGTGATAAAGTCGAATCCGGATGCCATGGAAGCGCACTACGGTTTAGGTCAGGCATACCTTGAGATAGGTGCGTATGACGATGCCAAAACCGCGGCAGAGGCAGCGTTAAAACTCAAGCCGAACAGCCACAAAGTACGTGAATTGATTCAAGTCATCGCGTTTGCCAGAAACATAGAGAGAAACCGGAAAATACGGAAGAAAGTTTTGTCTTACGTTGTCGTTATAGCGATTGTTGCAGTAGCTGCCTTTTTCGTCTGGCGAATGTTGCCACCGGAACCCGGTCCGGATCCGGGACCTCCGCAACCTACACCTCCGAACCTCTTGATAGAACCCCGTTTAAGTGAACGTCAACTTTTTGCGGGGCGGACGGCATATCTCACGCTGATAATCAAAAACAGTGGTGGTCCGGCGCGCAACGTCAAAATCAGACTTCAACCTAAGTCTGGGGACAAAGTAAACTATAAACTCCCTGCATCTATTCCGCAAGTACGTAAAAATGGCGAAGAAACAATTGAAATTCCTATTACAGCAGATGACAATATAGCAGGAACTCAAAAAATAGAGTTGCAAATTGAATTGTTGGGGGAAAATGGAATCAAACTTGCAACTACAAAATTTCCTATTACAATTTTCGGTCCTGTGCCCATAAAATAAGGAGATAGTAATGAATGAAAGGATTTGGGGAATCATCGGCGGAGTTGCTCTGTTACTTGCGCTTTTATCACCACTCGTATTAGGAAATTCTAAAAAAGTGGAGAGGTTTTTTGAAGAGGCTGAGGCGTTGTATGAGCGTTCCAACTATGAGAATGCTATTGAAAAATATAAGGACGCGCTAAAAGAATCGAACAAACTCGGAGCAAAAACGGAGCATATTGACAAAGATTTCACCACCCTCGTCAATCTTAAAATTGTGCAATGCTACTACTACCTCGCCGAAGAGACGCAGGACGTTAATTATTATCGAGATGCCCTTGGACATATCGAAAAGGTTTCGTCAAAAGCCTATGTTACTGGACATGTAGAAGAATTAACCTATCTATGGGCAAATATTCTCTACAAAACCGAAAAGTTTGATTTAGCAGAATCCAAATTTGATCAACTTATAAACGATTTTCCAAACAGCCGTTGGATCCCAAAAGCACTCTTTATTACTGGAGAGATAAACTATCAGCAAGAAAGTAGAGAAGAATCTTTGAGTGCTTTTCAAAGACTTATAGACGAATTTCCACATTCTGAATTTACAGCCAAAGCAGAGCAATATATTAACGAACTGTTGTCTTCAAATGGTCCCGAACCACCCGAACCGGAACCAGTATCTCAAGACGTGGGCATGTACAACAATGCCATCAACTTAAAACAGCAAGGTAAGGTCCACGATGCCTACGAACTCTATACGAATCTTATTGCCCGATTTCCAGAGGGCGAACATGTCACTGATGCCTATGTAGGGAAAGCAGACATCCATCTTGAAGCAGAGAATTATGTGAAAGCACGCGAGAACTACGAGGAAGCTATATACAGTACAGATGATGAGGAGCGACGAGTAGAAATTTATGAGGCATATCATCGCACCTATCTTACCCCTGATCCTATATCTCCAACTCCATCACCTGAACCTAATGACGAACTCTTTACAAAAGGTATGCTGCTTCGGATGGAAAAACGATTTTCGGAAGCTGCCGAGACATTTGAAGAACTCACCAATAACAGTCTCTCCACTGAAGATATATCGTCCGGACTCTACTGGTCAGGACGTTGTTACCATGACGCATCACGATTCAAAAAATCAGTTGATGCCTACGAAAAACTTATTGCAGACTATGACGACAGTTCATATACCATCAAAGCATACTATTATTTAGCTCTTGCATACAGGGATTGGGCAAAAGCACTTCCAGATCAGTCCAAATATGAGTCGGTAATTGATACGGTTAAGGAAGCCAAAGAGAGATACAAAGACAAAAATGATTCCTCTGTTGAGGGATGGTTGGATCGTATGGGGGATCTCGAAGAAGAAGCACGTAACCCAACAGAAAAAAGAGAGTATACGGACAAAAACGGAGAGGATTCCAGTCCTCACATAGAACCGGAAAATAAGAACGGTCAATCGACTCAAGAAACAAACAAACACCCAGACCCCACAAAGCGGGAAAAACCTGATAAGGATAAATACTATGGTCGCGGATTAACATTTTTTGATGAATCACAGTATTCAGAAGCAATTGAAGCATTCAAAAACGCCATCAATATTGACTCAGAATTTAAAGAAGCACATTTTTACCTTGGAGTGATTTATATTAAACAGAAAAGACACGCTGAGGCCATAGAAGCATTTGAAGAGGCGATACGTATTGATTCTGAGTTTAAGGAGGCATACTACAACCTCAGTCTTGTGCACTTGGAACGCAATGACCGTGAAAAAGCAAGGGAGGCAGCCAAGAGTGCTTTAAGAATTGATCCATATTATGAACCGGCGCGCCTGCTTATAGAATTCGTAACTGATTAACTACGACTATACTAAACTTTAGACAATTTTCAGCGGGGCGGGCAACCTGAAAAGAAACCCGCAGAAGCACCCAAGCAAATACCCTCAGGAACCCGCTACGGAAGATACATAGCACTCCTACGGAGTGCGGGAGTTTGGATAGACCGTTTTCTATAGACATAGCACTCCTACGGAGTGTGGAATTTTTACGAGGTGCTTGCGTGCATGAAACTCTCGTAAAAATATCCACGCCTTTGAAACTCAATGCTTACGAAATAGAGATTGTTCAAACTTCAGTACGGCTATAAATTGACCTTGAAAACTGCTTCCGAGTTACATAGACAAAACTTTCCATAACCTACACTCAGGACGATTTAGTTTTCGGTTTTGGCTTTGGTTTTCGTTTAAGGGTGTTAACGTTTTTTTTTTCGCAAAATCGCGAGCGCAGCTCGCTCCTACGGAGGAAGACATATCCATGTCTACAAAGTGAATATGTAAAACTAAATACCCCTGAACCTACGCTCTTAAAAATTTGACCCGAGCTTAATTGTGTGCTAAAATCGGAGAATATAATTCCCTATTTCGCAAATTACCACTTTATAGTAGATCTCGTAATTATTTGTACACTCGTGGGCGTAGGGACTGGGCAACCCAGTTTCCCCTACGAGGGTGTGAAGTGTAAACATATTTTCCGATTTTACTATAAACAAGGAGCTGGATTGCATGAGAAAGATCTGTTTATTAGTTGCTGTCTGTCTACTAACATCAAATCTACTGTTATCTAATACTTTCGCGCAAGAACACACACAATGGGATTTACCTAAAGGCGCGAAAGCACGCTTCGGCAAAGGATGGGTCCGTGATATAAAATTTTCTCCTTTTGGTAGTCAATTAGCTGTTGCGACTACCATTGGGGTCTGGATCTATGATGTCCGCACAGGGAAAGAATTGGCTTTGCTCTCAGGAATTGTTATGGGGGGTGCAAACTCGATTTCATATTCCCCAGGCGGTCTAATGCTTGCCTCTGCACATTGGGACCATACAATCAGACTATGGGATCTTAATGCCAATACGGATCGCCCAAGAACTACCTTTAGAAATCATACAGGCGAGATTTACACTGTCACGTTCTCACCGGATGGAAGCATGCTTGCTAGTGGGAGTGCTGACAAAACTATTCGGATTTGGGATCCTCACACTACTATTGACAGCGAAAAACAAATCTCAATTTTGCCGTATAGGGATTCCGTTAATTCCGCAGTTTTCTCTCCTGACAGCCAACTGTTAGCTGGTGGTAGTGAAGATGGCATGATCCACGTTTGGGATACAGGAACCGGCAACTTGGTGTATGAGTTTGATGGACATACTGACTCGGTTTGGGAAATTGATTTTTCACCAGATGGTAGAATTCTTGCCAGTGCCAGCCATGACAGGACAGTTCAATTATGGAATCTCGTCGCACCCGGTGGCAGACTTACCGAACCGACACAACATACTATGCCTGTCTATGCAGTAGATTTCTCCCAGGATGGACGAACTTTTGCGACCAGCGGAGCAGATAAGGAAATCCGAGTTTGGAATACTAACACCCGTGAGGTTACTTCTATTCTTGAAGGACACAATGATATAATCCCAATTGTTGAATTATCACCAGATGGCACCACGCTTGCAAGTGGCAGTTTAGATGGAACTGTTCGTTTATGGGATATGAGACGTTCTCTAGATCGGTTAACACTTGCTGGACACACTGGTGGCGTTAAAGCATTGACATATACAGCGGATAATCGCATTCAAGCATGTGGTCCTGGATTAGATAACAAACTCCGATTGTGGGATGCGAGTACAGGCAAGCAGCTCACTAAGTTCGGTGAGCATAGAGGATTAACACAAGCAGTCGCCTTCTCTAAAAATGGCAAAAGACTTGCCAGTGCAGGAAGCGAAAACGGCACAATTTTTGTATCGGATATCTCCAACGCACTTGAAAACAACGATGACATTCTGGAAGCAACACTCACTGGAAATGCACTCGGCATCACTGCGTTAGCACTTTCACCCGCCGATACCACCCTTGCCAGTGGTGGAACTGATGGTAGGATTTATTTACTAAATGTTGATACGGGAGTTGAATTAAAAATTCTTAGAGGTGCTCAAGGAACTATTACTGCCTTGACCTTCTTCGCGGATGGCACTCATCTATTTAGTGGTGAAGAAAATGGAACTGTCCGACGGTGGGATGCTCTTACAGGTCAAGAAGTTTGGAATTACACAGGTTCGTTTAGTGCAATCACTGCGTTGGCATTTTCGGCAAATGGACGTTTCCTCGCTATTGGAGATAAGATAGGAAAAATTCGACTCTTTGATTTCGACGCAGAACCAGAGGTCCGCGAAAGCCGTATATTCACAAGTCATACCCGTAAGATAACTGCTCTTATGTTTTCTCGAAACAGTGATACGCTTGTGAGTGGTAGTGAAGATGGTACCATTATTCTTTGGGATGTAAACGAAATCCTATCACAAGCAAATAATAATCAATAGATTGAAAACAATTATAATGAATTTCATGGAGATATTATGAGAAATCTGACGTTTTGTTTTTTGGTCCTGCTACCGTTGCTATTGGGGTGTGCCAACTTAGGGCAGATGTTAAGTGAAACTAACGAAGATTATCATTTCCGCAAAGTGAGATGGGGTTTCAGTCGCGAGCGTGTGGAACTGGCGGAAGCCGGAAACACTATATTTGAAAGGAAAGACAACGCCATTGTTTATAAAGTGGAACTCAACGGAGTCTATTGTCGGCTCATCTATACATTCAAGGATAATAGGTTGCGGGCAGCGGGTTATATGACGATAACACCTATCCCGAATGCCGATAACCTCATCAAGGAAGCAGTTGACAAACATGGCATGCCGGAAACCAACCTAAAATACCTTGATGGACTTCAAGAAATGGTATGGAAAACGCCTGAAAAGGTGATATTTGCCAACCTGTTTCCTACTATTGAGAAGCGAACGTCTACACCCTATAACTACTCCCGTAGAGGATTACTAAGGGATGTCGTACGCAACGAGTTGCCAGACCAAGAGGCAGGAAAGATTCAGTATTGGGATGGGACTTATGCACACGTGGATCCGGCTTTTTTTAATCAGCTTCATGAGGTAAATTTACCACTATCAGAGTTATCGTTTTATGAGAAACGGCTGATGGGTATTATTCTCAGGCGCGGTGGAACAATTATTCCGGGGGTAGGGACGATTCCAAATTGAAGATGCAATTATCCTGGTAACAGATGAACCGCCAACTGTACGAGTAAAGCATCGAGACCGAGGCATTCAACACCCCAGCAGATGCCTTTTTTCGGATTATACTCGCCCGACCGGCGAGGTTAGGAAACCTCGCCTACCAAGTGACGAGAAGCGTAAATTTGGTTTTACTATCCAGAATAAAATTCTTCAAAATGAGTGAACGACTACTCTTTAATCACAAAGAATTTTTCCTCTTTAATCCGTTCTTCCGGGAAACGCGCACGCGCCCAGATCGCCTTCGAGTTCTCAATCATCTGTGGATGTCCGCAGGCGTAGACGACGGCGTTAGTGTGGTCATAGCCGAGTTGATCGCCGTACTTCCGAATCACATCTTCGGCACGTCCGCTCTCACCTTCCCACTCAGTGTCCTCCCAGGGACGGCTCACTGTCGGGACAAACGTGAACCATTCCTCCTGCGCTGCGAGTTCGTTGAGTTCGTCCATATAATATCCGAGTTCCCACGAACGACTCGCGCCGACAATCGCTAAGATCTGATGTGGACTCGTTTTGCCCTGTTCCTGCTCAATCTTTTGCGTCCGCGCAATACTGATATACGGTGCAGCACCGGTCACAGTTCCTGCCATGACATGGCGTGTCATACCGCTCTCTGTGTCCATCACGAATTTACCGACGAGACGGTCCCGAATAAATACAGTGTCCCCCAACTCCAGTGCCCAAAATAGCGGCGTGGTTGCACCCTCTGGCACCAACTCCACGAAAACCTCCATAAACGGTTCGTGTGGAGACGAGACTATCGAATACGGACGTTGGACGATCTTTCCGTCAACGTCAAAACCGATAGTAGCATACTGTCCGGGTATAAATGGCAACTGTTTATCAACACGGAATTTGAACGCTGCTAAATCTTCGGAAAAATCCTCACGTTCAATCAATTCACCTTTACAATATTGCGTCCTGGCGCGTCTTCTTTGCATAATTAGTTCCTTTAAGCTTCCTCTAACAGATTTCGGCGCGTAATTTCTGCCGAAAAGAAAATCGTAGAATTTAGACTAACTCTGCATATATTATACGCAAAACGCAAATGTATATCAAGTTTTTTTCTATGGCGATTAGCAATTAGCCGTCGGAAACTGTCAGCCATCAGTTAGATACTTGCAATTCTGGTACCCTTGTGCTAAATTACAGTAGCAGCGCAGATACGGTCTGCACTATTTCGGGCACTCTTGTATTTAAGTCTGCCCCATTTTGTGCAGCACCGGTGATTATATCGCCAATAACCCGTCAAACAGCACCTTCAGATAGGCACAGAATTTGCAAATAAAAGATATAAAATCTCACCGGAAAAGGAATTTAGTATATGAAGAAAATAACCTTTCTCTACAGCGTACATCTCTTTATTCTGTGTCTACTACTATCCAACGGTTTTGCACAACAATATACAGCACAGTGGCATTTGCCTGAAGGTGCGAAAGCACGTCTCGGTAGAGGGAAATTAAACAATGTCATATTTTCACCCGATGGGACCCGAATTGCTGTGTCAACAGCCATCGGCATCTGGGTCTATGATGTGCAGACAAGGGAAGCCGTCTCACTGTTCGCGGAGATACAGACCGGCGAAAAGGAGAGGTTTTTGCCCTCAAAACCGCCGGAAGCACTAACGTTCTCCGCTGACGCGGTCCTTATTGCAAGTGCACACGGGAAGCGCATCTATATCTGGGATACTGTGACAGGTGCGGCGTTCGCGAAACTCGACGAACATCCCGATCCTATAACAGCGATTGCACTTTCACCCGACAGCACAAAACTCGCCACAGCAGGTGAGGACTGGGTGGTACGTTTATGGGATGTCGGGACCGGCAAATATCTCAACAGCTTGAAAGGACATCCCGGTGCCGTCAACGCACTTACATTTTCGCCTGATGGCAAAATCCTCGCGAGCGTGGGAACCACACTCCGTCTATGGAATGCTAACACGGGTGAATTGTTACACGCTGATCATAAAGACTTAGGTTCCATTGACCGGCTCGTTTTTTCACCCGATGGTAAAATCCTTGCGGGAGCCGGCGGCTGGGACCGCGCTGTACATCTGTGGGATGTTAGCACACGCACCCTGCAAAAAACACCGAAGGGACATATCGGCGAAGTCAAAGATATTGCATTTTCGTCTGATAGTAAGACACTCGTCTCCGTGGGTTCTGACGCAATGCGACTCTGGGATGTTAGTAACGGTACCGAACTGAAGAGTCTACCGACACCACAAGACCAAATACCACAACCCGTACCGCCCATCCTAAAACTTGAAGCGCTTAATCAGGCATACCTACCAAGCCGGCGGGACCATGTTTATTCAGCAAGATTTTCTGAAGACGCGACACAACTCATCAGCGTCAGTCGCGACGGCAGTCTTCATCTTTGGGACGTTGAAACCGGACTTTACCGAGCATCCTTTGCCCTCGGCGCACATAGCGATTCAGTCGGTGTCCTTGCTTTCTCTGAAGATGGTAAATATCTCGCCAGTGATGATGGATTTGAGGAACGAATACGCGTTTGGAATGCCGAAAACGCCACACAACACGCCGTCTTAACACCCGGACAAGAGGGAGTTCTTAACCCGCTCAGTGAACTAACGGTCTCTTCAGGCATCAAAAAAGTTGCCGGACGCGAATTAGACGGTACAATCCTGGTATGGGACGCTGAAACCGCAGAGCATTTATCTGCTATACCGACTGACCGAATGATGCGGTACTGGCGACTTGTGCTTTCACCAGACGGGAAATTCCTCGCCGGTAGGGACATAATAGCGCGGAACAAGATTGAGCTTTGGCAAACGGAACCTGGTGCCCATCTGTTTACACTTGAAGATCACGTAAGTCCGGTGACTGCCTACGCATTCTCGCCAAACAGCGAGCTCTTCGTGAGTGGTGCTCAAGATTCGACCACTGTTTTATGGGAGGTTAAGACAGGCAAACGACTTGCATATCTCATGGGGTACACAAAAATGCCCATCGGCGCGTTCGCCTTCTCCGCGGATGGGAACACGCTTGCCAGTGCGAGTGAAAATAAGATCCTATTGTGGGATGTCAATACTCGGGAGCAGCGCAATAACTTTGAAGCCGTGGAGGGCATCGCTGCATTAGCTTTTTCTCCAGACGGAAGGACACTCGCAAGCAGCGGTGCCGATGGACTTATTCAAGTCTGGAATTTAGTGCCAACGCCGCAGGTCCAAACTACCTTCAGCGGACATCGAGGTTCTATTCACGTGCTGATGTTCTCACCTGATGGTAAAACGCTCGCAAGCGGCAGTGGGGACGGCACAATCCTCCTCTGGAACATAGAACAGTAGGAACAACTCTCTTATAAAACTTAGACGCATTTCAAAATTATGCCCCCTTTCCACTGCAAAATTGTGTCATTAATAAAAATTGTGTCATTAATAGTTGAATAGAATCATCAAAACGGACAAAACGGAGATTCACGTTATGAAAAAGTTCGGTCTTTTTTCTATAACCTTCCTGTTAGTTGCAGGTATCTTATCAAACGGTAGTCTCGCGCAAGACTATACACACTGGAATTTACCCGAAAGCGCGATAGCACGTCTCGGGAAAGGTTCCATAAATGATGTAAAGTTTTCACGCGATGGTGATCTTTTAGCGGTGGCTACCAATATCGGTGTTTGGTTGTATGATGTGCCTACCGGCGAGGAAATCCTGCTACTCAACAAAAAACCAAAAAACGTCGAAATAGTGGCTTTTTCACCCGGTGGCAAAACATTTGCTACTGGAAGTTGGGCACCGGAAGGCAGGATTCAACTATGGGACATTGATACCGCGACACAAACATCTACCATGGGTAAAGGTATAGGCGCTGTTGGTGTGTTAGCTTTTTCGGGAGACGGTGAAACGCTCGCAAGTGTGGGTTCCGGCAAAGGGACTCGGTTTCATGTATGGGATGCAAGCACAGGGAACGAGGTGTCGCATTTTATAGGGCAGCAAGTTTCAATCAAGGGTAGAGCGTTAGCAGTATCACCGAATCACCGTTTTGTTGCAAGTACGAATAAAAATAAGATATTTATATGGAATACAGGTACAGGCAACCTACAGCATATTATAGAAGGACGTGAGGAGCTCGCCTCGGCTTTGGTATTCTCACCAGACAGCAAAACACTTGTCAGTGGACACGCGACGATCCGGCTATGGAATGTAGAAACCGGAAATCAGATGTCCAGACTCGACGGACATACCCGTATCGTTAATGCCCTCACCTTCTCACGAGATGGGAAAACCTTAGCAAGTGGTGATTCCGGTGGCGACATCCGGTTGTGGGATATCGGGGCTGGAGGTGATCAACTTACGCTACCACGTCTGTTGGGCACGATTACCGATAAAAGTAAACCGCTACCTGACAAACGCGTCTTCACCGAGCATAAACGGCCCATTAAAGCTTTGGATTTCAACGCAGATGGTACAACTTTGGTTAGTGCAAGTCGCGACAACACCATTAGGTTATGGGAGGTTGAGACCGGAAACTCACGCTTAATGACAGCAGGCCATACGGAACAAATTGTGGCACTCGGTTTCCTCAAAGATGGCAAAACGCTCGCGAGCGGTAGTTTCGATGCCACAATGCAGTTATGGAACACTGAGACCCAAGATCAGCAGCTTATCCCAATCAAACACCGGTCATTTGCTTTTAGTCTCGCTTTCTCTCAAGATGGCAAAACGGTAGCTATTGGGAGTGCTGGTAATAATGTGAAACTGTGGAATCCGGATACAGAAGACTTTTTCGCCACTTTCAAAACAGCACACAAGGGGTTTATTGATAAGATTGCATTCTCTCCAAACGACGAAATTCTTGTCAGTGGGAGTCGCGGTGGAACAATCGAATTATGGAAGGTGCTGAACCATGAACGGATCGCTATACTTAAAGGGCACACGGACGAAATTATAGCATTGACATTTTCACCCAATGGAAAAACAATTGCGAGTGCAGGAAAGGGTGAAACGATAGTTTTATGGGATATTATTAACCTCGGTCCCAAAACCGCTTTGCTGGCGAAACACATTGCTGAAACTGGAGCATTGACATTTTCACCCGATGGAAAAACGATTGTCAGCGGGCACAGCGACGGCTCTATCTATTCATGGGATGTCGCAACCGGCAAGCAACTCTCAATTTTCGAGGGAGATGCCGGGAACGTCACTGCATTGGCATTCTCCCGAGATGGAAAAATACTTGCAAATGGCAGCGCTGATGGTTTTATACAGTTATGGGACACCAGCACAAGGACGCTGATACAAGGCGCATTACACAGACATGTCGGGCCTGTCAATAAACTCACATTTTCACCTGACGGTGCCATGCTTTTTAGCGGCGGTTCCGATGGCACAATCCTCGTCTGGGATCTAGAGAACATCCTTGAGAAAAATAGGTAAACGATCAGTCTGCCTTCGTAAATGATGCAGAGAAAAAGGAGAAAGATTTGACAAAAAAGATTAAACTGTTTTCCATAGTCACCTTGTTGATTGCCGGGATTTTGTCGAACGGAAGTCTTGCACAAGATGACGGAGAATGGCGTTTTACTGAAGGCGCGAAAATGCGGCTCGGAAAAGGCAGAATAAACGACATCAAGTTTTCACCCGACGGCAGCCGCTTCGCAGTCGCAACATCTATCGGTATCTGGATGTATGATGCGCACACCGGGGAAGAACTTTCTTTAATCGCCGTGCTTCCGGGCGAAGGACGCGATGTAACAACCATAGCATTTTCACCCGATGGAAAAACACTCGCCAGCGGTGAGGAAGGCGGTGCCGGTAGACTGTGGGATGTAACCACAGGTAAACCTATCGCTACTTTCAAAGAGGTTCTCCGTCCGCGATACCCGGATCTTAGAGCACTCGTTTTCTCTGAAGATGGCACGAAACTTATAGGTGTAAGCTGGGATAACAAAATTAATATATGGGAACTTGGCGAACACACAAAACCACCAACTATTTTGCAGATGGATGGGCGGAAAGCGAGGCTGTCAACCTCTACATTGATGCAATTCTCAACAAATGGGAACCTCTTGGCAATTGCAGAGTTAGGTGAAGAATCATGGAAAAATAAAAACTTTACGATCAAATTGTGGGATGCTACAACCGGAAAACTCTCACATACTTTGACTGGACACACACGCTGGATTAAGTCGATAGCATTCTCTGCCGATGGCAAGACGCTGGTGAGTGGTGATGAATACGAGACGGTTCGTCTATGGGATACGGCTACTGGAAAACTTAAGGCTACATTAAACTGGAGACGTGGCACTACAACCTACGCATTGGCGTTTTCGCCGAGTGGTAGGTTCATCGCGAGTGGACATCGTGAGGGTGTGAAGTTATGGGATAACACCGTCAAACCGAAACAGCAAGTGGATGACGCTATTGGCGATTATCAACGCACTTTAGAAATCCGTGGACATAAAGATTACGTCTCTAAGTTGGCGTTTTCACCGGACGAAAGAACACTGCTCACTGGGAGTAAAGATGGTACAATACAAGCGTGGGATACCGCGACCGGTAGCCACCATTTTACGTGTCTTGGATATATCGAAGGCACCAAAGACTTGATGTTTACCGAAAAAGGAGATATCCTTTTAAGCCTGAACCAGCCATTCAATCCACCAGGGATCTTACAGCAGCAACGATGGGACATCAACACAGGGGACCAACTGTCCACCAATTTTGGGGGGATAGATGCAGGCAATATGATACTGGCCCCGGACGGTAAAATGCTCGTTACACACCCATTCGGTAACAAATGCTTTTTATGGGATATTAACACCGACCTGCCACGTATCATAGGTCAGTTTATTTTAAACGGGTATCCGAGGGACGGCTTGAATGTCAAATTCGCGTTCTCCGCAGATGGGAAAATGTTAGCAGCCGGTGGTGAAGACAACTTAGTGCGTATGTGGAAACTTAACGATTCCAAAGAGGTTCAGCATCGGTTTACAGTTAAAGGACATAAACATTGGATTCGTACGTTGGCGTTTTCTCCTGATGGAAAAATGCTGGCAAGCGGCGGTAAAGGCAAGACTCTCTGCTTGTGGCGTGTGGTAGATGGTACTTTGCTTTTTAAATCCACAGCACATAAATCGTGGGTCAGTGCAGTGACGTTTTCACCCGATGGAAAAATACTCGTAAGCGGCGGTCATGAAATCTTCTTCTGGGACACCGAAACCCGTACACAACTTCAGACAAACCCGCGTCAGTTAACTGCCCGGATCTCGACGCTCGTATTTTCACCAGATGGCAACACGCTTGTTGTTGGAAATTGGGACGGTATTCTTGAATTATGGGATGTTCGCACCGGTGGACTTTTGTCCACACATACAGGACACACACGCTGGATTAACGTACTAAAATTTTCCCCAGATGGTAAAACGCTCGTTAGTTCCAGTTCTTGGGGAACAATCCTCCTCTGGGATTGGGAAACACTGAAGAAAATCGGTAATAGGTGATGACCTGAGATTAAAAAGGATTTTGAAAATGAAGAAATCTATACTTTTCTATATTGCCTTTCTGTTAGTTTTGGGGTTATTATTGTCAAATGGAAGCCTTGCACAAGACTATACGCAGTGGCAATTACCAGAAGGTGCGAAAATGCGCCTCGGAAAAGGCGTAGTAAGCGACATCACCTTTTCGCGGGACGGCACGCAATTCGCTGTTGCGACTACCATCGGGATATGGATATACGACACACACACCGGCAAAGAACTCGCACTCCTAACCGGACACGAACGAGAGGTGAAAGCGGTGGAATACGCGCCCGATGGACGCACGTTCACCACTGTAGATGCTGGCGGCGAAACGCGATTATGGGATGCTACCACCCATAAACGAATCTCCATTTTAACTGAACCCACAGATTTAGTTGAAAAGGTCACGCTCTCATCGGACGGCACGAGGCTTGTCACTGCCAACATGGACGATACATTTCGGTTGTGGCATCTCGCCGATACCGATCAAGAACCGATCCTCATAAATGATACCGAGCAACACGTTTTAGCAATGGCACTCTCACCTGATGGCAGAATCTTGGCAACTTCAAAAACACCACATCATAACACGATATCGCACCAGATCGAAAATTTCAGGCTACAGGTGTGGGATACTACCACGCAAGAGATGTTGTTCAGTTTGCCGGGCGATACCGCACAGATTCATACCTTGGCGTTTCTAACCGATGGTAGAACACTTGTCAGTTCAGATATAGATGGAAAAACGCTATTGTGGGATGTGGATACCGGTACCTCTCGACCTATCATCAAGGAAAATGAAGGTCGAACACGGACATTAGCACTATCGCTGGATGGCAAATACCTTGCAACTGGAGACTCAGACGGAAACGCGCAATTGTGGGACATCACCACCGAAGCACAGCAACACGCACCCCGTCAAGTGTTCATGGGACACAGACATCGACATCGCGTTTTTGTATGGGCATTTTCGCCAGACGGCAAAACGCTTCTCACAACAAGCGAATCTGGGAATACCCGGGCGTGGGACACCGAAACCGGCAAACAACGCTTTACGATTACAGGACATATAGGGCCTATGCTGCATCTCACATTTTCTGAGACCGGTGATACCCTCACGAGTATAAATTCGCCCAACTCAAGTTGGCTCTGGGCGTACTTCCAGCACCGACAATGGGATGTCACGATAGGTAAGCCGTTATCCACCCATTTTTTAGAGGTAATGGGTGCAGAAAAAATATCACCCGATGGCAAAACGGTTCTCGTTGATCATCTTGACGGTACATTGGATATAACGGATATTCACACGAAGCGCACGCGTTCCACCTTGAAAGGGAATATGAAGGATGGGCTGAATGTCGAATTCGTGTTTTCCTTAGATGGTAAAGTGCTCGCAGGCGTGGGCAAAGATCGCATCATTCGCGTCTGGAAAAGTGAGCAATCCACTTGGCGACAGCTCTTTTCACGTTTACCTTGGGGACGCTCCTTTTTCGGGTCCAATCCACAGTTTACGTTTAAGGTCGATAAAAAAGATGGGTTCGGGGCGTTGGCACTCTCACCCGATGGAAAGATTCTGGCACATGCAAGAACACTGCCAAGGACAGTTAACACAACTGTCTATTTGTATAGCACAGAGACAGGCGAAGACCTTCGCACCCTAAAGGCGTTCACAGATCGTATCACCAATTTGGTGTTCTCACCAGACGGAAAGACCATCGCCGGTGGAAGCCGAGAAGCGATCCATCTGTGGGATACATCGACAGGGACACAGTTGCGGGTGTGTACACTCGAACGCCTTGCAGCAAGCGTAACGTTTGTATTTTCACCAGACGGCAAAATACTTGTTAGCGCTGTTAATGGAACAGTACTCGAATTTCCGGATGGCGCAGTTAGGACAGCAGGGGGCGGCTGGATAACCGAAACTACGAGTGCAAGAGGGAGTGGCGTTATCCAACTCTGGGATACCCGCACGGGTGAACTACTCTCCTCGCACACGGGACATACAGAGAACATAAACACACTGGCGTTTTCTAAGGATCAGAAAACACTCGCAAGCGCAAGTGCAGACGGCACAATCCTCCTCTGGGATTGGGAAACACTTGAGTAAACGGATAATTGATAACGACGTTAGAGTTATAGCGTATTCTGATACGACAAAAAGGATTTTGAAAATGAAAAAGTGCGGACTTTTCTATATTGTTTTATTGTTAATTTTAAATCTATTCCTGTCAAACCGAAGTCTCGCCGCCGACTATACGCAATGGCACTTACCAGAAGGTGCGAAAATGCGGCTCGGCAAAGGCGAGATAAGTGATATTAAGTTCTCTCCTGATGGCAGCCTATTGGCTGTAGGTACAAGCATCGGGATTTGGATCTATGACGTTCAATCTCTAAAAGAAGTTGCCTTCTTGAAATCAGAGCTTCATCAGATAAACGCGATCACGTTTATTGATAACGGTGCAACACTCGTAAGCGCAAGTGAAGGTGGCATGATTTTAACTTGGAAAATCAGCACTGAAAGTCCTCTTATCAATCCGGCCCCTCCGAAAACGCTTCGTCGATTATATGGCACCGGACATTTTTGGGGATCAGCATTGTCGAATGATGGCACCCAACTTGCTATTGGAGACGGAAGCGGTTCGATCAGTTTGTGGGATCTACGCACGGGCAACAAAATTTCCACCTTTAAAGCGCATTCGGATAGTATATATGGCTTAGCATTTTCACCCGATGGAAACACGCTCGTAAGTGGGAGTTGGGACTCAACGATTCATCTATGGGACGTTGCCACTCAAAACCGCCGCCAAACCTTAACTGGCTTATCTCATACGCATGCTTTAGCATTTAGTCCTGATGGGAAAAGCGTCGCGAATGGGAATTTTGGCGGCGGTCTTCAGTCTTGGAATCTTGAAACTCAACAAAAACTTGTTACATTCAAAGGACATACTGATGCTATACAGGCAGTGACGTTTTCGCCAGATGGAAAAATGTTAGCAAGCGGTAGTTGGGATGCTACCATTCGATTGTGGGACACCCATACCGGTGACGAAATCGGAATCATAACTGGGCACCCGCATTTCGTTGAGCAGATGGCATTCTCACCCAATGGAAAAACCGCCGCTGGTGCTTCCAGAGGTGTTATTCATTTATGGGATGCTGATACCGGTAAAGAACTTTCTTCTACGAAGAGACATCACGGATTAATCAGAGAATTGGCATTTTCTAATGACAGTAATTCACTTGCCAGTGTGAGCATCGGTATCAGCCTCAAGGTTGTGGATGTTGCCACTAACCGAGAACTTTTTACACAAACTTTCAAAGGACATAAGAATAACGTCTGGTCAATCTCTTTCTCTCCGGACCGAACCGTGCTTGCAAGTGGTAGCCGAGGAAATAGGATCCGGTTGTGGAACGTTGCTGTTGGCGATCAACGGAAATTGATTCGCACTAACCACAAAGAAGGTATTGGGGCATTAGCGTTTTCTTCTGACGGTACGCTGCTTGCTACGGGTAGTCAGGATGGCACAATTCAAGGATGGGATACTACCACTGGTACAGAGTATTTTACGCTCCGTGGACATACGAAAAAAGTAGAGATGTTAGTATTTTCACCAGACGGAAAAATGTTGGCAAGTGGCAGCTGGGATGGCACAATGCGTTTATGGGATATCGAAGCGAAAACCCAAATTTCTCAACGTGGCAGATTTATGGGCGGAATTATTGCCGTGCAATTTTCTCTTGACGGTAAAACGGTTGTCTGTTCTACCCAATCAAAAGCAATTCAGTTGTGGAAAGTGGACAGCGAACGCCAGGTTCCATCTGCTATGCTCACCGGACATAACGGCTGGATCAGAAATCTGGCATTCTCTGAGGATGGCAAAACGCTCGCAAGCGGCAGCGATGATGGCACAATCCTTTTGTGGGATTGGGAAAAAATAGACCCTGTTCACTAAAATAGATCGCACACAATTTTGTCGAAAAGGAGGTCAAAAATGAAAAAACCATCTTTTTTTTTCACCGCATTGCTGTTAATATTGAACCTATTTCTATCAAACGGATTCGCGCAGGATTACACGCAATGGCGTTTACCTGACGGCGCGAAAGCACGGATTGGTAAAGGAAAAATTAAAGACGTTAAGTTTTCACCGGACAATACTCAGTTAGCAGTCGCAACCACAATTGGCGTATGGCTCTATGACGCACAAACCGGGGCAGAAATTGCACTATTAAAAGAACGTCGGCTTGGGCACAGAACTGCAAATACACTTGCATTTTCACCGGACGGCAAAACGCTCGCAAGTGGACTTTGGCCCTATAGTGGCCCCATTCAGTTATGGGACATCACTACCGGCGAGAAGTCTGCTACTTTGGGAGTCGGAATCGGTACGATCAAAGCGATGACATTTTCTGGAGATGGTTCTCTGCTTTTTTGTGGACATTTACCCAGAGACGCGAAGATTAAGATTAACGCATGGGAGATCGCTACTGGTCGTGAAGTGGTTAGCTTCTCCGGTTCACAAAAATCACGGAGTGGGCTTAATACTCCGTTGGTAATTTCGCAAGATGCGCGTTTTATGGTTGGTGCCAGTGATAATATTATCAGGATATGGGATGTAGATAAGAAAAAGTTACATCGTACGTTAAAAAAAGATGCTGGTGTTCCGGATCGAAGCAGCCTTGCGCAGGCCTTGGCATTTTCTCCTGATGGGAAAACGCTTGCCTCTGGAAGAACGGCGCTCCGATTATGGGACGTAGAGACGGGTAATGAATTAGTTAAACTCCCGGAGCAACCACGTGTTGTTGGAACCTTAGCTTTCTCACCGAATGGAGAAATTCTGGCAACGGGGAACTACGCTGGCACAATTTTATTGTGGAATCTGCCCACACAGAACTATCTCTTTCCTGCAGCACTCGCGCACGGCACGCTACCCGTTTTATCTTTTGCATTCACCACAGATAGCCAAACGCTGGCCAGTGGGGGCGCGGACGGAACCATCAGAGGATGGGATTTGACAAGCAAAAACCAACATCTAATGATACAGGGACATACAGGAAATGTGCGAGGCTTACAATTTCTTGAAAATGGAACGACGCTTTTTAGTTGTGGAACTGATGGCACTTTTCGATATTGGCACTCTGAAACGGGTAAAGAGCGGTTAATTCCAACCGAACAGAAGTGGTATGTCTTTTCCGCTGCATTATCTAAAGACGGCAAAATGATTGCAAGTGGAAATGTAGATGGGTTAGTCCGTTTGTGGGATACCGCATCTCACACTATAATTGCTACCCTTACCGGGCACACTCACGGTAGTGTTATCAGGTTTTTGCAGTTTTCGGAAGATGGCAAAACTCTTGGGAGTGCCAGTTTTCGAGGCGAAGCGATTGTTTGGGATGTACCAAATCGTAAACAACTCCATTCTTTACCCGGTGACCATTCAACTAATGTTAGACCCTCAATATTTGCGTTCTCATCGGATCTGAAAAAAATTGCGTTCATCGGTTCAGGCAAAAAAATTCAACTGTGGGATATCAACGCAGATAAGGTATACACCTTAAAAAGGGATTTATCCATCACAAACGTTTTCGCAAATCGGGATTTCAGAGCATTGGCGTTCTCACCGGATGGACGCACGCTGGCAAGCGGTAACTGGAGCGGCGATATTCATTTATGGGATACTGAAACGCATCGTCGTTTGACAGGTGTTATTGAGGCTAACGGGACTATGGATGCGTTGAAGTTTTCGCCGGACGGAAGAACCCTTGCCAAAGGTGGCTCCCTGGGTTTTGTTGAACTATGGGATGTTGAAACAAGAACCCAGATTTGGTGGAACCATTCTGCACACGCCGACTCGGTCACTCACTTCGCATTTACACCGGATAGCAAGACTTTTGTCAGTGGAAGCGATGATGGTACAATCCTTCTCTGGGATCCGAAAAACATCGGGCACAAAGATAGATAATGCAGACCGATTCGTCAAACAACTATAAAATAAAAAGGAGATTCGGTTGTGAAAAAAAATGGACTGTTTTTTATAATTTTCTTGTTGACTGTAGTCCTTTGGTCAAGCAAGAGTCTTGCGCAGAAGCATATACAGGGGCACTTGCCTGAAGGCGCGAAAATGCGCATTGGCAAAGGGGCGGCAAGTGACATCACCTTTACCCCAGATGGCACGCAATTTGCCGTCACTACCAATATCGGCATCTGGATATATGATGCGAAAACGGGTGCAGAAATTACCTCGCTTAAGCAACCTGACCGCGGTTACGGGAAAATAGCGTTCTCACCAGATGGGAACGTCTTCGCTTGCGCAACGGGCAGTAACGGACGTGGAGAGGTTCAGTTGTGGGACAAAGTTACTGGCGAACTTATCACAACGCTACCGTCACCTACGGGCATCTCCTCTCTATTTTTTTCTGACGATGGCACGAAACTCGCCTGTGCAGGCTCTTTTGGACGTGTTCATGTATGGGAGATTAGCCCCGAAACACCTCCCGTGCTTGTTACAGATATAAGATTATATTTTGAAAATTGGAGTGAGCTTTGGCTAACTGAACTCTCACCGGATGGACGTTTTCTTGCTATCACAATACCGAATTGGGAAGATAAAGACTTCTCAATCCAATTGTGGGATGGTAAGACAGGAGAACTCTGGCATACTTTGACGGGTCATAAACGCTCGGTTACTGCGCTAACGTTTTCACCCGATAGCAAGACATTAGTAAGTGGTGATGAATATGAAACAATTCGTGTGTGGGATACTGAATCCGGCAACCTACAATCGACACTGCGGTGGCGGGATCGCACTTCAACCCATGCGTTAGCATTTTCGCCGAAGGGTAGATTTCTTACCAGTGGGCATCCGGATGTGGTTCGCTTGTGGCATTATACGGTTGGCGAGGGGCAACACTGGGATTATGCAATCGGTGACTACCAAAACATCATGGATTTAAAAGCACACAAAGACTCTGTTTACAGATTCGCATTTTCGCCTGATGAATTGACGCTGCTCACTGGTAGTAAAGATGGCACCATTATCGCATGGGATACGACCACCGGGAACAAACGTTTTACGTGCGAAGGGCACGAGCAAGGTATCCAAGTTGTAGTAAGTTACCAAAAGTTCCATGTCGTTGCCCACAATCTGAACGAAACTGGAGACCTCAAGGCTGAATGTAAAGCGTACCTCGGTGAAGGTGTACGACTTGCGGATTGGAATGACATTCTCGACTATTACGAGGCAGAGGGCTCAATGGCGGATTTCATCACTGAACTCAAAATACCGCTTGAGTATGGTAACCCCGGGGATATGGAAGCCATCCCGAACACCGGCTATCGTATTTCCAGGAACGGTGAACTGCGGTGGGGGAACGGAGATCGCCACTATTTCTTTGCTCGGCACGATCACGTCAAGCGAGCAGATTTTTTAGCACACGACAACATCGACAATTACTTACTATCACTGGGTTCATGGTTCGGCAAGGGTGGCTTCGCACTCTGTTATGGGGACCTCAATAGCACAGAGCCGCCCCCGGAGCCAGAGGTCATTAACACCAACCAGATGGGGAACCGCTCCATGCCAGCTATTGTACCGAATACCGCCGAACCGGTGCTGACACCGGTAGTGAGTTACCAGAAGTTCCACGTCGTTGCCCACAATCTGGATGAGACGCAAGACCTCAAGGCTGAATGTAAGAAACAACTCGGCGCAGGCGTGCGACTTGCGGACTGGAATGACATCCTCGCCTATCACCAGGCAGGCGGTTCAATGGCGGATTTTATCGCTGAACTCGAAATACCGCTTGAGTATGTTGATCCTGGGGATATAGAAGCTATCCCGAACGCCGGCTATCGTATTTCGAGGAACGGTGAACTGTGGTGGGAGAACGGAAATCGCCACTATTTCTTTGCTCGGCACGACCGCATCAAACGAGCCGGTTTTTTAGCACACGACAACATCGACAATTACTTGCTATCATTGGGTTCGTGGTTCGGCACGGGCGGCTTCGTACTCTGTTATGGAGACCTCAATAGCACGGTGCCACCGCCAGATCCGCCAGAACCACCAGACGTTATTTTATCAACGCCTGACGCTCGACTGTTTGATCGATGAGACGCATGCAGAAAACGGTTTACATCTCCGCCAACTTCTTCTGTAGCCACTTTGTCATCGGTGCGTATCCGGGATCGCAGACTTCAATGAAGTGTCCCGGTAAGGGTTGACCGATGAGTGCCTCGACATCCTGCCGTCGTTCAGCGACAACCGTCGGATGGTCACTCGCGACGTTCACCTTCTCCTCTGGATCGTTCCGGACATCAAAGAGTTCGTCACCGCTCTCATCGGTATAGCCGACGGAGGTACAGAAGTTCCAGTGGTTATCGCGCACACTGACGCGTCCGCGCGCATTGCCGGTAGCAAAACCAGCCCAACCCGTGATAATCCGATTGCGGAGTGCTGCTTTCTCTTGCCTGACGAGTTGCCACATATCCTCGCCATCCGTCCAACCGCACGGGATATCCAGCAGATTCAGGAGCGTCGGCATCAGGTCGTGGTTCTGCACAAAAGCGGAAATGTCCCTGTCATTCGGGCCCTCTGGGTGCCGGATCATCAAGTTCAGCTGCGTATTGAACGGGTGTAGTTTGTTCGCGCCTTTCCCGAAGCTCCCGTGGTCCCGGAGTTGCGTGCCGTGATCGGACATCAGCACAACCAATGTTTCGTCTTTGATGTTCAGCTGCTCTATCTTATCAAGCAGTACACCGACCCATTTATCGACAAACGTGACCTCACCGAGGTAGAGTGCCTCGATTCGGCGGCGTTCATCTTCTGTGGGACCGTCGCCTTCGTTGGCACCGCCCGGTGTGATGAAATCTTTCCCAGAATAGTCAGGAAAATAGAGATCGGCATAAGACTTCGGTGGGTCCCACGGTTCATGGGGATCGAAACTATCCACCCATAAGAAGAACGGACCGACGGTGTGGTTATCCTGAAGCCAGTCAGCTGCAGCACGAAAGACACGCGCACAACTATAGTCATCTTCGGATTGGCGGTGTCGTTGACCGAGTAGATAGTTGACGAGTCCGGCGTGCCGCCGCCAATTGATCGGTTCACGGACATGGTTTCGGAGTTGTTCTTCAATTAATCTCGGATCGCCGCTCTGCCAGTTATCGGATTCCTGTCCACGGATGAAGTCGAAATGTGCGAACCCGCGCGAGAAATTCATCGTCGGCTTGAACATGTGATATGTATCGGCAATGAGTGCAGTAAGGTAGCCGCGTTCGAGCAAGACCTCGGCAATCGTATCCTGTTCGGGTGGAATCTTATGCCAACCCGGGGCGTGATGCCAATGCCCACGTCGGTCGAAATTGTATCTCCACGGGAAACTCCGCATCCCTGTAAAGTTGCCACGACGTATCTGAAGCGTCGGTTGCCCTTCGCCAAACGCGCGTGTAAAACGGACAGACTCCGATGCCAATGCATCGAGGTTAGGCGTTTGTACGTGGCTATATTTCTTGCCTTCGCCGATGATGTCGGCACGGAACGTGTCTAAACAGATACAGATGATATTCATATTTTTTATCCCTCCCTCATTTCGTCAAGGATCATTTCGGCAGCCTCTAACGGGTCATCCGCTTCGATGATCGGTCTGCCGACGACAATGTAATCTGCGCCTTTATTAATAGCCTCTGCGGGTGTAGTGATCCGACGTTGGTCGTTGCTCTCCGCCCATTCTGGTCGGATACCGGGTGTCACAATCAAAAAGTTATCGCCGCAGGCTTTTCGGATCGGTTCAATTTCCAGAGGCGATGCGACGACACCGTCCAATCCGGCTTCCTGTGCCAACTGCGCGAGATAGACGACCTGCTTTGTAAGTTGCCGTTCTGAGCCAAAGTTCTGTTGAAAGCCGGTCTCATCCATGCTCGTTAGAACGGTCACCCCGAGTAGGATAGGTCTCGGAATATTTTCTTTATAGGCGGCATCATCTGCGCTATCCCTTGCAGCTTGCATCATCTCCAACCCACCGGAGGCGTGCATGTTAATCATATTCGCGCCGTGTTTCGTCATCATGCCGACATCGCGTGCAACCGTATTCGGGATGTCGTGGAATTTCAGGTCAACAAAGACTTTATGCCCGTTTTGTTTGAGCCATGGAAACGCTTCCATTCCGAGCGCACTAAACGCCTGAAAGCCCATTTTAAACCAACGGACGCTATCCATAAGTGTTCCAAATAGCCAATCAATATCTTCACCGTCATCTGTATCCAATGCGACGATTAATCTGTCTCTCAATTTTTTATTCTCCTTATTCTGAGCTGGCAAGTTTTTATAGTTGATCGCAGCCTTTTCACCTAACAACAAGATCGTTTTCCGTATTGGAGGCGCTTTGGACTCTATCTTTCTGAATGCGCGCGGCCAGCTCTGGGTTGTGTGCATGATCATATTTTTCAATAAGTACAACAACGAATTCCATTAAGGGCGCAAAAAAATGATTTTCGTCTTCACGTACCACGTCCGTTAATTCACCAAGCAGGACTATTAATTGCTCGTAATCGTTTTCCGTTAAGGCTACAATAGTATTATCTTGGCATTTGCTAATTGCATTCTTTAAAATGTTTAGTGCTGTAAAGGATTGAGAATCACTCAGAACATCGCGCTCAAATTTGACTTGCGCTACATTGGGTGCAGCGCGTTTTTCGGTTGACATAGCATATTCCTGAATTGAGGGTATTGGTTAAGTAAGTTCTATTTAATAGATTCTACTACGGTGCCCAACTCGGTGAACAACAATCTCTCGGATACGTCTATCAAAGGTATAAATAACCCGATAATCTTTAGCAACCGATAAACTAAACTTCCCTCTATGGTCACCTTTCAGTGCCTTATGGGGATAATCGTCACAAATCTCACACAATCGTTCCAGTTTGTTAAAGACCAACAAGCGAATCGGTGCACTCAACCGTCGCAAATCCGATTCGGCACGAGGTTTTATTATCAATGTATACATTTCAGCGGGACCCCAAATTCTTTCGCCACCTCCTGGAGGGGTCTGCCTTTAATTTCACCAGATTCATGCTCTGTGATACTTTGTTCCAGCTCTTCAGCAACTTTTGGGCGTATTTCTAATCTTTCGTCCGGATCGTACGCATAATCTTCAAGGAACTGTTCCAATTCCAAATGGCACACGAAAAATTCGTAAACCGCTTCACGTAAATGTCTATCCTCAGTATCCGTCCATCCTACACTTAGTAACTTAACGACTCGTCCGTGTGCCGCGAAAAATTCGGACTTCGCCAATGTATGCAGAAATTCGCGAAAGACATCATTCGACAATGCAGATATTTTTATCCGTGGCACGGGATCGCTAGGGAGATATGAACCCATCCGCCGCACTTCTCGGCCCATCGGCGATGCCTTTCGCTTACTTTCAACAGTAACGACCCGGTGTTTCAAAGAGATATAAGTGTCACAGGAATCCAAAACCGAAAGTAGGCACTTTTCATAGCGATCTAACTCGAATGCTATATCATAGTAGTAAGCTTCAAAAAATTCGCGGAAGGCTTCTGTTAGTGTATCCCTATCTGTATCTATCGTAAGTAATTCAAGTATCCTCTCACGGCACACAAATAGGGTATGTTCCACAAGCGGAAGTAGCCATTCACGAAACTGCTTATATGTCATATCTTTTAGAGGTAATTTTCCTTTGTTTAGTTTCACAAGAATCTCCTTTCTCCTTATAAAGTCCTAACTTACTACCCTAATACTTCATCAACAATCCGTAGTGTCTCTCGGTGCGCATCCTCGATTTGCGTTTGGCAAGTATAGACATGTTGTGCGACCTCATTGAGCTGTTTTTCAAAGTTGTCTATCATCCGATGGACCTCCGCAGGCGATGTGCCGCCGAGGCTCTGATTGTTCTGAATCGCTGACTTCGGATCCAGAACCTGCTGGAGCTGCGAAATCGGTATATCAATCTCTTTTTCTCTCAAGAGTGCCTGCGTGAGTTCCCAATCCGAAAACGCCTTTTCCCGATGCACGAGTTCACCGACAAGCCATCCGACAATCTCGTGGCACTCCCGAAAACTGATTTTATGCGCCTTAACGAGATAGTTCGCCAACTCCGTTGCGGTGGCGAAGTTCGCATCCGTTAATTCAGCCATCCGTTCTGTCTTGAAATCCGTCGTTTTGAGGAGTTCCGGTAGGATACCGAGGCACGCCTTCACAACATCAAACGCCTCCCAGAGCGGCGGTTTATCCTCTTGGAAATCGCGGTTATAGCCCATCGGCAGCCCCTTGAGATTCGTCAGTAGGTCCAACAGTGCCCCATAGACACGTCCCGTGCGTCCGCGTGTGAGTTCCGCGATGTCCGGGTTCTTTTTCTGTGGCATGATGGAGCTCCCGAAACTATACGCATCGTCGAGCACCGCCATCCCGAATTCATGAGTCGTCCAATAGATGATTTCTTCGCTAATCCGTGAGAGGTTCGCCATCACGAGGGACAACGCGAAAAGTACCTCTGCGATAAAATCTCGGCTACTGATAACGTCAAGGGCGTGTTCGTGTGGCGCATCGAAACCGAGCAGTTTTGTTGTCAGTTCTCGGTCAATCGGGAAGGTCGTGCCAGCCAAAGCACAAGCACCGAGCGGATTCATATTGGCAAGGGTGTATGCGGACTGCAGACGTTTCTGATCCCGTAGGAACATACTCACATAAGCCGTTGCCCAGAAACCGAGACTAATCGGCTGCGCGTGCTGTGTGTGCGTATACCCCGGCATCACGGTATCGGTGTGTGCCTTCGCGATCTGTAGGAAGGCTTCACAGAGTGTAGAGAGTCCACGCTGGATATTGAGAATTTCATCACGGATGTAGAGGTGTGCATCGACAAGTACCTGATCGTTACGGGAACGCGCAGTGTGGAGTTTACCGCCGAATTCGCGTCCGGCGTTCTCAATCAGGTAGGACTCAACGTTCATGTGGACATCTTCTTTGTTGGGATCAAGCGTAAAAGTGCCGTTCTGAAAATCCGCTTCCGCCTTTCGGAGCCAGCGCAAAATCTCGCGTAGATCATCATTGGAGATAATCCCTTGCTGGGCAAGCATAATCGCGTGCGCTTGGCTGCCCCAGATGTCGTATCCGATGAGTCGTGTATCGGCTTCAATAGAGTGTGTGAAGGCTACTGTCTCTGTGGTGAGGTTCGTACTGAAACGTCCGCCCCAGAGTGTTTTTTGTGGCGTTTGCATATTCTGTTAGTCAAAGCGAGGCGGTTCTCGCGCCGGTTCCCGCGGGGGCATCTCAAGTTCTACCCCACCGATCTGTTTGAAAAGCTTGTGGATAAACGTTCCAAGCCCCTTCTCCGGAATCTCTTGGGCATGATATGTAGGTAATATGTTGTCTGCGTCTTTACCCTGAAGATCCGCAAGGTAATCAACAACTTCTTTAAGTTCTTCAGTAGAGAGTTGTTCGATTAACATGATCGCCTGTTTTTGTAAGTCTATTTTTTCCATTTTCAAACCCTCCGTTTTAAGATAATAACACAATTATTACTACGCCATCTGCGGTGGACGGCGTATTGATGTCGGTTGGATAATCTTGCGTTGTTCTGGTGTTAAATGTGCTAACAACTCGTCTGAATGCGGATAGTCGAACCGCTCACGGACATATCTCGGAGAATAACGATAGACGATTGATCTGCGATACCCCTCATTCGTCCGTTCTGCTGATCCGTGCGTGATTGCATCCGTGAACATCACCACATCGCCTGCTTTCAGATAAACCTCCTGTGTCGCGAAGGCTGTCCCTGCCGGTTTACCGGTCACACCGTCATAAACCAAACCTTTCCCGTTCTGCTTCAGGCGCGGGTGTATCTCCGTGCATTTGTGGCTCCCCGGCACCAGCACAGGTGCGCCATCTCCGGGTCCAATGTCGTTGAGTGCCATCAGGACATTAATCTGTCCGACCATCCACTCACCTGTGTTCTCCTGTCGGAACGTCAGATAACTCAACGGGACATGCCCACCACAGTGGATATGAATGAAGCCGCCGGGCCCGCGGACGTTAAGGAAATTCTCGTGGATAGAGAGTCCATTGACTTCGTGGACGTATTTACGAACCAACCCGATCCATGCCGGGTGGTCGATTAACTTCCGAAAAACCTCGCCGCCTTCAATGATATTCTGAAAATTTACGCCATTTTCGATATTATAGGTATGCGTTTCGATGTTCCCGATCCAGCGCGGGGTGCCTCTCTCCGCTGTGTTTTCTTCCCACGGTTGTTCAACGTATGCCCAATGCTCGTCAATCCACGCGTTTATCTTCTCGAGATCATCTTTGGCTATCGCATTTTCTAAAATGAGGTAGCCTTGTAGGTCAAACAGATAATCTTGGAATTCTTGGTCCATTTTCCGCCTCCTTAACCGAGACATACTATAAATAGGACGACTACGAACAATCCCGTTTGTGGTCGGGGCGAGGTCACCTCGCCCGTCGCCATCAGTCTAATCCTCATGCATTCCACCTACAAATATGCGTCCAGTTCCGTTTTCGCCGGTGTCGGTGTCGAGATACCGTCTTCGGGTATCTCTCTTTTCGCGGTCCATACGATTGCGTTGAGGATAAGTTTCCGTATCTGGTCATCCGCCCAATTGCTGTGGAGATGTCCGCCGGTAAACCCGAATCCGCGTCCACCATCGGGACGTTCGACACACCACGCCAAGTGCTGCGGTTCCCCGTTCGCCACCGATGCGCGGACGTGCGGATTACCGCTGTGCGGTCCATCGGGTCTTGTAAGCGTTGATTCGGGTGCGATAGAACTCAGTAGCGGCGTTACGCCATCCATATTTTCACGGAACCGCATGTGGTAGTACCACTCATCTTCAAGTGAGAACGGTTCCAATCCGCGGGTAATCGGGTGTTCAGGGAATCCGGTGAACGTTGCTGTCCAATACGGGTTGACCGAAAGATGCGTCTCGAAGTAGCCGCCGATCCAGTCTAAGAAACGGTCTCCGGGTTCGCCTTTCGGGACTTCGACTGCGTAATGCAGCATTGCGAGTCCGACCCCTTGAGCCATGAGTTCAGAAATCTGTTCGAGGTGTGGAATACTGAGATGTCTGGCGCCACCGTCAGAATAAACAATGATTGCGTCTGCGCCTGCAAGTGTTTCGGGGTCTTCGGGCCAGCCTTGAGAGACGACTGCCTCTGCACCGTCAATATGCTTGTTCAATAGGTCTGCGAAGAACGCGCATCCGGCGGGATGCTCATGTGAACCGCCGCCGTGGCTCGCGCTCCCTGCCACCATAACAATTCGAGATTTTTCTGACATACTTTAAACTCCTCTGTATAAAATCTTTATCAGTGTATCATATTCTCCAACTTTTTGCCAAAACTTTTTGAGAAATAGCAACCAGAAACCATCAGATTAACGCGGGTTTGATAAAAGGACATTGTAGCGGAAACTTTCTATTTTCCGCCATAGCACACAAACTCTAAAGTTTGTGCTACAATGTCGGTTTTCGGATAACCCTACCTATATTGCACATTATGTTGGAATTCGTGGAAAATGCCTAAGGTCTATCACTTATATTTTGGTGGTTAGAAGAAAACACCCACCTCAAAGTGCTCTTAACTGACAACTGTTAACTGAAAGATTTTCGCAGAAAAATCGTACTGAGTACTAATAATACTTGACAATTCCAAACGGAAGCCTTAGAATACTCCCAAACTTGATAAAATAAAGGAGCAACACAATGGCGAAATTTCCGATCGTTGACACGCACGTTCATCTATGGCACCCAGAACAGTTAAGATACCCGTGGCTCTCGGAAGTGCCTGCTCTCAATAGACCGTATCTCCTCAAAGACTATATCGCAGCGTACGGCGAATTAGAGGTCGAATCCATCGTTTTTGTGCAATGCGACACACACCCCGATGACGGTTTAAAAGAGACAGCGTGGGTGACCGCCCTCGCCAACGTGGACCCACGGATTCAGGGGATCGTTGCATGGGCACCGCTTGAAGGGGGTGAACAGGTCGCACCTTTCGTCGAAAAATTGGCGGATAACCCGCTCGTCAAAGGTATCCGCCGACTCATTCAATCCGAAAGCCTCGATTTCTGCGTCCAACCCGATTTCGTGAACGGTGTCAAAACGCTCGCCCGCTATCAACTGAGTTTCGATATCTGTATCTTCCATCCACAACTCGGCAACGCCATTCGGCTCGTCGAGCAGTGTCCTAACGTCCAATTCATCTTAGACCATATCGGCAAACCTGACATCAAGAACCAACTTTTTGACCCGTGGAAACAGGAGATTGAAACGCTTGCAGCGTTCCCGAACGTCTACTGCAAAATATCCGGCTTGGTAACAGAGGCGGATCTCGAAACGTGGACACCTGCCGACCTACACCCGTATATTGAACACGTCATCGCCTGTTTCGGTTTCGATCGCGTTATGTATGGGAGTGACTGGCCCGTCTCTACACAAGCAAGCGATTACCCACGGTGGGTGCAGACATTAAAGGACGCAGTGTCCCGATGCTCACCTGAAGAACAGCAAAACCTTTTCCGAGACAACGCCATCAAATTTTATCGCCTCGATTCGTAGAAAAAAGAAAAGGGAAGAGCGAATCTTCCGCCCTTCCCTTCTTCCATCCTTTAACGCTTCCATCGTTCTATTAGCCGTCTGCTTTAACCTCCCGGCGGCGCGGATGTAGTACAAACTCTGTATAGCCGTTCGGCAGTTCGCACCCTTTAAGCACCAAATCTAAAGCCGCTTGAAAAGCGATGCTCTCGTCATAATTAGGCGACATGTTCCGGTAGTTCGGATCGCCAGCGTTCTGTTCGTCAACGATCTTCGCCATCCGCTGGAATGTTTCTGTTACTTGTGCCTCGCTAACGATGCCGTGGTGGAGCCAATTTGCGATGTGCTGACTCGAAATCCGTAGGGTCGCCCGGTCCTCCATCAAACCGATGTTGTTAATATCTGGTATCTTTGAGCAACCGATTCCTTGGTCGACCCATCGGACGACGTATCCTAAGATCCCTTGTGCGTTGTTGTCCAATTCACGTTGAATCTCATCGGGTTGCAGCTCGCGTTCCTTTAGCAGCGGCGGTGTGAGTAGGTCCGCCAAACTCGCGCGTTGCCTTGCCGATAGTTCCTTTATCCAGTTCGCCACGTCAACCCGGTGGTAGTGCATCGCGTGGAGCGTTGCAGCTGTCGGGGACGGCACCCACGCCGTTGTTGCCCCTGCCAACGGGTGGTTCACCTTCGTCTCGACCATCTCCGCCATCTTGTCAGGTTTTGTCCACATCCCTTTTCCGATCTGTGCGGTACCCAGCAAGGCGGTCTCAATCCCGATATCGACGTTCCAATCCTCATAAGCGATCATCCACGGTTCGTTGCGGATGTCCATTTTCGGGATCATCGGTCCCGCCTCCATGCTCGTATGGATTTCGTCACCGGTTCTATCCAAAAATCCCGTATTAATAAAGACGAGCCGTTCCCTTGCGATCCGAATCGCCTCTTTGAGATTAATGGTCGTACGGCGTTCCTCATCCATAATCCCGATCTTAATGGTATTCGTCTGGAGTCTGAGTGCGGACTCTATCCACTCGAACATCCGAATCGTCATATCCACTTCTTCGGGACCGTGGAACTTCGGTTTGACGATGTAGATACTCCCCATTTTGCTATTGGTCTGTGCGCTGCTTCCGCGGAGGTCGTGTACCGCGGCGAAGGTGGTCACCATCGCGTCAAGGATGCCTTCCGGGACTTCTTCACCCTCTTGGGTTAGAACGGCATCTGTGTACATGTGGAGTCCAACGTTGCGGATAAGGAGCAGACTCCTACCCGGGAGTGTCAATGTACTGCCATCGGGTGTCGTAAACGTTTTATCGGGTGCAAGCCGTCGTGTGATCATTTCACCGTTCTTCTCAAATGTCGTCTCCAGCGTCCCTTTCATGATACCGTTCCAGTTGCGATAGACGCGGACCTTATCCGCTGCATCTACAGCGGCGACAGAGTCCTCGCAATCTTGGATCGTGGTAATCGCGGATTCCAGGATAACATCAACGACACCTGCCGGATGCGCCTTGCCGACCGGATGTTCCCGATCTATCCGTATTTCGATATGCATCCCGTGGTTTTGAAGCAGGATAGCCGTGAGTTCGTCATCCGCTTGTGTGAACCCGACGAACTTGGTCGGATTCGCTAAGCCTGTCGCACTGCCGTCTTTGCGTATCGCGAGGAGTTGTTGTTCGTTATGTTCGGCATTCAGTGTAAACAGTTTAACATCAGCGTAGCTCCCCGTTTCAAGTGCTACCATTTCATCTAAAAACCGCTCCGTATATTCAATGACTTTCTTACCTCGGATCGGATTATAGGTCGTACTTCGGGTGGCACCATCTGATTCGTCGATGACATCCGTGCCGTAAAGCGCGTCATAGAGGCTGCCCCACCGCGCATTCGCAGCGTTTAGCGCGTAGCGCGCATTATCAACCGGGACGACCAATTGTGGACCTGCCATAAACGCGATCTCAACGTCAACGTCCTCGGTAATCACGGTAAAATCGCGTCCTTCAGGGAGCAGATAGCCTATATCGGTCAGGAACGCCGCGTACGCCTCACCGTCAAGCCGTTCATCTTTGCGTGCCAGATGCCACGCGTCGATCTGCTGTTGGAGTGAATCCCGTTTCTCCAAGAGCGACCGGTTTTCTGCTCCGAACGCCGCAACGATGTCGTCAAACGCTTTCCAGAAAGCGTCTGCTTCTATCCCCGTACCGGGCGCGATCTCGTCTCGGACCAATGCATACAAATCTTCATCTATTCTGAGGTTACCGATTGCGATTCGGTTTCCCATACCTTTTTCTCCCTAAGGTGCTGTAAGGTGTTGGATCCTCATTCGCCGATGCTTCTTTGCACCGGCAACCAATTTCGCCTGAATTGCCAAATATCATAGCAACAAATCTACAGTTTGTCAATTGCTTTTTTGAATGTTGGGTTAATTCTGCTGATTTCTCTGCTTTATGGGGGATTTTTTCCGGTCTTTCCGCCGCGCTTTGAACACATCGCTTGTCTGTTCAATCTGTTTAACACGATCCAGGAAGTACAAGCGCATGGGAGCCGCGGATTTATAATGCGGGTTATCGAGAAAAACATCTGGTTCGCCTAACAATTCGTTGATGAGACCTTTTGTCCAGCCACGTTCAGAGATGAGACGCGTCTGGGTGATTTTTTCTTTTTCACGCGCTGCCTTGCGTGCTGCAGCTTTCTGCTGTTTTTCGGTTTGCCATAATATTTTGAAATCGTCTGAACGTTCGACTTTGCGAATATCGGATTTTAGATAAATTGGATAGGTTAAGTGTCCTCCTAAAAAGGGCATAGAGAAAGACTCACACGACAAGAATCTATCTATGCGTTCGGGGGTCCAATGTCCACGCCCCAACAATTCCTCGTGCGAGAAATGGGTGTCAGGGTGGGTTTCCATTTCTATGTTCCAAATCTCACAGAATCTTCTTCGCATTGAGACATCGTTGAAATTCTCAAGCATCAATTCTTTTTCTGCTTTCTCAATATCATTGTAACGAAAGAGCCGAACCGTGTTTAAATCCTCCAATGTAATCACAGTAACATCTCCCATCGTTGTGCCTACTTTTCTTTCGACTTCAAAATCATGGAGTTGTGATTCAGAGAGAATCGTGCCACGTTTTCCGAGTTGGGATTTAGTGATATATCCACCTTTTCTGATTGTAAAATTACGCGCGGGTTTCCGATGTTTTTGCTGTTTCATGCCTGATACCTCCGGTCAGTTTTCTCTCGTGTTGAGGACGGGTTTCAGTATCAGATTATACTACACTTTTAGGTAATTGCCAATTCCTTTTTTCACAGAAGCACCCACACCCTTCCAGGGGTATTTAGTTTTACATATTTACTTTATTTATGTAAATACTTCCCCCTGTAGGAGCGAGCTGCGCTCGCGATCTTGCGTCTAAACGTTAACTTGTGTCAACCAAAACCGATACCGGAACTGAAAACTAAATCGCCCTGCACACCCTTCTCCCGCGACTTGCGAAAATATAAAACTTGTGTTAACATGTTAATCAGTGTGGGCAATTTACCCTCTCGCTGAGAGAAAAATATATGACATGCATTGTAAAAAAATTAGGACTTACGCGCCCGCCATTGCTGATGAGGTGTTTTTGATTGGGCGTTTCTTTACTCTTCTTTACTCTTCTTTACTCTTTACTCACTCTAGGAGCACATAACTTAAAAAATGAAAATCGGAATTATTGGCTGTGGAACGATCAGTGGTGCATATTTTCAAGGCGCACGGAAAACTGATATTTTAGAAATCAAAGCCTGTGCAGACATCCGACCGGAAGCTGCACAGGCACAAGCCGAAAGATACAATTGTCAAGCACATACCGTTGATGAACTGCTCGCGGACCCTGAAATCGAACTCGTCGTGAATCTCACGATTCCGAGGGCACACGTCGAAGTCGGCTTACAGGTTCTCGGAGCCGGTAAGCACGTCTATAGCGAAAAACCGCTCGGTGTGGATACTGAAAGCGGAAAACAACTTATTGACGCTGCAGCGGAAAAAGGATTGCGCGCCGGATCGGCACCCGATACCTTCTTCGGTGCAGGCATCCAAACCTCTCGGCAAGCACTGGATGCAGGAAAAATCGGCAGACCGATCGCTGGCACAGCGTTCATGTGTGGACACGGACACGAAAGTTGGCATCCGAACCCCGCCTTCTACTACGACATCGGCGGCGGTCCGATGCTGGACATGGGACCGTATTATGTGACCGCCCTCGTCAATATCCTCGGGCCCGTCAAGCGCGTCGCTGCGGTTACCACAAAAGCGTTTGAAGAACGCATCGCAACGAGCGAAGCCGTGCGCGGTTTGAAAATCCCTGTCAAAACGACGACACATCTCGCTGGCACCATCGAATTCCAGAACGGCGCGATTATCACGATGATTATGAGTTTCGATATGTGGCGGCACAGCCTCCCTTGCATCGAAATCTATGGAGAAACCGGCTCAATGACCGTCCCCGATCCAAACGGATTTGGCGGTCCTGTCCACGTCTGCCCAGCAGGCGGCAATTGGGAAGAAGAGGAAATCCGTTTCCCAAACAACGCACGGATGATCGGCGTGATTGATATGGTATCGGCAATTCGTTCCGGACGACCGCATCGGGCAAGCGGTGCCCTGGCATACCATGTGCTTGAGGTGATGTGTGCCTTCGACAAATCCTCCGAAACCGGCGAACATGTTATCATTGAAAGCACAACAGAACGTCCAGAACCGCTACCGCACGGTCTGGCAGAATGGGAAATAGATTAGTTGTCAGGACGATTTTTACCGCTGAATCACGTCACTATTTTTCAGATACTTATAGAGATCGCTATCCGTTGTGAGGATCAGTTTCGTACTCGCAGCGGTCGTCTTTCGATACGTCTCTAAAGTCTGAATAAACGCATAAAACTCCGGGTCTTGACCGTGTGCTTCGGCATAAATCTGGATCGCTTGGGCATCCGCGTCACCCTTAATCTGCTCCGCCTCCTTATACGCCTCTGACTGGATGCGCTCCAACTCCTTCTGTTTCTGCCCCATGATGTTCGCGGCTTCGCCTTCACCTTCCGATTTGTACTTCTCAGAGATACGTTGCCGCTCCGAGATCATCTGGTCAAAGACTTTCTTGCGGACTTCGTCTACATAGTTAATGCGTTTTATCTGAACATCGACGAGTTCAACGCCGTATTGCGGCACCGTCTCCTGTACTTTCTCAAGTATCATGCGTGTAATCCGCTCCCTGCCGATCTGAATCTCTTCCAAAGGTTCACCCGATTGTCCTTCTTCTCCTTCGAGGACTTCGAGATCAAGGCTTAAGACGCGATTTGAATCCCGCACGACTTCAATCAAGAGTTGCGCTGTCACTAAATCCCGCGCTGCGGAGTCGATGATGTCATCCAAACGGGATTGTGCAAACTGTTCTGTGCCGAGTGCTTGATAGAATTTGAGGGCATCTTTAATACGCCAGCGTGCTGTCGTATCGAGCCAGATGAACCGCTTGTCTTTCGTCGGAATCTGGTTCGGGGACCCATCCCATTCGAGCACGCGTTTCTCAAAACGATGTACCTGCTGAATAAACGGAGTTTTTAATTTCAGTCCGGCAGTGACAATGGGTTGCCCGACAGGGCGCCCGAATTCGGTGATAACGACCTGCTCACCTTCATGAACAGTATAGAACATCCCAGCAGCAACCGGAACCGCTAAAATTATAACAATAATTACGGGGATCAGGACCTTTTTCGATTTCATGAGAATCCTCCTTTTGTGCCACTATTCCTTGAGTTGCAGAAGTGGGATAGGTGAGTTCGTGTTGCCGTCAATCACATAAATCTCTTTGACCTGCGGCAAAATGTCTTGCATCGCTTCGAGATAGAGGCGGCGGCGGGTGACCTCTTTCGCCTTTTGATACTCTGATCGGATTGAGTTGAACCGATCGGCATCGCCTTGTGCCTCGTTCACGCGTTTGAGGGCGTAGCCTTGCGCCTCCGAAATCTGTTGCGCTGCCATCCCTTTTGCTTTCGGTACAGATTGGTTGTAATCGCGCCACGCTTCGTTGATCAAACGCTCCTTCTCCTGTTTCGCCTCGTTAACGGCGTTAAACGCTGCTTTCACCGTTTCCGGTGGATTGACATCTTGCAAAGTCACTGTCGCCACATCTAAACCGGTCTCGTAGAGATCGAGCAGTTGCTGTAGATGTCGTTCAACTTCTGCGGCAATTTCGATACGACCGACGGTTAACACTTCCGTCACAGTCCGATCCCCAACGACTCGGCTCAATACGGATTCTGAGAGGTCTCGCAAGGCGCGCTGCGGATTCCGTACAGAAAACAGGAAACTTTTTGGGTCCTTGATTTTATACTGCACCACCCATTCGACATCGGCGATGCTCAGGTCCCCTGTTAGCATCAGGGATTCCTCCGAGTAGTCGCGGGTGTCATACTGCGTACGCACCCCTGCCCTCAGTGTCCGAAACCCGAATTCCTCTTTAAAAACTTTCCGAACGGGAACGTTAATCGCTCTCTCAATACCGAGTGGTAACTTGAAGTGGAGTCCCGGTTCGGCTTGCCGCACCGATTTACCAAACATCAGTACGACAGCGATTTCGTCCGCTTCAACCGTATAAAAACTTGTCGCCAAGCACGCTAAGACGATCACACCGAGAACCACAAACAAAATCCGTTTAGGCGTGATAAAGCGTGTGTAAGGTTGCCGCGTAATTAATTCTTGAAATTCTTGTATATCTTGCATAAGAGTTCTCCTTTTACTTGTATGTATTAACGAAGCAATCATAACGCCTTTAGCAAAAACAGTCAAGGAGAATCGGAATCAAGACAGGGGTATTTAGTTTTCCATATTTACTTTATCTATGTAAATACGCCTCCCCTGTAGGAGCGAGCTGCGCTCGCGATCTTGTGAAAAAACGTTGCGATCTTGTGAAAAAACATTGCGATCTTGTGAAAAAACGTTAATATCTATAAACGAAAACCAGAATCAAAACCGAAAACTAAATCCTCCTGGAGTCAAGAAACTGTAGACGGTTGTTCAAGGTAGGCTTGGTAGAGACGTTGCTTGAGATCGGCGTTAATTTCTGGTTTCGATAATTTCTTATACAACTCCACTTTGTTATTGATGAAATCCAATAAAAATGCATCAATCACTTTATCGAAATAATACCGTTTGTTGTCTTCCGAATTATCACCCGTAATCACCTGTCGCAGTTCTTCATGCTGACGAACCTTTTGGTAAACGTTCTCAATGTCAACTTTGTCTTCCATAGTGAAATCTGTCTGATAAGCATCATTCAGAGCGCCAATAATATTGGAGAGAAAATCCTGCTCAGGATCCCTGACGGTAGCGACATCGCTGCCAATCCCGTCAATCTCACTATCCTGCGCTTCAAGAGAGAGTTGTAGGTTCTCATGCGTTCTTTGCACACGAAACGAATCTAAGTCCACAGATGACAAAACATCGTTCAGGTCCGAGTGTTCCCGTTTTGGTAGTTTCTTGTTGAGACTGTGACTGAAGATATACAACTTTTCCAACGCCACATCGGTGAAGGTAATCAACTGCGAGATGTACCCGTAGAGGCGAATATAGCTCTGCAAGGTGGAACGGAATTCCTCCCTGTCATTTTCTTCAAGTGCTGACCACCGCTCAACAACGCTATCAAGAACGCCTTGTAGCAATTCATCAGGCTGGTCAGGGTCATAAAAGACATCACAGAATCGGTCAACGGTTTCTGCCTGATAGAGGTCGAACCCTTCCAATAAGCTCTGTAGGTCATACAACCGGTTCGGGTCGGTCTCCTCTGCAAGTGTCGTGGTCTGATAGTATTGCTGAAACGCTTCCTGTATCTGCTCCGGTTCATTCACAAAGTCGAGTACCAAAGTATCCGTTTTACCAGTGGCGACGCGGTTCAGACGGCTCAAAGTCTGGACACATTGCAGCCCGTCTAACCGTTTATCGACGTACATTGTCTGTAGCAGCGGCTCATCGAAACCTGTCTGGAACTTGCTCGCGACAATCAGAATCCGATACTGCGGCTCCTTGAAACTTTCCGCAATGGAAGTGCTTGGTGGCAATTCGTTCATCCCGTTTTCCGTGTAATCTTGTCTGTTGTCGGTGTCGTGCACCGTGCCGCTGAACGCTACGAGACACCCGTACGGCAGCCCCATCTCTTTCATCTGCTGATCAAACGCCTGCTTGTATCTGACACAGTGCAGTCGGGACGGCGTAACCAGCATCGCACGCCCTTTCCCTTCAATCGTCTTTGCGGTGTGTTCGGTGAAGTGTTCCAAGATAATCCGGGTCTTGGTCTCAATACTGTGGTGCTGCAGGTCAACGTAATTGGTCAGTGCCCGAAGCGTCCGCGCCTTCTCATATTCTCTGTCCTCTGGGACACTTTTGACCAGTTCAAAATATCTTTTAAAGGTGGTATAGTTCTGTAGCACGTCCAACGTGAAGCCTTCGCTGATACTCTGACGCATCGAATAGGTATGAAACGGAATAAAGGTTCCTTCTCCGTTTTTCCGTCCGAACAGTTCTAAGGTCTTGTTCTTCGGTGTGCCGCTGAAACCGAAATAGGAGATATGATCCTGCATTCTGCGCTGTTCCATCTGTTCAAGGATTTTAGCGTCTATATCTGATACTTCAACATCCTCATCGTCTTCGATTTCTGTCGGAATTCCTTGTGAGAGCGAAACTCTGAGGTTTTTCGCGGATTCACCGCTCTGTGAAGAGTGGGCTTCGTCGATAATCACAGCGAAGGTCTTGCTTTTCAGCTTGCCAATCTCCGCGGCAATCACACTGAATTTCTGAATCGTCGAGATGATGATGTCTTTACCAGATTCGAGAAAACCCCTGAGTTGTGCTGAATTCTTGTCAACGGCATGCACCACACCCTCAACTTGTGCTACCTGCTTGATTGTGTTCTGCAGCTGCCTGTCAAGCACGCGCCGATCCGTCACCACGATGATGGAGTCAAATATCCGATTGGTATCGTTCTCTGACCGATACAGATGCGTGAGCAGGTGCGCCAACCAGGCGATGGAGTTCGATTTGCCGCTCCCTGTGGTGTGTTGGATGAGGTAGTTATGTCCAACGCCTTCTTCCACGATAGCACCTTCCAATTGACGAATCACATCCAGCTGGTGGTATCGCGGGAAAACGAGGACACGGGACTTCTCATCTCTCACCGCGCGAATCCTGTCATCGTAAACCTTTTCTGTGGTCTCCTGCTCGTGGATAAAGTTATTGATTAACGCCATCAGGTTATCGGGCTGTAGGATGCCTTCCCACAGGTAAGCGGTCTTGTGACCGTTTGGGTTCACAGGATTTTCGATCCCTTTGTTGAACGGAAAGAACCGTGTCTTACCACTTTGCAGTTGGGTTGTCATGGAGACTTTCTCATTGCCCACCGCAAAGTGTACCAGACACCGTTTGAATTGGAACAACGGTTCCCTCGGATCCCGATCCGTGCGGTACTGTTTCTCCGCATCTGTGAGAATCTGACCGGTGAGACTGTTTTTCAGTTCCATCGTTACCAACGGCAGCCCGTTGAGAAACAGCACCATATCGAGCGATTTCTCGTTCCGTTCTGAGTAATGCAGTTGTCGAATGAGGGAGAATCGGTTTTGCGCGTAAAGCCGTTGATGGTCGGGGTTCATGCCACTTGCCGGTTGGAAGTAGGTCAGTTTAAAATCACAACCGCGATCTTTAACGCCTTTCCGAAGCACGTCCAGCACCCCGCGACTCTTAACCTGATTGCTGATACGAACCATGAGTTTCTGCGGTGTGTCTTCCCCGTACTGACGTTCGAGTTTCTGGTATTCTTCCAATTGCGTCATCTGGATAAATCGTAATGTCTCACTGGATATCAGGCAGAGGGGTTTACTATAATGGGAAGATTGTAATGACCGGTAGCCTGACCGGTTCAGGTGTTGCTCGATGTGATCCTCAAAATCTGTTTCTGTATACCTCGGCATGGTCTAAATCTCGTTAAGTAGATGAGGGGTGCTGCTGCATCAGGAGAGATGCGTATCTATTTCTTCTAAGCTTTGTGCGGTCATGGCTTGTTCTAAGAGCGTGTCGAGGTGCGATAAGTTGTGGATGTTGCGGATTTCACGGGAGAGCACTTCAGGCACGTCCTGAAATTTGAACTGCAGGAGTTTGAGGATTGCGTCCTGTTTACCTTCTGCTTTACCTTTCGCTTCGCCTTGTTCTATAAGAAATTCGGCTGTTGTCTGTGCCATCGTGTTTAACTCCTTATGGTCTTGAATGTGTTGTCTGATAATATCTACTAATGCATCGCGTTCCTCAAGGGAACGCCGGTGGAATATCAACTGCACAAAATACCGGAGTGCCTCCGCAACTTGCGGGGCGAAATCTTCATCTATTGACGCTAAATGCGACACGGCATCTGTTAGTGCTTCGCTTATCTCTGTCTCGTCTGAATGCTCCTTTTGAAGAAAACGTTTTGCAAAGTATAGCATAAAAGTATTGAAAAATCAACGCGATATGTATCGCACGCCAGGGGCGTTCAATTTTAAGAAATTATTGGGTTTCGCGTCCTTTTCCCAGGGTCCGGTGCGAAATGCTGCGAAATCTAGCGAAATGCTGCGAAATCTAGCGAAATGCTGCGAAATCTAGCGAAATGCTGCGAAAATTTCCGTGAATTGTTTTAATTGTATTCGTATTTTAAGTGATATATATTAAGTTTTTTGCCTGTGAAAAGGACAGCACAAAAAACGGACAATTGAATGACCCTGTATCGCATGCCACATGAGAAAATAACAAGATAGGATCTAAACCTCGTTTCGGACATCTATTTTGCCGGTCACTGCTTCGGAGATGAGGGATTGCCGGTATTCTTTGAGGAGTTCGATTTTTCGCTGCTCTGCGGTTATCAGTTCGTCAATCTGTCTGGTTTTGCAGTTGAGGAAACCGGCGATTTTTGTTTGTTCACTAAACGGAGGTGTTATTGCGAACATGCTAAAGAAAGCATCAGGATACAATCTCCATCTGGAATGCCATATTCCTTTTGACCAACGTATAATTTCTTTGATATGATTTGGAGTTCGGTAGAGATAATTGTAATATTTTGGCACGTATTCACTACTTTTAAATTGGTACACATTGTAGGAAGGACTTACAATTCCGTCAAACGATGAAACACCTAATGCCCCCATATATGCCCACATTGTATTAATAACTAGATTCCCTACAGAACAGTGTTTATATCCTTCCATAGTTTCGGCTAAAAACATACCGACATTCTTCTTTTCTGCTCTTGGGGAAACCCCGGTGATGTGTGATACTGTAAGCAATTCTTCCTCTCCAGTCTCTGACCTATGGTCTCTCTCATGAAAGATGCGTTTGTTTCTTCTAACTTCCCAATGCACTGGTATCTCCCCAATCCATTCCACGCCCGACGGTTTCATCTCCACATTCGGGTCAAGTCCTTTCATCACTGCCTGATTTATCAGTGCGGTGCGTTGTTCTTGTAGCAGTTCTATCTGGCGTTCTTTGATGCGGATGAGCTCGTCAATCTGCTCTGTTTTGCGGTCAAGGAAGTCAACGATTTGCTGCTGTTCAGGATCAGTAGGTATGGGTAAGAGTAGATTTTCAATTGATGGTTTTCCCAAACCGTATCTGGTAATTCCATTTGACTCCAACTCAAAATATTTTCTTGTCCTATCGGATTGAATAAATCTAAAAATAAACTCCCCACGACAAGAAAGTGGTTTAATCATTGTTAAATGATAGCCGCAGACAACATTGTCCAAATCGTCTTTGACATAAGTTGGAACACCAATATCATCTGGAGTCTCAGAATCTTTGGTAATTACAACATCGCCTTTCCTCAAAACAAATTTTGCAAATTCACTTTCCTTACAACTACCCTTTTTCAAAACGGTATCAACTGTAATATAATCGTTGTAATAAACATCTGTATAATTGCATAATCTGACCTGGATCTCATTTGGATAGATGTGTTTATCAACATTACTTGGTAGTATCTTCGCGACGTGTTTAAGTCTTTTGACTTTCCAGTGTGCTGGTATCTTCCCAATCCACTCCACCCGCGATGGTTTCATTTCCACACATGTAGTCAGCCTCTTCGTCACTTCCTCATATTTCATGATCTTCCTCATTCTAACTCAATTTTTTCATATAACTCAAGCCCGAAACCAGTTATAGAGCAGATTTTCGGTTTATTCTATTCATTTATATACAACAATCTCACACAAAGAAGAAAAACTCATATATCTCCAGAGTGTAATATTTTCATCAGGTTCTAAATCAGGTGGTATGTTTCCAAAATTTATTTGGTATTTTGACATTGGTATATCCATTTTCTATGTGCAGCATAATCTGTTAGATTGAGTTTCCCATGAGTGCGCAAACTAAAAGTTTACGCTACAAAGCACTAGCGATACTCAAGCATCTTATATTATAGACCCAATATCTCGTTCAGCAAGCCTTCACTTTTCTGTTCTAGTGCTGCCATGCAATCGTTGAATATCATCCTCGCAAATAAACTCAACTGTCACACCGTTTTGACGGAATACATCGCGGAAATTCAACCACTTGCTATCTACTGCCTGCAAAATAGGGGGGCTCTCTAAATGTGCACAAGCAACCGCTATAAATTTCCGATCAGCCGGATCGAAACCATCCAATGCCGGATCATTTGGGAACTCTTCAAACGCATTATCTGAACCATTGACAGGCGTAATCGAAACTAAGTCACACTGTTCAGGGTTTGTCCAATTCCGTAGAACCCATCCGAGAAACCTATCCCCAACATTGACACCACTGGAACGAAGATTTTGCATGTATTCACCGAGAATTATCCACCTATTATCAAGCACGAGTTTCACCTCACCACGCATAATTTCCCCAAGTCTCTCTGCACAGGTTTGGACGCAATCGGCGGAAGCTTGTTCAGATTTTCCGTTAGCGACCACTGGAACGTTTGTGTCTACAACAACTATCATTCTATCACTTTCCGCCTTTGCATTTCGGCTTTCGTCTTTTCCACCAATTCACCTGTACTATCACCAAAGAAGTCTTGCGGCCAATTGCTGATGTTGCCGTATCCATCCATGTTGAGTCGTTCAATTTCAGACGTGCCGTCGTGGATCTGGCAGAAGTAGAGGGCTGTCTGATCTGCTGAAATGTCTTCCTCAGCCATCCGGCGCATCAAGCGTAGCAACAGATGCTCGCTGTGGCTCTCAAGGATAATCTGGACGTTCCGATTTTTCACGACATCAATGAGCACATCCGCTAAATCGGATTGCACTTTCGGATGCAGATGAATTTCTGGTTGTTCAAGGATAATCGTCGAATTTTCGGGAACATAGTAACAAAGCACAAGCACAGGCAGGAGCTGCGACACACCAAAACCGACATCGGTAATCAGCACTTCGGAACTGTTTGGACTCTTTTTCACACGGAATTCATAATCCTTGCGGTTCTCCGCGATCGGTTCAAGGGAGAACGAATTGATCAATTCCATTTTTTGTAGCCATTCTAAGATCCGATGCTCGATAGGCTTATGAGAACGTTTGACATTGACGAGTCGCGGTGAAGTCAATCCTTCCGCACGCGCTGCAAGCAGGGCAGGGATCGCTTCTTCTCCACTGAGCCCAACATCTTGGGGGCGTTCACCCGACCAGATATAACTGCGGCGTGGATATTCGCGAAGTGGACCGAGATAGGTTATATCGGAACATAGGTTTTCAAAAGCAAGTACGAAGTCTGAAAGGAAACCGAGGTTCTGATAGTATCCGCTAACTTCGTCGGGAAAGCCGTAGCATTTCACTGGCGGTGGTAAACTCCATGGGCGTCCGGGGTTTCGTGTTGCCTGAAAGCCACCGTGAATGAGTTCATACTGATTTCTTCCGCTTTTCTTATGCTTGATGACTCGTCGCATTCCAAACTCGTCTCTATCAGTTGTGTAATGGAAACACTTGACGAGAGGACGGTCATTTTCCTCGTGAATTTCTGCGTGGAACGTAAGATTGTTAATACGAAAAAGAGAACTTCTATAAAAGGGTTTGGGGAGTTTCCATGATACGTCTAACTGGAGCGTCAGATCAGTATTATGTGTATAGAGTAAATCGTGAAAAGTGCCAAAGTCAACAAGGGACCGGTCATCTCCAAAGTGTAACACACGATTGCGGTCTGGAGATTCTACAGTCTGCATGAGCATTAACAGTACCTGTAAAATACTGGTTTTGCCGGAGCTATTCGCGCCGAAAAACCCTGTTAACGGAGCGAACTGTAGCGGACCAGTATCCTGCCACGATTTGAAATTTTGTGCCCTGAGTTCGGTAATCATAACCCTAAAACCTTATTCAGACGCTTCGGGGAATGTGACGCGCCCATATATTTCCTGCAAGGGTAATTCGCACTGAAGGGAAGTTAGCGGAAGGTGCTGCTCAAGTCCTTCAAAGAAAGTGTAACTCCAGTCATCACGCTTTCGCAGAAAACGTTCAACGTTCACGCTATCTTGTGAAACAAGGATATATTCTTTCAAGGCATCGATCTGTCGGTAGCGCGAGAACTTTTCGCCTCTATCATAGCCCTCGGTACTCGGAGAGAGGACCTCTATGATAACAATCGGGTTCAAGAGTGTGTCAAAAACATCGTCTTCAAAACGCGGTTCATCACAAACGACACCTACATCAGGGTAAAAGTAGGATTTTGCTGAAGGGATACCGACACGCATTTCATTCGCAAAAACGACACAACTGCTTTCTATCAAAAGATTGTGGAGTTGAACAAAAATATTCCCTTTAATAAGATTATGTGTAAAACTTGCCCCGGACATAGCGATAATTTCACCTTGGATGTATTCGTTTCTGACCGTGTTCGCATCAGGTTTTGCTTTACGTTCTAAAGTGATGTATTCTTCTGGACTGAGGTATGTTTGGACAGCACTTATCGCCATGATTCCCTCCGTTCATTTCTGGAAATATTGATCTGTGAGATGGAGATTCCTGAAAAAACACAGACGTTTTGGTGGCACAACCTAAATGAAGTTTAAGAATTTAATTCGGTAATGCATCAATAACCTCTTGGTAGGAGCGAGCTGGGCTCGCGATCTTTAACGATTACCGAAATATTTATTTAATCTTCATACAGGTTATGCTACGAAAGAGCATCCTGCGTAAGTCCTAAAAATTTTTTGATTCTATTCTAAAAGAGTATACCACATTTTTTACTTTTTACCAAACAGATTACGACTCTAAAACCTCATGCAGCAAGCCTTCACTTTTCCGCTCCAGTTCTAACAATTCATCCGTGATTTCCTTCAGTGACCGTAGCGGCGTGTACTGGTAAAAATACCGATTGAAGTTGATCTCGTAACCTACCTTATCCTTCTGTCTATCTATCCAACTGTCAGGAACGTGCAGTTTCACCTCTCGTTGGTAATAATCTTCGATGTTCTCTGTGAGGGGAACGCGCTCATGGTCTCGGCGTTTGGTATCCGGTTTCGGATTGCCCTTTTTGTCCCTAACAACGAATTCCTTTTCCTCTCCAAAAACCTCCTGTCTTTCGATGAGCGGTCTCTCAACCGTCACCTTCGTGTAGCCGAAAAAGTCGTTTGGATAGATTTTAGAGTGTTCCGTCTCTTCAAAGTTGGTGTACAATTCGGCTATCTGACGGATATGGCTATCGGAAATGAAAACGTTCTTATCTCCGAGATTCCTTTTCATCTCATCGCGGAAGTCAACGGCGTTGATGAGTTGAATTTTACCCTGTCGTGCCTCGGATTTTCGGTTCGTTAGTATCCAGATATAGGTGGCGATGCTGGTGTTGAAGAACAACTTTTCAGGGAGCGCGATAATACATTCCAGCCAGTCGTTTTCGATAATCCAACGTCGGATTTCACTCTCACCGCTACCGGCATCACCCGTGAAGAGCGGGGACCCGTTAAAAACGATGCCGACGCGACTCCCGCGGTCCTCCATTTTTGAGAGCATGTGTTGCAGGAACAGGAGTGCTCCATCGGAGGCGCGCGGCGTACCCGCGGAAAATCTGCCGGTGGCGTTCTCTGCCTCCGCTTTCACCACATCTTCATCTGACTTCCAACTGACACCGAAGGGCGGATTTGTGATCATATAATCGAAGCGTTCGCCTTGAAACCGGTCGTTAGAGAGACTGGAACCGTGTCGGATATTGTCGGGGTCCTCGCCAGTGATGAGCATATCCGACTTGCAGATGGCGTAGGTCTGCGCGTTCAGTTCCTGACCTAAAAGCCGGATCGTCGCATCTGGATTGATCTGTTCACGGAAGTATTCTTTCCCAATCGTCAACATACCGCCTGTCCCGCAACACGGATCGAAGATACTACGGATAACCCCCTGCCCGCGCAGATCCTCGTGGTGTTCCGCAAACAGCAACGATACCAATAACCGCACGACATCCCGCGGTGTGTAGTGTTCGCCACTCGTTTCGTTGGACATCTCAGAAAACCGGCGGAGCAGCTCCTCAAAGACCTGTCCCATCGTGTGGTTGTCTACTTTATTCGGGTGTAAATCGACTTCGGTGAACTTATCGCAGAAGATGAACAGTCGATTGTTTTTGTGCAATCGCTCGATAAACCCATCGAGATTGAAGTTTTCGATGATATCGCGCACATCCTGACTGAATCCGTTGCGGTAATTCTCAAAATTGATATGGATGTTGGTCGGGTCCTCTGTCAGTCGAGAGAGGTCGTATTGGGAGATGTTATAGAAACTGGTATTTATCTCTTTCAGGATAATCGGTGGTAGTGCTTCTTCGGGTACTTGATCTTTAAAATAGTTGTATGTATGTATAGCTTTCTCTTTGCGTCCGTCTGCCTCTAAGATGCAATCCAATCGGCGTAGCACCAGAAACGGGAGCGTGATGTCGCCGTATTCGTGTTGTTTGAACAGTCCTCTAAGCACATCATCGGCGACGTTCCACACGAGATTCGCCAGTTCTTGATAATTCGCCATGCGATTCCTTTCAGGGTGGGGTGTGTTTATTATCGTTCGCGTTGTGGATGGAGACTTCTCCTAACCACAAATTTCCATCTCGTAATCGAGATACTTTTCTTTTCAAGTCAGTAGGGTCAGTAGGGACAGACAGGCATAAGACCCTCAAGATGTTTCAATCTCGTAATCGAGATGCTTTTCTTTTTAAGTTTTTGCTAAAATAAGAGAAACCACACATTCAAGGAGAGTTTCCATCTCGTAATCGAGATACTTTTCTTTTCAAGCAACGCCACGAGGCACTGGAGACCTTCCTCGACCGACTGCTGTTTCAATCTCGTAATCGAGATACTTTTCTTTTCAAGACAGCGTCCTCACGCATGGTAGCATCCCGAATATCGTCCGTTTCCATCTCGTAATCGAGATACTTTTCTTTTCAAGGCTCGAGGACATTTTTTTTGGGCAAGGGTCTGGGTCGAGTTTCCATCTCGTAATCGAGATACTTTTCTTTTCAAGTAACCTGTGGGACTCGCCTTATCGCAAAGAATACCATTGTTTCCATCTCGTAATCGAGATACTTTTCTTTTCAAGTCGTATTCAAAGTTATCCGTCATCATCATCTCAATAGTTTCCATCTCGTAATCGAGATACTTTTCTTTTCAAGCTGCAACCGCGAAGATCACGGGAAACTTACCTATGGCAACGTTTCCATCTCGTAATCGAGATACTTTTCTTTTCAAGTGAACAGAGAACCCGTCTCGGTTTTGTACGATATTGAGTTTCAATCTCGTAATCGAGATACTTTTCTTTTCAAGTCTAAAATAAGGTGCCCCTGAAGTTACGGAAGCTGTTTTGTTTCAATCTCGTAATCGAGATACTTTTCTTTTCAAGCCACAGAACTTATGATAGACCGTTCCCACTGAATAAGATCGCCAGTTTCAATCTCGTAATCGAGATACTTTTCTTTTCAAGAGAATTGGGAACTCTCGAAACTCACCGAGACGTTGGGTTTCAATCTCGTAATCGAGATACTTTTCTTTTCAAGTCTCGTAAGCACCTCGTGTCAGCCCTGTCAATGAATGTTTCAATCTCGTAATCGAGATACTTTTCTTTTCAAGTTTAAGGAGAAACGATCTCATTCTAAATGTTTCAGGGTCAATGAATGTTTCAATCTCGTAATCGAGATACTTTTCTTTTCAAGAATCAAGAACTTCAGACCATCGAAGATAAGTTGGGTGAGTTTCAATCTCGTAATCGAGATACTTTTCTTTTCAAGCGCAGCAGTACAGCCGTCTAACGATGTGCAGCCCTCGGCAGTTTCAATCTCGTAATCGAGATACTTTTCTTTTCAAGACCGCGAACCACCACGCGTGTTGAAGTCGCTGTTGGTTTCAATCTCGTAATCGAGATACTTTTCTTTTCAAGTCAAGAATCGACATTTCCTCTACATGATCTTTCGGTCTGGTTTCAATCTCGTAATCGAGATACTTTTCTTTTCAAGGAGATGTATGGTGGTATTCAAATCCTGAATCTCAGGGTTTCAATCTCGTAATCGAGATACTTTTCTTTTCAAGGACTTTCTTGATGGTGGGGATGTGATTTACCCGACTGTTTCAATCTCGTAATCGAGATACTTTTCTTTTCAAGTGTAATAATTTTCGGTGTGCCGCATAACCCAGCGCACAGTTTCAATCTCGTAATCGAGATACTTTTCTTTTCAAGACCCATCAGCCGCAGTGTCAGCGACGACACCGGCACCGCCAGTTTCAATCTCGTAATCGAGATACTTTTCTTTTCAAGTATAACTTATCAACTCGCTCTGGATAAACACTGTGCCAGTTTCAATCTCGTAATCGAGATACTTTTCTTTTCAAGACTGGATGTACATCTTGAATCTCAAAATCCGAATTGGGAT
>JAJEGI010000154.1 GCA_022819945.1 Candidatus Poribacteria bacterium
ACGGGCCGCTTCGGCTTTTTTTCCGCCGGTTTCAATAAAATCTAAAACGCGTTTGCGTAAACCTGTTGAATATGTCATAATAGGCACATTCTATTACAAAATATAAAAAATGTCTCTTTAATTCTAATGGTCACTATAAAAGTAATCGTGGGAGTTCTTTAAAGCGCATCCGCATTGACATCCCAAGGTAGAATCCCAATCCGCCGACGGCGATAACGCCTAATATACAGCGAAAGAACGCCATTTTTAGCGGTGGGAAGCCTTGTAGACCGAGTTTAACGGCGAACGCGCCGCCACCTATGAGAGAAACGATGAGCAACATAAAGGCAATAATCTTGCCTGATGGGTCTTCGTTCCTAAATTCTTTTTCTATCATAAATATAAATAATTCCTAAAAAGAGGTGCCAAACTGTGATTTTGTGGTATATTTGTTGGGCACCGTGATGTCAGATTTGTGAAATGGTATTGATTTCACTAAGGATCCTGAAAGTATCCCATAATTCATAGTTAGATATAGAATTCTTTATTTTTCTTTGAATAAAAATAGGATTTGATCTATTATAACTTAATAAGTGGTAAAGAAGGCAAGCAGAAATTAAGCATGAAAATAAAAAGAATCCTAATATTCGCACTTACTTTGATAAGCATCGCTTTGACTGTCGGGCTTTTCAGTTGTGATAGAATCGTCTCGGTAGCATCTGATGAAAAAGTGCCTCAGACGATGGGCGAAGAGATTCCCATCGGCGTTGTCGTCGCATTGACAGGGAAATACGCCGAACCGTATGGCTTTCCAATGCAACGCGGTTTTGAATTGGCACGAGAAGAGATTAACAGCCTCGGCGGTGTGAATCTCACGTTTATCACTGTGGACGATCAGAGCACCGTAGAAGGCGCGAAGGCAGCCGTACAGCACCTGGTTAATCAAGGTGTACCTGCTATCGTCGGACTCGCTATCTCGACGCACCTTAAAGAGGCGGCGCCAATTGCACATGAAAATCAGGTCATAGCTTTCAGTTCGGTCTCCTCCGCTGCAGGTTTGAGCGGGATGGGAAATTTCATCTTCCGCACCAGTCTCGCCACAAATATAAGCATTCCGAGTGGGGTGATGGCGACTCAGCAGAAAATCGGCTATCAAAAAGTCGCGACGATCTATGATGAGATCGATGTCTACGCCAGAAGTAGCAACGAAGTGTTAAAAACAGTCCTTGAGGCAAACGAGGTTGAGATTCTAACCCAGGAGCCCTTCAAAAACGGCGATACCGATTTTTCTCAGCAATTAACCAATATCATGGCAGTGGAGCCGGACGCACTCTTTATCTCCGCACTCTCACAAGAAATAGCGCGGATTGTCGCACAGACATCTGAGGTAGGTTTTCCCGATACTATTCACGTGATCGCACCTGATTTAACCATGGATGAAGTCGAAAAGGCGGGCGATGGTGCTGAAGGGACAATAGGTTTCATCGGATGGTCCACCATATCTGATGCCCCCGGAAACCAAACTTTTATTGCGAATTATCGAGCGAAATACGGGATTGAACCGGAGCCGTGGGCAGCACAATCGTATGCGACGCTCAAGGTTCTTGCGAATGCAATTAAGATAGCACAATCGGCAGATGCGACCGCCATTCGGGACGCACTTGCACAGACGAAGGATCTACCCACTATTTTAGGCGGTTTCTCTTTTAACCCTGACGGAGACGCGCTCTATGATCAGATTGTTCTGGTCGTTAAGGACGGAGAATTTCAGGTTTTTTAGGACTTACGCAGCCCCACTGCGGGGTTTTTGCTGGGGTATTTCTTCAGGGTTTCAAACCCCGCCAGCAGAGTGCTTTGAATAATCTCCAGCTTATCCATCATCTGATCTTGAGTTGGCTCCACATTGCAGTTAATTTGGCTTCTGGCGTGATGTCGAGTCCTGAGATGGTGAAGGAATCCGCCCATGCTTTACCGACCCACTCGTTTGCGATGTTAATGCCCTCCATGACAAAGCCGAGGATCTCAATTTTGTCGAAGTTGGCATCTTGGAACGCGGTGCGGAATTCACCGTCTGCAAACAGCACGAAATATCCTAAATTAAAGTGTAATTCCATCTGCGTCAGGGTATCTGTGTCCCAACGCGTACGTGGCTCCCTTGAGAGTCGGAACCGGAAAGGGTGGGTGCGTCCTTTACCGTCGAAACGCCTTGCTCTGATTTCATCAGGAAAAAAGACATAGAAGAACGGATCGTCTCCGGGGGTATCGGAGAAATGCTGTCCGACACAAAAACCGAAACGCGTTTTGTCGCCGCCAAAATCCTTTATTTTAATGATGAAATTCCTATAAGGACCCGGGATTGCAGTGAATTGGTAGAGTTCGTAGTCTATCTCCCATTCACGTTTCACCTCTACGCGTAGAAACCCGTCGTTGACTTGCCAGATGAAGTTTTTCCCGACGGCATCCCATGCATCTGGGTTCTCAACATCAAAATCGTCATGCCATACCTCGGCGGATGCGGAGAAGGTGCAGCTGATGAGGGTGTAAAGAAGTATGAAGACGCTTAAGTTTTTGTGTGGCATAGGCGGTTTTTAATTGATCTTTATGCAGTCGTACCAGCGTTGTGTTTTCTTTCCCCATCGACTCAGCACACCGGGTTCGCGTTCGACGGGTGGACCAAAGTCTCCGTTGTTCTGTTTCAAGACATCCCAATCAGGCGGAAACCAAGTTCTTAGGGTTTTGCAGTTGACCTCAAGGGTTTCACCTTCCCATCCGCCGATTTTGTAATACATCGGACAGACCCACCGCTCTGCACCGCGCGCATACCGTCGCCACCCGATGACGAAAGCCTGTGCCCGGATAATCTCACCCTCGCGCCAGTGCCGTTCAACACCACTCCACGGATAACCCGTTGTGCCGCCACCGACACTAATCTCGCTCCATCCCAAATCGTCGCGGAGTGTGATATAGGAGTAGTTTGTACCCCACGGCGTATCGTCTGTGGCAAAACGCCACTGCTGTCCGCGATACCAGTGGAGCGCACCTCGGATACTTGAGCGGGAGACCGCCGCACTTTCAACGGTTTCTACGATGTCGAACTGTCCCCTATTGTTATATGGATTATGGACACCCTTGCAAAGCGTGAGGGAATTGAGTTCGGGGCCGAACCATTTTCCGTTTACACCGGGGGTTCGATAATAGAATCCCGAATTCGCGGGTTGCGCGCGTTCGCCCGCATTCAATCGAGCTCTGGCATAGGTGTTCCAAAACGCGATGCTGAGGACAGTCACGAGTAAAAATGCGTCGAAAATGAGGTCTAAATTTTTTCGGAACATTTAATAGTTACCAGTTGCCAGTTATCAGTTTTCAGTTATAGTAAAATCCGAAAATATGTTTACAGTTCATCAGGAAATAAGCACCCCACCGCCGCTGGCGAGGATTGTATCCTCGCTATTGCGTTGGTGTATAGGTAATTACGGGATTTACTATAAGAGGGTTATTGTTAAAAACAAAGATCTCTTGTGAGTCGATAACCGAAAACCATCATGGTTGTTCTTGCTTTAGGTTTGCCCAAGTTGTCGCTAATTTGCGTAGGGGCGAGACTGCAAGTCCATCAATTGTAAAGGTGTCTACCCATGCATGACCGACATTGACATCCTCTGTGATAAATCCTGCGATCACGAAAGCGATAATGTCAATATGATTGAAGTTCGCGTCCGTAAAGTCGACACGAGTTTCGCCATCCGCAGAGAGTTGGAATCTGCCGTCTTTAAAGTGTAATTCCATCTGCTGGAGTTCGTCTGTATTCCAGCGTTGTCCGGGTTCGATAAGCACCTCGCCATCTCTTGATGTATACAGATCATTCGTGAAAAAGAGATAATAGCCGTGTTCATCTATTTCGGTCGCAATGTTTTGGAAATGCTTTGCGAGTGCGATGCCGAATCTGGCACGTGATGCCCCAACGGTTTCGAGGGTGATTGTAAAGTCGTTATAGGGACCCGGATAGGCGATGAATTGGTACAACTCGAAGATAGCACTCCATTGTGCTTGTGCTTGAATTTCTGTTTTTAAAAATCCGTCCTCAACCGTCCAGATGGAATCTTTTCCTATGTGCTGCCAGTATTCTTTCGCCTCCTGCTCAAAGTGGTCTTCCCAAAACACTGCATCCGCGTCCGGTAAGGAACTCAGAAATGTGCAGATGATTATGATTGCTTTGAGAATGCGTGCGATGTTTTTCATTTTTGTTTACGGCACACGGCGTGTGCCTACTACTTTGCAAAAGGCGTACCATCTCGTTTTCCGAGATAGATACGGTACGTAGTCCCAGCCGTAGGAATTGTAACCTGTTTATGAATAAGCACTCGTTGGTAACGTTCCGTAGTCCCTTCAAATACTGCGTGGACAGCACGGATGTGTAGTTGATAGCGCGCTGCTGTGAGATTAGAGAATTTAAATTCGCCACGCGCGTCTGTCTCTACCTCAAACCGATCCAGCGTCATTGACATGTCAAACGGATGTAATTCCCACGGATACCATGAACGCGAAACAACAGCATTCGGAACAGGTTCGCCAGTATCTGCCCAGAGGACTTGTCCCTGAAGTGTTGTTAAAGGTTGATCGGCGATAATAAAGAGTGCTTCGGTATTCGCGGCGTTCACATCGATGCCGGTTGCTGAGATGCTGTCCCCGACGACATAGAGGGTGTATTTTTCCGCAAAAAGTCCATTAATACTGAAAGCAGATGCCGTTACAGGAAATGACCTTGATAAAAGCGGTTTATGTAACGCTAAAGGATTCAGACTCGGTTCCATGTGTATATCTACTGGAAATACCTTCACCGTGAATTGCGCATCCGCAGGGAGGTTCCGTGGTAAAGCGACGCGACCTGTAACAGTCATCCCTTTCTCAAGTCGGATAATTGACGGCATTTTTCCGATGTCTACATGCTCGTAGATTCTGGAAAAATAGCCTTTCTTGCCTATTTCAAGTGAGAGGTGTCGTGGCTCGGTTTCTAACACCTGTATCTGAAAATGGCCCGTCTTGTCTGTCTGCGCTGCTGCGAGACGTGTGCTGTGTCCGTGTGGTGTCTCGGCGTGGCGCGTTGCGTAAACCTGTGCCCCTGTTATTGGATGCTCTTGCAGATTGACAACTGTGCCTCGTAACGTTTTCATTTTCGGTAAGCGGACAGCAATCTGTGTCTGTTTTTGCGGGTTAATAGATTCCACATAGGCTATAATAACACCCTCCTGAGAAATTGTCAAGGTGTACGCGATTGGATAGAGATCCGTAAAGCGGAAGTTGCCTGTAGCATCAGTCTTTGCTGCGTTCTCAATCGGTGCGGCGGCACGAAAGAAGTCCGCCGATTTTGTGTGCATCCTCAGATTTACGACGCGCCCAGCGATATTTTTCGCACCGGAAACTTTGCCATGCAAAGATAAGGTACGTCTCAGGGCAATCTTTCCTAAATGATACTTCCGTTTTCCGGGTGACATCTCGTGTCGCAAGCGTTTCGCCTGATACTGCGGATGGAGTGCCATGAGTGAGAAGGCGTAATAGGTTCGCGGGTCATTGGGAATCGTCAGTGAAAAAGTCCCATCCGCGGTTGTTGCTGTTGCGTGTTCAAACTCGCGATCGGGGTAGACCTGTGTGATTTTTTCAGCAGCGGCACGCACGAGGACATCGGGAATCGGTTGTCCGTTTTCAGCATCAATGAAGGTGCCCTGAAGGGATGCACTGTCTGGTGTTTGACAGATACCAGCATCAGCAGCAGAAAAAAAGAGCAGTACCAAAATCAAATAGGTGGTATTATTCATATAATGTGTTCGCTTGCGTGGTTTGATAAATAATTGTAGCATGAAATGAAAAAGAATGGTTATTAGTTTTCAGTTATCAGTTGTCAGTAAAGAGTCCTCCGGTGTGGAAACCCGTCGCTTTAATTGCAGCGTGGTCATTTTTTTATGTAACCTTTTTCGGGGATTTGCATTCTTAATCTACAATCAAGTTTAAGATTCAAGAATATCAAACTGAGACTACGTGTTTTGTGAACACGGAAAATTTGGAGGTAGCACTGTGAAAGAAAATAGTGTAGACGTATGGGATGCCTTTCTGAATACACTTGAAAACCGCGGTCTATCGGGTGAATGGGAGGTCGCTTCGGACGTTCAGGAAGAACTTATCGACGATTTCAAAACGAAAATTGATATGGGTGTCGTTGACGGAAAAACGGCATTTCCGTCGGATCTAATATGGAATCAGTATGTTTGGCGTTTTCCTGATGAAATGCGTCAAAAACTGACCGAGTATGCTGAACGTGTGCTGGAAACCGATCCCAATAACGGCGCAGCGGTTAAATTCTTGGCTATTGTGGAGGCAGGAACGCCTTACGACATATCCACCGAGGAATTCTGGCACCTTTGGGAGAAAGCCGCGACACTGTTGCCATACGAGGTGGATATCTGCTATCTGGCGTTTGAAAATGCAAGTTTTGATATTCTTCTTGATGAAGGTGTCGTAGCACTTGAAAGGCTATTTGCGCGGTATCGCGAAGGTGAGAAACCGACTTTGTACCAGTGGCTGTTCCGTTGCTGTTATGACAACTTGTATGTCATATCGAGACCCAACGATTTTTATGAGAGGCTCGAAGGCGATGATCCGCTAACTGAACGGTGGACAGCGGTGATGGGTAAAATTCAAGCCGTTTTTGAAGAACAGTTGGCACAGCACCCAGATGATTGGAATATTGTTCGTATGCTAACTGAAATCCAAGAGGCTTTAGGAAATACTGCCGCAGCGGAAAAGGTATTTAAGAAGACACAGAGAGTTTATGAAAAGCAGTTGACACAGGACAAAGACGACCGGAATGCCCTAAGCGGATTAGCGAATATCCATGAGAAGTTGGGAAATACCGAACTTGCGAGAGCGTATAAGGTCAAAGCAGACCCCAGTTTGGGGTGGGTGGGACAGGTGTTGCCTGATTTCTCAGCTGCGGTTGACCTTGATGGTGAACCGATTTCGCTGGCTGATTATCGGGGTAAGGTCGTGTTACTTGATTTCTGGGCGGTGTGGTGTGCTCCCTGTCTCGGAGAGATACCGAGAATCAAGGCGGTATACGAGAAATATCACGACGAAGGTTTTGAGGTGATCGGCGTGAGCTTGGATGAAGACGCAGCGATGTTACGCGAATTCATTGAAGAGCAGGAGATACCGTGGCGACAAATTTTGGACGATGAAGGTTTTGGGGGTGCTTTCGCGAAGCGGTATGGTATCCGCAGTATTCCCGCACCGTTTCTGATGGATCGGGAAGGCAAAGTTATCTCGGTTAAAGCGAGAGGGAATCTTTTAAGTGAACTTGTTGAAGCAGAGATTGAGCGTAAAGGGGATTAGGTGATCAATCAACAAAGGTTGTAATGGCAATGGATGAATCACGCGACGAAGAATTGGTGTATCAAAGTTTAGACGATGAGAATGAGGGTGCTTTTGAAATCCTCTATCACCGTTATGAAATGGCACTTCTCAATTTCTTTTACAGACGCGTTGGAAGTTGGGAGACGGCGCAAGACTTGGTGCAGGAGACGTTTATCAGGGTACACAAACACCTCGGAACGCTTCGGGATCGCAAAAAGTTTTCAAACTGGATGTTCAGCATCGCAAAGCAACTCGTCGCAGCACACATCAGAGAAAACCAGAGAAACATTAAGACAGATCCTGTTGATGAAATCTTTGAAACCTACACAATAGAACCTGAACATCGCTCGCCTATAGAGTCGATCATCGCTGAAGAACAGTTAGAAATTGTCCGTGCTTTGGCGGAGCGGTTGCCCGAATCAGAGCAACGCGCGTTTGAACTGAGACTCAATAACATGACACTTGAAGAAATTGCAAAAACCTTGGACATCAGTCCATCGGCGACGAAGGTGCGGTTGCATCGCGCAAAACAGAAGTTGGTCGCTTGGATGAAGGCGGAATATCCCGGCGAGTTCGACCATATATTCCGCGACAGAGGTTAGCGATGGCATGTCACTGAAAAAATTGGCTTTCTATGTAACCTTTTCTGCCGATTTGCATTCTTAATTCACTAAAAGGAGAATCCAACATGACCCCGACGGATGTCAAGGAGCTGCTGAAAACCTTAATTGTGGAGGAATGTCTTCCGATTGACGTTGTTGATCTGGCACCCTCGCAAGATTTAGAGGCAAAGTATTCTACGACAGAGGCGCGTATTAAGGACGTTATCAATCAGTGGAACAAAGATGGTAAGATCCACGTACTTCCGCCTGGACGCCCCGGTATTATGGAATTCTATGTCAAAACCGATGCCTTTTCACCCGCTAAGGAATTGCTGGAATTCTCAGCGATTGAAGCGTTTCTTGAATCTGTCATAGCGGAACAGTCGTTGCCGATCCGTTTCAGCGACGGTGGTTTTCGGTTGATTACGCTTGCGGCAGATGACCGGACGCACTACCCTGTTAGAATCCTTCACGGCGGGTTTCGGTTAGCAAAGAGAGCAGGTGCTCAGGTCCAACGACCACAGCTTGAGAAGGTTGCAAATCGCTTTGAGGTATTGCTAAAAGAGAAAGGTGTAAAGGCGAAAATGTTCCATCGGGGTTTCCAACTCGAAAAAAGTGCAGCGGCTGAGATACCGCTTTCAAAAGTGAAAAAACTTGCTGAACAGATAGATACAACCTTTGGGATTAATTATGTGCTGAATGCTTATCGTTATGCGGACCGCGAAGAAGCCTCGGATACGAGTTGGACGAGCGCAAGTATTTGCGTTTCTTTGTGGCGTTTCCCGCGACGTTGAATCCCAAAGTGGATGGAATTTGAATCGAGAAAAGGAGAAAAAACCATGAGTCCAAATGATGTGAAAGAATTATTAGACGCTTCAATTGCTGAACTCGGACTGCCGCTTGTCATTTCCAATGGCGGTCCACAATTAGTGGTTAGCGGGCACCCATGGGATCAATTGAAAAAAGCAAGGGTTCATAAAGTATTGGATCAGTGGATGAACGGTGGCGGTAGGAGCCACTCCATTTCTGTTGGGCAGTCTGCTTCTGATGTCGAGAAAGGGATAACACGCCTTGCCTTAGAGACATACCGTGCCCCAGAAATTAAGGAAATTCTGAAATCCTTAGTCGCGGAACAATCACTGCCCTTGACCGTTGTTGACAAGGGTTTTAAATTGGAAGTTCTTGCCAATAAAGGGATGGCTTATCGCTGTGACGATATGGTAACACTGGAAACACTGTTAGAGAAAGAGGGGTTAGATGATGTTTCAGTGCGCCATAACGGTTTTAAACTACGGCAAGAGGAAGACCGTGTTGAAATCTCGTTTCCGGAGTTTGAAGTTTTGGCAAATCGCCTTGCAGCTGCCTTAGAAAGACATGGATTGCAGGTGAGATTGCTCCATAAAGGCTTTCGACTACAGAAGAACGCGGCAGATGAGGTGAACATCGCGGAGGCGAAGGAGCTCACCTATCGCTTACGGATTATGGTAGGTATCGGTTATGTCCAAGGGGGCTATACGTATTCAAATGACGCAGAGAATCCTAAGATCCATTGGACATCTGCTGATGTAAATGCAGCAGTGTGAAGTTTTTAGCATTCAGCACATAATCGCGACCCGTCAAAAAATAGTTAAATATAACGTAAGTTGCCACTTGTAGCACAAACTGCCCAGTTTGTGACACCTGTAGCACAAACTTTCCAGTTTGTGCCTTGGGTTAAATATACATAAAAAGGAAATAAATGAGATGACGTATGTAATTTGCGAACCCTGCATTGACGTAAAAGACAACGCCTGTGCTGAAATATGCCCCGTGGACTGCATTCACCCACATCCGACCGGTGCAGCCGACGAATATGAAACAGTCAATCAACTCTACATTGATCCCGAAGAATGCATCGATTGTGGTATATGTGAACCGGCATGTCCCGTTGAGGCGATCTTCATGGAAGAGGATGTCCCGGAAGAGTGGGAAGATTTTATAGAAATCAACGCGGCGTATTTTGAATAAAATAGTACCAGATCAGCATATCAATGCCAACTCTTAAAAGGAGATAAATGAGATGACGTACGTAATTTGCGAACCCTGTGTTGACCTAAAAGATAGTGCATGTGTCGATGTGTGTCCTGTGGATTGTATCCATCCACATCCGACTGATGCACCCGACGAATTTGAAGAAGTTAACCAACTCTACATTGATCCCGAAGAGTGCATTGATTGTAGTGTCTGTGAACCCGAATGTCCCGTTGAGGCGATCTTCATAGACGATGAAGTGCCAGAAGAGTGGGAAGACTACATAGAGATCAATGCAGCGTATTTTGAGTAAGGGCAGAAAGTCGTAAGCAGTTAACTATCAGTGGTCAGCAATAGTCTTTAACGAAAAACAAGCCCCGTGAGAATCGGGGCTTGTTCTTTTTTCGTTAAAATACCCCCGACGAGATTTGAACTCGTGTCGCCGCCGTGAAAGGGCGGTGTCCTTGGCCAGGCTAGACGACGGGGGCAAAAGAATGTGAACCGTACATTTCAATTTCCACATTGGTTCGATTAGAAGGAAAGTGAATGAGCCGTACAGGAATCGAACCTGTGACCACCTGATTAAAAGTCAGATGCTCTACCTGCTGAGCTAACGGCTCAAACGCATAACAAATTTTAATGATACCACACTTTTAGGTGGATGTCAAATTAAAATGAAAAAATTTGCAAAGATTCTCAGTTACCAGAGTGGTTGTCCTAACTGCACAATCTGGTCTCTATCGGGTCCGACAGAGATAATCGGAATCGGTACGTTGAGATAATCCGAGACGTACGCGACATAATCTTTGGTGCGTTGCGGAATATCCGATGCGGCGCGTGCTTCGGTTAAGGGTTGTTCCCATCCGGGCAGCGTCTCGTAGACGGGTTCGCACTCCTCTAAAACTTGCAAGCTACTCGGGAAACTGGTCGTCTCTGTTCCTTTATAGCGGTAAGCGGTACACACCTGCAAATCGGTGAGCGTGTCAAATACATCGAGTTTCGTCATCGCGATACCGGTGAACCCATTAATCTGGGTCGCATACCGGAGCGCAACGAGATCCAGCCAACCGCACCGTCTCGGTCGTTGCGTTGTTGCGCCGTACTCTTTGCCGATCTCCCGAATTTTTTCATCCAAATCGGGTGGCATCTCTGTCGGGAAGGGACCGCCACCGACGCGTGTCACATACGCTTTAGAAACGCCGAGTACCTGTTCAATTGCCTTGGGACCGATACCGAGTCCGGTACACACGGCACCTGCGGTGCAGTTAGAAGAGGTAACATACGGATATGTTCCGAAATCTATATCGAGCATGGTGCCCTGCGCGCCTTCAAAGAGAATCCGTTTCTTCGCAGCGAGGGCATCGTGCATGAATGCGACGGTATCCGTCACATAAGGTGCGATCCGCTGTGCGTAGCCGTAGTAAGTTTCGAGAAGGACGTGTCGCTCGGGACCGCCTATCTGGAGTGCTTCCGCTTTGGTTTCGAGGTTGTAATCCAACTTCTTTTGGAAATGGTCAAACTCAAGCAGGTCCCCGACACGAATACCAGCGTGCCGGTTCATCTTATCGGAGTAGGTGGGACCAATGCCGCGCGAGGTTGTCCCGATTTTGGTGGCACTCCCCATCTGCTCCCACTGCTCGACAGCCTTGTGGTATGGCAGAATGAGGTGGGCGCGGTCGCTGATTTTTAGGTTCTCGCTGGTGACTTCAATGCCCTGCGCCTCCAACCGATCAATCTCACCGAAAAGCGTTTCGAGATTGATGACGACGCCGTTGCCGATAACATTCACGGTATCGGGTCTGAGGATACCGGATGGGATGAGATGGAGAATAAACGTTTTTTCGCCGAGAACAATGGTATGTCCAGCGTTATCGCCACCTTGATAGCGTGCGACAATATCCGCATCTCCGGCAAAGACATCCGTCAATTTTCCTTTACTCTCATCACCCCATTGGGCACCTAAAATGACAATGTTTGACATACAAGACCTCTTCCTACGCAATAAAACCGGTGAACTGCACACGGAGTGTGCCTACTACTTTGCAAGCCGCGCGGTGTCTGTCCGCGGCTTTGTGCGACGCGTGTGTTTCGCGGTATAGTCAGACGCATGATTAAGGGGACACTGTTGGTGACGGGTTTGAACCCTACCAACGGTGAATAGGGACTCGCATTAGATTTCGCGAATGTGCGAGCAAGCTGGTAATTTTAACGCTTAGAGAATTGAAAGCGTGCGCGTGCGCCTTTCTGTCCGTACTTCTTCCGCTCGACCATTCTCGGATCGCGAGTCAAAAATCCTGCTTTTTTCAAGGGAGGTTTCAAGGATTCATCCGCTTTGACGAGTGCGCGTGCGAGTCCGTGAGAGATCGCGCCTGCCTGCCCGGTATGTCCACCACCTTTTACATTGACGTGGACAGCAAACTCACCGCTTTTCTCAACATGCTCAATCGGGCGTTGTGCTGCCTGCCAATGGTCAGCCCGTTGGAAGTATTCCTGAATCGGTTTCTTATTGACGATAATCCCAGCTTCACCGCCAGGGATAATCCGGACGCGCGCGACTGAGGTTTTACGTCTGCCGGTTCCCCAGAATTGTTCAATAGCCATACTGCTCATATTCTCCAAAGTTGTAAGAACGCTTTCTGATAGCCGTTCCGCAACTCAATAGGACTTATACAGCCCTCACTGCAGGCGGGGTTGCCCCCACTGCAGGCGGGGTTTTAAACCCCGCCTGCAGTGCGTAAGTCCTGCTCAATTAAAACGTTAAGACTTCCGGTTCCTGTGCTTGGTGCGGATGAGACGGTCCCGTGTAGACTCTGAGTCCCTTCATTAATTGCCTGCCGAGGTGATTCTTTGGGAGCATGCCCCTGACAGCATCCTTGATGATTACTTCTGGCTTCAGGTTCATCTGTTCATCAAAGGTTCGGTATTTATCACCACCGGGGTAACCGCTATGCCTAAAATAGACTTTCTGTTCCCTTTTCTTTCCTGTGACGTGTACCTTCTCCGCATTAACAACAGCAACGCGAAAACCTAAATCTGCATGGGGAGTGAACCGTGGGTCATTCTTTCCACGCAGCACATGGGCAATGCGGGATGCCAAACGCCCAAGTGTCTGTCCCGCCGCGTCCACCACAAACCATCTAATATCTTTATCTGTTTTCGGAAAATAGGTTTTCGTTTTTAGTACCATGATTTCCTATCCCTTTACCTAATAAAACTATTTGTAGCCTTTTGTCCGCATGCCTTGCTCTCAATAGCATGTTTGTATAATTGCGAACACAACCACGTAACATTATATCATGAAAGACGGCGTTTGTCAAATTTTTATCACTGATCAGCAACGTGAAGCAGGATACGGCACACGGCGCGAGAAAACGCATAGTTTTTTTTACACCTTACGCCTTTGAAAACCTATCCAATTGAAACGGAGCAATTGTCTCTGAAGTCTCACCCGTCAGAATCAGTTTCGAGATCTCGTAAGCTGTGATGGGGGTCAGTAAGATGCCGTTGCGATAGTGCCCTGTCGCGTATATTAGATTCTCGACAGGTGTTTTACCGAGTATAGGCGCATTGTCTCCGCTACCGGGACGTAAACCCGTCCAAGTTTCGATAAGTGGCAGGTCGTAAATACCCGGCACCGCTTCACATGCCCCGTGGAGGAGTTCGTATACACCCCCAACGGTTAGATCCGTGTCAAACCCCAGCTCCTCGGTTGTTGCACCGACGATAAGTCTACCATCACTTCTCGGCACTAAATATACAGGCATCGGATACCTCGCCTTGACGGTACGGATGACGTTTTTGAGAGTAGTCCCCTCTCGCATTTGCAACGCCAACATCTGTCCCTTCACGGGACGCACGGGAGGGATAATCGTATCCGGTAAGCCGCTGATCTGTCCAGACCAGCATCCTGCTGCGAGAATCAGCGTGTCTGCTGCTTGAAAACCGTCTTGTGTTTCAACACCGGTTGCGGTTCCGTTTTCTATGACAACTCTTTCAACAGTGCTATTTTGATGCAACACGCCGCCGCGCCCCTGATAAGCACGATGGAGTGCCTGTGCCATCAGTCGGTTATCGACTTGATGGTCAGTTTCACAACGAATCGCTGCAGTCACGTATGGTGAGAGTGCACCTTCAATTTTACGGGCTTCTTGTCCGCTTAACCACTCGACATTCAACCCTAAATCTTGTTGTAAGTCATAAGCATGCTGAAGTTGATAGGCATCATCCGGTTTAATTCCTATAATGAGCGTGCCCTCTGCTCGATAACCGATTGACATCTCTGTTTCTGTCTCTAACTCATTGACCCATTCCGGGTAGCGTGCTAAACTTTGATTGCTGAGTTTGAGGAGATCGAGTTCATCAATATGTGCTTCAGCAATGGGACCAAGCATACCGGCGGCTGCCCAAGAGGCACCGCGTCCGGCTTGTCCGCGCTCATAAATAGTGACAGCGGCACCCGCTTTCGCCAGCTGCCACCCGATACCAAGTCCAATAACACCACCACCGATGATGAGGATCTTATTACTTTTCATTGTTTACCTCTTTAATAGATCGATAAATTCATTTTTGCTTTGGCTGTTTTGAAAATTAATCCTTTTTGATAGGCGAATTTTGCGAAGGCAGCCCATCGTTCTTTGAATCAGGCGTGAAGTTCGTTTTCCACTTAATCCACCGGCATTGCGGACGCTGGGATTTCTACGCCTTGTTCACTCCAAAACTTGTACGCACCATGATGCAGCGGGATAACGAACGCCTTCGGACCGTTCTCTATCGTCATATCTGCTGCGGCTTGATTTACCAACAACATCGCCTGATGTCCGTCGGGTGAGTAAATGTGCTTTAGAATCGCATAGATGGTCTCTTCGCTTACCGCTTTGTTCGCGATAAGGACCGTTGGCATCAAAATAGTCTTTACGGGTTTAACTTTCCCATCATACGCGCCTTCCGGCAAAGCACCAGGGAGATAGAACGGATACTTTTCGTAGAACCCGTACTTTTTGGCAGGTGTATCGAGATCGAGCATCCGGATGGATTTAATCGTTGTCAATTCGATAACAGCACTGTTCGGGACACTCACAAGCCATTGGAACCCCTCGACTTGTCCATTTTGGAGTGCCTCGGCAGCTGCGGTGCCACCCTTGTAAATCGGTGTGAATTTTCCCCAGATGCCCGCCAGTTTCGCTAACCGCTCCAATGTCTGTGCGGTGCCGGAGCCGCTTGCACCCGTAGCGATTTTTTTCCCGACAATATCCTCAAGCTGATGGACATCGCTGTTCGCTAATGTTGAGAACTGGTCATAAGCAATAAAAAGTAGCGTTACGACACGGATATTGGTCTTCGGTCCCTCGTCAGCGAAAATCTCTTTGCCGTGGTAGCCGAGATAGCCTTCAGCAGCGAAAACAACACCGAGCGCTTCTGGGTCATCGTTCACGCGCCGTGTATTTTCGACGGAACCGGCGGAACCGTCAACGGATATTTTCAGATGCGGTTCGTGTTTTGTGACAACTTGGCGAACGCCACCAGCGAATTGCGAAAAACTGCCACCTATCACGCCTCCGAGAATTGAGAGCCACTCTTTTTCTTCCGTAGCAGGGTCAGCGGTCTTCGGTTTTTCTGTTGACTGTTTATCACTACAACCGTAGAGAACAAGCGATGTAATCAGTGTAATGCATATAGAAATATATAGTAAATTGTGGGACGCGGATCTATTCATTGTAAACATAGGATTTCCTTTTTCGTTTGCAATTCGTATAGCGAGTTTCGGCTCGCAAGCGATGGTATTTTGTATGAATAATACCAAATATCTCGCCATATTTCAAATGTTTTCTCGTTTGGATAGGTTAAATTTTCTTGATAAATGTTCGGACAACTGTTAGACTATAATCGTGAAAGGTGAGTAAACGAAAAAGGAGGCTAAAAAAACAGTGAAACGCTTCTTCTCATATCTATTGGTGGCAGGACTCAGTTTAGGTTTCATCATCTGCCCTATTGCTGTTAGCGAAACTACGCCGAAGAAACGGATTGCGGTGCTTTATTTCGAGGACAACAGTCGCTTTGATTCCCCAACCGGATGTGGTTGTATACCTGGGTTTATAGGAAATATTATTAGTAAAAAGAAACGATGGGATTTAGAGGCAGGATTTACCAGAATGCTGAATCGGAAACTGATTGAAACGAACGTGTATGAGCCCATCAGTAAAGATGAACTCTTAGATGCGATGGCAGTTATGACACTCTCGGGACATAGTTTGAAGAGACTGAATCAGGAACAGCGCGCTACGCTTGCGAAGCATCTCGATGCGGATGCAATTGCGATAGGTAAGATCCGTAAGTTTAATCAGGAACGGCTCCGAACCAGTGCTTCGCGGACCCTGCGAGAAGGTGGACGCAGAGCACCCCAAGGACAAGCGACTGCAAGTTACACGACACCAGTTATTCTGCGTGGATCGGTCCACCGTGTCACAATTAAACTGGAAATGAAATTTTACAATGCGTCTGGCGACCTCGTTGCTGAACCGAAAATTGCCGCTGTTCGTGATCATACGTATGGTGCCACAAAATTCGCCTCCCTTGAAGCGAGTGTGACAGAGGAAGGGACGAACCTTACATTTGGTCAGACATCGGACAAGCAGCGCAAAAATCCACGCCCCATCATCACACCGACCAAACTCAACAAAGTTAAGTTTGCTACCACTCAGGCAGACTGGGATAGTCAGTCAGATGAGGATAAGCAGAGATATCCCCACCACTACAACGAAACGCTATTCGGTATGGTAACAAATGAAGTGTTAATCAAGGTAGTTTTGGCACTTCGAGATAGCGTCGGCCCCAAATTCATTACACCATGGGAACCGAGACCTGCAACCGCCGAAAAAGGGGAGCAAACCCCTTCAACGGCAGCAGCTGGACCTATCAAAGGGCAGATCCTGTATGTTGACCCAAATATAATCTACGTCAAAATTGATTCCAGTACGGGGATAGCTATTAATCAGGAATTTTCGGTCTTTACCAAGGGCAAGCCGGTGCGAGATATAGATACAGGTGAAATTCTAACTTACGTGCCAAAGAAGATCGGGACCTTGGCGGTTTCGGAGATCCAGACGAAGCAGATTTCTATCTTCCGCATCATTGAAATAACGGAACCCCTCAAAAGGGGCGATATTGTTAGTGAGGTTACATCTGAAGCACCGGCATCTGAAACAGATACGCCAGAAAAACAAGAGTAACTCTTGAAAGGAGTGCTATATGAAGTACCGCTGTACGTTTACCAACTCGTTTTGGCTTCCAAATCCCACCGGATGGAAAATCGGGATGAAAGCGACTTTACTTCTCTGCGTTTTGACAGCCTGTCTTGTGATACTATCCGGATGTGCTGATCAGGGTGCTAAGAAGATTAAAATCGGTCTGTCCATGGATTCATTGCGGGTAGAACGGTGGCAGAAGGATCGGGACATTTTCACGGCTGAGGCGGAAAAACTGGGTGCCGAAGTTATTGTTCAATCTGCTGATGGCGATGAACGGAAACAGAATGAACAGGCGGAGAATATGATTACACAAGGCGTAGATGTCCTCGTTGTGATCCCAAAGGATAGTGTCGCCGCTTCACAGATTGTCCAAGCTGCACATGCGGAAGGGATCAAAGTCATCGCTTATGACCGGTTGATTCGTGAGAGTTCACCCGATCTCTATATCTCCTTTGACAACGAGCAGGTCGGGTACCTACAAGCCGAGTACCTACTTCGTCAAAAACCGAAGGGCGACTATTTCTTGCTCGGTGGCGCGCCGACCGACAATAACGCACAACTCCTTCGACAAGGACAGATGCGTGCTTTGCAGGCTGCTATTGATAGCGGGGACATCCGGTTGGTAGCGGAAGGAAAACATTGGGCAGTCAATTGGGACCCGCGGGACGCGCTCAAAAAGGCAGAGCAGGTTCTGACACAGACCGACAACAAAGTAGATGCTGTTGTCGCCTCGAACGATGGCACGGCTGGCGGCGTTATTCAGGCACTTGAGGGTCAGAATTTGGCAGGGAGTGTCCTCGTTTCGGGACAGGATGCTGAACTGGCGGCGTGTCAACGGATTGTCAAGGGAACGCAAACCATGACAGTTTACAAACCGATCCATCTCATTGCGACAAAAGCGGCACAGGCGGCTGTCGCACTCGCGAAGGGCGAGCCGATTGCCGAGGCTACACAGACCGTGAACAACGGCAAAATTGATGTCCCATCCATCTTGCTCACACCTATTCAGGTTGACAAGGACAATCTGGACGCGGCTGTGATTAAAGACGGATTTCACACGCGTGAAGCCGTGTATCAGGAATAGTTTTCAGTACGATTTTTCTGCGAAAAATCTTTCAGTTAACAGTTAACAGTTAACTGTTTCCAGTAAAAGAGACTTCTTCACTGGTTACTGGCAACTGGCTACTGGTAACTTCTTCACTGATAACTGAAAACTGGTAACCATTAAAATGCCTATTTTTCTATTGGGAGTGGATACTGAAGGCATCGGGATAGCGGATCGACTCAGCTGGGTCTGGCGTTCCGATGCGTATCAGAACATTATCGTCATCGCATGTCTTGTTGCTGTCGTGTGGCTTCTCCGATACGCTGCACGGCAAGAACATTGGCGCAACGCTGCGAGACAAATCCGCCGGAACCGTCTCGCTATGGTCTGTCTGATTATCCTTTTAGCGTATCTTCTCATCGGTATATTGGATAGCGTCCGCTGGCGCGATCCGTTGATACGTCAAACCGACCAGATACTCACGCGAAACGAGGAGGGTGCAGTTGTCTATAAACCGAGAAGTCTGAGCCTCCTTGATAGACTCTGCACGCCGCTGCGTGAACGTACCGAGAAAACCTATTCGGCGCCCTTAGCAACCCACCTCTACGCCAAAAGCACTATCGAAACGCCTGACGGTCGAACCGTTCGGGAATACCCGCCACTTGAACATCCACGCACACACCTCTTAGGCACTGACAAGGTTGGTAGCGATGTCTTCTATCAGGCACTGAAAGGGATCCGTACGGGGCTCATTATCGGTGGATTTACGACCTTGATTGCTGTGCCGTTTGCGATACTTTTCGGTGTCATTGCGGGATACTTCGGCGGTTGGGTAGACGATGCCATTCAATACATCTACGCAACACTTGATTCGATTCCCGGTATCCTACTGATTGTCGCTTTCATGCTCCTTTTCGGGCAAGGTTTATTTAATCTCTGCCTGATTATGGGGATCAGCAGCTGGACCGGGTTGTGCCGTATCCTACGTGGCGAAACTCTGAAACTCCGAGAATTAGAGTATATCCAAGCGGCTGAAGCCTTCGGCGTGCGACGTGGACTCATTATTCTCAAGCACCTGATTCCGAATCTTATGCATATCGTCCTAATCACCGCCATTTTGCGATTTAGCGGATTGGTATTGACAGAAGCGTTGCTGAGCTACCTCCAGATCGGTGTTGATCCGACAACGGGGAGTTGGGGGAATATGATTAACACAGCACGGTTGGAACTTGCGCGCGATCCGATTGTGTGGTGGAATCTCGCGGCGGCGTTCGCTTTTATGTTCGGGTTGGTGCTGCCTGCGAATCTATTCGGCGACGCTGTCCGCGATGCGTTGGATCCAAGGTTGCGGACGGAGTAGGTAAACAATACTTGCTGGTGAAAAATGTCACGACAGCAAAACGCGCAAAATGATAGTCAGTGAAATCCGGTGGTTTATCGCGACGCAAATAACTTACCTAAGGAAAGATTCTGTAGGGTGTGACAGCATACGGCGTGTGCCTACTACTGTGAGGAGAAACAATGATCCCGAAAGGTTTTGTTATCCCAGTCCTATTTGTGAGTATAATGCTTTTAGGTGTGGCAGGCTGTGGTGAGGGTTTGAAAACACCTGAAGAACTAAAAAAAGAAAGGGCTGAAGAATTAGCAGGTGAATCGTCTGTGTCGGCGTTGGCAAATCAAGAATTGCACGGTTCTTGGGAGGTTGTTTCAATCTTCGGCGTGACACCCCAAGAATACCTCGAATCCTTCACAGTTGGCGGCGAAGCAGAAATCCAAATAAAACAACTTAACTACGTTTTTGCGGCTGATGATTCGTGGACTTGTGATCTTGCGGAAAAAACTGTAATTGAGTTCCCAGATATACCGCCTGCCACGCTTGAAGCGACTGGAATATGGTCCGGGACTTACGCTTTTGATGGGCTGACACTCTCCATATTTACTAAAGAATCAGAGGTGCACATCGTCCCTGAACCCAAAGATTTTTTTCAGATGGCATTTGAGCGGGCACTTGCAGAAGCAGCGCAAGATTATGACGAGAAATTCAGGTCCGATTTCATCAAACCCTTTGCACAATCCGCTTGTACGAAACAGGGCGATACACTTGTTCTGGTAACCGCTACGGGTGAAGAAATGGTGCTTGAGAAGCAGTAGGTCTCCTTATTCCGTGCATATTCTGATGTCCTTCCACGTTTAACTGAGATGGTAAATTGTTGGTTTGTCGGTTACTGTTTCATGCCTCGCACTACCCAACCTACGGGACTACTATCGCCTTGTTTTGATTGCGCCCCAAGTTTTTAGAAGTTTTTGGACCGGATCAACACTTTGCGGGACTTCGCCTGTGCCATATACCTCAACGGTTGTAAGTGGTGCGCGAACCCCTGCACTGCTGCCGCCAAAGATGTATATTTCTCCATTTATGACCTCAGCCTCATGTCCCGATTTACCGATTGGCATGTCGGGTTCCTGTGTCCAACGGTCAGTTTCAGGGTCGTAAACTTCAACTGTTGAGAGATACATATACGGGCCGTTGCCCCGAAAGCCACCACCTATCACATAGATTTTTCCGTTGATCACACTTGCTGTGTGTCCCGATTTCGGTGTAGGCATCTCAGTTATTTCTGTCCATCGATTGGTTTTTGGATCGTACACTTCAACACTGGAAAGGAAGGGACCCGGATGATTTCGGATCTGGGGCCATCCGGTTCCACCCATGGCATAAATCTTTCCATCTACAACACTAACTGATGCACCAGAACGCGCATGGTTCATACTTTTGGCTTTTGCCCATGTATCCGTGGCTGGATCATATACATCCACGATATCCAATCGCCACTCTTCTCTGTTGCCGGCCACGCCACCAATGATATAGATCTTACCATCCACGACGCAGGTACTACCACCCCTTGTCACAGGCATGTCCGCTTTCTGGATCCATGTGTCGGTAGTTGGATCATACATTTCTACAGCCACGAGGTATTTAAAACTATACCCCCACCCTGGACCAACCGCAAATTTCTTTACTTCTGCCCCGCCAATGGCGTAGATTTTTCCATCTACAACTAAAGTAGCCACGCCAGTACGCGCTGTCGGCATATCCGCCTTGCGTTCCCATGTATCGGTTTTAGGATCGTACACTTCTACTGTTGCGATGGCTCTGTCACCAAATACATCAATTTCTCCGCCGATTGCGAATACTTTGCCGTTCACGAGACAAGTCCCAAAGTTATATCGAGCTGTCGGCATGTCCGCTCGCGGTGTCCAAGTTTTTTCAGCAAAGAGGTTAGACACACTGATAACTGACAATGTACATAGAACCGATAGACCTAAAATCCAGCGAATTTTCATAATTTCCCTCCATTTAAGGCTTGATGTTTCAGTCTGCAAGCTGCCCCTCCAACAAGTATGGTAATTTAATCTTATGCCTCAGACAGTTTACGCATTGCTGCTTGATATAGTGCTTTTCCTTGGTTTCCGAAGGGTCCTGGATTGGATAGGTTTTCTGGGAATTCCGAGAATAACTTTGCTTCACTGACTTCGTTAAGGTCCAATGGATTCCCTAATTCTTTAATCTCGCCTAAGTAGGCAATCCCCCAATATTCGAGGTTATACATGAAGCAGTGTATGTAGCACAGCACTTCAATGTTTTGAAACGTCGCCCCTGTCTCTTCCAAGAGTTCACGGTGTGCGGTTTCTTTTGCCGTTTCTCCGGGGTCAACACGTCCACCGGGTATCACCCAGAAGTTATTATCGCGCCATTTGCAGAAGAGTATCCTGTTTTGTTGATACGCAATGCAATTGACAAACTCAATTTTCCCTACGTCTGCGGGGGGTTCTCCAAAATGGAGGAACATGTGTCCGTCTTGCTCTTCAATTCTTTGGATCATTTTTTCCTTATCAGAGTTCCTGTTTTTCCCAGATTTGGACGTTATGTCCGGGTAAATCGAAAGGATATTCTCCGTACGCAAGTGTAGGGAGTCCGTTTTCATCAACGGTGACAACAACATAGAGACGCTGCGGAGAAACGCTTGTGTCTACACGCTCAAGGAACTGCCACTGGTCGCCATCAGCGGTTGTTACTTTTACCTTTGTCCAGAGGATACTTTCGCCGTCTGTGTATGTGCCATCCGATATTTGAACGCTATGCGGATCATCGGGTGGTAAGGTAAAACTTTCTCCAATTGTGGAAGTCGAGTTTAAGTGTGTGTGCGATACAAGCACCCAAGTTCCGGGGACAGGCACCTGAACGCCATTCTGATCGACGACCCAAACATGGTCGCGTTCTTCCATCGGCGCGGAAACATCTGCTTCAGAGATCCCCGGTTCTATTATTTGGTGAACACGCTCGCAAGAGGAAAGTCCAATAACAAGTGCCGTAATTGTCACTATAAATGTGAATTTTGTGATGTCTTTCCTTTTGATGTTCATGATGGATTCCGTTAGAAAATAAAAGATTAGATTAGGAAATCAAACGCTTGTATAGACCGCGGAAAAAATCGCTGTTTAAGACTTACAAGTTATAAAAATCGTAGAAAATCTCAATAGAACATTCGGGCCGTAGCACTTGGTAGGGAAAACATCGAAGACAACCCTCAACCGTTTTCTGCGTTTTGAGACACGCCAAGAATTGTGCAGCAGCCGGTTGTCGAACGGATCCGTGGCGGGCAACAAATTGTCCCCACAACGCCCAGAATGTGGTTTCATAACCGACCGGTTTCGCTGTTGTGACATAGTCCGGCGGGAAGAGTCTCAGGTAGGCGTGGATATTATAGAGCCACGAACCACCGCGCACCGTTTCTACATCCGGATGATTTGCTTGGATATAGCGAACATCGCCGACAACTCCGATTTTCGGAGTGTCATTCTCTCCTTACTCAATGTCCCGTGGTCAGAGGTCTCACGATTTTCAAAGTGAAGTCGAAGTTTTTTCGTGCCGCGCCACGGGTAGACATATATTGTTCCTGACCGACATCTCAACCGACTGTTCCATCCTTTCGCTGATGGAGGATCACACGATTGCCATCAGGGTCTTCAATAATCGCCCAAAAACATACAGCGGATTCACCTAAAGGCGACCGGGCGTGAATTCCTGCTTGTTCTAATTCTTCTAAGGCAGCCTTCGCGTCCTCGACAGCAAGTGCGACCGTTCCCCCGCCGGGATGTGTGAAATCATACCCCTGCCCTAATACCAATGTACCGGGGTTTATCTCAAATTCTGCCCATGTGCCCTCATGTACCAAACACGCCAGTGGAATCCCAAGCACGTCACGATAAAAGGTGAGCGATTTCTGCATATCGCTCACCGCAAAGAAAGTAAAGTCAATGCCTAATACATTCACAACGACACTCCTCTGATGTACTAAGCAGCGAGAGCTTGGATGGGATATTCACCATCGTATTCGGATGCTGTCCAAAACGGACGCCAATTTGTGGCTCGATCCTTTCCGATATAAAGTGTATTTCCGATAACTGCCCACGCAGTTCCGTCAGTTGTGAACGTGATATAACCCGTGCTAATCCGATCGGTAGATTCCGTGAGCTGATCGTTGAGTTGCGTCCACGTCGCGCCGCTGTTCTCTGAGCGACAGAGCCAAGCACCACCGCCTCTCGGCCCGTTTTGGACCGTAGCGATCATTAAGTTTGGGTCTGTTGGATGTACTGCAATAGCGGTGCCGTAGCGACGCGGTAAGCCTTCGATCCGATTCTCCCAGGAGTGCCCACGGTCTGCACTGACATAAACACCGTTTTGCGTGTTTGCATAAACGCGATTATCGTCTGCAGGACACGTAGCAACCTGATGGACATCTTTATGAAGTTCCGGCGTGACGGGTTCCCAAGAAATTCCTTCATCGTTGGAACGCATGATGCTTCCGACATGGATGTCTGCGTAACAAAAACCGTCTTGGGTTTTGGCAAGCGTCCGGACGGCTGGGGGACCACCCCACGGCGTATACCAGTCTTTCCGACATTCTAATGCGTCAAACGCGACGACGCGTTCTGCGGGTCCCTCTTCTCCAATGAGGCGATAGACATGCGCACCTTCATCCGTTCCGATGAGCAGTGTCAATGGATCCTCACGAACAACGAGCAACGAAGCGATTGGGTTCTCTATACCTGTTGGAATTCGCTTCTCGTCACCTTCCGATAAAACCAGTAGTGTTCCATCGGACAAGGCAGATACAACGGCTTGACCGTTTGATAGTGAAACCATTGCGCTCAGATTTTGAGAGTCTGTGCCTTTATAGATTTGGGTGGGTTCACCGTTTCCATCATTTTCAACGGCATAGATAGCGTTGTGAGTGGCAATAAACATTGTGTTTTCTCCTTCTGCGTATTTCTGCGTATTTCAATGAGGTTTTCGGGTATTTTCCCCACTCCAGCGGAGTGGCATTGCTTCGCAGTGAGAATAGAAACAGTATACCCAACCTCCCGCACTCCAGCGGAGTGCTATGTGTATAAAAGTTAGTAACTTGTGTTGTTTATTATCAGAAACACTCTAACAAACAACAAGATGCCCTTTCTAAACATGTAACATCTTCATGAACGTCCTCTGACTCGAAAAGTCTTCGACCCAATATTCGCATTTTCCCTTTAATCGCGCGCCGACTCCTATAAAGTGCCATCCAAGTGTTTTGGTCGCCTGCATATCCCATTCAGCATCGCCTATGTATACGACACGCTGGAAGCAGTGCCTTAACTGCCATAGGCATTTCTTCATAATCACCACGCGTTCATCACCATCATCACTGGAAGTTAAAATCACATTCTTCAAGTTAAATCCTGCGTGCCGAAGTTTCATTTTCGCGGTATGTCTCCAACCGCCTGTCGCGAATCCAACTGCGTAGTCCTCTGCAGCGAGAAGTTTATTAATCAAATGAATAGCACCTCCTTTTGGGAGGCATTTGCCACCGTTTTGAAGATACTGCCGAATCAATTCACCGAATTTTGTGCGAACTTCCTCAACTTGTCCCACTTCCTGAATCTTATTCTCTTCCATGATTTGTCGCAAAGTACCTGTGTCGGTGACGTTTTTGTATTTGCTCCAGTCATTATGGATATAAACTTCACCCAGGACTTCTCTTATCGCGGAAATGTAACAAGCATCATCAAAACCGAAACTGTCGACCAGTGTGCCATCAATATCAAATATCGTAGCGATCATTTATTGTTTTTCACTATTTTGGGGGTGTTATGTTCAGGAAGGTCACCCCTATGCATGGATGCAGTTCACGTTCTATCCGTGTAACATCGCTGCGTTCAAGTGCTCCGTTTTCTCGGAGTATTTCAGTGAGGCGTTTGGGGGTCAGTTACTCGTCCCCGGTGGAATTCACGAGCAGTTTTCGTCCATTTAAGGGTTGTACCGGCCGGGTGTTATCATGAATAATCGCTTTGAATGCCGCGATTTGTGCTTCAGACATCTCAACCGGCGTTGTGAGCACGATCCATTGGACACCTTCTGAACAGGGCGGAGTCGTCAGTGAACCCTCGTAACGATAGTAGTGACCGAAACGCGACGGAGCCACATCCTCTACCTGATCATTTAGTGAGAACATAAAACGAGGATCGACGATCAAGCTGCCGTCCTCAGTGACATTCTCAATACGTTGCGTTTCACCTGGAACTGCGGGTAGATGGGACCAGATAGGGTCAAATGCGACCTTGTGACGACCGCTCCCAATTAGCAACCCAACGACTGCCAACGTGCCATCCTCACTTTTATGAACGAAGTGAGCCTCCATTTCAAAAGGTTTACCTGCCACCGTATGTTCGCTCGGTGCATGGAAATGGAATTGGAGCAGCTGGTACCGCGTGCCATCAACCTCAATCCAGCTCCCTTCCGGGCATGCGACTTCAATTGTATGGCCAGTGCTGCGGATATTCATATTTGTTGGATGGTAGTTGTACGGAATAGGCGGCAGTTTTGCTGGCGTAGGGTTCACAAGATCAATTGGCGATTGGTGCCTCCCCTCAGCACACAAAAAGTATTCCGGACTGAGCTGCGCCCAAACCTGCGGTCCATTTTTCGCTTCGTAACCCCATTCTACTTTCTTGGTGTCAGATGGGACATCCGCTACCTTTCCACACCCTGTTAAACACATAAGCACACACATCATAGTAATGGATGCGTTTGCGATATGAGGCAAACTGCATCCTGTAATCGACTTTACCTCGGTATCCATAATTGTCTCTATCCTCTAACGCAATTTGACAATCAAATTTACTCTTTTGTGGCATCGCGCACGACTATACCGAGTCCTATAAGAAACACCACAAACGCGGAAATTGGAATCCATTCCATTATAATTCCCCCAATTTATTAATCTTTCGACGTGCAACGCGATTAACCCAAACAATTACGAATGTAACCAGAAATACCCCGACTAGACCGATTATAAGAAAAAATAACCTGACGCTTCCGTGATTCTGAACTAGCCATGCAACGAGGGAAATATCAGTGGCAAGCAAAATGGCGAAAACCACCTTCAACCAGCCAATTTCTTCCTTCACCTTATCAATATGAGCCATAAATTAACGTCTCCGTGTAGTATATCCTCAAACGCAGTTTGTGTGCCACAAAAAGTCATTTGCAGTGGAGGATTGATACCTTATCCATACGCCATTTCAGGGTGTTTCCCAAGAACGCGCAAGAGACGTTCATCGGCACCTTCCAAGACGTAATCCGGCATACGGTAGTTTAGATAGGGCCAGAACCGTTGGGCGACGAAGCGTTGTCCGTAGACTTGGTGGAACAGATAGCGCACCCGATCGGTCTGGTTCGGTGCGCCGCGATGCCACGTCTGTCCGTTGAGCAGATAGAGATCTCCAGCTTTCATGAGGAGCGAGACCGGACCCTTGCCTTCAAACGTCGGATGTTCTGGATCATCGGGTTGCCGTCCAGAATAGTGGCTGCCGGGAACGAATTGAGAGGGACCGTATTTGACTTCATCTTGGTCGCTCAACGCGATTTGGACAGACATACGCAGCACGGGCATCCGGAGCCTTGGGTCGTGTCGATCCATTTCAGGTGTAATAGGGAACTCTACACCATCATCAATGTGAAATCGGTTGATGCCCAAATCTTTTCGGTTGAGGATACACCCTTGGGCAATGCAATGGCAGTGCTCGCCCAACACAGTTTCAGCAATGCTGATAATCGGTTCGCGCACGAGCAGATCCCGAAACATCAGGTCGCATTCAAAAAGGCGATGGACTACGATCGGATCTTTGCCATCTTGTCGAGAGCCTTTGACATTCCGCATCCGCATGAAGTAAGGCTCAGTGAAAATTTCGTCAGCGCGCTCGACGATGCGTTCACATTCTTCGCGTGAGAGTACATTTCGGACAATCGTCACACCGTTTTGGTAGAAATCTTCCAAAACAGCATTCAGCGTATCCGGTGGTAGGGGTTCGGCAGGAAGTGTCTGCTCTTTTGCCATATTTCTGGCTCCTATTCATAGGGTTTGACAGCCAGTGGAAGCGTTTCACCCGCTTTACCGAGTTCAGCACGAACACCGTTTGGGTTCAAGACTGTAACCGTTCCGGTGATGTCGTGAAGTGGAAAATCACTCTGTGGTTGGGTGAACTCAACAGCCGGACGGTCGTGCTTGTCCTCAACAAAACAGTCGATAAAGTCAATACCGCCCATGCTTTGAACGATGTTCGTTTGCGGCAAGGACAAAGAGATCGGAGACCACTCACCACCGAACTGTCGATCATTAGCAGCGTTGATGACGCTGCAATTAGTGAAAGTTACCCGCGCACCTTTCACCGATTTTTCTTGAACTTTGATACCGAAACCGACAGTGCTCTCCACTGTACAGTTATCAAATTCAATACTACCACCGGGGCCATCGTCTCTAACCTTTGATACACGGATACCTGTCCCGTGTCTGCTACTGATGTAGCAATTTTCAAAACGCATTGTCACGTCGTCAGTTTCACTGGTGGTATGCGCCAAGAAGATTTCGATACCGTCCCCAGCGTTATCCATAAACTGACAGCCGGAGAATAGGACGTTCTTTATTCGCTGTTCGCTTTTGTCGGGTTCAATATCTACGCCGGAACAGGGTGGCGTTCCCCACGTGTTCGAAAACAAGCAATTTTCGACTTTGAGGTTTTCGGTGCTGATGATGCTGATCCCTTGTCGGTAGTGGTTGTTGCAGACGATGTCACGTAGATGCACATCTTCAGAGTAGGAGCGTTCTTTGCTGCCATTGACGTAAATGCCGTCTCCACCGCTATCTTCAAGCGTTAAGCCTGCAACAGTGACATTTTTAGAGCCTCGAATCGCGAGCACCATGCGCCACTCTGCCTTCTCGTACTGCCCGTACCATCGGTGCCAACCCATCTGTTCAAGCACAAGCCCAGTGATATAGTCCTGTTTCCACATCCTGAAAGTTGCGCCATATCCGCGGATAGAGAGGTTCTCGACATCTTGTGCGATGAACATCGAGTCACCCCTGCCGCGGTACTCACCTCGTTTTGCAGAAACGACTGTTCCGGGTTCAAAAATTAGTTCTTGATTTCCGGTAAGTTTAATGGGGCGGACGATCCAATCAGCGCGCATATTCGGAATAACGACGCGCTTCGCACCGGAGTCAATAGCGGCTTGTAGGATTTCTGTCGCATCCTCTGGATCGAATCCCCACCATGCGGCGTTGGCAACTCGACTTTTCCCAGACTGCACATCCGCGATCGCTTCAAGATTTTTCATTATTAACGCTACCTCATCTCATCCATGAATGTGAAGAGGTTGGGTTTCGTCCGATCCTCCACCCAACCTGTGTTTCACCCAACCAATTTACGACGCAAAAGTCTTTTCATCGTCAAGAAGCATCAGTGCGAACCACGTATTAATGTCAGTGCGCTCTGGGGCTATCCGCTGAATCATCTTCGCCATTAACGCTTTGTAGCGTTCATCCGTGGGACCCATCTGCGTCATTTGCTCGTTATATGCGACAATATCGGCATCGCTTTTTGGATGATCCGCCTGCAGCCACGCCTCGACCTCTGCATCAGTTAACAACGTCTTTAGTTTTTCAGCGAATTCCGCAGCGGAAACGCCGAGAAAAGAAAGCGTTGCCCGGTCAATCCCTGAATCCTCACCATAAAAGTAGGCGCCGAGTGTATCAGAATTGAATGCTCTGCCTTTGTCAATCAACCGCGCGAGTTGAACCATCCCGTAGACATCGGTATTATAAGGGCTGCGTGGCGCGCGGCGGTTAAGGTCTATGATACCGAAACTGAGTTGATCGTCGAGGTCCTGTAGTGCGACCCACGTCGCGATGTCCGTGCGACTCGGATCTATCTCTTGGAGACGCGCGTTAAACCGTTCCTGTGACGCTTCATTGGGTCCGTAGTTTACCAACGTTTCGTTAAAGGTATCAATTTCGTCTTGTGATTTATCACAGTTCTCCAGTACCCATGCGCCGATTTCGAGGTTATTCGGATTATTTACTGCCGCCTCTTGAAAATCCGCGGCTGAAATACCGAGGAACGTTAAGATACGGACATCTTGTCCAGAGGCATCGCCGTATACATATTCGCCTATTTTCTCGGCGCGTTCTGCGCGCGCTTTGTCTGCCATCCGTGCGACGCCACAGATACCCGCGATGTCTTTGGCGCGTGCACTGCGTGGCGGGCGCGCAGTGAGATCGACCTGCCAGAAACTGCCCCAATCGTCGAGTTCCATGGATTGGAGTACTGTCGTAATATCGGTTCTACCGGGGGCATAGCGAGCAAGCCGATCCTTCAAGCGTTGTTTATGGGCATCGGTATCGGGCAGTTGGCTAAGTGCGGCATCGTTAAACTCGGCTATCTCAGCGGCTGTTTTCCCGCTTGTTTCAAGCACCCAGTTTCCGAGTCCAGTATCGTCGTGTTCTCCAGATGCCTCTGCGAAAGCGTCGGCTGAAATCCCTAAGAATACTAAAACACGTTGATCTAAACCGGAGCTCTCGCCGTAGATATACTCACCGAGGGTCTCCGCGTTATGTGCGCGCGCTTTGTCTGTCATCCGTGCCGCGCCCACGATCCCGGCGACTCCGAGGTTTGAAGGGCGACGCGGGGGTTGGTGTGTTAAATCCATAATATGTGTCCTTCCAATTCAAGCGTAAAGTATTAAATCTTATACTGCTATTGTATGCGGATTTAAAAGGAATGTCAATAAAAAAGATACTCAGCAGCAGAGCCATTCAATTGTCCATTTTTCAATCGAATTTCCACCCCAGACCCGGTAGGTTCGGTGTTTTTGCTTGGGGTGTTTTTGCTTGGGTATTTCTGCGTATTGATAGGGTGTTTCTGCGTATTTCTGCGTATTGATAGGGGTCTTTGCTTGGGTATTTCTGCGTATTTCTGCGGATTTCCCGCCAACCGAACCGGATCCTTAAAAAAGACGTGAAATTCAATAACTTCTTAAGATTGAATGGCTCTGATATTTGTTGAAATTCTTGTTGACATTTTTCATGGAAAATGTTATATTCTCCTTAAAAGTGCATGGAGGCACACAATGGGGTTTCCTGTTTACGATTATCGGACAGATGTCCGGAATGTGTTGGTGACACCGCAAATTCGTTCGCGGTTCTTAAAGATGGAGCCGGGACAGAGTGCCCAACTCCATAGTCATGACTTAGGACATGAGGTCTTCCTAATTCTGGAAGGGCGCGTCGAATTTGAGATTGATGGTGAAACCGAAGAGTTAGGACCGGGTCAGATGTGTGTGGCTTTAGTAGATCAACCGCACACAGTACGTGTCCTCGGCGATGAACCGATGACCATGTATCTGTCCGTTACGCCACATATCCACCCGACGCACACACCGCGTACAGAAGATGGCGAACGGCTGCCACACAATTTCGTGCCTGCCCGTGCTTACGATGTTGAACCGGATATGCAAGTAACCGTATCCGAACTCGTTGCGCGTCAGGTCCATGCAGCAGAATTGCTTGCGGAACTGGCACAGACGTGTGCAGCAGTGCAACAAGAGATGGGTAACCAACTCAAGACGGCTCTCACCGACGGCGATACGGATGCTGCCGCCGCCGCACGCAAGGCGATGTGGGAAGCACTCTATCCAGTTTACAAGGCTACCGCTGAATTGGCGGACGTTTGGAATACACTTGCACCCCGTGTCAGTCCATAATTTGTTTTTAATTTGTTTTATATTCAGGTTTGTGATATAATAATTCAAAAGAAGGTATGTTCACCTAATTTACAAAAGATTGTCTAATTTAAACTTTAAACCGAATTTGATTTGACAACGTTATAACATTAGGGTAAACTTATCTTTTAAAAGAACCTCGTTTAAGCGAACCGCTCTCGCGCCTTTAACAGAAGCACACCACTCTGAAGGAAATTCCATACTCGCGGCTCGTCCGCTAACAAACGAGGAATTGATTTCTGTACCGAAAGGTAAAGAAAACGTCAGAATATTAATGAATTATAAGGAGTGTCTTATGAAAGACCAGCTTTTTAATCGGAAAGTTTTTCTTTCCTTATTAGCTGTTGTAATGTGTTTAGGATTTACAGCCATGAGTTACGGCGCAGCCGTCGTCTCTGTGGATCCTGCTGAGATTGAATCCCCAGCAGCTGGGGAACAACTCATGGTGAACATCAATATAACCGGGGGCGAAGGTGTCGCTGGATATGAAGTTGATGTATCTTTTGATCCAACTGCGCTTGAGTACGTCTCAGCTGCGAATGCTGACTATCTACCCGCAGGCGCGTTTGGAGTTCCCGCTAAATTATCCGATGCCGGCGACAGCATTAAAATCGGGGCGGCTTCTCTCGGAGGTGCTGCACCGGATGCCGATGGCACACTCGCTACGGTAACGTTTAAAGTCGTTGAGGCAAAAGCATCCACAATCGGCATAGCCAGTGTTACGATTTCCGACGCTGCTGCTCAATCCTTGGAAGTTACATCCGCTGACGGTATGGTAACTGCTCCTGCTGCCGAGGAACCCGCTGAGGAACCCGCAGAAGAACCCGCCGAGGAACCTGCTGAGGAACCCGCAGAAGAGCCAGCTGAAGAGCCTGCCGAGGAACCCGCTGAGGAACCCGCAGAAGAACCCGCCGAGGAACCCGCAGAAGAGCCAGCTGAAGAGCCTGCCGAGGAACCCGCAGAAGAACCCGCTAAGGAACCTGTCAGTCAGATGTTCGAGATTACACTCACGAACCTGACGGAGGGTGTACACGGTGAAAGCGGACAAACGCTATCACCCGCGATTTTCGCAGCACACCCTGCCGGCGTTAAACTCGCCGAAGTTGGTCAACCCGCAAGTGAAGCGATTGTCGCGCTTGCTGAAGGTGGAAATACTTCACTACTTGAAGCACTTGCAGCGGCTGCTGGCGCGGATGTCCAGATCGCTATGAATGCGGATATGACGCGTCGATATACGATGCCGGGTCAATCTTCGACGGTCACCCTAACCGCTAATATGGTGAATTCTTCGCTCTCTGTCGGCTCTATGTTGGTCTCAACGAACGATGCGTTCATCGCTGCGATTGATGTACCCCTCTTTGATGCAGACGGTATGCCTGTATCTACAACTATTGACTTAATGGCTTATGATGCAGGTAGTGAAGATAACACGGAATTGGCTTCCGATATTCCAGGTCCGCTCGGTTTAGATGCTGAGGTTGATCCGCCAGGCAGTAACGCACGCGTTCCGACCGAAGGTGGCGTGATTGCAGCGCACCCAGGGATCCAAGGTGGTGCTGATGTTACTGAAGCGTTTGCATGGACAGAACCGACAGCAACGCTCATGATCACACCGGTTGATGCACCCGCAGAACCTGTTGTTGAAGAGCCTATTGTTGAAGAGCCGGTCGTCGAAGAACCGACGGTAACCGAAGGTCCTGGTTTTGATGTCACGCTTGCCCCCGGCTTGAACATGATCTCTATTCCGTTAATGCCGGAAGAACCCTACACCGCAAAATCATTGGCAGCAATGCTCGGCGCAACGGTTGTCATCCAACTGGATGCGGCAACACAGAGTTTCGTCGGTTACACTGTCGTTGATGAAAGTGATGGGTTTGGTATTGATGGCGGGATGGGGTATATCGTCAATACGCCCGCTGGCGGTATGGCGAAATTCACCGGTAAAGCGTGGGATAACCAACCTGTCGTCGAGGAACCCGCTGTTGAGGAACCGGTTGTTGAAGAACCCGCAGCCGAAGAACCCGCAGCCGAAGAAGAAGTTGCTGAGGAACCCGCAGCTGAGGAAGAACCCGCAGCCGAAGAAGAAGTTGCTGAGGAACCCGCAGCTGAAGAACCCGCAGCCGAAGAAGAAGTTGCCGCCGCACCCGCACTTTCTACCTATAAGAGCGCATGGGCATTCGTCGTTACCAGCGAGATCCGCGGG
>JAJEGI010000181.1 GCA_022819945.1 Candidatus Poribacteria bacterium
TTGAAGCGATCGCATCTTCACCTAATTTGATGGCAGTATCATAGAATTCACCGTCTATACAAATAGATGCAAGTGCCGTAAGGAACCATGAATCCCCTTTACGGTTGTTCGTCGAAAGCGCGATGGCACCCTTGTCCAACATCTCTTTTGCCAGATCAGGTTGGTTACTTTTATGGAACGCAGTAGCAGCATAGTAAAAACCGCGGACATTACTCGGTTTTGCCTCACAGAGTGCTTGATAGGCTTCTGCAGCCTTATCGTGGTTGCCTGCATTTCGATGGATCTCAGCCATCATTTCGAGGATAGCCGAATTACCCGCATCCGCTTCGAGTCTACCTTCAAAAATGGTTTGTAGTTGATCAAGTTTCCCTTGGCTTTTATAGACGTTAATCAAGACTTCGCGCTCCTCATCTCCACTCAGCATAATCTTGACACCAGATGGACCGTGCATTCTCGACATACCGGTTGATCCGGATTGAGATAGCGTCTCATAGAGTTCCATCGCTAAATCGTTATTACCGATTTGCGCATATAACTTCAAGAGCTGATTGGAAATCTCACTCCGATCCCAACTTTGCGAGGTCATCTCCAGTGCTTTCTTGTATGCATTTATCGCTTTATCGACTTCGCCGGCACTCCGGTAGATTTTGGCGCGCTCTTTTTGCATTTCAAGGGTCAATGTTCCCGCTTCTTCCGCCTGCTTTAGCATATTCTCCAACTTGCCTTGACGGCGGTGGAGCCCCATGAGCTGCCGCTCAATATTTTGCCGTTCCCAGTCCTGGCTGGTGTGTTGAATGGCATCTTCAAACGCTTTTTCAGCGGCATCCAAATCATCTTTGCGGAGATGTAGCTGCGCCAATCGAACAAACGCCTGTCCATCACCGGTCCCCAGTTCAATTGCCTTTTTATAGGTATCAATCGCTGCATCAACCTGGTCGTTGGCAGCATAGAGTTTCGCGAGACGGCTGTAGTGCACACTACTCTCTGGATCCGTTTCAATATATTGCTGCGCAAGTTCAACCGCCTCAGTCGTTTTGTCAGCGTCCTGGTAGGTGTCAACGAGTCCATCCTGATACTTTGTATTTTCGGGATCGGCTTCAAGCAACACTTCCCAGATATCAATCGCCTTATCGTGCTGATTTCGGCGTGAATAGAGTGTCGCGAGTTGTGCGCGCGACTCGAAATCCTCAGGCATCACTTTTGCGATTCGCTCGTAGATGTCAACCGCTTTTTTGACTTCGCCACGCCGCGCGTGCTGTTGTGCCAATGTGCGTTGCATCCCGACATTGAACTGCTCGGTTGCTTCAGGCGGCGCGGTCGTTGATACCATGCCATCGCGTCGGCGTTTAATCTCCATCAATTGGCGTTGTGCCTGGTCACGACTCCACCCTTGCACTGAGAAATCATTGATAATATCAGTAAGGAGGACTTCAGCATCATCCCACATCTCGTGTTGTATGTAAGTACCCGCAATCCGCTCTTTTTCATAGAACGAACCACCACGTTGCAGAAGGAGCAGCGTTCCCATTTTACGAAATACCTTCTGTGCCTTCTCCTTTTCGTCTTGTTGGGCGTACACCGCGCCAAGTTTCTGATAGATTTCTGACAGTCCCCATGTGTTGCGTGATTCCATTTTTTTAATTGCGGACTCAAGCAAGTGGCGTTCACGTTCCCGATCATTCGCCCCGCGGTAGGCATCCGCCAAGTTGGTTAGCCACCGCGCGTTCACTGCACCCGTATCTTTATCAAGTAGTTGGTTAACAAGTGTCGTTGAACCTTCAAGATCATCCGCCGCGATTCTCATTGAGGCGATGAGGTAAAGCAACGTCATATCCTCTGGCTTCTCAGCGAGTTTCGCTTCATATTCCGTTACCAACACTTCTATTTCGCCGGATGCTTTGTAGAGTTCAATGAGTTTTGAAACGATTTCGACTTGCGTATAAGGATCTTGTGATAATTTTGTAGCCTCTGTTTCCAACATTTCGCGCAAGAGTTGGATCGCCTTCTCAGGTTCACCGGCGGCAGTATAAGCCGCTGCTAAGTCGCGATATGTGTAGAGTTGATTCGGTTGAACTTTGATAATCTGTTCGTAGATTTCTACGGCTGCTTTAGGGTTGCTGTCCATAAACCGACTCGCCGCAGTTTGTGCGAAGTCGTTACCGAAGTTCCTACCGATAGAGGGTGCGATCATCTCCTTTGCAAGCGAGACGAGTTCCTCAATTTTACCTGCTTGAACGAAGGTATCAATGACCTCCCAGTAGTTGTAACCGAGCACGTTCGGGTTGTCTTTGAGCAGTGTCGTGTATTGGGTAACCGCCGCTTTTGCCTGTCCACTCCGCTGCAGCATCTGTGCATATCGTTGCCGGATCATGCTATCCTTGGGACGCAAGGCAATTGCTGCTTCAAATGCTTCAGCCGCCTTTTTAAGTTGATTCGTTGATTCATAGAACGTTGCTAACTTGGCTTGTGCTTGAAACGAATCCGGATTCTTTTCTGCCGCTTCAACCAACTGCGGTTCACGTTCTCGGACGGCTTTAGAACGTCCCGCCATACGCGATGCCTGCTGGAAGTGCCACGAGTATAACGTGCGACCATATCGATCGCGTTGGTTGGCGAACCGCAGGGCGCGTTCGGCAAGGCGCGCCGCATCTTTCCCACGACCCAGTTCTTCCAAATGTTGACTCATATTTATTAGGAAGTTCGGATCGCGCTCCCCCATCGCCAAAGTCATCGCTTTCTTAGCGATGGCAATCGCGTATTGTGTGAGTCCGCTCTGTTGGAGTTTTTCTGAGAACTGATGGAGTTCTCGGGCACCACTCGGTGAATTGAGCACCTTTGTCACCAATTCACGTACAGTAACAGTATTCCCCGTGTGTGCGGCAAGTTGAAGGGTGAGATCATAATACTGACGACGGTTTCTTGCGTCTACCGCGGCGATCTCTTTAAGTAAGTCTAACACGATCGCGTGCTGCCCAGTCTGAACCGCAGCAAAAACAGTGTTGAGTTTGAGCGTAAGGTCTTCAGGGAATTCCTTTTGCAGTCCGGAGAGAATCTCCTGCGATGTGTCGCGCTGCCCTTCCCACCAGTAGCAATAACTGAGTGCCAAACCCGGATAGATGCGGTCTCTACCTTTTGCAGTATCCAATTCAGTCTGTAGTTTGGCGTACAACATCTCCTGTTCATCTCTTGTCAACAACTGGCTGAAAACCTGTTGAAGGTACTGCAAACGGCTCTGATTGTAGTAAATCGTCGGCGATGGGTAACTGGTCTGAAGCGGTGTGTATCCGCTGTAGGAATGGGACGAAGAGGCAAGCGTTGCAACACGCCGTGCGTTTGTTACGTTCGGTTTGCTGCGCGCAAAGAACGTCCAGAGCAGATCAATCCCTTTTTCGGTCTGTCCTTCACGCATATAAGCGGACGCCAAGCTTTCATAGATGCCTCTGTATTGGCTCCACTGCTGCTGGACAAGCGATGGCTGACCCGTTGTTAAAGTTCGGGGACCTTTCGGTAGGACCGGGACTGGAAGTTGTTCGAGGATTTTTTCCGCAGCATCCGTTCTGTCCATCTGCGCGAGGGTACTAACGATTCTCGCAGCAGTACTGAGATCGGTTACTTTTGCATTTTCAAGTTCCATTGCCAGTTTTTCTGCATCTGCCTTCTGTCCGGCACGATAGAAACTGCTGGCGTATTGTGCGATATACCAGAGCCGTGCCTCAGCGTTTAAGCCTGTGATTCCATCAAGCTCCTTTTTGAAGGTTTCATAACTGCGATCCTTGAGCATCGCCTCATTCAATCGGATACTTTGATAAACCGGATCGTTCGGGGACACAGCGATCAGTCGATCCAATATTTCCGATACTTTGTCAGTGTTTTCGGTTAATTTATAGATTTGTGCTAACGTTTCAAGGGTCTTTATATTCTTCGGGTTTGCTTCGGCATCCGCCTCAAATTGTTTGATCAGTGCATCGAGTTTTCGCTGCTGCTGTGCGATTGTAGTCAATTGTACAAGTGCACCGGCTTGCGCCTCTTCAAAGTTTTTTGGGGCCCACTGTTGCCCACCTCTGCTGCTATAGGAGCGTCCCTGGATATCCCAAGTGAGATTTTGGGGAAGCTCGAATTTGCGTGTGTTGATTCCGGGGGGACCCCATGTTGGACGATATGCGCCTGCTGTGACATTCTGCATGGCATTCTGAGGCGGCTCAGGCATATCAAGAATCCGTTGGAAGTGTGGCTGCGCGCGGTCGAATTCATTCATGTTGACCAACGCTGCACCGAGTTGATACAAGGTAATATGTGCATTTGGACCCGTCGCTTTTTCCGCTGCGCGGTCAAGGACGGAAAGTGCTTCGTCCAGCAGCCCGTGCCGAATGAGGAGTGCTGCAAGTTTGATCTCCGCCGCAAGCGGTTGATTTTTGGCGTGCAGCAACTTCGTCCACGCCTGGATCGCTTCCTGTTCGCGTCCGGCATCAAACAACAACTCACCCAATCGTCGCTGATGATTGGGGTCGGGGTGCGCCTTGACAAGCCGCTGTTGATACGTGAGCGCGTCTTGGGTATCACCGAGATCAAGACTCACTTTGACAAGCTGCGCTAATAGATCCTGGTTTTCACGTGTCCGGTCTAATGCGCGCGCCAGTTGGAAACGCGCACCCGTTAAATCACCTTCGTCTCGGTAAATCTGTGCCAATGCGACAACAGGACCTATATTGGATGCGTCTGTTTTCGACATCTGTTTCAACTTTTCTTCTAACTCGCCGCGGCGTCCCAAGTCATAATACACTTCGGAAAGCGGTTTGACGAAAGCAAGCTTGGCGTTGACACTTTCACTCAATTCCCAGCACCGCCAGTACTGCTCAAGTGCCTGTCGCGGGTTACCGGAGAGTTTGTAAATTTCAGCAAGTTCGGTGCGGATGTCGGTGGCTTCGGGACGAAGACGCATCGCCTGTTTAAGACTATCAATGGCGTTCTCATAGTTCCCCATCTGTTTAGCGATTTGCGCCAGCATCTGGTGGCCTTCAGGGTTCCGCGGACTATGGGCAATTGCTTGCTTCGCTGCATCCGTCGCTGCACTGAAATCCATTACTTTTAAGTGGGAACGCGCAATGTTCGCGTAGTACTCACGTGCATTCGCGTTATCGACTTCAATGAGGTGGGTGTAAATGGTGTTGGCATCATCGCGTAAGCCTTGCCGTGCGTAAATCTCAGCGAGCCAACGGTTGACCGTTACATCGTCGGGTCGCAGTGCTTTCGTCTTTAGAAGGATTTCAATGGCATAAGTGATGTTTCCAAGTTTTAGGTACATCTTAGCGAGTCGCTTGTGCATACCAAAGGCATCATCTGGCGCGCGCTTCGGTGCTTCAAGCTCCGCTTCCAACGCCTCAATTTGCGACACGAGTGTCCCTTGTCGTCGATAGATTTCGAGTTGTTGATCTCCCATCTGTTCTACGAAAAATGCGTTGGGTGCAAGTTTCGCAGCTGCTGCGTATTCCGCTAACGCATCCGCATAGTCTTCATTCTCCATAAGCCGTTTCGCCAACGCTTCACGATAGCGGTACGCATCAGGTACCAACGCAACCGCTTTTCGACTCGCAGCGATGGCTTCGGTCCTGAAATCCTTTGCATCAAACAACTTCGCCAACCGGTCATAATTCTCAGCGATCGCTTTATCGGCATCAACTATCTGGTTCCACGTTTCAACAACCTTTTCACGGTTTCCTTGGCGGAAATAAAATTCACCGAAATATTCGATGTAATCGAGATTATCAGGCGCGAGCGAAATCGCCTTTTGGTACGCTGCGACGGCATCTTCTATCCATTCGTTTCCGGCGTAGATTTCGGCGAGTGTGAGATAGGTACTCGCATCATCTGGGTTGCGTTCACGCATCCGCGCATAAGTGGTTCTTGCTGTGTCTTCGGCTTCTAATTGTAAGTATAACTCGCCGAGTTCGCGGTAGATGCCGAAATCGTCGGGCTGTTGTTCGCTGAGGGATTCATACGCTGCAGCCGCTTCCTCGAATTTCTCGGCATCTCGGAATGCCGCGATGAGGTTCAGACGCAATCCGGAATCCGTTGGTGCCAATTCCAACGCTTTTTGATATGTCGCAATTCCTTCGTCGGGCTGCTGATTCTCAATATAAGCTGCGGCGAGCAGTCCAAGGAGTTCAGGGTCATTCGGTGTCGTTTCGAGTTTGCCCTGATAGTGTGTGATCAAGCCTTCCCAATTACCATCCGCTGCGTAAATGCCAATGATGCGGTGTTGAAGATCCTTACGTAGCCAGTTGCCCGGAGCCGTTAATGCAAGTGCGGCATCGTAACTTTGAATCGCAGCTGCATAGTCGCCTTTTTCTTCGTGAATGTTTCCAATCTCTCGATGACTCAAGCAGACCCGATACGGATCGTCCGTTTTGAGTTCAATAATTGCTTGATGTTGCGCGATTGCCTGTTCATAAAGTTCCTGTTCTCGGAAAAGGTCTGAGAGTTCAATACGTGCGAAGATGTTTTCTGGATCGAGTTCAGGGATCTCTGCCCACGCCGAAATCGCTGCATCCATTTGATCTCGGCTGAAATAGGCGCGTCCCAGTGCCTTGTAAATCTCCATTAATTCTTCTGGAGATGCAGCCCGTGTCGCTTCTGATAATTCCGCGGCTTTCGTCAACTCACGGATCGCGTCCTCATGCCGACGCATCGTTGCATACATTTGTCCGAGCGTGAAGTGCGGATAATAATCGTCTGGCGCGAGTTCAACGGCGAGTTGATACGCTACAACGGTTTCGGTATCTTTTCCGAGGCGTTTGTGGATGTGTCCTAAGATGAGTTGGAGGTTTGCGTCATCGGGTTTAGCTTGCGCCGCTGCTTGGTAATCAGCAACCATCGCATCCAAACCCGCGCCTTCAAGATAAAACTGGTAAAGTCGGTCAAACGTGCTTCCCTCTTTCGGGGTGCGATTGAGCATTGACTTGTAGCGTTCAATGATTTTGGCATCGCTTGTCTCATCTTGTGCAAGGGTAACGGATGTGAGACACAAGAGGCAGGCTATAAGGGACACGATGCACGCGGTAATTACGCATTTTTCTCGTCTGGGCATAATAGGACCTCCATAAGGCAATAGGCAGCGTGAAAAAAAAGGGGTTAGATTTTAAGTGGTTAATGGTTAATAGTTAATGGTGATTGGTTAAGAGTGCCTCGCAGTGAGAGTTTCCAATAACCAACAACTAACAATCATCAATAACGAATTTAAGTGCTTATGGGTTTACTTATAGTGACGCGTTTTAGGCGTGAAAACGGTGCATAAAATTGCCCCACTGTCGATTGGCGTGCTACTCGGCAGTTGGCTTGCGTTGCGTCGCTTTCATCTTTGAAGTTATTCGGTGTTTCATCTCCAAAAAGGCGCGCCGTCGTTTAATCTTCTTTAACTGTTGCTCGACTCCCCTCCGAGTCCACGATTGTACTGAAAAATCGTTAAGTAGGTCAGTCAACAAGGCTTCAGCATCTTCTAACATGTCATATTGAACATATAGCTTCGCAACTTTCTCTTTCTCGTACCTGCTGCTTCGCAGAAGGCGGAGAGTGCCCATTTTGCGAAAAGTGTTTTGTGCTTTCTCTTTCTCGCCTTTGTAGGCGTATGCCATAGCAAGTCTCTCATAAGTCTCCGAAAGTCTACTGGAATTCCGCGGGGTAACACCCTTAACAGCGGCTTCAAGTAGACGGAGTTCCGAGTCTCGGTCACCTGCGATCCGGTATTCTAAGGCGAGTCTGTTCAACCACGATAGTTTTTGGGAAGTAGGCGGGACTTTAAGGAGTCGATTAACCAGTGGTTTCGCTTCTTCGAGGTTATCTGCTATAACTTTCATTGAAGCAACGAGATAGAGCAGTGCTGGATCTGCTGGCTTCTCAGCAAGTATTGCTGCATATTCCGCTGTCAAATTTTCTAATTCATCTGACGCGGTGCTGCCAGTCTCTAACCTACCGCTATAGATTTCAACGAGTTCTAATACGGTCTCCACTTCTGACGCGGTGCTGCCAGTCCCTAACCTACCGCGCAAAAGTTGGATTGCGTTCTCACGTTCTCCAGCGGCGACGTAGGCGGCGGCGAGGTCTCGATACGTGCCAATCTGGTTTGGATAAACTTCAATAAACTTCTCGTAGATTTCGATCGCCGCTTTCGGGTTGTTGTTTCTGACACACCCTCGTGCTACGCTACGTGCGAATTGTTGACCGAAATTTTGCCCGATTGATGGAACCATCATCTCTTTCGTGAGTGAAACGAGTTCATCAATTTTTTCCGCTTGGACGAAGGTGCCTATTACCTCGAGATAGTTGTAGCCAATGACATTTGGGTTGTCCTTGAGAAGCAGCATATACTGATCAGCAGCCGATTTTGCCTGTCCAGTTCTCTGTAACAGCTGGGTGTAGCGGTACCGGGTCATGCTGTCGTTGGGTCTCAGCGCAAGCAATGCCTTGAATGCTTCCGAGGCTTTTTGAGGTTGGTCGGTGCTTTCATAGAAAATTGCCAACCTGAGATGGGCTCGGTGTGAGTCTGGTTTTTTCTGCACAGCTGCCACCAACTTACGTTCGCGGTCGGGAGCATCTGTGGCACGACTCGCCAATCGCGTCGCGCTCCGAAAATTGAAAGAATAAAGCATCTGCCCGTAACGATCGCGTTGGTTAGCGAAACGTAACGCGCGTTCCGCGATGTATTCGGCATCCTGTTCTTGTCCAAGTAGATCTAAATGTTGGCTCAAGTCCGTTAGAAAATTCGGGTCGCGTTCACCCACTGCCAGGTCCACCGTCTTCTTAGCAACAGCGACAGCGGACTGCTTAAAACCCGCATCATGAAGTTTTTCGGAAAACTGGTGAAGTTCTCGGACCCCGCTCGGCGAGTTCAGAAGTTTTGTTACCAATTCACGGACCCTGTTACTGTTACCGCTACGCATAGCAACTTGTAGCATCAGATCATAATATTGACGACGGTTCCTCGGTTCGACTTCAACGAGCTCTTCAAGCAGCGCCAGTGCTGTTTCATGTTGTCCAGTTTGGATAGCGGTAAAGAAGGTGTTAACCTTAAGTGTCAGGTCATCCGAGAATTCCTTTTGCAACGCGGAGAGTATCTCTTGTGCTTTGTCACGTTTGCCATCCCACCAATAACAGTAACTCAACGCTAACCCCGGATAGATACGTCCTCTGCCTTCTGTAGAATTGAACTCAGCCTGCAATTTGGCGTACAGCACTTCTTGCTGATTGTCCAATAACAACTGATTAAAAATCTGCTGCAAATACTGCAATCGATCTTGATCGTAGTATATCGTCGGTGACGGATAGGTTAGTTGAATCGGGGTATAACCGGTGTAGGTAGACGGAGCGTAGGCGAGTTTTGCGACGCGTCGCGGATTTACGGTGTTCGGTTGCGTGTGTTCCAAATAGGTCCAGAAAAACGCAGTCGCTTTCTCAATTTTCCCCTGACGCAGGTAAGCGTCCACAAGGGTTTGATATGCCTTAACGACCTGTCGCTGTTGCTGTACAAGCGAAGGTGCTACTATCGTTGAAGCTTGGGAAGGTGTCGCTGAGGCGATCGGCATCGGAAATTGCGCGATGACTTTCTCCGCTGCATCCATCTTGTCCATCAAAACAAGGACATCGACCAGCATAACGCCGGTGCTGAGATTAGGTACTTGGGCACTTTTAAGTTCGTCCAACAATTTCTCAGCATCTGCCTTTTTGCCACGACGATAAAGGTTCTTCGTGTATTGGACGATATACTGATACCGTGCTTCGGGGGTCAGTCCAGTCAGTTCATCAAGATGTTTTTTGAATGTTTGATAATCAAGGGCATCCTGCATCGTCTGGCGCAACCGGACGGCTTGATATACCAGATCATTCGGTGAAGCGGTAAGCAGCTGCTCAATAATTTCCTTTGTTTTGTCAGTGTTATCGGTCAGTGTATAGAGTTGTGCTAACAACTCAAGCATCTGAAGATCCTTTGGGTTCGCGTTAACCTTCGCCTCAAATTGGCGAATCAGTCTGTCCGGTTTTCCGTTCTTTTCTGCGATTGCTGTCAATTGGACGAGTGCCCCGGCTTGCGCCTCTTCAAAACTTGTGGGCATCCACCGCGGTCTATTTCCTATACGAAATGGTGATCTCAGAATCTGACGGACAAGACTTCGCGCGAGACCAAATTTGTTCGTATTAAGTGATGTTGCGTAATTTGGACTTATTGTTACGTTCTGCTTTACATTCCTGGCGGGAGCGGACATTTCCAAAATTTGCTGGAAGTAGGGTTGGGCGCGTTCTAACTCATTCATTTCGACCAACGCTGCGCCGAGTCGATAGATGGCTTTAGCATCTTGGGCCTTCTCGCCTGCGCGTGCCAGCGTAAAAAGTGCTTCATCCAATAATCCGTGGCGGATGAGCAAGGCTGAAAGTTTGAGTTCTGCTTCAAACGTCTGATTTTTTGTGTGTAGCAGTTTTGTCCACGCCTGAATCGCCTCCTGCTCGCGTCCGGCATCGAATAACAACTCACCAAGTTTTTGCTGATGGCGGGGATCCGGCTGTACCTTGACGAGTCGCTGTTGATAAGTGAGCGCGTCTTGGTGATTACCGAGGTCAAGGTTGATCGTTACCAGTTGTGCCAATAAGTCAGGATTTTCGCGCTCCCGGTCTAACGCTTGTGCCAATTGGAAACGCGCATTAGGTAAATCCCCCTCCATCCGATAGAGCTCTGCTAATGCCAAGACGGGTGCTATGCTGGACGCATTCGCTTTCGACAACTGCTTCAATTTTTTCTCAAATTCATTACGGTGTCCCAAGTCATAATATACCGCAGAAAGAAGTTTGACGAAAGCGAGTTTATCACTCACACTATTGCTCAATTCCCAACACCGCCAGTACTGTGTGAGTGCTTGTCGAGGTTTATCTGAAAGTTTGTAAATAGCCGCGAGTTCCACGCGAATATCGGTTGCCTCAGGACGCAGGCGAATCGCATGCTTCAGATTGTTGATAGCATTATCGTAATTTCCGGCTTGTTTTGCGATTTCTGCCAGCAGCTGATAGCCTTCTGGGTTACGTGGGTTATGTGCGATGACCTGCTTTGCTGCAGTTTCAGCGGCTTCTAAATCCACAGCCTTTAGATGGATGCGCGCGATGTTCGTGTAGTATTCCCGGGCATTCGCACTGTCTATGTCTACTAAATGAACGTAGCGTGCATTCGCAGCCTCACGCCTACCTTGATTAACGTAGATCTCCGCGAGCCATCGGTTAACGGGTACATCATCAGGTCGGAGTGCTTTCGCTTTCAAAAGCACTTCCAGCGCGTAAGGCGTGTTCTTCAACTTCAGATACATCTTAGCGAGTTTCTTCTGATTCACGAAGAGGTCATCATCAGAAATCCCCGGTTTTTCAAGTGCCATCTCGACCGCCGCAATTTGATCTGCAAGTGTCCCTTGTCGTCGATAGATTTCAATGCGCTGGTCGTCCATCTGTTCGGCGAAAAATTCGTTTGGCGCGAGTCTGACTGCTTCTGTGTACGCCGTGAGTGCCTCGTCGTACTGTTTGTCTTTCATGAGTCGCTTCCCCAATGCCTCGCGATAGCGATACGCATCCGGCATCAACGCTACAGCCTTACGACTTGCAATGAGTGCCTCAGTAGCGAAGGCTTTCGTGTCAAGCAACTGTGCCAAGCGGTCATAGTTCTCGGCAACCCCTTTTTCACCAGCAACCATCCGATGCCAAGTCTCAATCGCCTTCTCACGATTGCCTTGGCGGAAGTAAAATTCACCGAAATATTCAATATAATCCAGGTTATCAGGTGCCAGTGAAATCGCCTTCTCATAAGATGCAACGGCAGCGTCCATCCATTCATGTCCAGTGTAGATTTCGGCAAGAATAAGGTATGTGCTTGCGTTTTCAGGATCTTGGTCAACCATCCGTTGGTAGGTTGCTTTGACCTTATCTTCATCCTTGCGTTGCAAGTATAATTTGCCGAGTTCGCGGTAGATGCCGAAATCGTCAGGTTGTTGTTCACTGAGCATTTCATATTCTGCAGCAGCCTCTTCAAATTTCTCGGCACTGCGGAGTACAGCAATCAAGTTGAGTCGTAGTTCAGTATCCGTGGGGGCGAGTTCCAATCCTTTTCGATACGCGGCAATCCCTTCGTCAAGCTGTTGATTCTTTATATATGCTGATGCCTGCAAGCCGATGAGTTCGGGGTCATTCGGGGTTGCCTCAAGTTTGCTTTGGTAGTACGTGATTAAACCTTTCCAATTGGCATCAGCGGCATAAATTCCGATGACGCGTTGTTGTATGTCTTTTCGGAGCCAATTGCCCGGAGCCGTCAACGCCAGTGCCGCATCGTAGCGCGCTTGCGCTGCATCATAAGCACCCGTGTCTTCGTGAATTTTGCCAATTTCGCGCAGGCTAAGACAGACGCGATAGGGATCCTCTTTTTTTATCTCAATAATTGCTTCATGCTGTGCGATGGCTTGTGGATAGAGTTCCTGCTCACGGAAGAGGTCAGCGAGTTCAATACGGGCAAAGATGTTCTGCGGGTCCAATTCAGCGATTTTTGTCCATGTTATGATTGCGTCATCCACCCGATCCCGATGGAAATAGGCACGTCCGAGTGTTTTATAAATCGTAATTCGATCATCAAGCGTCCCAGATGCCGTCTGCTCTGATAACGCTGCCGCTTTCGCCAGTGTGTTGATTGCCGCTTCATACCGACGTAACGTTGTATATATTTGTCCGAGCGCGAGATGTGGGTAGTAATCGTTTGAAGAGCGTGTAACTGCGTGTTGATACGCTTTGATTGCCTCGGTCTCTTTTCCGAAGCGTTTGTATATATGTCCCAAGATGAGTTGGATATTCGGATTATCAGGTTCTGCCGCTGCTTCCGCCTGATAATCGGCAACCATCGCATCTAAGCCAGGCCCTTCAAGGTAAAACTGATAGAGTCGATCAAAAGTGCTTCCCTCTTTCGGCTTGCGACTCAGCATGAGTTTATAGCGTTCGATAATTTTTGTGTCGTCTGTTTCGTCTTGTGCAAAGGTAATAGATGTGAAACACAAAGCGCAAACGATAAAGCACAGCACATGGACAGCGATTGTGTGTTTCAGTCTTCCAAACATGTGTGGATCTCCTTGGTTACTGGTTAATGGTTAATGGTAAGAGGTCTCTTTCCAACAACCAACAACTAATAACTAATAACTATTCTCTGGTTCGTTCATTATCAAATCGTCAAACGGTTTTCCAGTTGTGTCTGTAATCCGCAAGTAGAATCCCCAAGTTACTTCCTCCTCACAGACTTTGACGAGGATACTGTTTTTACCGGGCTTGAGGGTCACAGGAATAATGTCTCGGTCAATTTCTGCCCAATGCGTTGCTGTGTGTGCGAACACCGCTTCACCATTCAGCCAGATTTTTCCTTGGTCGTCGCTATCGAATCGGAATTGGACTTTCCGTTCATCTGGTGAGGTGATAGTGGCGAAAGCGTAGGCAACACCCCAGTCAACGTCTTTTCCGAGATCGATATAGCCGTCGAGTGTGCTATCGTTACTCTTTTGCCATCTTACTTTTCCGTCTCTACCGTTGTATTCTGCAGTTGTATCAACCTCCGTTGCGTCTTCAGGGATATAGGCAGTATCGTAACCGATGCCGTTGGTGTTATCAAAAGGGCCGATCGTTAACCATGCGTATTCAGTAACGAATCCAGTTTTTTGAATGTACGCTTTTGCTTTTTCAGGCATGCCGTTTTCGCGACAGAATTCAGCCAGCGCAAGATTGAGGGTTAACTGGGTGTTCAAATTATTAGATGTGGCGTCTACCAATTTATTTAACATTTCAGCGAAACCTGCTTTGTCTTTCGCTTTTCTGCCAGCTTGCGTGAGCTGCGAGAGAAGTTGGCGTTCAAGATCGCTGTTTGTCGAACTGCTTAGACTCCGTTTTAGTGATTTCAATGCTTCTTCATACTGTTCATTGGCGAGATATGCCTGTCCGAGCGTCATAATGTAACTTGAACTTGTACTGCTGAGTGTCGCGCGTTTGGCGAGTTCCAACGCTGTTTCGGGATAAAGTCCTTTGTTGAGCAGCTCCTCAGCAAACTCGCGATAGTACCAATAGTTGTTTCGGCTATTTACCTCTTTCCGACGGATCTTAAGCCACTGATCGTAGGCGGCTTCGGCTTTTTCGGTATCGCCTGCCTTTTTATACGCATCGCCTAATTGTTCATGTAGAACGGCACTGTTTTGCATTTTCGGTTTCAACTCTTCAAGAAGCGCAATGCGTTTGTCGTTTTTTCCCTTGTCAGTATAAAGTTTTAATATCTCCGTAACTGCAGAATCGTGTTCACGCTGCGTAAGTGGAGCATCTAACGCACGACGGTACACCGCTTCGGCATCTGATGAATGGTCACTTTTTGTATAGATGCGCGCCAACGAGCGATACAATTCATAAGCGGTCGGTTCGAGTTGAACTGCTTTTTCGTACGCCGCTGCCGTTTGTTGTAACTGCTCCAGTCTTGAGTCTTCAAAAATAGGACGGATATATGCTTCCAGTTTAGCGTTCCCCATCAATTTGCCATCGTTCTTATGAGGTGACGCATCGCGGACAACGCCGTCCGTTGCTTCATTAAATTTCCAGTAAGCGATTAAACCAGGTTCATCTCCTGTCAACTCCGTATTCATATCCGAGCGGATCTTTGCTTCTGTCCGAGCAACGTTCCAGATACGTACCTCATCAATGAGTCCAACAAAGGGAGATTGCGTCGGTCGTGCTTCTTCGTATGTCCAGCCAATCCGAAGCGGTTTTCGGCTTTGATAAAAACCTTCCTCTCCTCTGAAGTGAGTTCTTCCAACTTCAACGCCGTTAATATACAGCTGCATGGTATCTGCTTCGGCATTAATGACACCAGCGATGTGATACCATTTGCCAAGCTGAATGGTGTCGGATGCCGTATAGAATGATCGCTGCCCTTGACCGTCGGGTGATGAAGCGATTTGAATCTTACCATTCTCCCGAAGGTAGAGAATATAACTTCGATGGCTGAAGTTTGATGTCCGTTCATCGCCTTTGAAAATAATCGGAGCATATCTGTTCGGAAAATCGGTCGGTTTAATCCAAAGGGATACTGTCACCTGTTGCGTAATATTGTTCAAACTATCGGCGCCACCAACTTCCACGAAACTTGAATCGCCATCAAGTATCAGAGCAGTCCCTTCAATCACCTCTCCAGTCTCACGCTGTTGGAGTGATTGTTTCTCATAGATATCACCAAGTTTTTTGTACCACGCCGAGTTATCGGGTTGGAGTTCGCTCAATTTCTGGTATTGGGCAATCGCCGCGCCAACTTTGTTGCTGGCTTCGTAGGCTTCAGCGAGGTCAAAATTCGCATTGAGGTCTTCTGGGTTTTCTTGAACCCGTTTAAGCAGTCGGGGGATCCATTTTTCATAGAGTTTGCCCTGTTTGGCAGCTTGATGCATCTTCGTTTCCGCGCTTTCGCGTCTGTAGTCAGATCTGGCGATATTTGTGATCTGTTCATAAGCATTGTAGGCTTCTTCGTACCGTTTCGCCTCCAGGCAGCTCGCGCCAAGAATCTCATATAAATACTCCAGTTCCCACGTGTTATTGGAACTCTGCGCTTCAGTGACTGCAGCATCACTAAGTGTGATTGCGGAGTCATACATCTCACTGTCCTTACAGATAGTGGCAAGGGCACCGAGAAACGACTCGTCCGCTTTACGGCTGCTCGCTGAGAGTAATGTTTCGGCTTGTTTGAGTTGTTCTTTCGCCAATTCGGGATGCTTATTCTTATGTAAGGCAACAGCAGCGTAATAAGCACTGCGGATGTTCTTAGGACTCGACTGTACTTTAGAGAGTACCTGATACGCTTCAGCTGCCTTTTCATGATCGTTTGCATTCCGATAAATTTCAGCAACCACTTCAAGGACGATAGGATTCTCTGGATCTTTTTCACGTCTGCTTTCAAAGATAGTTTTTAACGTCTCAAGCTTTCCTTGATTTTTATATGCCCTGATTAAAGCCCGCCGTGTCCTATCGCCGACAAAGTTGACGCTTATGCCGGACCCAAAAGACGTTGATACAATTGATGCGCCAGGATTGGCAAGTAACTGGGCTTCGTAGAGTTCAAATGCTGAGTCGGTTTCGTCAAGTTCTACGTATATCTCCATCAACTCAGCGGTGATATCTTCACGTTCGTATCTCTGTGTTGTCATGTCAAGTGCTTTCTTGTAAGCACTGACCGCTTTTTCCAATTTTCCATCCTCCTGATAGCGGCTGGCACGCTCATTTTGCATCTCAAACGTGAGTGTGCCTTCAGCTTCAGCCTTCTGGAGCATCTCTTCTAATTTCCCCTGCTGATGGTAGAGACCGATGAGTTTCTGCTCAAGGTCCCGTCGTTCCCATTCTTGTCCCGTGTATCGGATCGCCGCTTGGAATGCTTTTTCAGCGGATGTTAGATCGTTTTTGCGGAGATAGAGTTCTGCGAGTACCTCAAAAGTCTGCGCATTTCCAGGTGCGAGTTCACTCGCTTTTTCATAAGCGGCAATTGCTTCATCAACCTGACTTTCATCTTTATGGAGTTTTGCAAGGCGCGCATAGTGGGCACCGATCTCTGGATTCGCGTCAATGTACTGCTGCGCGAGCGCGAAGGCTTCGTCGATTTTACCGGATTTTTGGTAACTATTGACGAGCCCATCTTGATACTTTGTATTCTCAGGGTTAGTTTCGAGCAAAACCTTCCATGTATCAGTTGCCTTATCGTGTAAATTCTGGCGTGAATAAAGGGTAGCGAGTTGTGCGCGTGATTCAAGATCCTCAGGCATCGCTTTGACAATCTGCTCGTAAATTTCGATCGCCTGCTTGGCTTCACCGCGATCCATATACTCCTTTGCAAATGCCCGTTGAACACCGATGTCCATCTCTTGTGTTTTTTCGGTTAACTCGGTTGTTGTTTTAAGACTGCCGCGCTGTTTTTCAATCTGCATTAACCGTTCTTGCGCACGTTCACGATCATAGGATCTCGTTGAGAGGTCGTTGATAATATCAGTAAAAACGGCTTCAGCATCGTCCCACATCTTGTGTTGCATGTACGTCGTAGCGAGGTTACTTTTTTCATAGTGACTTCCTACGCGCCCCCTCATAAGTTGGATCGCACCCATTTTACGAAACGCGTCTTGCGCCCTTTCATCTTCATCGATTTTAGCGTATGCCGTCCCAAGCTTCTCATAACCCCCTGATAAATCCCATGAACTTGTCTTTGTCAACTTCTCAACTGCGGATTCAAGCAGACGGATTTGGAGATCGTGGTTACCAATGTTCTCGTAACTGTCAGCGAGGTTATATAGCCATTGGGTACGTGGTATTGACATAATCGCATTATCAAGGAGTTGATTCACATAGGTATTTGCCCCGTCAATGTCATCTGCTTTAAGCTTCATAGAAGCAATCAGGTAGAGAAGGACAGCATCTTCCGGTTTCTCGGTAACTTTTATCTCATATTCTTTTATGAAGTCCTCTAACGCGCCAGATGCCTTATAGAGATCCGCGAGTTTTAGGACAGAGTCCACTTGAGAGTTAGATGGATTACCGCTCTCTAATTTTTCTCGCAGGAACTGAATGGCTTTCTCAGGTCCACCAGATGCTTCATAAAGTTCAGCGAGTTTTAGGACAAACGCCGTTTTAGAAAGTCCTGTCTTATCAGCCGCTTGACTCTCTTGTAAGAACTGAATCGCCTTTTCATGTTCGCCTGTCGCAGCATAGGCCTCTGCTAATTCTCGGTATACATAGTCCCAGTTTGGATGGACTTCGATAATCTTTTCAAATATCTCGACTGCTGCTTCTGGTCTATGACTCTCCAAGCACCGTTTTGCAACTTTCTGTGTGAAATCGTTACCGGCGTATTGTCCAACGGGCAAAATCAGTTCCTTCGTGAGGGAGATGAGTTCGTCCACTTTATCCGCTTGAAAGAAAGCATCTATTGCCTCGCGATAGTTGTAGCCGAGCGCGCTTGAGTTCCCTTTAAGCAGTATAGTGTAGTGTAGGACGGCATCTGCGGATCTACCGTTTCGCTGCAGCATCTGGACGTATCGGTGTCGGATCATACTCTCCTTGGGACGCAGAGACAGGGCTGCCTTGAACGCCTCTGATGCCTTCTCAATCTGATTCGTACTTTCATAGAAGGTCGCGAGTTTGACGTGCGCTTGAAATGAGTTAGGATTATTTTCCACAGCCTCGATTAACTGCGGTTCGCGCGCGCGTAGACCTTTTGCGTGGCTTACCAAGTGTGTTGCGCGTTGGAGATTCCAATGATATAGTGTCCGTCCGTACCGGTCAGGACGATTGGCAAAATGGAGTGCGCGTTCGGCGAGAAGTGCTGCGTCCTGTCCACGCCCGAGTCTTTCTAAATGCCCGCTTAATTCCATGAGGAAATTCGGTGAATGTTGTCCCATCGCCAAAGGCATCGCTCTTTTAGCAACAGCAATGGCGTATTGTGTGAGACCCGCGTCATGGAGGTTTCGCGAGAAATGATAGAGCTCTTGGGCTGTCGTCGGTGAATTCAGCAGTTTCGTGATCAGTTCACGGACGACGACGGTGTCCCCTACATGCAGCGCAAGTTCCAGCGCAAGATCATAATATTGGCGGCGGTTTCTCGGGTCCGTTTCGATCAATTCTTTAAGCAACACCAATGCTGTCCGCTGTTCACCCGTCTGAATAGAGACAAAGACGGTGTTTAGTTTAAGGGTCCCGTCATTCGGAAATTCTTTTTGCAATTCAGAGAGAACTTCACGTGCCTCAATCCGCTTTTCATCCCACCAATAACAATAACTGAGCGCCAAACCCGGATAGATGCGGTCTCTACCTTTTGCAGCATCCAACTCAGCCCGCAGTTTGGTGTACACAACTTTTTGCTGGTTCCGCAACCACAATTCTCGGAAGAACCATTGGAGATGGTCCAAGCGATCTTGATTGTAATACACCGTCGGCGATGGATAACTTGATCGAACGGGTGCATGCCCCCTATAAGACCGAGACGCTTGTGCCAGTGTTGCGACGCGCCGGTGTGTTGTAGCATCAGGTTTTGTCCGCTCACAGGAATCCCAGAGTAACGTGACGGCTTTGTCAACCTGCCCATTACCGATGTAAACACCAATGAGCCGTTTGTAGAGTGCAATATATTGCGAAAGTTGTTTAGGTGTCGGCTTTGAAAGTTGCCCAATTATTTTCTCCGCCGCCTCCGTTTTATCCATGAGTATGAAGGCTCGGGCGAGTATGGCACCCGTGTCGAGATGCGTCACTTTTGCATCTTCAACTTCGCTGATGAGTTTTGCGGCATCTGTCCGTTTCCGGGCACGATAGAGTGCTTGCGCGTATTCGGCGGTGTACCAGAGGCGTGCTTCAGCGGTTAAACCGGGTATATCGTTGATATATCTTTTCACGGATCCATAATTAAGGTTATCCTTCATTGCGCGTAGCAAGCGGAGCGGTTGATACGCCGGATCATCGGGTGAAGCCTTAATCAATCTGTTAACAATTTCGTCTGCCTTGTCGTGATACTGAACAAGATTGTAGAGTTGCGCTAAGGTTTCAAGCGTCCTGGTGTCTAAAGGGTTTGCCTCGGCATCCGCCTCAAACTGTTGAATGAGTTCGTTAAGTGTCCCTCGCTGTTGTGCGATTGTCGTCAATTGGACAAGGGCACCCTCTTGTGCTTCTTCAAAGGTTTTCGGCATCCACGGCATGCCACTCCCTACAAACGTCGGTTTCCGCTGAATATCGCCAACTCGCCCGCGTGAAATCGTAAAGTTTTTGGAATTAACGCTGGGGACAGTTGTGGAGATATGCTGCGTTGCGATGAGTGGTTCAGGCAGCTCCAAGATACGCCAGAAATACGGTTGTGCGCGTTCCGGTTCATTCAACCCAATCAACGTAGCACCGATTTGATAAAACACAATATGGGCTTGTTGATTGTGGCGCGTCGCTTTCGCATCTGCGACTTTTTCTGCCGCTCGGTCAAGGGTCGAAAGTGCCTCCTCCAACATACCGTGCTGAATGAGTAGTCCCGCAAGTTTAACCTCCGCATCAAACGTCTGATTCTTTGCGTGAAGCAACTTTGTCCACGCCTGAATCGCTTCTTGTTCACGTCCGACCTCAAACAGTAATTTACCGAGTCGTTGTTGGTGAATTGGGTCGGGCTGTGCTTTTACAAGTCGTTCTTGGTAGTTGAGCGCGTCCTGGATATCGCCAAGATCTATACTAATATCGACAAGTTGTGTCAAAAGATCGGGATGCTCGCGTCTTTTGTCTAATGCCCGAGCGAGTTGGAAGCGCGCACTCGGTAGATCACCCTCCATCCGATAGAGCTCGGCGAGTGCTATAACAGGTCCGACACCAGATGTATCGGATTTCGTTAACTGTTTCAGTTTTTCTTCTAACTCGCCACGCCGTCCCAAGTCGTAATAGGCTTCAGAAAGCGGTTTGACAAAACTGAGTTTGTCGCTGATGCTGTCGCTCAACTCCCAGCACCGCCAATACTGCGCGAGTGCCTGCCGGGATTTGCCTGAAAGCTTGTACGTTTCTGCCAAAGTTGTCCGTGTATCAATCGCTTCCGGACGCAGACGGAGCGCCTGCTTGAGGCTATCTATAGCGTTTTCATAATTCCCTGACTTTTTAGCGATTTCCGCGAGCATCTGGTGACCTTCGGGATTACGCGGACTGTGCGCGATGACCTGTTTCGCGGCTTCCGTTGCCGCATCAAAATCCATAGCATTCAGGTGCGCACCCGCAATATTCGTGTAATATTCTCTGGCATTCGCGCTGTCAATTTCCGTCAGATGCATGTAGACAGCATTGGCATCGTCCCGTCTCCCCTGCTTGGTGTATACCTCCGCGAGCCAACGGTTGATGACGACAGCATCGGGTTGAAGTGCTTTCGCCTTCAGAAGGATCTCAAGTGCGTAAGTGATATTGCCTAATTTGAGATACATCTTCGCAAGCCGTTTCTGCTTCGCGATGATGTCGGCAGTGGGAAGCCCTTGTTTTTCCAATTCCGTCTCCACGGTTTCAATCTTCTCAATAAGCACTCCCTGTCGCCGATAGAGTTCAATGCGCTTGTCGTCCATCTCTTCAGCGAAGAACGTATTTGGTGCGAGTTTTGCGGCTTCTGTGTATTCGGTTAACGCTGCGTCGTAATCCCCACTTTCCATCAATCGTGTTGCCAACGTTTCCCGGTAACGATAAACATCAGGCATTAACTCAACCGCTTTCCGACTTGCAGCGATCGCTTCAGATTTGAAGTTTTTTGTGTCAAGCAGTTGTGCCAATCGATCATAATTCTCGGCGGTTCCTTTTTTACCGAAAAACGCGTGCTTAACATTTATAACGGAGTCGCGTTTTTCGGTAAAGGCAGCGACCATTCTGTTCCAGGTCTCGATTGCCTTCTCACGATTGCCTTGTCGGAAATAGAATTCGCCAAAATATTCAATGTAATCAAGATTATTAGGTGCAAGTGAAATTGTTTTTTCGTATGCTGCAGCGGCATCTTCCATCCAGTCATTGCCAGCATAGATCTCGGCGAGGATCAGGTATGTACCGGCATTTTCTGGATCGCGGTCAACCATCCGTTGATATGTTGTCCTTGCCTTATCTTCGTCTTCCAATTGCAGATACAATTCACCGAGTTCGCGGTAGATACCGAAATCGTCAGGGTCTTGCTCACTGAGGGTTTCGTAGGCTGCCGCAGCGTCTTCAAATCTTTCAGCGTTTCTGAATGCTGTGATGAGTTGCAAGCGCAGATTCGCATCGGTTGGCGCGAGTTCGACTGCCTTTTGATATGTTGCGATGCCTTCGTCAAGTTGCTGGTTTTCAATATAGGCAGCAGCAAGCAAGCCGAGGCGTTCAGGTTCGTTCGGATGGGTCTCAAGTTTCTTTTGGTAGTATTCTATTAAACCTTCCCAATTCCCGTCTGCTGCGTAAATCCCGATAATACGGTGTTGAAGGTCCTTACGGAGCCAATTTCCGGGTGCTGTTAATAGGAGTGCGGCATCGTAACTTTGAATGGCGTTTTCGTAAGCACCTTTCGCCTCGTGGATATTGCCAATTTCGCGCCGACTCAGACACACACGATACGGATCCTCTTTTTTAAAATGGATAATTGCTTCGTGTTGTGCGATCGCCTGTTCATAGAGTTCCTGCTCACGGAGTAAATCCGCGAGTTCAATCCGTGTAAAAATGTTCTCTGGATCGAGTTCAGCGATCTTTGTCCATGCGGTGATCGCCGCATCAACGCGATCTCGGCGGAAATATGCGCTGCCGAGTGCTTTGTAAATGTCGGTGAGTTCTTCGAGCGGGGCTGCGCGTGTTTCCTCAGCGAACGCTGCTGCCTGTTTCAAGGCGTTAATAGCATTTTCATGCTGTAGCAGTGTCGCGTATGCCTGTCCGAGCGCGAAATGTGGATAGTAATTGTCGGGGGCAAGTTCAACTGCGCGCAGATATGTTTCAACAGCCTCAGCGTCTTTTCCGATCCGTTTGTAGATATGTCCCAAGATAAGTTGCATATTCGGATTATCAGGTTCTGCCGCTGCTTCCGCCTGATAATCGGCGACCATCGCATCTAACCCGCTACCTTCAAGATAAAACTGGTAGAGCCGATCAAATGTGCTTCCCTCTTTCGGCTTACGACTCAGCATTAACTTATAGCGTTCAATGATTTTCGCGTCGTTTGTCGCATCTTGCGCAAAAACCGACGGTGAGAGGTAAAGCGTAAAAAATATCAAACACAGAGATGCCACAACAACTTGGGATTTTACTCGTCCGAGCATAAAGGATGTCTCCTTAGAAAAAAGCGCAGCATTAGCCAGCAAACTTAGATTTCAACACGCGGAACTATCTACTCTGAACAATGACCTATAGCACTGCAAAAGGGGGTTTGTGTTAAGTTATGTTTACGAACTTCGTTTTTGGTAGGAATATCAATATCTTTATGACACCATAGTATAGCACAATCTAAATGACTGTGCAAACATAATCCGGACTTCTCTTGTAGGAGGGATCTCCGAATCCCAGCCATCGTTAATCTTTTGCTGGACGGCTGATTTTCAGATCTTCAAACGGTTTCCCGCCAGTATCGGTAATCCGCAGGTAGAATCCCCACCCTTGCGTTTCTTCGCAGACTTTGACGAGGATATTGTTTTTACCCGGTTTGAGCGTCACAGGAATAATGTAGTTATCAATCTCCGCAGAAAACGCTTTCGTGTGTTTGAATACCTGTTCGCCATTAAGCCATACTTTCCCTTGGTCGTCGCTGTCGAATCGGAATTGGACCTCCCGTGCATCAGGAGAGGTAACAGTTGTGAACGCGTACGCAACACCCCAATCGACATCCTCTCCAAGATTGATATAGGCATTAAGGGTACTATCGGTGCTTTTTTCCCAACGAACCTTTCCATCTATACCGTCGTATTTTGCGGTTGCGTCTATTTGTGTCGCGTCTTCTGATATGTAAGCGGTATTATAACCGATACCATTCGTATTGTCAAAAGGACCGAGAATCAGCCATGCATCCTCAGTGATGAAGCCGGTTTTTTGGATATGCGCTTCCGCTTTCTCAGGCACATCATTGTCACGATAGAATTCCGCCAAGGCGAGGTAAGCGTTGAGTTGAACACTCGGTTTGTTAGGTATGGCACCCATTAATTCATGCAACATATCAACATAACCCTTTTTGTTCTTAGTGTTCTTGCCCATTTGGGTAATCTCTGCGAATACCTGACGTTCAAAACCACCGTATGTTGTGGTGTTTAGGTCAGTTTTGAACTGTTCCAACACGTTTTCATATTTGGATGGACCTTTGAGGGCTTCCTCCCAATCCCAGACGAAAATTGCCCCATCCTGTCCGGTGCTGACCAAGGTTTTGCCGTCAGGTGAAAATACGAGCGTCTCAACAGATTTCGTATGTCCGTTAAGCGTTGTGATTTTATTCCCTGATACCAGGTCCCATAACATGATATTACCGCCATACGTTCCGCTCACAAGCACCGTGCCATCCGGAGAAAACACCAATGCTTCTGCGCCTGTGCCATGTTTTGTCTCCTCAAAACGGAATTGCTTCTTGCTACCTAACAAACGGATTTTGTCTATATTCCCCACGGCAATATGGTCATTATTTGAGGAGAATGCCAATGCAGTGGTAGTTCTGCCATAGAAGATAGTAACGGCCTTTCCATCAGCATTTCTCTCTATTTTGCTATCCGGATGCTGCTCTATAAGGTCAGCTAACGCGATCCCAGTTTCCACATTCCACATCCTAACATCTCCTGCTTGGGTGCCGCTGACAAGTTTTTTACCATCTGGTGAAAATGCCAAACTTTTGGCTTCAAACAGAGTACTTACGAGATAACCATCCTTCGGATCTGAGAGGTTGATGTCAATATGATCATTTGATTCTGTACGCCACAAACGAATTATACCTGGACCACCGAAGGCAATCGTTTTTCCGTCAGGCGAAAAAGCGATGAGGGTAGGGTTAATCTGATGCGTCACGGCTGCCAATACACGTCCGGTGTTGACATCCGTCAAACGAATCATCTGATCTGGCTTTGGCGAAATATGAGTGGGACGACCTGAACCTGGCTCAAAGAACAGGTTACCATCTGCACTAAGACTCGCGAATTTTGTCCCATCCGGTGAAAATGCTAACCCCATTAACCAATCCCGATATCCTATTGTCTGGTGTTTTATTGTTGATGTCTTTAGATCCCAAAGGGTAATTATACCGTTAAACGCGGCAGTTGCCAGCGTGGAACTATCTTTAAAGAAAGCCACGGTATTCGCGCTCCTTGCGTGTCCAGTGATACGGTTCGGTACGAAGATTCCAGTTTCTGTATTCCGGAATATGGAGGTTCCAGCTTCTGTATTCCAGAACCGGATCGTACCATCTGCGCTTGCACTTGCAAGCATAGTCCCATCTCGCGAAAACGCGAGGGTTGTAATACTGTTGCTATGCCCTGTAAGAGTAGCGATCGATTCACCCGTGGCAGCATTCCATAAC
>JAJEGI010000133.1 GCA_022819945.1 Candidatus Poribacteria bacterium
TGTCAATTTTTAAAATTTCTACAAGTCATAAACGACTAATTCCGTTCGGTTTTATTTCTTCATATTTTAGCATGAAATCAATTTACTTTCAAACGTTTCTATTCTTCTATTAAAGGGCAGTACCGCTCTCGTGAATATCTCTAAATTCGGAAAATTTCGCCCAACTTCCCGCCGAGTACACGTCCAGCACCAAGCAGACACGCAATCAAGATTAACATCCCTACCACACCGAGTGCACTCGCCGTATATGGACCGTGGTCGGGACGTTGAGAGAGTGACCAAATCGCTTTTGTAATCGGATAATACTTATCCTGCATCGCCAAGATTAAACTATCACTAACCTCTAACATCGAAAAAGAGAAAACGAGAATCGCACCCGCGAGGATGTTCGCGACAACCAAAGGCAAGGTTATTTTATACAAGGTACGGATCGGTGTCGCCCCCATGTTTTGCGATGCTTCTTCGTAACTCACGCTGGTCTGCTGGAGTCCGGCGTAGATAGAGCGCAACATATATGGCAACCGTCGGACCGCATAGCTAATAATCAGAAGGAACGTCGGGTTCTTCCGAGGATCTATGACAGAAACGAGTCCATCAGGGAAATACCGCAGTAGAAGCGTCGTATCTGCGAAGCTGCCCATATACCCAAACGCGATTGCAACCCCCGGCAATGCCAACGGTAACATGGCAACCGCATCCAATAGGTTTTGGAACGGGAGACGTTTCCGGGTTAATAGGTATGATATCACGATACCGACCAAGAGTGCCAACAGTGTGCTAAAAATACTGTATTTTAGACTGTTAAAGATACTCGGCAGTGTATCGTCATGTGTGAACGTCTCAATATAATGTGCGAAGGTCCAGGATTGCGGTAAGACACTCAACCGCCACTGGCTTGCATCCGGCGTTAAGGAGACAAGGATGACACTGATATGTGGTAACAATGCCATAAACGTCAATCCACCGATAAACAGATAGATGACCGTCCGCATACCCCATCTTGCATCTGTCTCACGGGATGTCACATGTCCCCTACCGAGCATTTCATAGTGCTTACTCCCTGTCCAGCGTTTAGAAACATAAAAGGCGAGTGCTGTTAGAACGATAATTAGGACAACAAGTGCGTAGCCCATTGGGTTTGTGTTCGCCTCAGTCACTTGTCGAAAAATTTGCACCGCTACAACTTCATTATAATTAAAGATCAGCGGTGTACCGAGGTCCGTGAACGCCCAGATAAAGACGAGAATCGCGCCTGCGAAATAACCGGGCATCATCAAAGGGAGTGTTATCTGACGGAAAACTTGGAACCGTGACGCCCCCATATTTTCCGCGGCTTCCTCCAGACTCGGATCAACGTTTGAGAGTGCCGCGACGATATTGAGATACATTATCGGATACAGGTGCAATGTTGATAACATCACCACACCCCAAAAGCCGCCACCGAACCAGTCAATAGTCCCCGCCATATCAATCAGCCCAAGTTTGACGAGAAACATATTGACGCTGCCATATAACCCGAACAACTTCTGCATGCCAATCGCCCCGACAAAAGGTGGCATAATCATCGGGATTAGGATAACAGAGCGTAACAGATTCCGTCCCGGGTACCGATAGCGTGTCAAGAAATATGCAAGTGGAAGGCTAATGATGCTCGTCGCTATGGTGACCATTACACCGATATTCAAACTGTTGACAACCAGTTCTCGGATATTCGGATCGGTCACCATCAGTTTGAAGTAGGCAAGCGTGAATTTACTTTCAATCCAGAACGCCTCTTTGAAGACATAAAGAAGCGGGTATATAAGGAAAACAACAAAAAACAGGGTCGTCAATCCGAGAACAAGTGTGATTGAGGGTGTTAAATCGTATTTTCGTTTAATTTTGTCCATTAAAGACAGATTTGTGTACGGGTTCTCTTCTGTCTTCTGCGGGTTCAGCATCGCTTTCTCCGACCTTATATTTCCACGGAACGTTTTACATTCTACGTCTGGACTTTCAAGGGTGTAAGTCTATAGACTATTCCTTAATTATACCCTATCCACTACCGAATTGCATATATTTTTTCGCTATATAAAAAAAGAGGTGTGGTGGCATTCGGCAGAAAGCCTACTCACCACCACACCTCGGGTTGTCGGTTTGGAAATGTTCTTAAATCCATACCCCAGAGCAATTGAAGTCTATATCTATACTATTTCGTCTCCACTGACGCGCGAGCGTCTTCCCATCAGGGGCCCCACCAAGGCAACACATCCTATTTGTGTCCAAAAAGGACTTCGGCTCCGTTTGCCTTTATTGTGGGGATATGTATATTGATAGCGTCAGCGTTTAGCGGGTTATTCCGGAGTTCTAATGTTTCCAAGCGCGTTAGCACAGTGAGAGATGATATATCTGAGATGAAATTGCCGCCAAGTCCTAAGTAAACCAATTGCGTCAATGCAGCGAGGGGCGATACATCTACAATCTTATTGTTGTGAAGGATTAACGATCTGAGTTCGGTTAAGCCGACGAGAGGTGATAGATCTTTAATACGCCCTTCCTCTGCAATCATTACACGATTGCCAATCTCCAAACGTTTCAGTTGGGTTAACTTAGCAAGAGGCGTATAATCCGAGAGGTCAGTAGCGAGAAGAGATAGGTCTTCAAGGTTCGGCAAGACGGTGAGCGGCGAAATATCTGAAATGCGGTTGTAACCAATACGCAGCGTTTTCAATTGTGTCAGGTCTGAAAGCGAGGACACGTCCGTAATCCCGTTGCTGCTAATATCCAACTCTGTTAGGTTTGTCAAGTCTGATAATAGAGACAGATCCGCAACGTTGTTGCTGTTAATAATCAGTGTTTTCAATTGCGTCAAGCCTGAGAGCGGAGACACGTCCGCAACTCTAAAATTAAATCCGATATTCAGTGTTTCCAATCGTGTTAAGCCTGAGAGCGGGGAGATGTCTGTAATCTGATTGTATCCAATATTCAACTCTATTAGATTTGTCAATCCCGACAGCAGCAATACATCTACGAGTTTATTTTTGTAAAGATTCAACTGTGTCAGGTTTGTTAAGTTGGTCAAAGGAGATACATCCGATATTTCATTATTAGCGAGCCCGAGTCCTGTCAATCCTGTCAAGTGAGTAAGGGGCAATACATCTACAATCTTGTTGTCACCGAGATTCAGCTGTGTCAGATTTGTCAGGTTGGCAAGCTGCGAAATATCTACAATCTCGTTGCTCATAAGATGCAGTCCTGTTAGATTCGCCAAACCCGCGAAAGACGATATATCTAAAATCTCGTTGCCATTCAGATCCAACACTACAAGGTTTGTTAAGTTAGCGAGGGGCGATACATCTACAATGCGGTTGCCACTCATGAACAACTCCGTGAGATTTGTCAAATTTTCGATCGGTGAAACATCTACAATGTAGTTTTCACGAATGTACAACGCAGTGAGATTTGTCAAGTTTGCGAGCGGTGAAACATCTGAAAAGATGTTGTTAAAAAGATTGAGTTCTGTCAAATTTGTAGCGTGTTCCAGTCCCGTGAGATCGGAAATTTCTGTCTCCACTGCGCTCAGTGCTGTCAAATGCAGGAGTTCCGCTTCGTCGATAGTGGCTGTAATCGGTTTATTAAGCGTTTTGTTAATCGCCGCGCGGAGGTTCGCATCCGGGATGTGGACGACCTCGGTGGCGGCGGGTCTTATGAGAAATATCGTGCAAAGCGCGGTGGTTAAGCTGATTACAAACGTTTTTCGGAGCATTTCGTTCTCCTCTCTATCACGCCTGTTATAGATGTGACACTTTCTTTGGTTTAGACATTTACATCTGATAAAAGAACTGTGGGGTGAGTGCCGCTGCACTAGCCCCACAGTCTCCAAGGAGGGTAACAGGTTACCCAGGTTCAAAAACTGCTTAGACGGTGTTCACGTTATTTTTTTAATCATAAAAAACGGTTGTTCCATTTGCCTCTATTATGGGAATAAATTGGTTTTCGGAGGCAGAACTCAGCGGGTTGTTCGTAAGGTTCAACCATAGCAATAATGCCAGCGCGAAGGTTAGCATCAGGGATTTCAAAGCTCTCAGGATCATCACGCCCGCATCCTACGATAAAAATAAGAGAGAGGACCAGGACGCTAATAAGCGAAACTAATTTCATAAGAAGCTCCTTTGTTGAAAGGAAATCAGTAATCCAGATGTCGGGTAGTCTATGCTACAAATATCCGAGCGACTGCGTAAGTCCTATTTGGAGGCTCAAGGGTTTAAGCCATTAAGATTTAAGGGGTTACAGACCTCGCACAACGGAATCCGACGGTGTCGACCGTACTCGTTGGCGAGTCGACTTCACGCTTGGCGACGCGCACGTCATTCGCAGTAACGCTCCAGGAGCCGCCGCGCAGCACACGGGAACTCTTAACGTTTGTCCAGTTATTCATTAGCCATTCTACACTGTTCGCACCAGACAGCGGGTGACGCGCAACACCATTCCTCGAAAACGTAAAATAGAACTCCGCATCATACTCATCGAGACACCACTCCCACACATTACCCGCCATATCATACAAACCGTAACCATTTTTAGGGTATTTTGCCACGGGGGTCGTATTATCAACATTGTCGTCATAGTTAGCCTCCCCCGATGCTATTGTGTTCCCATTAGGATACTTTTTGCGCTCCAACCCCCCGCGTGCCGCGTATTCCCATTCTGCCTCCGTCGGTAGACGTTTTCCTGCCCATTCCGCATAAGCCATCGCCGCATACCAACTGACATAAACAACAGGGTGATTGCCCTTCCCGTCTGGATAGTTATTTCCATTCCAGAGGCGCAGGTAACTGCCACCATCAAACTCAGCAAACTTCGCATTAATGTGTCCCTTTTGCCACTGTGGGTTTTCAAGCAAGAACACCTTAAATTGCGTATTGGTGACTTCGGTCTCATCAATATAAAAGGCATCTACGTAGACCCGGTGGACAGGCTGTTCGTCGTTGTTTCCTTCTTCATCGTTGCTGCCCATATCAAACTCGCCAGCAGGTACCAGCACCATGCCCGGTGGTGGAGGGGGTAATGTGTCCACTTCATTAGGCTGAGTTACAGGTTTTTCTGTGTTGCAACCTTCTATGCTGCAACCCATTATAACACTAAAAAAAAGAGGGCACATAAAGACATATACAAAGTGTAAAGGCATTTCATAAAATCTCCTTCTATAGTAAGTGACAATAAATTTTGATTTCGATGGTACTCAGTGTGGAAGCATACCAACATTCAAGCGTAGGGTTCCGCTTCCTAAAGGTCTGAGTCAACCGAATTTACTTGATCAGATAATTTTTGATGATTTCGGCTGCGACTGTCCCTTTCGGATTAACTTCATCCTGCGTTTGATACACGATTGCAATTCTGCCGAGATTGCCGTCTCTTACAATAACAGGATCTGCTCGTGTTGCCCTCTCATCTCCTGTATTGCTGGCTAAAATCAGTTCAGCAAACCAGTCCCCCTCAAGTCGATCTAAATGGAAGGGGCGATCGGATGAAAAATTCCTTAAACTTGGTGTAAGTGCTTTTCCTCTATTCGTAACTATCATAGGGGTATCCTGCCCCCACATTGTAATGCCCGGAATATCCATAATGTTTTGCAACCCTGCCTCTTGATTTTTTCCATTACCGCCTCCCCAGAAAAACCAATCTGCATGATTCAGGATTGTATCTCCATCGGTGGTTTCGAGCCACTCTTCTGCGACGGATCCGTCGGGTAGAGCATTCCCCGGTGGGTAGATCGTCCCAGGGACATCTCCATATAGGACGAGAACATCGACCGTTCGATTGTGCATTGTTTGAAGCATCCACCGTTTGACTTCATCCTCATCATGAGTTAGATGGGATTTGATCCCTCCGCCTGGTGCCGAGTCCAAGGATGTGATCGCGGTTCGTGCTTCGCGCTCTGCTGCTGCTTCAGTAATCCACCAGACCTCACCTGTATAAAACAAGACCTCGCCGCGCTCTGGTGTGGCGGTAACTGGGTCAGTGCTTCTACCTTCACCTTCAACTGTATAGTTGAGTACATGGGAGCCGTCGTCCCACGTCAATGTGAGGGCGAGCGGACCGGGTGTAAAGGGGCCTGAAATAATAGCATTCCGCCCCGAGGTGATGGCTGTTCCAGCGGATACCTTCAGCCCTGTCGGTTCGCCATCAAAGGTGAGGGTGATCGAAGCATTTTGCTGGAGAGTGCTGCCCGTGGACGGGGTTGCCGAGACGAACGCAACGGGTTCACTTTGAAAACCGCAGCTACTGATATAGATAATAGCAAGTGTAGCTGCAAGGGGTAATACTAAAACGGATAATACTTTTTTCACAAAATATCTCCTTTTCGTGTGAGTCAGTTATTGCCGGTTATGTACATCTGAGGTAGTTTGTAACCGTGCCAACGCAGACGGTATTTGCGGCATTACTATTCACAGAAAAGCCCAGGTATCTTCGGATTTTACTATAAATTGGTTTCCAGTTTACCGAGAAACAAGGGTAAAAAAGTGAAGATCTAAGGCAATATATCCTTCACACAACGAAAACCGATGAAGTTGCCTTTCGTCCACGTAGGCCCACCGCCAAAGCGCATAGCACAACGCACACCTTGCATAGCACCATCATCCGTCCAAGCCCCGCCGCGCATGACACGAAGTGACGCAATATTAGTATAGTCATTTATTATTAGGTCCGCATTCGATAGCGTATTCACGTCACTCAGCGGATTATTACGCGGAGACGAAAAATAGAAATCACCATTGTACGCATCCAGACACCACTCCGCTACGTTACCTGACATGTCAAACAGACCATACCCGTTCGCAGCATAATTGCCGACTTCTGTGGTATCACCAACATTACGTCCATAGTTCGCATGTCTGCTTGAGATCGTATTCCCCCAGGGATACTTCAGACCTGACTTGCCACCACGCGCAGCTTTCTCCCATTCCGCCTCCGTCGGTAAACGCTTACCTGCCCACTCCGCATAAGCCATCGCCGCATACCAACTTACAAACGCTACTGGATGGTTCGCTTTACCCGTAGGATAGTTGTTGCCGCTCCAATTTTGGAGGTAACCACCATTGTGGAGTGCGTTCGGAATACGCGACTTTTCCCACTGCGGGTTGGCAAGCACAAAGCGTTTGAAGTCTAAATTCGTTACCTCGTGTGTGTCCATATAGAAGGCATCTATATGAACTGTATGTATAGGCTGTTCATTAACCCTCGCCTCAGGATCGTCGCTGCCCATCTCAAATTCACCCTCAGGGATAAGGACCATGCCTTCGGGTGGCGGCGGGATGTCGGGTTCAACGGTGTATGTGAGTGCTTGCGCGCCCCCCGCCCACCTGAGGGTGATGTTCAATGTTCCGAGTGTAAACGGACCTGTTATCGTCACAGAAGTACCGGAGAGTGAAAACTTCTGCGCGCCCGTCACGACCAATCCTGTTGGCGGTGTATTAAAAGTCACGATAATCGACTCCTCTGGCTTGATAGTGCTGCCGTTTCCTGGAGTCGCTTGAACAAACGTAGCGAGTTCTTCTTCTGTGTTGCAGCCGTCCATACCGCTGAGGAAAATGATAGCGATACCGAGGCATATAAGTGTGAAACGATTGATATAGGCTTTCATAAAACTTCACTCCTGAGGGTTTCTGTTATAGTTTCAAAATCCGAAACTATAGCAAAGTTTAGAATTAATAGGACACTTTGGGACGGTTCGGTTAGGAAACTGCACCATAAGGGTCAATTTTAGAAAAAATAAGGGTTTCCACAAGCCTGGGCCTGGTAGGCACTGTTTGGAGCAGTGCCGGGTTCTAAAAACCGAACCTACCGGGGCCTGGGGTTGACGCTAATCAATCTCACTCGGTTATTGGCAACCCTAAAGGAGATACCTTGGTTCCAATACGAGTGGGTCCAACCCGGAACATTATCGTTGGGTTTCCCAAACTTATTCTCTACTTGCTCGGACGTACTGCCAATACCGAGTCCATCCGCCGTTTTCGCTTTATTGGGGCTCTTTATCTGTATGAGCCCAACATCTCCATCAATACCCTCATAAACCCCTAATCCTACGTCCGGATAGACAAGCCAGTCCAAAGCATCGCGCTTCCCCGGACCATAAAGGTTTTTAACTCTCTGAATTGAATCTCCTATGTTTATACCCGCTGCACTCTTCCCGGGCACAATAAGCTTCACGCCAGGCACGTCAGGAAGTACAGGGTCCTCTACCACGGGCGGATCGACTACTACAACAGGAGGCGGCTTTACTTCGGGGGCTTCAACGGTGTATGTGAGAGCTTGTGCGCCTCCTGTCCAAGTGAGGGTGATGTTAAGCGTTCCGGGTGTAAACGGGCCTGTTATCGTCATGGAAGTGCCGGAAAGTGAAAACTCCCCGCCTGTTACAGTCAATCCCTCCGGGGGCATATTAAAAGTGACGATGATGTCTTCATCTTCTTGGATAGTGCTGCCGTTTCCTGGAGTCGCCTGAACAAACGTAGCGAGTTCTTCTTCTGTGTTGCAGCCGTCCATACCGCTGAGGAAAATGATAGCGATACCGAGGCATATAAGTGTGAAACGATTGATATAGGCTTTCATAAAACTTCACTCCTGAGAGTTTCTGTTACAGTTTCAAAATCCGAAACTATAGTAAAGTTTAGAATTAATAGGACACTTTGGGACGGTTGGGTTAGGAAACCGCCCCTACTGGGCCCGTGGTCCGAGGCTAAATCGACACCTATGGTGCTTTTTTGTAACATAACCTGTTAGGTTGTGACCTGAGGATGACTATTCTAATGTGCTTAAAGATGCTACCAGACCTCCTAAGACACCTAAAAGAAAACCCAAAGTTCCCCAAGTGTTTTTTATTTTAAATTTTTCCTCTGTGTAGGCAGCGATGTAAACTTCAACATACTCCGGTGATTTGCCGATGAGCCGATCCGTGGATGGCGGCGAATTGCCTATGTGGATTGTCATCTCGCCGATACTGGCAAGTCCGAGTCCGCCGAGAATCAGCATGTAAGATGAACTGTAAGATGAACCCTCTACAGCTTCTGTAGCTAAACTGTGAGCCCCCCGACCTGCTAAATACATACTGACGGCTCCAGTGCCACAGCCGATAGAAAACCATACAAGTTTGTTGGTATTCGCTCTGGCATCAACGCGCGCGAGTACCGCTGGAGCGGATTTGAAATTATACTGGGCGGCAGCGTGAGGAGAGAAAAACACGCTTAGCGTCAGGAGTATCCCCAACATTGCAAAAGGGTGAAGTAAACTGAAACTCTTTTTCATAATATACCTCCAGATGATAGTTGCAATAGATTTACCTATGTTTATATACCGTGATACTACCCACTCCCTAAAGGCAAGGATCTTCGGTTGCATAATCTCCGATTTACTTTTACAAAGAGACGAATTCTCTTTTCAGACCACCATCAGATATTATAGTAAAGCCCGAAAATGTGTGGGCACTTTACAATATGGAGAACTCCACGGGACGCTCGTAGGGGGTTTTGGCTTGGGTGTTCTTTTACGGTGACCCAACCCCTACGGCATTCACCAGATGGAATAAATAATTAGGGACTTTACTATAAGTTTCATTTCTTTTGGAAGACGATGATAGTACCATCCTCACTGTTTAGTGTAAGCGTACTCCCGTCTCTGGACCATGTGCCGGTGTCTTCCTCCGTATCGCCCGTATCTATTTCAAAAAAACCAGTTCCTTTTGTCGCTGTGAGTGTTAGCGTATAGTTGAAGCCAGATAGGGTATAAGTGCCTATCAATTCAAGTGATGAAACCTCCCCCGAGATCTGTACAGTCATTTTCGCTTCCATCGTTCCATCGTCATTAAACGTCCAGTTGTTGGTAACAAGGGAAGCATTTTCTCCTTCATCTTCTTTCAAAATTTGCTCGTAACTCTGACCATCAAGGGTTGCTATTGCCCATGTACCAATCCAATTGTCACCATCGTCACCACCACAACTGATGATTCCGATACTCAGAACGGCACAAAGGCTAACGAACCCTAAAAACGAACGGGCGATTCCTTGTCTAAACATGTTTTCTATTCTCCTTTTAAGTTAGAACGCATAACGGTTTGAGCTAAAAGTACTTTTGCTTGTCATCGTAACAAGCATTAATAGGACTTACGTACTTTACTGAAATCTTTGAATCTAATGGATACGAGGAAGTAAAACACCCGATCCGAAACAAAGCACATTCAATAGCGTCAGTCAACTTCGGTTGAGTGGGCGGCATAGCGTCCACTGTGGAGACGATGTAAGCACCCGGGGCTGACTATTCTAATGTGCTTAAAAATGCTAACGCACCTCCTGTGACACCTAAAAGAAAACCTAAATTTCCCCAAGTGTTTTTTATCTCAAGCTTTTCCTCTTTGTAGGCGGCGATGTAAACTTCAACATACTCCGGTGATTTGCCGATGAGCCGATCCGTGGATGGCGGCGAATTGCCTATGTAGATTGCCGTCTGAAAGGCAGTGGCAAGTCCGAGTCCCGCGAAAATCTGCCCGTAAGATAAACCGCGAGATGAACCGTAAGATGAATCCTCTGTAACTAAACTGTGGGCCCCTCGACCTGCTAAATACATACTGACGGCTCCAGTGCCACAGCCGACAGAAAACCATACAAATTTGTTGGTATTCACTTTGGCTTCAACGCGCGAGAGTACTGCTGGATCGGATGGATCGGATTTGAAATTATACTGGGCGGCAGCGTGAGGAGAGAAAAACACGCTTAGCATCAGGAGTATCCCCAACGTTGCAAAAGGGTAAAGTAGATTGGAACTCTTTTTCATAATATCCCTCCAGATGATAGTTGCAATAGATTTATCTAACGTGAGTTAGTTTTTCGTGGACATAAGTGGATGATGTTTTACTAAAATTGACCCTTGGGGAAGGCGCTTTCAGAATGAAAAATTTGCGCCAAGTTTAAATGATATAGTATCCGAGCTGTCATAAGGGAGTGGAAAACGCGCTGTCCCCTGTAGGCTAAACCAAGATATTTTGTACTCTAATCCTGCTTCGCCTGCAAAACCTCTATAGAAATCGAAATCTTGGAGTAAACCATAATCGGAATAATCGGGATAGAAGTTCACTCTATGAATCAGATACTCATGTTGATATACCAACCCCAAGACCGGTTTTAGACCACCGTATTTAGTTTCTAAATGCTTTGACAAACCGAAAGCCACGAGGAAGGGAGTCTTAGGGAACATCTCAGCGGATCTCTCGGGAAAAAGAACAGAAAATTCTCCTCTTGAATAAAGTTCAAAACCTGTCGTCCCTAAAGCGTAAAGATGTACCCCTCAATACCAACAAAGTTTACTTCAGAAGCCACCGGATAGTACTCGGTATACGTAAAAATGAGGTCCCCGTAGGTTCTTTTCTGTTCAACAACACGTTCTTGGTATGTAGAACTACCGACGAGAACGGATAGCTTTGAATTATTATTCACACCGATTCCAAGATGTGCCATCACGGAAGCATGTCCTTCTGAAAGAAACGCTTCTTCTGAGGACATTATACCAAGTCCACCTGACAATTTGCCAGATGACGGTACGTAAAAACTCGTTTGTGCATACGCGGCAACTGGGAACCAATAATAAATCGCAGCACTCAAGCAACAGCCCAGAATCAATCCTAAAATACGCGAATTAGTTTCCACAAAAAATCTCCTTTTATCTATGGGCATGTACTGCCATCGGAAATTTAGACGCAATCGGGAAAGTGCCTGTTTGGAAAGTTGACAGTAAATCTACCCGCTAAAGTGGGCAATTCTATTGAGTTCCATTTCTTTGCAAAACGGTGATAGTACCCGCGTCACTGCTTAGTGTAAGCGTATTCCCTTTACTAGACCATGTACCGGTAATTTCTTCTTCTACAGAAGAGCTGAAACTTCCCAAAAAATTAGTTGCTACGGTTGCGGTGATTGTTAGCGTATAGTCGGAGCCAGATACGGCGTAAGTTCCAAAAATTTCAAAGCTTTCCTCTCTTTCTTCCACCTTTATAGCCTGTTTCGCTTCCATCGTTCCATCGTCATTAAACGTCCAATAGTTGGTAATAATGGAAGCATTTTCGCCTTCTTCTTCTTTCAAAATTTGTTCGGGACTCTGACCATCAACGGTTGCTACTGACCATGTACCAATCCAATCATTGGCATCACCGGCACCACCACAACCGATGATTCCGATACTCAGAACTGTGCAAAGGCTAACGAACCCTAAAAACGAACGGGCGATTCCTTGTCTATAAAATATGTTTTCTGTTCTCCTTTTAAGTTAGAACGCATAGCGGGGTCAAGTTAAAGCTTCATTTATTTTTGATGCAAATTATCAAGGAAGAAAAACAGAATTACTTATAGTGGATCTTAGAATTAATGAGACCCTCCAAATCAACGCGGTTAGGAAACCGCATCATAAGTGTCAATTTAAGCAAAACACCTACGGGAAGACGGAAACCGTAAATTGACACCTATGGTTGCCTCAGGATCATTAACCGTTACTACAAACGCGTTGCCAAAAAGTTGCATCTTTTTTTCATTATTGAATATTCACACCGAGTGCCTCGCAAACTTCGAGCTGCCTTATCATCACAGAAGCGTCGGAAAGTGAAAACGCTGCGCCTGTTACGGTCAACACTTCCGGGGGCGTATTAAAAGTGACGATGATGTCTTCATCTTCCTTGATAGTGCTGCCGTTTGCTGGATCCGCCTGAACAAATGTAGCGAGTTCTTCTCCTGTGTTGCAGCCGTCCATACCGCTGAGGAAAATGATAACGATACCGAGGCATATCAGTGTGAAACGATTGATATAGGTTTTCATAAAAAATGCCCTTTCCCGCAGAAAGGCGAGTGGTATCCGTGATACGAATCCGGCAACTGCCAAAAATGGATTGGAAATGCGTAACACCATTTGGCGGACGAAAAAATCACGCTATTTCTTTTGCCAGGTTGACTTTAAAGAATACTCAGTTCGAGAGGTGTATGGTATTGTAAGAATTTCCCCTTCTAACGTATAGAGAAAATACTCGCTATTATCAATGTTGATAGTTGTACCAGTTGCGAACCATGAGTCTGACTTGACATTGGCTATAGTGCCAGACAATTCTATGAACATATGTAGAGAACCTCCACGAACCAGAGTTAGACTTCCCTCGACGGCCGGGGGCTCAGAGACCGTATCGACCCTCCCATCTACGATGAGTTCTAACCGTATTAGTTCATATTTTCCCGCTAACTGTTCGTCATGCGATGGAGGTTGCTCTATCGGTACTGTGGGTGGTGGATCTTCTGTTATCTCGCAGCCCACCACGGGAATAGCAAATAAGCCAAGCAGCAGGATCCCTAAAATACGTAAACGCGTTTTCATAAAAATCTCCTTTGATACAAATGAAGTAGCGTGGCGATGTCCCGTCGCGTCAAGTTAATCGATTTTGGCAGCGGCTGGCGGCATCGACAACATTCTACGCTTGGTTTGTTCTATATATTACTACAGTTTGGACAGCGATTCGATTCGCGTCCAGGTTTTTATCATGAATAGTGCCGACAATTACGACCTGCCCGGCTTGTTGCATTCGTTCAATTCGGACCTAAAAGGGGTCTTCAGTGAACCACGCAAAATTTTTGGTAGCATTAAAATAGTACAAATCAAAGGGAACTTCAAAAAAAAGCTCATAATTCCCATCAGATACCGTGACCTTCACGAGAAGAGTGGCATATGACTGTTCTGAATATCCGTATCCTCTGGAGAGTGTTGTCTCCGGGGCTGTGTAGGAAACTACCCGTTCAGTTGTTGAGGAGAACCGTCCTTTATCCTTTAAGTTATAGGCCCCGTTCGCTACTTCCACTGACCACGTGTAAGTTAATGGATCACCATCTGGATCATCGCCCCGCACTTCAAATTTATGAGTTTCTCCAGGGAACATAGACCCTGCCCAATAAACTATGGCGACATTAGGCGCGACATTCACTTCTGGGTCTAAACCCAAGTCACAACTATTGAATACCATTACAAAACAGAACGTGAAAAATAAAATGCGTGCTAAACTATTTTTCATTGAAATATCTCCCTTTTGTTCAGTCGTTTATGCCTCATCATGGGTATGTGATTGATGGGAGAACACCATAGGGGTCAATTTAGGGATTTTGGACGGTGTGTTACATAAGCACTATAAACACGCCACCCTTACAGGGTTGAATCCTTCTTTGAAACGTCCTTCTATAAACATTCTTAAGGAACACCCAAGGAAATAAACCTTACAGGACTAAAGAGGTTTTTGCAGTCTTCAATGTTTCCGCGTAGGATCCGGTTCGGTTAGGAAACCGCAAAGAAATCCGCAGAAACACCCAAGCAATACGCAGAAATACCCAAGCAAAAACACCCCAAGCAAAAACCCTACCGGGGGATGAAAGTGTCTCTTTATTTTTAGGATTCACTATAAATAACTCTGTTATATGTACAACGTGAGTTTGAGAATAAACCGTAGTCAACCGTTAACGTGTGGAGCGAATGTTTGATATCCGCTTCGCACTGCTCATCGCGAAGCAATTGACACACTTATTCAGTTATAATAGGTCAAATCTTAATTAAATCCTAAAAAAACAAAAAAAACTATAACAACTCCAAATTATAAGATACTTTCCAGAAAAAAGCAAATTATATCCATAAAAATCGCTAATTTTGCTTGAAAATACTTTTGCGGATAAAGGATTAGTTAGAGAAATACGGTAACTTCATTATCCCAAAGGGGTTCTCTTTAGACAAAAAATGCCACTTTTTGTTAATATCTCTTTCGGTTGCCTCAGGATCATTAACCGTTACTACAAACGCGTTGCAAAAAAGTTGCATCTTTTTTCAATTATTGTTTTCAAAGAAAACGCAATTCATGCTATACTATGGTGAAACCTAAACATAATAGCACTTACGTAATGAATTCTAAAATCCACCATAAAACAATACCTACAACAGAGAACAAGTAGAATCATTTATGGCAACAGTCCGACTCGAAAATATCACAAAACGCTTTGGCGATCTCATCGCACTTGATGACATCACCCTCGATATCCAAGACCAAGAATTCTTTGTACTCCTTGGTCAGACAGGTGCGGGCAAAACGACAACACTTCGCTGTATCGCTGGCTTAGATAAACCGGAAGGAGGAACAATCTATCTGGATGGTGTCAGCGTTAACGACAAAACCCCCGCAGAACGGGATGTCGCTTTCGTTTTCCAATCCCATATTCTCTATCCGCACCTGAGCGTCTACGAGAACATGGCGTTTCCATTACATCCGAGAAAACTCTCTACTGAGGAAATCGACCGGCGCGTTAGAGATATTGCGCAGATGCTCCACATTGAACATCTGCTCATGCGAACCCCGAATCAGTTAAGCGGCGGTGAAACACAACGCGTCGGACTTGGACGAGCGATGGTGCGTCGTCCGCAAGTCTTTCTCATGGATGAACCGATATCGAATCTGGATGCGAAACTCCGTACGGAAATGCGTGCTGAAATCCGCTGGCGGCAACGTGAACTCGGTACAACAACCTTTTATGTAACACACGACCAGATCGAAGCGATGTCAATGGCGGATCGGATCGCCGTCCTCGAAGCAGGCAGAATCCAACAATTAGGGACACCCGCTGAAATCTACAATCACCCCGCCAACCTATTTGTCGCCGGTTTCATAGGTAACCCGAGCATGAATTGCATCCCATGCGACATCGCCAGTACCAACGGCGAACTTCAATTGAAATTAGCAGGCGACACTGGAAACAGTAATTCTGTGACAATCCAAGATGCACAGATTGCTAAAGCCCTGAACGACAACATCTCAAACAGCAACACCGTCTTTGGTGCACACGCTGAAGATGTCCTTGTAAGTCATCAGTCTATCCCGAATGCATTTCAAGCTGAAGTTTATAGCGTTGAACCGCTTGGTGCGGAAACAATCGTCGAACTGACACTCGGCACGGATGCGACAGGCACGCATACGATTCTCAAGGCATGCACAGCTCCGAACTTTAAAGCAGACATCGGACAACATCTTTATGTGTCGTTTGTCCAGGACCGGATGCATTTTTTCGACAAAACCACCGGCAACGCTATCTTGTAGGAGGGATTTGTAATCCCGATGTCTTAAGCGCATAACTAATTATGAATTGGCAACTTAAACTCTTTAACCTCATGCCCAATTTCCTAAAACGCATCGGATGTCAATTGCTACGTCGACTCGGCTACGATCCCGATGCGTGGTTAGAAAATTTTCTCAGTAAGCACAAAGGAGACTGATACGTGAAAGGCGGAGATATTCTCATCGAATGCTTGAAAGCACAGGGCGTCTCAGCGGTTTTCGGAATGCCCGGCACCCAAAATATTCAGATCTACGATGCCCTGCTGCGCCGTGGGAAAGACACGATCGACCACTACCTCGTCCGACATGAATATGCGGCAACGCAGATGGCAGACGGTTTCGCCCGCGCGACGGGTGAAGTGGGTGTCGCTATTACCGTCCCGGGACCAGGCGCCAGCAATGCATCGACTGGAATTTTAGAGGCATTTACCGATTGCGCACCGGTGCTGCTCATCACCGGACAGAGCGATTCCAGCCTCTACAGCAAGCATCCAAGCAAGATGTTCCACGGTTTGGATCAGATGCGGTTCTTTGAGTCGCTCACCAAGTACTGCGCCATCGCACATACTGTCGCTGAGATTCCGGTCGTTGTGGAAAACGCCTTTAAAGCAATGCGTAATGGGAGACCCGGACCGACGGTACTGGAATTCCCGATGGATGTTGTCACTGGAGAAGGTGAGGTCCGAATCCCGCCGCGTGTGGAACGCGCTGAACTACCGCCACCCGACGATACGGACCTCAACACCGCTGTTGAAACAATCCGCAACGCCAAGATGCCCCTGATCTTCGCCGGGTCTGCCGTCTTCCATGCAGATGCCCGAAACGAGTTACGTCTCCTTGCTGAAAAATTGAACGCGCCTGTCATCGTTACCCGCAATGGAAAGGGCGTCCTGTCTGAAGACCATCCATTGGCACTCCAAATCTGCTACGGTTATCTCGGACGTGAGGCACTCCAACGCGCTGATTGTCTCATCGGCATCGGACCGCGCTTTACCTCTATTGATACCCGTAATTGGAGTCTCCAACTGCCGCAACCTTTCATCCAAATTGACGAAGATGCAGACGAGATTGGACGCGAATACCCGTGTGATGTGGGTGTCGTCGGTGATATGAAATTGACGTTGCAGGCACTCATTGAGGATGTTGTCCCTAGTCAAAATGGATGGGACGAGGTGCTGGCGGAACTCCGCACTAAATTTGATGCCCAACCGTCATTACCGGTCATCCACGAATTACAGGATGTGCTTCCACGAGATACCATCTACGCGATTGATGTCCACGCACTTGGCTACGCTTCCTTTGCGGAATTTCCCATCTACGATCCGCGGACTTTCCTCTATCCGAATATCGGTGTAGCGTTAGGACACGCCTATCCAGCCGCTATCGGTGCCAAAGTCGCCTATCCCGATCGTCCGGTTATCTGTTTCAGCGGCGATGGTGGATTCCTGATGGGGGCAGTGGAGATGGCGACCGCCATGAAATACGGTATTAACGTCATAGCGATTGTGGTGAATGATGGTGCGTTGTCAGCGATTAAAGGATCTCAACAGAAAGGGTGTGAGGGACGCACGATTGATACAGACCTGCTCAATCCCGATTTCGTTGAATTCGCAAAATCTTTCGGTGCGTATGCCAAGCGGGTTGAGAATCTGGGAGATTTCAAGGAAACCTTACGCGACGCACTCGCTGCTGAGCAACCTGCACTCATTGAAGTCATGCTGCAGGAACGACAGGACGATATTATCAACGTCATCGGATGGTTGATGTCCGAACCGCTCCGAAAAACCGGTTTTTAACATTTCGCTTCAATTTCACGACATCAAACGCTCACTTTTTTGATACGCTGCCAACTTTTCGATCGGAGTGCAAGCTCCGGGGACAGCGTTTCGTTTGCCGCTTTACTCATCTATACCAACCACACCGAGATAAATAATAATCGTCCCACCGGTTAGGGTCAGACAACCGAAAACGGATCCTGCGGCACTTGATTTAATCTGATACGATCGCATTTTCGCCCGATAAGCATCGGCGTAAAACTTGACGTATTCAGGCGATTTTCCGATTAATCTTTCAGGTGGCGGATTCGGTGGATGGAGACGGGTATAATATCGAGCCAGCAGACTGAAGACCGTTGCAGCACTCACTGCAGCAATTATGTATGAAGGTTCGGGCTGGCTATGTCCAAAATGCAAGTCAGCAATACATCCAGTCGTCAAAGCGCACATCCCTGCGGCGAGAGGTACACTCATGCCTGCTCCAAAATAAGCCAGTAAATTGACATCGTGTTTGGCATCCGATTCAGCATCCACTTTCGCCTGAAGATGCATGGGATCTTGCGGTATATTCTCATAACGTTTAGAACCACAGCCTGTAAGCACAATTGATAAACAACAGAAATATAGCCAGAATCTCACAGGCAATCTCCTTTATGCAGACGTTGACTGTGCACAACGGAAACCGTAATCGTAGATTGTGTTTGTCGGTGAAAGCAATAAGCGATGGGTGACGCAGATACCTTTTTCGGTGGCACTCCAACCCCCACCGCGTAACGCCCTTATCGGGATCGTTTCAAAGTCTGTGAAATTGGCTATCAACCAACCAATCTCATTCGTTCCTGCGCGCGGATTCTTGCGAGGCGTGGCGAAGAAAAAATCATCGTCGTAAAGGTCAAGACACCATTCCCAAACGTTGCCAGTTATATCATACAAGCCGTAGCCGTTAGGTGAATACTTACCCACAGGGGTGGTATCTCCGACTTTTCTATCATAGTTCGCTTTGGTAGTATCGATCGTATCACCCCACGGATAGTTCTGATTCGCAAGCCCGCCGCGTGCAGCGTATTCCCATTCAGCTTCTGTAGGGAGCCGTTTCCCTGCCCACAAAGCGTAAGCCACCGCCGCAAACCAACTGACGTAGACAACAGGGTGATTCGCTTTTCCTTCGGGGTAGGTATTACCATCCCAATGCTTTAGGTAGTCCCCGTCGTGAAACCTATCCTTAATATGCGATTTTTGCCACTGTGGGTTTTCAACCAGAAACTGCTGGTATTCAAGGTTTGTCACGGGGTACGTGTCAATATAAAAGGCGTTGACGCTTCCGATCTCAAGATTGCCAGCGGGTATTAACACCATGTTTTTCATGTTTCAATAGTTTAAGGACAGTGAGAATGACATATTTAATACTCGCCGCGGGCGTTCCAGCCAGGATACTGTTCCTCTAATGCCTCAAGCGTTTGGGGTGTATAATACGGATGTCCAGCAGGTGGAAACCGAAAAACTTCTCGCTCCGCTGCCGTTAGCGTACCGATGAATTTCGAGAATGTCGCGTTTCGTCCTTTGTCTGTGTAGTGCCGAAAACCTTCCCAATAGTGGTCTGCGCGTCCGAGACCGAATCCCCATGTGAAGCGTTGTCCGTCTTCCCGTAGATAATCGCTTGCGGAATGCAGTGTATAGTTGTTGAAGATACAGAGGGTTCCGCCTTTGCAGACAAGCGGTTCGTATTTAGAGGTATCCCGTCCGTGTTCCTTAGCAAGGAGTCTCAGCGGTGCTTGGTCTTTGTCAACATCCTCAAGGTGTACCCAAAAGCCGAGTTGCCCGAATTCACGAGCACTCTCGGACTGTGGCAGCAGTGAGTTGTTGCCGTTATCAATGTGCAAATTGTTCGGATCGCTATCGACACCCGGGCCTTTAAATCCGGGATAGCGTGCAATCATACACCCCGCACGGAAGTGAATATGCTCCGTTTTCAGAAATTTACGTGCGAATTCCCAGGCATGGTGATCCACAATGCCGCGCAGTAACGCCATTTCAGCGGGCGGGAATTCGGTCAAAATCGCGCTACCGGGGGGTGGGTCATCCTTAACTTCTTCCCATGTCGGGAGCACACGGCGTTGGGCAGCTTGCATCTCCGCAAGTTGTTCACCTGAATAGTAGTCGGGTACAATTAAGTAGCCTTTCGCTAAGAGTTCATCCAGCTGGGCATCGGTAAATTTCTTAGGCATATTGACCTCCATTGGAGAAATAGAGCAAGGTTGAACAGGGTATGTTAAAAAATTTTTGCTGACGAACCCTGAACACCAAAGTCCGCCAGCAAAATTGAAAACTCCCCCAGACGGACTCGAACCGCCGACACGATGGTTAACAGCCATCTGCTCTACCGA
>JAJEGI010000072.1 GCA_022819945.1 Candidatus Poribacteria bacterium
GGTTCGGTTAGGAAACCGAACCTATCGGGCCTGGGGTTAAAAATCTGACCCAAAAATGGAAAACTGAATGGCTCTGGAGCTCACTTTCTCAGTTTATCTTGTGCTTTGACCGTCTACAACCCCATGTCCCTCTTTGATGCGGAGAATCTGATTTGATTTTAGATTAGAAAACTGCTCTTGATGTCCACTTTGCCAGTGGATTTCCAAAGTGTCAATCTCTGAATTCTTTCCAAGTCCAAAGTGAACGCGGAGATCGCTTTGTGAGAGATAACTCGCACCACTCCGAACCTCTTTGAGAAGAGACATATCCCCTGCTTTCAAAACTATTCTCGTCCCAATACCCGAAGCATTACTTTCGGTACCAATCGGTTGGATCGTCAGCCAATGATTGCTATTGCCCCCCTCGTTTCGGAGAAGCGTTGCGGGTTGGTTGGCGTTATTGAGAAAAATATCAATATCTCCATCGTTGTCATAGTCACCGAACGCTGCACCGCGGCTAACTCTTTTGGGGAGTTGGGACAGACCGACTTCAACGGATGCATCCGTAAAATGGTAGGCGCCATCTTGTCGGCGCGTGTTACGGAAAAGTAGATCAGATTGCGGATAAGTGCTGTCCGAAAATAGCGCGATGTTTTCTTGAAGATGTCCGTTCGCAACAAAGAGGTCCAAGAGACCATCGTTGTTGTAATCAAAGAATTCGACTGCCCACTTAAAATACGGGAGTGTCACTGCGCCAATCCCGGCAGTAAAAGAGACATCGGTGAAAAATAGGGCATCTTCATTTTGATAGAGAACCACCGGCAGTGAAGAGGCATTGCTGACAACGAGATCAAGATACCCGTTGTTATCGTAATCGCCAAAGGCACTTCCCATACCACTTCCCGGAAAGCCGTTCCCATCATAGCCTGTGCCGGTAAAGTCGGCAGTCTCAGTGAAAGTACCATCGCCGTTGTTACGGTAAAGAAAATCCGCTTCCATATCGTTAGCAATATGCAGATCAGGGTACCCATCATTATCATAGTCCCCAACTGCGACAGCGAGACCGAGTGCGCGATGTGAGATCCCCGCAGCTACAGCGACATCTGTGAAGGTACCATCGCCGTTATTGCGATAGAGGATATCGGGTTCACTGACAAAGTGGCTGCCAGCAATCTGATCTGTCGGACTACAATACGTTCTGATACCCCGTGTCTCCCACCAACGATTCTCTTCAACCGAAAATTTCATATAGTTGACAACATACAGATCAACATCTCCATCTAAATCGTAATCGAGAAAGGCGCAGCTCGTTCCCCAACGTTCATCACCGACCCCTGCTTGCTGCGTAATATCCGTAAAAGTGCCATCGCCATTGTTATGGTAGAGGCGGTTAACTCCATAGTTGGTCACGTAAATCTCAGGGGAACCGTCGTTATTAATATCGGCAGCAGCACACCCGACACCGTAGCCTATATCACCGACCCCTGCTTGCTGCGTAACGTCGGTAAAGGTGCCGTCCCCGTTGTTCCGATAGAGTGTGTTTCGCGGGAGATGTATTTGAGAGGTGTCTTCAGGAACTGGTGGTGGGATATGCGTAGCGTTCACTATATAAAGATCGAGGTATCCATCGGCATCATAGTCAAAAAAGAGTGCGCCGGATCCGAGGGTTTCAATGAGATATTTTTCGCCTGTCCTGCCGTCAACATGCTGAAACGTGATGCCTGCATCAGCAGTCGCGTCAATGAATTGGACTTCGGCGGAAGCGGCCGCGCTCAGAATGAAGGAGAAAACAATAAAATAAAAACACCTCATTGGTTATCAGAATGCTCTTTCTGCTTTTCACGTGCACGTTGCGCTTCATCTGCCAACCCAAGCGCATCACAAACTTCGGAAAGCGTATCCCAATAATTTGCTTCAGTTGGTGCAAGGCGTGCAGCAGTTCGCGCATGAGAGAGTGCTTTGTCCAAGTCCATTTTCAATTCGATATAACAGACTGCGATGTTATTGTGCGCAATAGCGAGATCCGTATCGATGGCGAGTGCCTGCTGATAAGCTGCAATAGCGAGGTCAATTTTTCGCTGTTTATGGTAAGCATGCCCCAAATTATAGTGTGCAGTTGCTAAGCCAGGAGAAAGAGAGATGGCGCGTTTATAGTGCGCAACCGCATCTGCAAAGCGGCGGCGCGCGAGGTAAACGATACCGAGATTGTTATAACCTCTTGCGTCATCAGGATGTTTTTTTAGCCACATTTCGGCTTTCTCAAGGAGCGGATCTGTCTGACGGAGGACTTTAAAAAACGCCATCGCCGCTGCAGCTTTCTCCTTTTCGCCGCGTTTGATGTAAATTTGAGCGAGTTGATAATGTGCCTCAGTATTGTCCACCTGAATGTCAATCGTCTTCTCAAACGCAGCGATTGCCTCACCTAAGCGTCTTTGTCTTGCATAGACTTTACCTAATCCTAAAATGGCACTGGCACGTTTTGGATTGAAGCCTGTGGCTTTTTTAAACGCACGGGCAGCCTGTTCAAAATCACCCCGTTTCAAATGGACTTCACCGAGTCCGGTATAGGGATCTTCCCATTCTGGGTCAATAGCAATCGCACGTTCAAATGCTTCCGTGGCGCGCGGGAAAACCCCCTTCTTGAGGTAGACCAGTCCAATATTATAGTGTAGTTCCGCCGTCATAGGAGACAACTCAAGTGCTTTTTGATAAGTATCAAGCGCGGCATCGTACTGTTTCAGTTCGGAGTATGCGACACCGAGTTTATTGTAGATGATAGGGGAATCTGGATTAAGCGCGATGGCTTTTTTGTATTCGGAGATGGCTTGCGCAAACTCTCCGATAGCGTGATAGGCAGTAGCATTCTTATAATGCTTTTCGGCAGGTGAAGTATCGGATAAGGCAGTGCTTCCAAAAGTACTAAAGAGGGTAAAAAGAGTGAGATATTTTAGCATACGCCTTCCTCAAATGTAAGAGCGGTGTTTTGTTTATACCGCCCTTACCAAGCGTATCTCTAATCGCGATCCGTTTTAATACTCGCCCAGGTTGTTGCAAGTTTCTCTGCGGGTTCCACGGGTAAAAAATCACCGGTCATAATTTCTTCGATCTCTGCCTCGGTGAGAATTCGGTTAAAGATAAATACCTCGTCAATAATACCCGTGAAAAACTCTTCACCGGGGTGGCGTGCCCCAACCATAATGGAACCATCAATCTCCGCAACAGCTGGCGGTTTAGGTCCACCGCCTGCTTTCTTGGCATCGTTATAGATGACAACCTCTGATTTGGTGTCGTGGGTCACTGCAAGGTGGACCCAGTCTTCAGGTTGAATGTCATCGCTAACGGCTTTTTGTGCCCAACCGGGGGCACTCGACCAGAAGTAGGTTTTGCTGTCACCTTTCCTAAAAATTGATGCCCACTTCAGGGAGCCAGCTGTCACCATGTAATTCCAGTCCCGAATTTGGTCATCACCGCGCTTGACCCAGAAAGCGATAGAGAACTGCTCTCTTAATTGTAAAGTATCGTTGATAGGCACCATTACGTGCTGTCCCTTCGTTCCGTCAAATTCTAACGCCTTGCCGAATTGCCCATCTACCCATTTTGGATTTTCGATAAGTTCGCCATCATGACCATGCACGGAACCATCCCCGACATCACCCCCGTTTCCTTCATCAAAGGAGAGATATAAAACGAGGGACTTGTCATCCAACCCGGCATATAAAGGTGTAGTAAGGGTGAACAAGACGAATATCGCAACAAGCACCCCTATAAATTTTTCAAATTTGAGCACAATGTATTCCTCCTTCAATCGTACGAAATACGGTAAGACTTGCTGAAAAAGCAAATCAGATATTAAGAAAGGACCTAACTGAAATTTGGAAATTTGGACGACCGCGTAATTACATAGTTGGTTCAAGGCAGAAAAAACTTAGCAGGCACCACATTTCTTACAAACAGTCGTGTCACACTCACTGGTCATAAAACCTTTTTCGTGCTTGCTGAACTCAAGTTGTAAAAATTGGGGTTTGACGTTCAGGTCGAGATGGTCCCACGGGTTGACCTCATGTAGCGGACGTTGGCGCGTCGCGTAAAAATCTGGCATTACTCCGTGTTTGCGGAAGGCTTGGTTCCATGAAACGCCGTTCGCGAGTTCAAGGATAACTTTTCCGAGCCGTCGGTCGCCGCGTGCGAAAGCGGCTTCTTGGTGCGCGAGTCTGGCACTCGCGGACCCGACTTTTATGCTGCCAAGTCGGTTAATTTCGCGTTTTAGGAAATCCAGCTTTCGGGCGATGGTTTTCGGAGGTTCCATTGCCACCCACTGGAAAGGCGTATGCGGCTTCGGCACCATAGGCGAAATGGTAAAACTGATACGGGCTATCCGACCCGTTCGTTTTGCATGCGGGAGCAGGATAGCGCGCATCTCTTTTGCCATCTCAACGATAGCCTCAACATCCGCAGGCGTTTCATGCGGAACACCAATAAGGAAATAGAGACGTAGGTTGAGAATATCACGCTTCAAAGCTTCCTCAAAGACGTGGTAGAGCCTTTCACGTGGAATGGCTTTATTGACGACCTTTTGAAGTTCTTCAGTGGCTACCTCCGGAGCAATGGTAATAGTGCCTTGTTCACTGTCTGCAAGGGCATCAAGCAAGGGTGCGCGGACCGTTTCAGCGCGGAGTGAAGCGCAAGAGATACGGAATCCACGTTCAACGAGGCCTGTGGCAATCTCGTCAATTTGCGGATGATCGGAAATAGAAGCACCAACAAGTCCGATCCTATCTGTAATACCACGTGCCCGCTCTGCAAGTGCGAGTGTGCTTTCCACAGAGCGATGTCTCGGCCATCGGCGGGCATAATCAGCAACACAGAAACGGCATTGCCTACCACAACCGCGCACAATCTCTATAAGATGTGCATTCGCGAACTCCGTATTGGGCGTATGGATGTGTGTGCAAGTTTCGACATCATCAAGCTTCGGCACGGCTCCGGCGTGGATCTTGGGTGCTGCCCCTTGTTTGGGAGAAACCGCATCAATAGTTCCATCATCGTGATAGGTTACATCATAAAAACTTGGCACATAAAGCCCCGGAACGGTTGCTAATGTTTCGAGTAACTCACGCTTCGATGCACCAGAGCGTTTCCATTCGTCAAAATGTGCCATGAGTTGATGGATCACAAGTTCGGCTTCTCCAACAACGAAAACATCAACGAAGTCAGCAATCGGTTCTGGGTTATAGGAGATATTGATACCGCCCGCAATAACCAGCGGATCCCACTCTGTACGTTCTTCAGCAAGTGGTGGAATATTTGCGAGTTTTAGGGTGCGCGGAATATTCACATAATCCGACTCAAAAGAGACAGAAAACCCGACGACATCGAACTGGTTCAGTGCCGTTTGCGTCTCAAACGAGAAAAGCGACTTTTTCTGCGTAACAAGTTTTTCAAGGTAACCAGATTCAGGCACAAAAACACGCTCGCAAGCCGTGTCCACCCGACTGTTTAGGGTTGCATAGATAACCTGAACACCAAGACTTGACATTCCCAATTCATACGTGCTTGGATAGACAAGTGCGAATCTGTTAGGTTTTCTGAAATTATTTTGCGCACCGTGTTCCTCGCTGCGCAGGTGTTGGTAGTGTTGTCGTAAGTCCACTATTTGCCTCGGATATACAGTCAGAAAATAAAAAAATGAAAAAGCGATGTACGCAACGTTGTGTCGTCAAAACGCAATGTTGCTTCAACTTGTGACGGAACCTCAACGAAAAAATCGTAGGCAACTTTTTTAAAATTGCATTGATAGGGGACAATATAGTTATAGTCTCTATTTGTCGTTCTTGTCTCTTTTTTGCACACGTAGAAAAGCTGGAATTTCCCAATCTGTATCCTGTTGCTGTGCACTTTGATCCCGTCTACGGGTAGGTTTCCGCCCTCTACTTTGCGGAGCGGGTTCTTGTTCTACAGGTTGTTGTTCAGCCTCCGTTCTCCGTCCGCGAGTCGGCGGGATAGATCTACCAGATGAGACTCTACCCCCCGGTCGGGTTCTGCCTCCACCTGCCATACGTTGTTCGGGCAGTGCTGACGGATGTCTCTGATAGACATCGGCTTCATCATATCGCGCAGATGAACTTCCACCGCCAACTGTTTCGGGTCTTGCTGTGTATCTTTCATCAGCATCGAACCCTGTTGCGATGACGGTGACAAGGACTTCGTCGTCGAGTTCCAATTCATCTTTGTAAACGAGACCAAAAATGATTTGTGCGTCGGGGGCGACATCCTTAATAACCTGCATAGCTTCATTCAGTTCATGCATCATGAAATCAGGAGGGGCAGTGATATTGACGATCATACCGACAGCACCAGCAATGTTAGTCTGTTCAAGGAGCGGCGAACTAATAGCTTGTTCTGCAGCGATTGTCGCGCGACTATCACCGGTAGCATGTCCCATCCCCATCAACGCGCTCCCGGCTTCCCGCATGATGGATTCAACATCAGCGAAGTCAACATTAATTTCGCCTGACTCTGTAACGATGTCGGAAATGCTCTTAACACCGTGGAGGAGTACCTCGTCTCCAATCCGGAACGCCTCTCGGATTGGAAGCTTCCTATCCATAGTGTCAATGAGTCGCTGGTTGGGGACAACAATTACGGAATCCGCGGCTTGTCGCAGCTCCTCAAGCCCCGTTTCAGCGGTGGTTGAGCGGCGTTGTCCTTCAAAGTCGAAAGGCCGTGTCACAACAGCAATTGTAAGCGCGCCACGTTCTTTTGCTTGTGAGGCAATCAGGGGTGCTGCACCCGTCCCCGTACCGCCTCCCATGCCAGCAGTAATGAAGACCATATTTGCATTCTCGACGATAGTCTGCAGTTGTTCTCTGTCTTCTTCAGCGGCTTTTCTGCCAATCTCAGGATCAGCACCGGAGCCTAAACCTTCGGTAGTATTAAGCCCAATCGGGATTTGCGACGCACCACGACAGGTCAGCAGTGCTTGCTGATCGGTGTTAACGGCATAAAACTCTATACCAGTGAGCCCAGCTTCAATCATACGTCTTACAGCATTTCCACCTGCTCCACCGACCCCAATGACTTTAATCTTCGCACGTAAATTTTCAAATTCCTCTTGTTCAAATTCTATCATATTGGATTTCAGTTACTATAACAAAGACCCAGCAACCTAATTCCTCCTATCATTGTAACCTCAATCTCCAGACCGAGGTCCCTTGATAACGTTCGTTGATTCGCCGCTTTACATTAAAATTATACGGTATTAGAAAGGTTAAGTCAAGTAGTGCTGCGAGACTAACTTGAACAAGGCGCACTCTATTTTTAGTATCCAAACCATTCTTTGATGCGTTGTAGGAATGCCCCAACACCGCCATCCCCGTGACGTGCATTGTGTTCTTGCTCTTCCCGCCGCAAGGATTCACCATAAAGTGCAAGCCCTATACTCGTAGCATACATTGGATGATTTACGCGATCCGTTAAGCCTTGTAACCCGCGCGGGTAACCTATCTGGACGCGCAGCTGAAGCATGGCTTCGGTAAGCTCTTGAAGACCGTCCATAAGCGCGGTACCACCAGTGAGAACAAGTCCACCGGGAAGCGGAATATCCCCTAATTCATAGCCAATTACCTCTAAGATTTCTGCCATGCGGTACTCAATAATTTGTGCAAGTTCAACTCGGTCAATGAAACGTGGTGGACTGGCATTACTCGTGACCGGGATAGATCTGACTTCATCTGGATCTACTAATTCTGTCCAAGCGCAGCCGCGGTGAAGTTTTAGTTCCTCTGCTTCCGGCAGTGTGACTTTTAAGTATTGGGCAATGTCGTTGGTAACATGTTGCCCGCCCACGGGAATTACTGCTGTATGTTGAATAGAATCTTCTTTATAGACGGCGATTTCAGTTGTTCCGTCACCGATGTCAACCAAGGCGATGCCAACTTCCCGCTCATCCCTTGAAACGACTGCCTGTGTTGCAGCGAGAGGCGCAGCGACAAGGGTCTCGACTATCGGGACACCTGCCTTTTCAATACTATTGAGTAGATTCTGAATAGCCGTTTTGCCACCTGTAATGATATAGGCATAAGCTTCAAGACGGGCACCGGACATTCCGATTGGTTCCCTGATACGGTCTTGGGCATCAACAACAAAATTCTGTTGGATTACATGCAGGACCTCTCGGTCAGCAGGAATAGAAATCGCCTGCGCAGCTATCATCGCACGGTCAACATCTTCTTGTGAAATTTCGGTGTTCGCCACGGAAACAACTCCATGCGATGTCTGTCCAATGATATGATCACCAGAAATGCCGACACAGACAGAGTCTATTTTCACGCCTGCCATTAACTCGGCATTAGAAATAGCTTTACGGATCGCCTCTGCTGTTTGGTTGATGTCAACAACGACCCCTGCGCGAAGTCCCTCAGCCTCTGCATGCCCGACTCCAATGATCCCTATTTTTTGGGTACTACCCTGCAGCGTGTTTCCAACAACTACCGAAATTTTGCTTGAACCGATATCAAGCCCTGCAATAATATTTTGTTTTGGCATTTAAATGTTTTCACCTCCTTTTCCCTTAAACATCTTAGCATGAAGCGCGATAAACAGGGATCTTATACACTTTGTAGTACCTATTCGTGTTCATGAAATAACCTTTACTCACTTTCTGCCAAACCCCCTAAGTACACTGTATCTTGAAATCTTGCATCCAGGTACGGCTGTACCTCCACTGAACTTTCTCGGATAAGCTTGAGTACTTCGGTTTTGCGATGTTTTAAAAACAGAGCGATATGATGGAGTCCGAGTTCGATTGTATCTGCGGCAAGCCAGATAGACACAGGAAAAGCATCAAGTTGGAGTTTAACCTTCCGAGAATCACTCGCATCAATACTCTTTATCTGCGTCGCCAGGTCCCGCTCTCGGAGCAAGGCAGTTTTTAAGACCTTCAACCCTAAAACAATTTCCGGCATCTTGATAGCAGTACCGACCTTTGGTATTTCATCAGCTTTTACTTTGAATACCACCATTCCCCTGAACTGTTCAGGTATTAGCGATCCTGCTTCTTGCCTATCTATATGTTTTAACACATGGCCCTCACTATCTACCAAGAAAAATGAACTACTTCGCTTAACATGAACATTAGCAGTGGCATCAAACCTCAGAATCGCAAAGGCTTCGCGCTCCGTAATTTCGATAGTCAACAGCCGTTTCATCACATGTTTGGTAACGCGAGCATCCTTGATATAACTCAGATTTTCCTTGAGATAATTAGATGTCCGTTCTTCAGAATCGGTGACGATATTCTGCAATTGCTTACCCAAAGCGTCGTAGATTTGTAAATCAGTATAGTGCATGTTTCCAGAAAGTTCAAGAGAAACATATTCAGCACTGAAAAAACTGAGTACCGTCTTGCCGATGAAGGATAAAGTCAGGACAATGGCAAGCAGAAAAATGACTCTCCGTAACATGTAGGTCTTCGTGTTCGCGCGTCTACCGAGTCGCTGTGCAGGCATTGAACTCTGCCGGATATAGCCATTACGCTTTTTACGCAAGAATGAAACCCTCCGTTTACCTCTGCCTTCCATCGCAATAGACTGTTGTTCTAGTGTAGATTGAATGCGAATCTGATGATTCATCTTATCTGCTTGATGCCCGATTCGGACGTCCTTTGCGGGTTAAAAACCCAATATGTAAGAAAACGGTTTTAATTAACTCGATGCCTGAAGCCTACTTAAGAATTCACGTCCTACCTTACTAATGTCACCCGCTCCCAATGTAATAACAATATCCTCAGGTTGCGTTATTTCCATCAGAACATCCGTAATTTTATCTGTTTCGGGAACATAAAGGACATGCCGATGACCGTGTGCTTGTATCGATTGTGCAAGTTTTTCGGCGGTGACGTTTTCAATAGGGGCTTCACCAGCACTATAAATTGAGGTGACAATAAGGACATCTGCTTGGTAAAAGGATCGAGAGAATTCATCTGCCAAATCTCTAACACGCTGGTATCGGTGTGGTTGGAAAACTGCGACAATACGCCGTTTGTAACCGTCGCGCGCCCCGCTAAGTGCTGCTTTCAACTTTGCTGGATTATGTGCATAGTCGTCAACAACGATGATGTTATTAACTTCACCAAGCACTTCAAAACGGCGATGGACACCTTGAAACGATTCAAGTTTCTCCCGAATGCTATCGAACGGAATATCAAATTCAAGTCCGACAGCAATTGCTGCCAAGGAATTAGAAATATTATGACGACCCGGCATTCCGAGGTGAATTTCACCGTACAAGTGTCCATTTTTGCGGACGCGATAGCGTGACGTGGGACCTTCTACAGTAATGCCTTCGGCTATTAAATCTGCTCTTGTCTCAAGACCGTAAGTAATATAACGCTTCTTAACCCGTGGGATGAATTTCTGTATATTTTCTGCATCTAAGCAGAGGACTGCTGCACCGTAGAACGGCACTTTATTAATAAATTTGAGAAAGGTTTCCCCAATCTCATCAACGCTACTGTAATAATCCAGGTGGTCGGCATCAACAGATGTGACAACGGCAACGGTGGGATAGAACATCTCAATAGAACCGTATGCCTCATCCGCTTCAATTACCATAACATCGCCTTCGCCACTTTGCGCGTGGCTGCCGTTCATGAGTTTCCCACCTACAACAACCGTCGGATCAAGGCTGCTAAGGACTGTAGCCGTCATAGCAGTTGTGGTGGTTTTGCCGTGTGTTCCGCTGACAGCAACGCTGTAGCGCATCCGGGTGATCTCATTCAACATCTCCGCGCCCCTTACTATAGGAATTTTCTGCGTCTCCGCAGCAAGGAGTTCGGGATTGTCAGGCGGAATCGCAGGAGAAATAACAACAACATCAGCGCCCTGTACGTGCGATGCGGCATGTCCATAGTGGATGGCAGCCCCACGTACCCGCAAGTGTTCCGTCGTATATGATTCTTGGATATCTGAGCCTGTCACATGAAACCCAAGATCCAGCAGAATTTCAGTGATACCACTTAAACCTGCTCCACCAATACCGATGATATGGATATGTCGTGTTTTTCCAAACATTTTGTCTCTTTTGTCCTAAACTTGAGGCTTCTAAACACTACTCTGAAAGTCGGTGTATGACTCACTCAACATACGAAAGAATAGATTTAGCAATATTATCGCTTGCATTCGGTTTGCCGAGCACTCGACTGGCGGATACCATCCGTTTATGTGTGTCCTGATCCAGTAGTATATTGGTAAGGTTTTCAACAAGCATTTCTACTGTGAATTCACCCTGTTCCAGCACAACAGCAGCACCTCCTTCGGCAATACTGTATGCGTTTAACACTTGGTCGTTTCCGGTTTGTGAAGGTAAAGGTATGAAAATTGCCGGAATGCCACATGCGGTGACTTCAGCAACAGTCATTCCACCTGCTCTGCACACCATAACATCTGTGATACTATAGACTTCCTCAACAGTGTCGAAAAAAGGACGCACGCAGTGTAAGAATTTTTTATCTGCCGCAAGTACCTCTTCATACTCTGTTTGGACTGGCACTACCTCAGCGGATCCAGTTTGATGAACTATCTGGATCTGGTCGGCAAATTCGATCAAGGACGGGAGTGCACCTGTAACGGCTGTATTAATGGCTTGAGCACCCTGACTTCCACCCATTACAAAGATTGTTTTCCGGTCTGGAGACAGCCCAAATTTGCTATAAGTTTCCTCACACCTCGGAAATGCGGTGATTGCAGGACGAATCGGGTTGCCCGTTACCTCTATATGCGTAGTGTGTCGGAACGCGCTGTTCTCGCGAGCCGACTCCATAGCAAGATAAGCGGCTTTCGCCCATCGTGCCAAAATGCCATTTGTTAAACCGACAGAAGCATTCTGTTCCTGGATGGCTACTGGAACCTTGCGAAGCAGCGCCGCTAAAAGCACCGGCCCTGAAACATATCCGCCCGTTCCAATAACAACGTCTGGTTTCAGTTCGCTCATATACCGTAACGACTGGGTGAGTCCACGAAAAGCCTTCCAGATCACTGGAAACCATTGTAAAGTTAGCCGGCGTGGAAAACCCGCAACTGAAATAGGTCGAAACTGGAAACCGTGTTGAGGAACGAGTGTTGATTCCAACCTACCTGCCCCACCGATGAATGTAATATCTACCGTAGCGTCCAAGCGTTGTAACGCCTGGGCAATACCAATCGCTGGATAGATATGTCCACCTGTGCCGCCACCTGCGATAACAACTTTTCTATGTGTTTCTATCTGTTGCGATGACACTACATCGTGGCTGTTAATCCCTGATAAATTTGTATCGCAACATTTGGAAGTATTCATAACCAACCACATCCAAAAATTCAATTTAGCAATCTATCTTATAAGATTGCTAAATTGGGTATCAGTCCCTACTCTTATTGATGTTCCGCGAAATATTCAGGAGGATACCAACGCTCACTAAACTAAGAACGATTGATGAACCGCCATAACTGATAAATGGCAATGTAATCCCCTTGGTCGGTAACAACCCTGTTACAACGCCAATGTTGATAAAGGCTTGTAAGCCGATCAACGCTGTGAGTCCAGTGGCAAGCAGAGATCCAAACAGACTGTTAGTATATCGGGCAATGTGGAGTCCGCGCCAGACGAATAACATGAAAATAATCGTTACGGCTGCAGCACCTATAAATCCGAATTCCTCTCCCAATACAGCGAAGATAAAATCTGTGTGTGGATACGGAAGGCGTGAGATTTTCTGAAGGCTGCTGTCAATACCCATCCCAAGGAGTCCACCGCCTTCAAGGGCATCCAGTGAACGTGTTAGATGATAGTTCGCTGCATCCGGTGATTTCAACATCGCCAAATAATCCATGATGCGTTTTAACCTGTACGTATCCCGAATGACGAGTAAGCTGAGAAGTCCACCGCCCGCACCCGCAAGTATCAACACATGCGATATACGCATGCCGCCGATAAAGAGTACGATGCAGACGGTTACCGCCAATAAGAACGCTGAACCGAAATCTGGTTGACTCACCACAAGACCGAAAGCGGCAGCTAAGATCAGCATATTCGGAAACACACCGTTAAAAAAACTCCTGATCCGTTCTGGGTTCCGGCTTATGAAATTTGCAACATGGATCACCAATGCTATTTTGGCAAACTCGACTGGCTGAAAATTGATAGGCAACCCTATATTGATCCAGCGTTTAAATCTACCACCTTCTGCACCCTGCACGCTCACACTTAAACTTGGCACGAAAACCAATAACAACCCTACGAATGAAAGTATCAAAAGGAGGTTGGCGTACTTTGCATAAAACCTATAGGGTAGATAGGAAGTCATGTACATACCAACTAAACCGATCATACACGCGATGATATGTGTTTGTAAATAACGGTAACTATATCCCTCATAATGTCTCGAAGAAAGTAGATGACTTGAACTGTATACCATCAAAATGCCTATTGCAATGAGGCAGATCGTAAGCGCGATTAACGCTTTATCCATTCGCCCAGGTTTTTGTTCAGATAATGGTTCGGTTACCGGTTCTTGTCGCTCGCTGGTAACAGAATATGCTCGCGTGTTTGTCCACCAGGGTCCAGATTTTGGTTTGGACTTGAAATTTCGTTTGCTACGAGGCGAATTTTGGTAGTTACGTAGCATCGAGGTGTTCCCTTTCTATGTAACTTTGATCCTAAAAACTGAATCTGTCTATATTTCTTAGTGAAGCGGTTGAAGCGCATCAACGGCTGCTTTAAAGTCGGTCCCGCGCGCCTTATAATCGGTATACATATCAAAACTTGCATTTGCAGGCGACAATAGAACGACATCCCCGGGGGATGCACATTTGTAAGCAATCTGTACCGCCGCCGCCATCGTTTTTGCCTTGACTATGTCTGTTGTATTCGCAAGTGTTTTTTCAATCTGTTGGGTGTACTCACCAAGCATAACAGCGGCTTTGACCTTGGCACGAACTATTTCACGCAGCGGTGCGTAGTCATTACCTTTGTCATACCCGCCCATAATCAGAACAACTTGAGTGTCCGTTATTGATTCAAGGGCTGCTTTGACTGCCGCGACATTTGTTGCCTTTGAATCATCAATGAATTCAACCCCCATTAAAGTCCGCACCGGTTCAAACGCATGAGATAAAGCCGGATGTGACCGATCAAACTGTTGGAGTGCTTCCCGAATTTGTGTTTCTGTCACACCAAATACTAACACTACAGCGATGGCGGCAAGAACGTTCTGTAAGTTATGTCTCCCTCGAAGTGGAATATCTGCAATATCACAAATTCTCTTACGAGTGCCGTTCCATTGTGCAAAAAGTCCTGAACCTTCTCTAAATACCCGTGAAACTGACGAATCTTCAGGAATATCTTTGTCCATAAAATAGAGCACCTTCGCCGCCGTTGATGCAGCGAAATCCTTGACAGAGGCATCCGAGCCGTTAAGGATTATCCAGTCGACAGCCGTCTGATTATTGGAAATCTTCTGTTTTGCTGCTCGATAGGCAGCCATCGTTCCATGCCGGTCCAAGTGATCACGTGATAAGTTGAGCACGACGCTAACTTTCGGATGAAAAGTAATCGTGCTCTCCAACTGAAAACTGCTTGCCTCAACAACAACAATATCCTTGCTTGTAAGGTTTTGAACCTCCGCTGCTAATGGCACGCCAATGTTTCCTGCGACACAGACATTTCGAAATTTGTCGCTTGCCTTTAGCATTGCTGCTGTGAGCAATGTTGTCGTTGATTTACCTTTTGTACCAGTGATAGCCACAATTGGTGCCGGACATATACTCGCTGCGATCTCTAATTCCGCGAGGATCGGGAGATGACGCATCCGTGCTTCGCACAGAATTGGGATGTCAAGCGGCACCCCCGGTGAGACGACTATAAAATCCGCATCTGCGATGCATGCTGCTGGATGCCCATCAAAAAATTTTTTGTAGTCTGGTGTAGAACAATCTTCAAGTGCCGCGATTTCCATTGCCAGAGCGTCCGTAGAACGTGTATCTGTAACCGTGACCGTGGCACCGCATGCCCGTAGTAATTTTGCTGCGGCGATCCCACTTCGGTTTACGCCAAAGACTGTCGCACGTTTTCCTTGGAATTGCATTAAAAGCCCCCAACACTTGATGCGAAGTTACACCTATCGAAGTTTCAACGTACTTAAAGCCACCAAGACTAAGATAAGCCCGACAATCCAAAACCTGATGACGACTTTCGATTCTTTCCAACCCGAAAGCAGGAAATGATAATGAATTGGCGACATCTTGAATACGCGTTTGCCAAATGTTCGGTATGACCAGACTTGGATAATAACCGATAATGTCTCAGCAACGAAAATTGCACCGACGACCACGAGTAGAAATTCCTGCTTTATCAGCACTGCTACAGTTCCGAGCGTCGCGCCGAGTGCCAAGGAGCCGGTGTCGCCCATAAAAACCTGGGCAGGGTGACCGTTATACCATAAAAACCCCAAGCCTGCCCCGACCAACGCTGCACAGAAAATCGCTGTGACTTCGCCGCCCACTGGTAGATGAAAGATATTTAGGTACGCTGCAATCTCGTTGTGGCTCGTCATGTACCCCACTATCCCCAAAGTTCCAGCAACGAAGAGTGTACATCCGATCGCCAAACCGTCCATTCCGTCTGTAAGATTAACAGCGTTAGAACTTCCAACGATGACCAAAGTTGCGAAAGGGATAAAGAATATACCTAAGTCCGGTTGGGCATCTTTAAAAAAAGGGAGGATCAGGGATGTTCGTGTCGCCAGATTGTCAGTTTGCGCGGGTCCCCAGTGATAAAGATAGCCGGCAATTGCCAACGCTCCCACGGTTTGAAGCGCGATCTTGTGCCACCCGCGAAGCCCCAAGGATTGTTGTTTAATCAGTTTGCTGTAATCATCGAGAAATCCGAGTCCACCGAACCAGAGCGTCGTCAAAATCATTAGGTAAATATACGGTTGGTCTAAACGCGACCAGAATACCACCGATATCAGCACGGATACGATGATGAGAACCCCGCCCATTGTGGGTATCCCCGCTTTGTTCTGATTTTCGGTATTCTGCTGTGCTTCTGCTACTTCCTCCTGAATATGTTCTCCGATGCGCAGCTGCTTCAACTTCTCTATCATAAAAGGCCCTAAAACGAGGGAAATAAGGAGGGCAGTCGCCGTCGCGTAAATCGCGCGAAAACTAATATAGCGAAAGATATTGAATGGCGAAAAAACTTCAATTAGGCTCTCAAAAAAGAGATGATAAAACATTTCTATGTAGCTTTCGGTTGACTCACATCTCACTTAAGGTCGTTAAGGTGCCTTCGACAGGCTTGGATGAGAGACATTTTGGAATTTTGACAAGGAACACCACTATAAGGTTTTACGCTGTGTTTCCAAGTTTTCCGTCGCTCTTCAATTTGGCGAGGCTCGCATCTGCTTGACTTAGGAGGTTGGTCGTATAAGTATAGGTTAGTGAATTTTTTTCTCTATGCACTGTATGCGCTAAATCAATAAGTTCTGATACAAGTTGCGGAAACTCGATGCCTTGATGTACCCACAAGTAGTAACTATACGAACCGGGGATGGTATTAATTTCATTCACGTAAACGTTTTGATCAACATCTACGAGGAAGTCGATACGCGCGACACCGGCACAATCTAAAACCTGAAAAGTACGGGTGGCAAGTCCTTGTATATGTAACGACAATTCTTCCGAAATGGGTGCAGGAATTTTTCGATCCGCACCTGCCATTCCCGAAGACGCTTCTTCTTGATGGATGTATTTATCATCAAAACTGAGAAAATTCGCTTGTGTGATAGGTTGCTCACACACAGAGGCAGTCGGTTCTTCCGTACCCATCACGGCACAGTTAATTTCAACAGGATCCTCAACAGCTTTCTCAACGAGTATCCTACGCGAGTAATGTCCTGCCACTTCAACAGCACTGACAAGTTCCGTTTGGTTTTTGACACGGCTGACACCGATGCTTGACCCCCCCATGGCAGGTTTGACAAAGAGTGGATAGGAAAACGTTGTCTCTACATCTTCGATAATCTCGTCACGTCGTGTTTCCCACACATGTTGTCTCCACCATACATAAGGGAGTATTGGCAGTTCATTTTCGTTGAGAACCGCCTTCATCATAATTTTATCCATACCGACAGCAGAACCGACAACACCTGCCCCAACGTAAGGCAGGTTCATGAGTTCTAACAACCCTTGGAGCGTTCCATCTTCACCATGCATACCGTGTATTGCTGGAAAAACAACACCTATCGGAAGAGCTGTTCTTTTCCGAACTTTCTGACCGAGCCAGTGTTTGGAACTCACAACGAATTTCGGCTCAGGATGAAACTCCACAGCAACTTTGTCGAAATCGGAAGGGTGTGGGAGTGTCCCGTTAGTAAAAACGGATAAATCGCGAAGCACATCACCCGTTAACCACTCACCGTTCTTCGTGACGTAGATAGGGATCACATTATGGTTCTCTTGCAAAGCGAGGCAAACCTGGTGCGCGGTTACGATTGAGACTTCGTGTTCAGGTGTGCATCCACCAAAGATAAGGGCTACGTTGTGTTTTGACATTTTTTATGAGTTGTCAGTTATCAGTTACCAGTTGTCAGTAGCCAGTCGCCAGTTAAAGAAAGGCAACCTGATGAACCAGGCTCTCACTGTGAGGCACTCTTAACTGGAAACTCGTAACTGGAAACTATTCCCTCTGATAACTGACGACTATTCCTTATAGTTGTCAGGGAGGTCGTTCTCAAAAAGAACAACATCTCCAGCTTTCACTTGTGTTGCTAAATGTTGTTTGACTTCTTCCAAGTTGAGGGCGACGATAATCTGCTGACTTGGATATTCCGCAGCCTTCAAGCCATCCAAAATCGGCGTGGTTCGCGTAGGTCCAACTAAAATAACCAAATCACAGACATCGGCAGCTTGTTCTCCGAACCGTTTATTTTCTTCGTATTCTCTTTCACCGAGTTCTACCATACCGGGTGTCACCAACACCTTTTTGCCATCTCCAATTTCGGTGAGCACCTCAAGTGCCGCTTTCGCGCCGACAGGATTCGCGTTGAAACTGTCATCAATGATAGTCACTTTGCCTACACCGGTTGTCAATTGTAACCGATGCGGGATAGGTTCAACATTGACGATTGCTTCCCGAATTTCTTCAAGCGTCATCCCACATTCTATGGCAACTGCCATAGCAGCGAGGATGTTGGATACGTTATGCTGACCCAAAAGTTGGGTCTGAATCTCTGCATCAGCAATATCTGCTGTGTCTACACCTATATGTGCCGTGAATGCAAGCCCTTCGGGGGTATGCCGAATATTTGTGGCAGTTAAGTCAACCTTATCAGAGGCCGAAGTTACGGGAAACGGTTCTGTCGCATAGCGACGTACTGGACTGCCACCTTGCTCCCGTTTATCGGCAAGTTCGGCACAAATTTCGTTGTCGCAATTGAAGACAGCAAGCCCATCCGATGGTAACGACTCAATCAGTTCATATTTCCCTTTTGCGATATTCTCTATGCTTTTAAATCGTTCCAAGTGTTGCGGTCCAACAGCCGTGAGAATGCCAATTTCAGGTGATGCTAAATTACACAATTCGCGGATGTCTCCGCGTTTGTAGGCACCCATTTCAACGATAAATATCTCGTGTTCGGGCGCAAGATCGCCGCGGATCACCTTGCAAATACCCATCGGTGTGTTATAACTATCCGGTGTCATCAGGGTATTAAATCTCTGAGATAAAATTTGATGTAAAATATACTTCGTGCTCGTTTTGCCGTAACTTCCAGTAATACCGATGACTCTCGGTTGAAGTGTCTTGATTCGCTTTCTTGCAGAAAGAAAATAGGCACCATTTATCGTCCGCTCCAAAGGATAAATAAGAAGATTGGCGACAGTTAAATTGATGACGGCTACCTCACTAAAAAGGAAAATAGCAATTCTCCACGGACTGCCTTCTGCTATTCGTGCAAGTGTTGTTGCGAGACCGATAAGTAGACACATCGAAAGTCCAAATACCCGTTTTGCGCGTGCTGTATAGACGAGCGGTTTTTTCGCTTCGACCTTTTTCCGGCGTGTACTCACATAGACTTGGAACCCACCCCAAGCAACGCACAGTGCAGGAAAGAGCCACGTGTTCTGGTACTGTGGATAGAACACTATAAGAACCAACAAACCACCAATGACGAGAATCTCTTTGGCTTCAAAGCAGTTCTTCAGGTGCTGACGCATCCACTTCAGATATCTGTGCGTTTTATAACCATCAAGTTGGAGTATATGGAGTCCACCTGCTGTCCTGACAACGGCTCTTACCAAACAAGTTAACGTTACAAAGTAGAAAAGCCCAACACTTACCTTTTCCAAAATCATTTCTCTCTTCCTTCTATCGACTTTGTATCTGTGGGGATCCCTATGCGTTTGCGATCTTTAGAAAACTTGCAACAATTCGGCAAAACTGTGGAAACTTATCGAGGTACGAAAAGTGTCCTGCATCTTCCAGAACAACCAATCCTGCGTCAGGTATCTCTTTTTCCATGATTTTCCCGAATGCTACCGGTGTATCCTTATCGTTTTCACCCCAGATCAACAACGTTGACGCGGATACCCGCGGTAATAGAGAACGTAGGTCCTGGTTTACGACCTTAACGAGTGTAGCTCGCATCTCTCCAGCATCCTGATAGTCTTTGGAACCGAGGCGTGCAGACATCGCGTTTGCGAGACGAACACCAAGTTTACCGCAGCGACGGAGCAACTTACCTATTTTTGCTATACCGACCCGAAGGTAGTATTTTGCAGTGCGTCGCGGTCTAATTCCGGCACTATCAACCAAAATAAGTTTATCAACTTTTTCAGGATGCTCGGCTGAAAGAATGATTGAAATCCTACCGCCAAATGAGTGACCAATAAGGTGTGCTTTTGAAATGCTAAATTTTTCCAGAAATGCTGTGACAAACTGTGCATAATCGGAGGAATCCCATGCGGTAGGTGGGATCTGACTTTTACCAAATCCGGGCAAATCAAGCGCGTAAACTTTATGAGATTGGGCAAGCCATTCAAAAACGGGTTGAAAACTTGCCGCTTCACCACCCCAGCCGTGCAGAAGGAGTACCACATCGCCTTCCCCTGCTACCTGATATGAGACGTTGAGGTTGTTAATTTCTGTACTTGGCATCTATAGTTATTTCGCGCTTGCTAAACTTTTAAAAATATTCGGAACCTTTTTAACTTCCACTTAAGCACTCCAGCGGAGTGCCACGTCTATAGAGATTCCAAAACATCCGAAGCGACAACTCTGTCATCAAAGGGGAATCTTTTCCCGTGGATTTCTTGATAATCTTCATGCCCCTTCCCTGCAATTACGACTACATCGCCAGATTTTGCTGCAGTAATTGCATGGTGGATTGCGTTTCGTCTGTCCGAAATACACACATATTTGGTGTCATGTGGTAAATTTGACACAATCTGTACAATAATTGCATCAGGGTTTTCAGTTCGTGGATTGTCAGATGTAATTACAGTATAATCCGCGATTCGGGCAGAAATATTTCCCATTTTAGGACGTTTTCCGTTATCTCGGTCGCCACCACACCCGAAAACACAAATCAGTTCTCGTTCGGTAATATGTTTTGCGGCAGTTAGCACATTTTCCAAACCGTCAGGCGTATGCGCATAATCAACGATAACAGCAAAATCCTGCCCTCGATCAATCAACTCAAATCGTCCGGGGACTACCGTATTCGCGAGTCCCGTCTGGATTGCCGAGACTGGGCAACGATAACAGGTCCCAACAGCAATCGCAGCGAGGGCATTGTAAAGATTATATTGTCCGAGTAATCGTAATTTAGCACGGAACTGCTCTTTCGCCGTAACCGCTGTAAATGCTAATTGGTTAAGAGAAAATGCTATATCTTCAGCATATAAATCCGCTTTGTCGCTAAGCCCATACGTTAAAAGTCGCGAGTCTGGACAAACCTGGGCAATGCGTTCTGTCACAGGCGAATCGCTATTTAAAACTGCGAACCCGTTTTCACCGAGTTGCTCAAATAGCATGAGCTTCGCCTTCAAGTATTCCTCCATTGTCTGGTGGTAATCGAGATGGTCTTGGGTGAGATTGGTAAAGACCGCGGTATCAAAGACAAGTCCTGCCAACCGTTGTAGGGCAAGTCCTTGGGAGGAGGTCTCCATCGTAACGTATTCTACGCCCTCCTCAGCGAATTGTTTGAAGAGCGCGTGGAGGGCGAAAGCATCAGGGGTTGTAAGGGCAGCCGAAAGCGTTTTTTCTTCACCTTGAGCGTTTGTATACTGGTGTCCAACCGTTCCGATGAGTGCGGTCTTGCGTCCACTCGATTTAAGTACCGTATGTATGAGATGCGCAGTTGACGTTTTACCGTTGGTGCCTGTAATACCGATGAGTTTGAGGTGTTTCGCAGGATTTCCGTGCCAATTAGCGGCGAGCAAGGATACAGCGCGCCGTCCGTTAGGAACTTGCACATAGACTGCAGGCACTGTTGGTATGCCTAATGCCGTCGCTGACTTTTCGCCAATGATGGCTGCTGCTCCCTTTTCCAGCGCGTCAGGAATAAAAATATGACTGTCTACACTAATCCCTTGATAGCAGACAAAAACGTTACCTTGCGTGACTTGCCGATTGTCAGTAGCGATACCGGTAATATCAATATCAGATGACCCAGTAGTCGCGATAGGATTCAGCCCGTGGAGCAGTTCACGAAACCTCACAACCCCTCTCCTTTCGCAGTAAGGCGTTGTGTCGGTGTTTGCTCTGTTGCAACAGGGGCAAATTCGGAAGTCTTTTGTGGTTGGGGTCCAAAGAATTCGGTCTGCTTCAAGTATCGCATCGTTTGGGCGGCAACTTTTTGAAAAAGCGGTCCAGCGATTTGCCCGCTGAAACGTGCACCTGTGGGTTCATCAAGCATAACGATTATTGACACCATAGGGGTCTCCGCGGGTAGGAATCCCATAAAGGACATGATCTCTCTTCCTGCGTACCCCTTACCATTTGGTTCCGCTTTTTGGGCTGTTCCCGTTTTTCCAGCCACACGATATCCTTCAACACGCGCCCGTCGTCCGCTGCCGCCCTCAACAACGCCAACAAGTATATCTGTCATCTGTTTCGCTACTTGCGGATGCAGGACTTGTTCAACTTCGAGGGGGTATATTTTTTTTATGACTTTCCCGCTATTGTCTCGAATCTCTCGCGTAACATGTGGACGGAGGAGCTTTCCATCATTTGCAATAACATTTAACGCGGTTACCATCTGAAGCGGTGTCACCATAATCCCTTGTCCAAAAGGCACAGAGCCGAGAGAGTGTGTATCCCAACGCTTGACTGCATAAAGACTGCCGCTATGCTCGTATGGCAGGTCCACACCCGTCGGTTTCCCAAAACCGAATTTCTCGATATAAGTTCCAAAGTCTTCATGCCCCAGTTGCTTTACAATTTTAATCATCCCGATATTGCTGGATTTTTGAATTACTTGCTCCAGGGTCAACCATCCTTTTGCCGAAACGTCTCGGATAACTCTGCCATTCGAGAGCCGATAGCGACCATTCTCGCAAAAAACCGTGGACGCAGGGGTCATGATGCCTTCGTTGAGTACAGCAGAAGAAGCAATGATTTTAAAAATTGAACCCGGTTCATACGCGAACCAAACACCGAAATTTCTTTTTGCTTCCTCATTTTCAACGGCATAGGCGTTCAAATCGTAGGTAGGATAACTGGCGAGTGCCAATATTTCGGCTGTTTGTGATCCCATGACAATCACCGTACCCCGTGGCGCGTTCCACTGTTTACAAGCCGCTGCCAATTCCTTTTCGGCAATATACTGGAGGTATTCGTCAAGCGTTAAGACAATGCTATATCCGTAATCATCAGTAGAGTTGCCATGCGTAAGCAGGTTTATCAGTTCGTCTTGAGCAGCACTTGCGCGCTGCGCGGCTTGGCGTTCCTTCGCACTCAAAAGGTAATTGTTATACTGATACTCAATCCCTTCACCCATATTCTGATCGTTTATATGCCCGATAACTTGGGACGCGAGGGAGCCCTTGGGGTACAGCCTTTTCTGCTCAACTTCGTGCTTTAGACCCCGAACTTCTCTCTCAATGGAACGAATCTCATCAAGGCGTTCATAATCCAAATCTTTTTTCAGCCATACGAACTGTTTGTCCTTACGGCGGAGTTGGGTAATTAACTCAGACTCAGCAATATCTAAAACGGGTGCTAATCTTTGAGCAACTTTTATCGGGTCAGTCTTCATATATTTCGGATCGGCATAGACAGAAAGACTATGACGGCTCAAAGCTAAGATATTTCCATGCCTATCCAAAATTTTACCGCGCTTTATCGTGGCTGTGCGCGGAGAACGCCAAGTGGGTTCGCTTGCTTCTTGGTGCCCCATATTGTTAGAGACCTGTACCTTAAACAGCTTACCGACCAGCAATAGAAATCCTGCTTGTAGTACAATAAGCACGAAAACGAGTCGGCGAATGGATAAATACGAATTGTTTTTCATGGTTTCCTATAAAGTATTAAAATAAGTCCAAATGCCTTCCAAAAAGGCAAAAAAAATCCCTAAAAAACGCAACTATTTGTCCCAGATTACCTGCGAAGTTTGAGTCGGTTCAACCATTTTAAGTTCAACCGCGATTTGTCGAATCCTTTGAACGTTGGTTAAAGTTGACTCCTCCAATTCGAGTTGATGAATTTCGTCCTGAACAGCGTGCTTCTGTCTTTCGTAGACGGGCTGCCGTTGTAAAGCAACCTTTTTAGCGTAAGATGAGAACCAGATGCTTCCAGCAAAAGTACAAAATGATAATCCTAAAACGACATAAGCCAACGGGAACCGCTTCTTTGGCTGAGGTTCCTCAACATTTGTGATACGTGCTGAATAAATATCTGATGTCTGCATTCTATTTAACCTTCTAACCGATTTTACGGAAAGGAGTTTCGCAACTCCGATTTTCCGATACCACTTTACAACTGTGTTCTGTGTATCTTACTGTTGATAAAAAATCGTTACTTCCTAAACGTTGGAAATCTTGTTTAAGATACAATTTTTCGCGTAGATACCAGAGACTACAATTTGCGAGCAGCACGTAGTTTAGCACTTCTCGCTCGCGGGTTCTGTTGAGTTTCAGCTACACTTGGTAGCACCGGACGCTTTGTGATAATTTCTACTGATGGATTGTGCTCACAAATACAGATTGGTGTTTTCGGTGGACAGATACACGTTCGTGCCAATGTTTGAAAGCGATGCTTGACGATCCTATCCTCAAGCGAATGAAACGTGATGACACACAGGCAACCACCCGGTTTCAAAAGCGGGATCGCAACATCTAAACCTGAAACAAGATTTTCCAACTCAGTGTTGACATGAATCCGTAGGGCCTGAAATATGCGCGTCGCTGGATGGACTTTGGATGCCTTTTGCGGAACAGTCTGCTTGACGATTTCTGCAAGCTGCGTCGTTGTTTCTATCCGTCCTCGTTGTCTCGCTTGAACAACCCGACCAGCGATCCGCTTGGCGAATCGTTCCTCACCATATTGCTTAAAAATATCTGTAAGCACATCCATCGGACTGTCGTTGACTACGTTCATAGCCGTAAGCGCGGTCTGCGAAGCACCGTCCAAACTCTGTCCGGCATTCATACGCATATCCAGAGGCCCCGTATGGTTAAAGCTAAACCCCCGATGTGGCGTATCCAGTTGTAGAGATGACACCCCCAAATCAAACAGAACACCATCCACAGCATGAACTGAATGTCTTTCGAGCAAAACATCCATCTCAGCAAAATTGCCATTTATAAGGGAATACCGTCCCTCAAAGTCGTGTAACCTATCTTTCGCAATAGCGAGCGCTTCAACATCTAAATCAATGCCAACCACACGCCCGTCCGGTCCGGAATTTTCTAAGATAGCGGCACTATGTCCGCCTAACCCCACAGTACCATCTATATAAACACCCTTCGGCTTCGGTTTGAGAAAGTCAATCACTTCGTGACATAAAACTGGTATATGGTGCATATCTATTAGAAATCCTCAATATGACTTTCCCAATATTTATTAAGGTAATTAGCAAGAAACATGCCAATTATTTCTGAATTAGCCGTCAACTTCAAGTATCTATCCGATTTTGATAGATAGCCGTCACAAGTTCCATCGTCTTGATCGCATCTGCGAAACAGGTTAACGGTTGTTCGTCCTGCTGAATACAATCAACAAAATGCCGACTCTCTCCATAAAATCCGTAAGTCCTGTGCTGTTTATCAGAGTCCGCTGCTTCTTCAGGGGTAATTTCAGTTGTACCTTCAGGTGTGTGAATCACTGCGCGTCCACCTGCATCAGGGTTGATATAGGCGGAAATTTCTCGCGCATGCATTTCAAAGGTATGGATGCGTCCCCCAACCGCCCAATTCGTGCCAAGATACCCAGAAGCACCGCTCGTAAATTTGACAAGCGCGTTGAAACTGTTCTCACGCTCAGAATAGAAACTATTGATGTCGCTGGCAACGGCTTTCACGTCGCCACCGCCAAGCCATCGGAGTGCATCTACAGCATGAATCGCGTCACAGGTCAAAACGTCTATCACGCCATCGTAGTAAAGAGCGTTCGGCGTGTTCTTATGGAAGGTTGACATGCATTGGATAATTGGTCCGCGTTCCTCAACAATTGCCTTAACCTTTCGCAAAAGGGGAATAAACCGACGATTGAAACCCACCATCGTCTTACAGTCGTTCTTCTCTGCAGCGAGTGCCATCTCCTTTGTTTGATGAAGTGTGACACCCGGGGGTTTCTCAATAAAAACATGATGACCCTGCGAAAGGCAGTGGATAGCAAGTGGAAATAGGTGTTGCGGCGGCATCAATATATAAACAGCATCTGGTGATGTCTTCTCAAGCATCTGCCGATAATCTGTGAACGTCTGATCAATCTCAAATCTTTCTGCTGTTGCCTGAAGTTTCGACGGAACCAGATCACACAGTCCAACAAGATTAACATCTTCACATTCTCTGAGCGATGGATAATGAACGCCGTTTGCCATGCCACCCGCACCGATTAGAGCGATATTGACTTTTTTCATGTTTTTCGGCTCCCTGATAATTTTTCTTGCATATTACATCATGATGTGTTATTATACAACTATCTAATTTCAATCAAACCCACAATCAGGATATAGAGTAGGTAGTTTTATGGACAATAATAACTTCAACGAACTGCTCCTTTATACATTAAAACAGCTCGGTATCCGTTTGGATCGTGTGGATGATCGATTGGATCGCATGGATGATCGATTGGATCGTATGGATGCGAAACTGGATCGGAAAGCAGATAAAGAAGATCTCAAACACTTAGAAGAAAAGCTTGATACTACCAACGAAGCCGTCAAAAGCCAGGGGGAACGTCTCGATCAGATTGAAGGCGGAATCAAGACGTTGCAATGGGTGCTTGGGGTTGAGATAGCTCTCGTCGGCATCATTGTTGCGTTTCTCAAGGCATGTTAGCATCACCAGAATAGCGGTTTGTAGTCGCGCAATTCACGGCACAGCGCGTCCGTCCTAAAGAAATCAGGATCTAAAACGATTATCAGATTCAAATTTTGGTGGAGCTGGTCGTTGACCTTTAGAGAGTACCGACTCTATTCACCAGGGGATTACCAGATCCTCAAAAAATGAGGGTGCATTTATAATGCTTTGAGAGTACCGACTCTACCTCCAGCTCATAAACGAAGATAAGCGCGAAATTCCCTCCTGACTATGAACACAGACCCTATTAAATTAGAACTTTACAAAAACATGCTGACTTCAGTCGCAGAAGAGATGGGTGTAACACTACAACGCACAGCGTTCTCACCCAACATCAAAGAACGGCTCGATTTTTCTTGTGCTGTTTTTGATGGGACCGGCAAGATGGTCGCCCAAGCCGCACATATCCCCGTCCATCTCGGTTCTATGCCGCTCTCCGTTTTGGCTGCGATTGAACATACCGAAATGGTGCCCGGAGACATGATCGCCCTCAACGATCCGTATCGGGGTGGCACTCACTTACCCGATATTACGCTCGTCGCGCCTGTTTTTTCAGATGAAAAGACGAATAATGGAAAAAATCGCCCCGTCTTTTTTGTCGCAAATCGCGCGCATCACGCAGATGTTGGCGGAATGACCCCTGGCTCAATGCCGATTGCAACAAGCGTAATTCAGGAAGGCATCCGTATCCCGCCCGTTAAACTCGTCCGAAGCGGTGAACTTGACACCGACCTGTGGGAATTAATCCTCTCGAATGTACGAACGCCGGAAGAACGTCGCGGTGATATGGAGGCGCAGCTCGCAGCAAATCGCGTCGGTGAACGGCGATTGCAGGAGATGGTCACCAAATATGGCGCGACAGAAATCACGGCATATATGCAGGAACTCTGCGCGTACGCAAGTCGGATGGTCCGGGCACGCCTTCAAGAAATCCCAGATGGACGCTACACATACACCGATGTGCTTGATAACGACGGCATTACCGACGATCCGATTGAAATACAGGTCGCGATTGAGATCGAAAATGATACGGCGGTTGTTGATTTTACAGGCACAGCCCCCCAAGCACGCGGGTCTGTCAATGCAATATACGCTATCACCCTTTCCGCAGTCTTTTACACCTTCCGATGCCTCGCTGGTGCAGACGTTCCCGCCAATGCTGGGTGTTTAGAACCCATTCGAGTTATTGCACCGGAGGGAACTGTTGTAAACGCCAAATTTCCCGCAGCGGTTGCCGGTGGAAACGTCGAAACATCGCAACGAATCGTTGATGTCCTACTTGGTGCTTTGGCACAAGCCTGTCCTGATCAGATTCCTGCCGCCAGTTCTGGTACTATGAATAACCTCACAATAGGCGGTTATGACACCGCACGCGGCAAGGAATTTACCTACTACGAAACGATCGCAGGCGGGATGGGCGCACGTCCAGACCGAGACGGTATTGATGCCATTCACACGCACATGACCAACACAATGAATACACCCATAGAGGCAATTGAGACGAATTACCCGATGCAAGTGGTCGCTTATGGGATCAGACGTGGGACAGGCGGGGCAGGAAAATACCGAGGCGGCGCGGGTGTTATTCGAGCACTACGGCTATTGACAGACGCGGAAGTCACCATCCTTTCAGAACGCCGAACCCGCGGTCCTTACGGTTTGCAAGGTGGGGACACCGGACACCCCGGTTGTAACGTGCTTGTCTCTGACGGCGAAGAACATCCGTTACCCGGCAAGGTCTCCATCTCTACACGCGAAGGCGATGTTATCCGCATAGAGACACCCGGCGGCGGTGGATTTTCGTCTTAACAATAGGACTTACACAGACAGGCGATAAATCATTGGCATCCTTAAATTAAATATGTTATCATATATAACTTGAATAGTATTAATCATGTATATGAGAATATTTTGCTGCTGGAGTGACTTGATAGGATCGTGATTTCCAGCAGCAAAGAAAAAATTACGGAGAGCGATAGTGAAAAAATTGACACAATCAGCATTTCAGAGAGCAAAAAACTTTATAATGGATCACGGGAGAACGTTGGACCAAAGACGCTTTGAATTCCATTTTGAAGATGGACCCACTGATGCTGTCCTTGCCGCACTAACACCTTATCAGAACGACGACGGGGGTTTCGCCCACAGTCTGGAACCTGACATTAGGACACCGTTTTCATCTGCGGTTGTGACCACAGTAGGTTTCCAGATTCTCAGAGAAATTCGAGCACCGGCAAGTCACATATTGGTACGGAAGGGAATTGAGTATTTTATCGCCACCTATGAGGTGTCACAGCAGGTGTGGCCTATCGTTCCACCCGAAGTGGATGATGCACCTCACGCGCCTTGGTGGAATTATGAGAATAGTGCCGAAACTTTCGGTCAGTTTCTGGTCAACCCTCGCGCTGAGATTATCGGATATTTGCACGAATTTAGCGATGGGGTGCCGACGCAATTGCTAAAGACATTAACAGCGGACGTTCTGAGGCATCTGGATTCTCTACCTGACGAAATGGAGATGCACGACTCTCTCTGTTTCGTAAGGCTCGCGGAGACGGCGGCTTTCCCGAATAGAGACAAGGTCTGGACAAAACTCGCTCGAGCAGCAGCGCATGGTGTTGCCCGAAACGCGGAGCAGTTGACTGGTTATGTTCTCAAGCCTTTGTGGTTGGTCCCTACTCCAAAATCACCCTTAGCTGCTGGGCTTAAGGATGCGGTGGAAATGAACTTGGACTTTGAGATTGAACAGCAGGACGAGGATGGTTCTTGGTCCCCGAATTTTTCCTGGGGCGATCAATATCCAGAGGCATGGCGAACTGCCAAGCGGGAATGGCAATCTAAGTTCACGGTTGATACTTTGAAAACATTGAAAGATTTTGGGCGCATTGCGCAAATGGACGAATAGTAATATAGGCTTGAGTTGAGAATAAGCCGGATTCTGTATGCGATGATCATTCATCTGGGATGGACGTTACCATCCACCTCAAGCGGTTACCTGAGGACGAGGCGGGCAACCTCTACATGTCCCCGATTTACCTTGCTCCAGACGGGGTTTACCAAGCTCCATAAGTCACCTTATGGACTGGTGCGCTTTTACCGCACCGTTTCACCTGTACAGCACTTTAGGTACTGTAGTCTACTTTCTGTTGCACTTTCCATAACGTCGCCGCTCCTGGGGGTTACCCAGCATCCTGCCCTGTGGAGTCCGGACTTTCCTCATCCCGACAGTAAAACTACAATCAGGACGCGACCATCTACTCAACTCAAGCCTTTTTATTATAACCTAACTAACACCTTAAAGGCAACGAAATCGGAACGTCCCTTAAGCAATATTAAATAATAAATTTAGATTTTCGGATTTCCGAGAGGTGCCGAACTCCCGTAGGGGCGGGGTTTCCCCGCCCGCCAGCGATGGGCAATGTGCTTATTTAACACTGAAACTTGCTTATGGGATTATGTTGATAAGTATGCACCATAAGTGTCAATTTAAGAGAAAACGCTACATAACTTGTAGGTGTTTTTGCTTGGGGGTTTTCCCGAGGTTGAACGGATACCACCAAAACGGTAAAAATTACAAAAAACACAACTTTCGCCAGATACGCCATATCCAACAGAGACCGAGTGAAACCTAACACTTTTGATTTGACGTTTACTTGACGCTGAGCGCGTAAAGTTGGGTTTCACTACGTTCTTGGATATATGGCGGCAACCCTTGATTTTCAGGTGTTTTGGTCTATCAACACTGAACTTCTCAACGCCGTTCAACCCAACCTACAAGACTAACCGTAGATTCTCAGGGGTCGGGTAACGCCACTGATGGATATACCAGATGCCATTCACGCAAACCGTCCCTTCATAATCCTCGGGTCCGACCCTGGTTCTGAAAGGATCACGACGAAATGGACTGTAGCATGTTAAGGATTCGGGCATCGAGCTTGAGGTCCAAGTGTGGCAAAGTTTCTATTAAGAAAGACTTGGAGGAAAACGCATTGAAATCATTGGGATTCCCATAAAGTTCCTCCCTTGACATGAGTCCTTTTGCCTTCAGTTCGGCGTAATCTGACAGATGTTCGTGGTAAAAGTATTTTCGTTTCATGAACGGCTTTTGTGGAAGATTGCCACTTGCTCTAATAAATTTCCTATACGTGGCAAGTAATTGATCTCGCGGCTCAAGCGTGCCACCGCTTCGCACCGACGCGCTAACGCATCAGTCGCTTTGATTGCACTCTCACGCTTATTAGGGATGGGACCGAGGCGTAGCAACCAATATATCCAAGCTGCCAGTACGCCCTTGTAATAGATAGCATCGTCGCGTGCGCCGCGGAAATTAGAGGATAGTTCTGACCGATAAACATTTTCGATTTCTCTTGTCAGCACTTCATCACATTTCCAACGCACTGGAAAAGAATAAGGACCGAGAGGCGCGTCAAGTAGAAAATATCCGTAATCGCTGTACTCAAAGTCAACAAGTTTTACACCGTCATTATGCAATAGATAGTTCTGAGGTGCAATATCCACGTGTCTGAGTGCGGAAAAAGGTTCGGTATCCGACAGCGTTTCCGTTAATTCAGACAGCTCAGTCTCAACGGCGACAGATACGGGTTGCTCAACGAATGCAGCGAGCCTGCGAAAAGATCGGAGAATCCCATCAAATGCATCGGGATCTGCTTGATGGTATGTTCCAAGACGCGTACGTATACTAAGCCATTCGTTTTTCTTCCCATAGGTCGCTCCGTGCATACGTCCCATTGCCTGAGCATGAGCGAGCAGTGCACACTTTCGATCCAGTACATTAGCATTACGTAATATATCTCTGAGTGAACGTGCTTTCGGCAGGTACTCAAATGCGATGAGACCGTGAAAAACATCGCCCGCGATGAATTGAGGTGCCAGGGTCCGAGTGCTATCAATTTGACTCAAAAATTGAAGCGCAGCCCATTCATTGAAAAGTTTCCAAGCCGGACTTCCAACGCAATCCGATTTAGGATTATACGGTTCACGTTTAGTGTGTCTCGCTATCTTGACGAGAAACACCTCTGGCAAGAAACTCGGTCCATCCGCAACCCAACAGCGCAAGATACGTTTCTTCTTGAACTTCGTGCATTTTGCAAGCCGAATCTCGTATTTAAGAGAACTCGAAAGACTCTTCTCTATGAGCGACAACGAAACATCCATCGGTTCCGTCCTCCTCTGAAAAAAATAATACAACACGTATAGCACGAAGTCAGAGCAAGATCAATTTGAAACAGTGCGTCAGTTTGACTATGGAGGTGGGATTTTTAAATCTTTACAGATCTTTTCAACAAGCCACTTACCAATCTCATTATGGCGAGGCACAGAAGTTGAAATTTGCCCACCTAAATGCGACTTACCCCACCGTGAGTGTCGGCCTCCCTCGCGAATGAAATAACAACCGTGCCTTCTGAGATGCCTAACTAACGCTCTCCGTTTCATATCTGGATAATGATTTCCTCATGGTCAAATTTCGCAGCCTTGATAGCCTCTTTACGATTGTATTCTATCATTTCGAGAAGCGTAATTCGTAGTGATTCAAGCAATTCGTCTTTAGTCCGTTCTTGGCCATTTACGCCGGGAATTTCCTGTATCCAGCCGATCCACCAACCTTCGTCTTGTTGGATAACAGCGGTATAGGCTTGCTTCATTGGTCCGGTCCTCCTTTAATATGTAATGTAACAAGTGTAGCACGAATTCATAGCGGGATCAACTTGAAATATAAACTGTGAAACGAGGGAAACCGCAGATACTACGAGAATACCATCGGTATACGGATGCCAGCAGAAGCATTCAATTCTCCTGTAGGAGGGATTTCCAAATCCCGACCCTTTCGCTGTAGAAGCACTTTCCGAATCGCTACTTTAGGCTTGCGTCAAAATTCATAAGTGGCACCGAAAGTGAAGTTAAAAGGGAATCGCACAGGACTCCTATACTCTGGCAATCCCACATCTAATGGGAATCCTTCAAATTCGGCTTGCAATTAAAATCCAATGCTAAAACCACCTGCTAGCAGAAACGGTGTTGTGTGATAGGGTTGAATACTTATGTTATTCAGATATTCCTCGCTATATTGATAGTT
>JAJEGI010000070.1 GCA_022819945.1 Candidatus Poribacteria bacterium
CGTCAAATCCGCCGAAAACGATGAACTCGGGAGGGAAAATCTACTTTCCGAATTCTCACAAGTGCGTTGGATTATCACAAAATCCGCACTGATGGAAGGGTGGGACTGCCCGTTCGCTTATCTGTTAGTGATGCTCGACAATACACAAGCACAACGCGCAATTACGCAACTCGTAGGACGGGTGATGCGGCAGCCATACGCACAACGCACCGGTAACGAATTGCTCGATCAGTGTTACGTCTATTGCAATAACGTTGAGGTCGGAACCGTTGTTACACAAGTCAAGAACGGCTTGGAATCGGAAGGACTAACAGGCTTAGCGGACGAAGTGATGGGTGGTGCATCGGATTCACAACGAGACAACGAAGGGCAAGAACTTCAGATGCAGCCCGTCCAACGCCGCGAGCAGTTTCAAAATCAGCGTATCTATCTACCAATGGTCCTCCATAAAGATGGTGAAAATTGGATCCGACTCAATTATCAGGCGCATATCCTACCGCATATAGACTGGTCCGCAATTGAACCACCCGACCCGAGCGCGTCCGCACCCCAGAGCGTCCGACGGCAATCAGCAACAGTTGACGTTGATGAGGCACCGCCTGTTTTCCATACAGAGCAAGAACCGTTCATTGAGAACCAGATTAGCATTTCCGACTTCGCGCGCAGACTATCTGATATTATGCCCAATCTCTGGCAAGCGGCTCGTATTGCGGGGGCGATGTATGAACATCTTAGAGCAGATGGTGAAACCGAAGAGGAAATCTATAATCGGCGTTCTTACCTCGCACATGTTCTGCGGGAACACGTAAAGAATGAAGTCGAAAAGCAGTCGGAGCAGGTCTTTCGTGGGAAACTGGAGCAAGGCGAGATCCGCTTTGATTTGGAAACACAAGAGGCCAACTACCAGATGGTAGATAGTTATGAAATACAAGTCCGCTCCGATGATAGACCACTTGTAAGAAGGGACTTTGAACCGATACAACTAAGTCTATTTGAGAAGGTATTTGAGCAACAATTCGATAGCGAATTGGAAAAGAAATTCGCGTATTACCTTGACGAAGAACTGGCACTACAATGGTGGCACCGGGTCGCGGCACGTCAACGCGGTGAGTATTATTTGCAAGGTTGGAAGCGCGGGCGAATTTATCCAGATTTCGTCGCAATGGCAAACGAAATTGGCGGTGTAACACACGTCATGATTTTTGATACGAAAGGGGAACACCTTGCTGGTAACCTTGACACTGAGTACAAGCGAAAAGTGTTAGAAACGCTTGAGGGAGCATTCAATTCTGCGGGTAGGATGGTGGTGTCTGACGGACCGAGGCGAAAAGGTATCTTTCAATTGGTGTTCAGCGAGCAGGATTTTCTTGAAATACCTCCGCGGTTGGGTATTGAGACGTACGCTACGAGAAGGTAGCAAAGGTATGGTCTAAATAGAAGTGTTTTATATGTTCACCATGCTCTGTTTATGCAAACCGCGTCAGTATGACCGTTATCAGCTTGGAACCACCGTAATTCAAAATCGGGATTACGATCAAGACGATGCAGGATTTCATAACACTCTCGCCAATTGATTCTGTTTCTTACCGCAATGTCAATCACCCGCTCTACTTTACCAAGTTCAGCATAGACTGGCTTGCCATCATCGTCACGTTTTCCAATTTCACTTATCATCGTTTGTCGTCTCATGTTCTGACCATATAGGTTTAAGGTTTGGAAAATCCGGATCACGACTAAACTCAATGACGTAGTTCGTTTCTTGTAGATCAATCATAGCAAGGTAATGCTCCAAAAAGGGAGACCAGTTCTCTAAACCTCTACGCAGTATAATGCAAGCTGTAAAATCTCCTCTGTCAATAGCCTCCCGAAAGACGTAATGCTTAATCGCCAAACCCTCAAAATCCACTGGACGGGTAGTGAGGTAACGATGCATTGCTTGCATACGTTCCTCGAAACGTTCATAACACTTTTGATGAAGAGTCACCCATTCCATACTCTCTCCCTAAACCTCCGTGATATGAAATACCTTAATAGAATTATGCGACAACTGATTGTATGAAGTCAAATTAAATTTCATAGGATTTACCCAATCATTTAAAATTTAGAACTTACGCATTTTCTATTTTCGTGTTATAATAGTGCATGCAGAAGTCAACAGAATCGAGACTTTTACAGCAAAGAAGTACCTCGCAAGTGGTGTTATCTAATCTTACAAAACTAAACCACTGCTACTGAGAGAACCGATGTTTGACAACTTGATCGAACTCATTGAAAAAATACATCTCGGTGAAGATGCAACGATTGAGTTTAAAAAAGCACTGCCACACAGAAATAGCCTTGCCGACGAAATCGCTGCTTTTGCCAATGCAAGAGGTGGCGTTATATTGATCGGCGTTGACGACAACAGGGAAATCGTCGGAGTTGACCAACAAGAACTGGACAGATGAGAAAAAACAGTCGTCGAAATATGTCAGGACAGTATTGATCCAATAGTTCTTATCTTTACTGAAAAATTGCGGATTGATGATAAAAATCTGTTAAAGATAGAGGTACCGAGAAGTTTGTTCGTTCACAAAACTTCTAATGGTTACTTCATCCGTCAGGGAAGTAGTAAAAGGGAAATGCCTACTGAACAACTAGCTCGTTTATTCCAAACCCGCTCACAAGCACGTATCATCGCTTTCGACGAACAATTCGTCCCAAACACAGATAAAAACACATTAAGAAAAGATCTCTATCAGCGATTTATCACAGAAAGTGCAACTGAAGATGAAGTGGATGATTTACTGCTTAAAAGACGTTTGCTCGTCAAGGAGGGTCAGGAACCCCGTGCTTCTGTAGCGGGTGTACTGATGTGTTACGAGAAACCTGATGACTACCTTTACAATAGTTTGATTCAAGCGGTTGTATATAGCGGAAAAGAAAAGGATGCCGACCACCAGATTGATTCTCAGGATTTCACGGGACCCTTAGATCAACAGATCATTCAGACGATGCGATTCGCCAAAAGATATAACGCCGTTGCAGCACGGAAAGATATTGGCAGAGTCGATCTACCGCAATACAGTATGCGCGCCATTTTTGAGGCGATTGTTAACGCCGTTGTACATAGAGATTATTCAAAAACAGGTTCCAAAATTCGGTTTTTTATGTTTGACGATCGGATCGAACTTTACTCTCCGGGGGCATTGGCAAATACGGTGACGGTAGATAATCTACGCTACAGCCAAGCCACACGTAATGAACTCCTCGCCCGATTACTTTCCGAAATCACGCTGGACGATGATATGAGAAAACAGGTGGTTCGCCGCCACTTTTTAGAACGCAGAGGTGAAGGGGTTGGTATCATCCTAAACGAAAGCGAGGAATTGAGCGGAAAAACACCTATCTATGAACTTTTTGGCGAAGAATTACGTCTGACAATTTTTGCATCAAGATCCATCTGGGAAGTCCCGAAATAGAAAAACATGCCTACACACCTCTTCAAAATCACAACCGTTGAAAGTCAACTTTACGAATGGGATAAACCACCCATCTGGAACGGTATGCACGTCTACGATAAAGGCAGGCTCCATCTAATAAAGGTAACCGCTAAAAGTAGGACAGAAGAACTCGTCGGATACGGCTTCAACGGCGGCACCGCTGCCACCCGACCACTCTCCATATTCCCTAAGTTCGTAGAACTATTTCGTCCCGCCTTGATTGGACACGATGTAACAGATACGGCTTACGTTTCGCGGTTAGCCGAAAACTACAAAATCTATGGACCCGGGGGGTATCATACACAGGTACTCGCAGCAATAAACCAAGCGTGCTGGGATATCCGTGGCAAAATAGAGGGCAAATCAGTTCACGCTATACTCGGCGGCACACAACAACGCATCCGCACCTACATCGCTGGTGGCTACTACGGTAGGGGCAAAGGATTCGATGAACTCCGAGCGGAGATGGAACGCAATATCAACGAATTCAACGCCACCGCAGTCAAGATGAAGATAGGGGACCCCGATGCTGGTCTTGAAACAGACATCAAACGGATTGAGGTCGTTCGCGAAACAGTCGGACCGGATATTACGGTCATGGTAGATGCAAATTGTGCATGGTCGGTCGAAAAGGCAAGGGTGTGCCTTCCAACACTTCAGGCAAACAATATCTTCTGGTTTGAAGAGCCGATTCATAGCCACGATTACCGCGGACATAAGGCATTGCGGGAAACAGCACAAAATTACGGCATACAGATCGCCACCGGCGAAAATGGATACGGACCACACTATTTCCAAACGTTAATTGATTATGACGGTGCGGATGTTTTCAATCTGGATGTCGCCATCCTACCCGGTTATGAGCCAGCGATGCAGGTCGTAGAAGAAGCGTTGGAAGCCGATAAACTCATTGCACCGCACGGCGCACAAGAATTGCAAATCCACGTCGCTGCAAGCCGAGATAACGGGCTGATGTTAGAATACTATCCACCCGCCGTTGATCCGCTTCGCGGTGAAATGTTCCTTCCACAGATGGTTTTAGATGTTGATGGATATGTCACGGTTCCGTCTCGTCCCGGCATCGGCTTTGAACCGAATTGGGCTTTACTGAAGCACCATCGAGTTTAAGGGCACTGTTAAGAGCTACAGGCACAAAACCCCATACTCCCTTTCCTACATCTCAAAACAAAAAATCAGTTGACTTAATTTGGGAATTCTGCTAAACTCCTCCATAAATTCAAACCGATTTTGAACATATTTCTAACCGAAACTATTCCTACCTGGAGGTAAACTCATGAGACACGTTTATATCATTTTAGTACTCAGCATATTCGTTAGCATGTCTGCATTCGCAGGAATCCCAAACGATGCTGACCTGATTCTGTGGATCGGTGAAGGCAGCGGAAATTCAGCACCCGATGGCACCGGAAACGGAAATGATGGAACATTTGGAGGCTCCGCAAAATGGGTCCCTGGTGAAGGCAAATATGCCGCTGGAATCGCCTTAAGAGGCAAGGAAACCTATCTTGAAGTCCCGGAAGTAGTGACGGAGGTAGGCAGTCTACTATTCTGGTTCAAACCTGATTGGGATGGTAAGGATGATGAGGACTATCGGCTCTTCGATGCCAGCCTCGGGGCTATCTATTTCTTCATAGGAAAAGGATCAGCACACGCAGATATCACACCCGCAGAATTCGGCTTCTATTTTGAAGCAGCCGACGACGGCGATTGGCAAGATGTTGAATTCGACCCAACTGGCATCATCAAAAAAGACACATGGTTTCATTGTGCTGTTACCTGGGACTTCACTGGTGAGGCACCCTTTGTTTATATTGACGGTAAAGAACAAGCGACGAGTCGTAAGATTACGGGAGGCTTTCCGGCACTTCACAAAAAACCGAGATTCGGTTGGGAAACCATTCAGTACATCGCACTGACCAACGGCGCAGAAGGTATCATCGACGAAATCTCATTTTGGGAACGCGCCTTAAATGAAAATGAGATTCAAGATTTGATGAATGTCAGTTTAGATGTCGAAGCCGACGGAAAACTCGCCGTTACGTGGGGTGAATTGAAAACAACCCGATAAACGCACCGCATTTTGAGACGCAGATGCTCAAACCTTGATTTCTAAGTCTGGCGATAGAAGTCGCCAGACTTTTTTATTTCTCCTTCTGCACCGGCGAAACTCCTAAGCTCGCCACTTTCGGAGAGGAACAGTTCAGAGAAGCGGTACTGCCGTTTTGCCAAAGACGCGCGGAAGCCAGAGACTCAACTCCGGCACATAAGTCACCAGCACAAGTGCTACCAATAACAGCGCGATAAATAGCAGAACCGAGCGGTAAAGCATCACAACAGACCGATCAAATTTCATACTCGAGATGAACAGATTCATCCCTATCGGTGGTGTCAAATATCCGATTTCGAGGTTCGTTAACACAATGATGCCGAGATGTGCTTTGTCAATCCCGAATTGCTCAGCGATAGGCAACAGCAACGGCACTACGATGATCACCGCTGAAAAGATGTCCATCAGACACCCAACAATGAGAAGGAAGACGTTGAGTCCGATAAGCGTAATAACACGGTTTTCCGTTGTCGCTTGGATCCAGTCGAGGATAATTGTCGGCACCTCAAGCGTGATGAGGTAGTTTGTCAATCCTAAAGCGATACCAAGGATAATCAGAATCGCACCGACAAGCAACATGCTCTCCTTGACGATACGGGGCAGCACTTTCAACGAAATGGAGCGATGAATCACGATTTCTACGATACAGGCATAGATCGCAGTTAAAGCCGCTGCTTCATCCAATGTAACGACACCCGATAGAATACCACCTAATACAATAAACGGCAACAGGAGTTCCCACTTCGCTTCCCAGAGTGTTCTCAGGAAAACCGTCAAATCAAACGGTGTCGTCTCAGTCTTTTTGATAACACTCCAACCAGAACAATAGAAACTCAGAATACCCAAAATCAGGATACCCGGAATAATGCCAGCGAGAAACATTCTGTCAATAGGAACTTGTGCAATGATCGCGTAGAGGATGAGCGGGACACTTGGGGGGAACAGCAGCCCGATGCTACCAGAGGCGGTTATCAAGCCGAGCGAAAACTTTTCGTTATAGGTCTGTCGCAGAATCGGATAGACCAACCCACCGAGGGCGATAATTGTTACGCCAGACGCACCCGTGAAAGTCGTAAAAAACGCACAAGTACCCAAGACAACCACAGCGATACCACCAGGTAACCAACCGACACTCGCACGCGCGAACGCCACCAACCGCTGCGGCGCCTTCCCCTCAGCGATGATGTATCCTGCAAAGGTGAAAAGTGGGATAATCAGGATTGTCGAATTCCGGGTGAGTCGGTTGAAATCAATAAGGATTGTCGCAATCGGTTCACCCGCCGCGGCGTAGCCAATAATTGAGGCACCACCGAGTAAGACGAAAAGCGCGCCACCGAGGAGTGCAAAGCCTATCAAGCCGATACCAATTATCAATCCCATCAGTCAGGTTCTCCTTCGATAGCATCTGGCGTATCCGCACTATCTGTTAGACGGATGCCAATCTGCAGCACCACATGGACACCGATGAGAACAAAACCGTAGGGTATAATAACCTTCGCCCACCACAACGGGACACTACCCATTAATATCGCCTCGCTGGACTTCTCATCTTCAATAAAGAGAAACCCGTAATACGCCAAAATCCCAACAACGACCAAAGCGATACAGTCAATAACGAGATGAGTCCAACGCGTGATCTTTTCGGGCAGAATCCGACTCAGTACATCAATACTGATATGTCGTCTTTCACAGGTAGCGAGCGCGGCACCGAAGAAACAGAGCCAGAGGATCAAGTGCTGAAGCATTATATCGCTCCATAACAGACTCGCACTGAACACATAACGCATAACGATTTTGAGTATCGCAAGCCCGAGCAGCATCGCGACAATGAGACACAACGCACCCGTCTCGACTTTACCGAGAAAAGTATTAGCGTTTCGCAGGAAAGCGTTTCCCGTCGGACTCTCTTTAGGTATCTGCATCTACTTCTCCGGTGCTAATACCTGAATCCCAGCAGAAGGCAGAACAGCCACTTTCGCCTGGGATGGCAACCTCTCGGCAAACAGCGCAATCAACTGATCGAGATCTCTAAAGAGGAGAGCCCCCGGATGTTTTTTGTAAAAATCATCCACTAAAAAGTGTTCTGACCAGACGTGCAGTTGATCTTGCGTTCCGAGTTGTGGCAGTGGGAGTTCAGATTGCGTCCGCTCTGCTCTCTGTTGTAAGAAGCGCGCGTAATCAATCTCTTCAAACAATCCATGATAGCAGATACCATCTGACGCTGGGTTAAGTGCCATTTTATACGCTTTCTCAAAATAGCGCGTCGCCCACAACGCTTTACCTGTTTGAATCGGATCGCTATCGAGCGGATAGCAGTTGAGGACGACCAGATCGGTCTCTTTTCGACTCGTTTCCGGGATCTCTGTGCCATAAGTGTCTAATGCGAAGTGCGCGCCTTTACGGTGGGCCTGCACGTAATCGCCTACGAATAGACCACAGATTTCACGGCGACTGTTGAGTACTGTGTTGACAATCACATCAAGTCCGAGGACACCCGCAACTTCCTCAGCAAAATCGCGATGATCGGGTTCACTCCCCGTCCTTTCTATAACAGCATGTCCACGTCCGGGTGAGAAAGTATGGAAATAAAACATCGTGGCGAAACCTGCGATCCCCGGCACAACTAATTTCGCACCACCACCGAAGCCAACGGATCCGTGTGGATAGATACCGCCGAGACAGATTTTGAAATCCGCATCAGCAATAACACGATTGAGATAGATAGGCATCCCGTTACTAAGATTTCCCAATGCGCGCAGATCACCACTCATGAAGTCGTGGCTCGTTGCCTGGTATTCAGCAGCGACAGCCGCACCAATCTTCTTCGCTACCTCTTCATCCGTGAGCGGTCGATGAGAGCCGCCACCGACAACAAAGCGGATTTCGGATTTCGGGACACCCGCCGATGCCAACTCACGCAGAAGAAACGGGATAACTTCCGCCGCAGGCGTCGGGCGGCTCAGGTCATCAACGACGATAGCCGCACTCTTTTTCCCCTTCGCGAGTTCCGAAATACGGGATGTACCGATCGGTTCAGCAAATGCCTTTTCAATCTGTGTATCCGAAAGCACGGGCGCGTCTTTCGGTCCAAGAACCTCCACTTCCCAACCCGTCGGAAAATTCAAAGTCACTTCCTCATCCCCGTACCAAGCGCGAGAGTAAACTGTCGCTGTGTTATCCATGATCGTCCTCCATCTCATAGAAAAATTTTTAACCCCGATGTTGTTCCGCTAATATCTGAATTCCGGCTGCTGGTAAGACCCCAACGCGTGCGTGTTCTGGAAGTTTCTCTGCAAAAAGCTGAATCACTTGTTCAAGGTTGCGAAAAAGGCGTGCAGCTGGGTATTCTTTCTGGAATTCATCTGCACCAAAGTACTCAGACCAGACGTGTAGTTGGTTGCGGGGTCCGATTTGCGGCACTGGTGGTTCGATCGGAATCTGTTCGGCGCGCTGCTGGAGATAGCGCGGATAATCAAGTCTATCGTACAGACCGTGGTAGCAGCTGCCATCACTCGCAGGGTAGAGTGCCAATGTATAGGCGTTCTGAAAATAACTAAAAGCTGCCAGTGCCTTATCCAGTTGGATTGCATCAGAATCGAGCGGATAACAGTTTGCCACAATCAAATCAGTCGCTTTTTCACTCGTTTCGGATATTGGGGTGCTATAAGTCTCCAAAGCGAAACGCGCACCTGCACGATGCGCTTTTACAAAGTCCCCTAAGAATACCCCAGAGATCTCACGATGGGTATTCAGGGTCATGTTTACAATAGCATCAAGTCCGAGAATTTTTGCTGCCAGCTCAGCACAAGCGCGTCGGTCAGGTTCAGCACCTTCTTCCCCCTCAATAATTGCTGGACCGCGGCTTGATGAATAGGTATGAAAGTAAAATATTGTCGCAAATCCTGAGACACCGGGGACAATCAACTTTGCCCCGCCAGTAAAACCGACAGAACTGTGCGGATAAATACCGCCAACACAGATTTTAAAATCCGCATCCGCAACAATACGGTTAATATAAATAGGCATCCCGTTATCAAGGCTACCGAGAGCGCGTAGATCACCACTCAGGAAATCATGATTCGTTGCTTCGTATTCAGCCGCTACATCTGTTCCAATTTTTACGGCGATTTCTTGATCGGTCAAGGGGCGGTGGGAGCCGGGCCCAACAACAAATCGGATTTCGGATTTCGGAACACCCGCCGATGCTAACTCACGCAGAAGAAACGGGATAACCTTATATGCGGGCGTCGGGCGGCTCAGATCGTCAACAACGATAGCAGCACTCTTTTTCCCCTTCGCGAGCTCCGAAATACGAGGCGTGCCGATCGGTTCAGCAAATGCCTTTTCAATTTGTGCATCAGAAAGCGCAGGCGCGTCTTTAGGAGCCAATACTTCCACTTCCCAACCTGTTGGAAAATTCAAAGTCAGTTCCTCGTCCCCGTACCAAGCACCGGAACGGACAGTGGCTGCGTTGTTCATTATTTTTTCTCTCCTTCCATATCTCCATTTTTTCCCTGATAGCAAAGCACCGCCGCGATGAACTCACGGAAAAGCGGATGCGGCGCAAGCGGTTTCGATTGGAATTCAGGGTGGAATTGTGAACCTACCATCCACGGATGACCGGTCACCTCAGCGATCTCAACGAGGCTTTCATCCGGCGATAACCCACTAAAACAGAGACCCGCCGATTCTAATTCGGAGCGGTATAGATTATTTAATTCATAGCGATGACGATGCCGCTCCAGAATAATAGGCTGCTGATACGCGGTATAACTTTTGGTATTTTCTTTTAGAACACACGGATAATGTCCGAGTCGCATTGTCGCACCGAGATCAGCCACCGACCGTTGTTCGTGCATTAAATCTATAACAGGGTAAGGTGTATTCTCATCGACTTCTGTGCTATTTGCCTTTGCCATGTTTGCTACGTGTCGTGCGAACTCAATCACGAGACACTGCATACCGAGACATAACCCTAAATACGGAATCTTATTTTCACGAGCGTATTGCGCGGCAACCAACATCCCTTCTATCCCACGATAGCCGAACCCTCCAGGGACGAGTATGCCAACAGCGTTTTCAAAAACAGCGTCAAGGTTCGGATGTTCCGTGAGCGACTCCGCTTCAATCCACTCAATTTCAACAGATGTTTCGTTCGCAATTCCGCCGTGTTTGAGGGCTTCCTGTACACTGATATAGGCATCGTTACCAGTCGTATATTTTCCGACAATCGCAATTCGAGCGTGCTGTTTCGGGTTTTTCAGTTTTTCAACCATTGCCGCCCATTCAGCGTCCATCGGTGCGCGTGCTTCAAGCCCAAGCTTCTTTGAAACGAGGTGTCCCATCCCTTGGCGTTCAAAATTAAGAGGGATTTCATCAACGCATTTTGTGTCCAACCCTTCAAAAATACATTCTTCAGAAATACCACAGAGGAGCGCGATCTTCCGACGGAAGGCTTCCTCCAGCGTCTGACGCGTCCGACAGAGCAAGACATCGGGTAGGACCCCCAATTCTTGAAGTTTGCGGATGCTGTGCTGTGTCGGTTTACTCTTACTTTCGCCATTCGGTAAGGTATAAATGAGCGACACATGCAGGAACATCGCATTCTCGCGTCCGACCTCAACAGCTATCTGTCGGATGGCTTCGACGAACGGCGGCATCTCAAAGTCGCCGATGGTGCCACCTATCTCAGTGATAACGATTTCCGCTGCGTTATCTTCACCGATCTGGTAAATACGACGCTTAATCTCATCCGTAATATGCGGAATTAGCTGCACCGTTTCGCCGAGATAGTCGCCCCGACGCTCCTTCTCAATCACTTCCTTATAGACCGAACCCGTCGTAAAATTAGAATATTTGTTCAGGTCAATGCCGAGGAACCGTTCGTAATTGCCAAGGTCAAGATCGGTTTCCGCGCCATCACGGGTAACAAAAACTTCGCCATGCTGGAACGGATTCATTACCCCCGCATCCACATTGAGGTACGGATCGATCTTGACAACAATCACCTTGAACCCCCGATTGATAAGCAATCTGCCAAGAGATGCTGTCGTGATCCCTTTACCAATACCTGAGATAACGCCGCCCGTCACGAAAATGTATTTTGTCATAAAATATCCTTATGGAGCCTCCAAAATTTGTTTTACCCGTTCCAAGTCGGCAGGAACATCAACCCCAATCAGTGGCGTATCCGTTTCGACGACATGAATAGGCACACCATTTTCCAAAAAGCGTAACTGTTCTAAACCCTCCGTCAGTTCATACGGGGTTCTGTCCCAACTTGTAAAAGCGAGAAGCTGCGCACGTCGGTAAGCATATAACCCGACATGCCGATATACAGGGAATTTATGTAGTGCCGTTTCAGGGATCTTCCCAGGCATAGACGCGCGCGAAAAATATAACGCATCACCTCGAAGATCCGTAACTACTTTTACGACGTTAATATCCCGGTAATCTGCAGGTGTTTTAACGCGATGTTTTAACGTACAAACCTGCACCTCCGGTTTGTCGAGCATAGATCGGAGCATCAGGTCTATCTGTGCAGGTTTAAGTAACGGTTCGTCACCCTGAATATTGACGACAATATCACATTTCAGTCGCTCCGCGACAACAGCAACGCGTTCGGTACCGGTCTCGTACTCGCCGGTCATCTGAACGTTCCCACCGAATCTGGTTACAGCGTCGTAAATCCGATGATCATCCGTTGCAACGATAACCTCATCCAGCGTCTCGGCGCGACACGCACTTTCATAGACATATTGCACCATCGGCTTCCCAAGCAGATCCGCCAACGGCTTGCCTTCAAAACGACTGGAGGCGTAGCGAGCCGGAATTATGCCTACACTTTGCAACCTCATGTCCCCTCATAACATCTTAAATTTTCTATTTCTATTCCAAATCAGTTTAACGCAAAGTGAAGTTAAAATCAAACAAATTTTCGTTTTTCGTTGCACACACGTCTGGAAAAATGGTAAACTTTTAATACGAGTAGGCGCTTGAAAAAAATGAACGAACAATTCGTCAAAGTCAAAGGAGAGTTTGAAATGACACGCAACTTAATATCTGAAATATCGAATTATAAACTCGCACCTTATCTGGTGTGCTTACTTCTGGTAGGCATGTTCTGTTTATATACAACAGAATTCGCGTCAACTGAACCTTTAGATCCTGACTTAGTTTTGTATTTCGATTATGAAGACTTCAAGGCGGATACCGTCCTCGAAAAATCCGGACGTGGCTATGACGGCGCGATTAATGGCAAGGTCACACAGTCTAAAGATGGGAAATTCGGCAGCGCAGGCCATTTTGGAATCGGAAGTTTTCTTGACTTAGATGGTCCGAACATCGATCCTGACGATATTCCTACTGAAGGCATGAGCGTTGTGGCGTGGATTAACGTTGAAGCCATCGCAGATATGGCGATTTTCAACGCACGCGCCGGCGATAATACTTGGCTTGTGCACCCAGAGGCACGCGGCAGCGGCAAGTATCGTTGGCTCAATCGTAGCCCCGGCGGCACAACTATCTTTGACATTCGCGCAGGCGATAACAAAGCCAATGAATGGCAACATTACGCTGGCACGTTCAGCCGCGCCGATGGGTTAGCCATACTTTACATCAACGGTAAAAATGCCGGTGAGGAAAAGGCACGCGTCGGCACACCTATCGCACCCGATTGGGATAGCGGGGCACGCGTCGGCTATAACATTGACAACAACCGCCCTTTCGCTGGACTCATGGATGACCTTAACGTCTGGAAGCGCGGCTTGACTGAAGAAGAAGTCAATATAATTATGAGCGAGGGGGTCGAAGAATTTCTTGCTGTCGAAGCACAAGGCAAACTCGCAACTACCTGGGGAAAACTCAAAGCATCAAAGTAACGGAAAACGTTCATCTAAAGGAGGACCTTCAAAGATGAAACGGAATCTTATACAAATCCTTTGTCTGATATGCTTACTTCTCATAGGCACGCTCTGTCTGCTTATGGCGGAAATTCAGGACGCATCCGCTCAAATTTTAGATCCAGATTTGGTCCTGTATTTCGATTACGAAGACTTTGACGGAGATACCGTCCTTGAAAAATCTGGACGTGGTTACGACGGTGCGATTAATGGCGATGTCACACAATCCAATGACGGGAAATTCGGAAAAGCCGCCCATTTCGCATCCGGCAGCTTCCTGGATCTCGATGGTCCCAATGTTATGGCTGAGGACATTCCTACCGAAGGCATGAGTATTCTCGCATGGCTTAACGTTGAAGCTGTATCAGATATGGCGATTTTCAACGCACGCGCTGGCGATAATACTTGGCTCGTACACCCAGAGGCACGCGGCGGTGGAAACTATCGCTGGCTCAATCGTAGCCCCGGCGGCGCAACTATCTTTGACATTCGCGGTGGCGAAAACAAGGCAAATGAATGGATACATTACGGCGGAACATTCAGTCGGGCAGACGGATTAGCTGTGCTTTACATCAACGGCGAAAAAGTCGGTGAAGAAGCCGCTCGCGTCGGTACGCCTATCGCAGGCGATTGGGATCAAGGGGCACGTGTCGGCTATAACATTGACAATAACCGTCCTTTCACCGGACTCATGGACGACCTTAACATCTGGAAACGCGGTTTATCAGAGCAAGAGGTCAAGGACATCATGAACAACGGGCTCGGCACAGTGCTCACCGCAGTAGAAGCACAAGGTAAACTCGCGACTACCTGGGGCAAGCTGAAAGCAAACTAACGAAAATGGGAAGAATTCAAACTATTTTCCGGTAGGCGCGCTGCACCAGCGCGCCTATCAAATTTGTATAAGTCCTAAGGAAATGGAAGAATAAGTTATGGATCGGATGGCTCGGACGGTGGATCCGATCCCTGAGCGTCTGGTACCGTGGTAGTCTCTGAAAGCGAAAACGCGTTTAGCAACTCAGTGAGATAATCCCCTTGTGTGAGTAATTCCTGATTGGCACAGATACTCGCTTCATGAAACCAATAGACTTTGCCACGTTGATAATAACACTGTAGATGCTCAGCGTTGACTGCCCATTTGAGAACTGCGGGTGAGATATCGAGCATCGCCGCCGCTTCCGCTAAATCATACTCAACTACGGCATTGCGTATCTGCATCTTTTCATCTCCAATCTGATATGGCAAGGTAGGGTTTTTTGCTTCGCGAAATTGTAACGGACACAACGTCATAAGTCAAGGGAATTTCACCATGCAGCATAGATATGTTAGTTACGCCTTCGCGAGATACTTCAAACCGTGGTTTATATGCAGTCTAATCTTTTGTACTTTTATAACAGGTTTAGATGCTGATGCTGAAAATTTCTTGTCGCGCTGGGACCAAACACTTTTCGATCGCATCTACGATACACCCCCACACCAAGAACCGATATGGACAGGCATGGAAGGCATCACAAGGCTTGGGGACTACCGAGGCGTAATGGGTGCCTCAATCCTCCTGATGGCTTATGGAAATGCATCGCATCGCGAAACCGGTAAACTTTTGTCTTCGGCATACATGGGAGCAGGAATCATAACGTATGGGATGAAAAGGTTGATTGGGAGGAAACGACCCCTCGATGAGACGCTGGGCAATCCAGCAATGCCGTCAGGACACACATCCATTGCATTCAGTGTTGCGACGATTTTAGGATATCGGTATCCGAAATGGCGAATTCCACTCTACATCGGGGCAGGACTCGTCGGTTTTTCACGAATCTATTTAGGAAGGCATTATACTTCAGATGTCGTCGTCGGTGCAGCAATCGGCACCACGACCGGGATACTCGTTTGGCATAACCGGGCTACGTTGCTAAAATGGGAGTTTTAAATAGGACTGGAACTTAAAATCCTTGACAATAAAATTCGCGATGCGTAAAATATAATTACACAGGAGGGTGAGAATCATGACTTATCGGAAAAATCGCAGCTTCTTCGGGACTCCGATTACATATAGAATCGGTTTGCTGCTTCTAACCGGAGCGCTCTTGGCTGGATGTGCCGCTACTCCACAACCCTCAATTGATGTCTATATGGAACCTGTCGCAGAACGTTTTAACGCGCAGATTGATCCAGAGACAGGTGCAGCAACTGTCGTGAAAAACGGAGTTGCCGTTACGATCAAACCGATTGATGAAATTGAACTGTTTGAACTCACCGACGACCCAAAAGCGAATCCGTATCTCATTGTTGAGAGAAATGGGGCTGTTGAGCCTATCTATACAATGTTTGAAATTGTAGTCCATAACCGCGAGCATCGCCGCGTTGTATTCAATGACACGGCAGTGCTAATGGATGCAAACGGTGTGCAATATGCCAATCTACCGATCGATTACTTTGATGAACTCTACGAAAGCGTAAATCTTGGACATCGTAATCCTTGGGGGGGCGTTTATCCGTATGCCCATACTGTTTATCCCTCCTACTACGGTTACTACCAGTCCTATGTGGATGCTGAGGCATTGGAATGGGGGCGCGTTGTCATAGAGGACAGTATCTTTGAAAGCGGGAAGTTGTTCTCCGGTGCGAAACGGAGCGGCTTCTTAATCTTCGATCGGCTTGAGAGTAGCACTACGGACATCAGAATTGTTGTACCGGGGGTTCGGATCGTCCATGCAGACGGTAAAGAGGATAAATTAGAATTTAAAATTGACTTTAGACAGGTCTTGCCGTAAAATAGGTATAATCCAAGTTGCTACTTTCTTTATTAACATGACTGTCATACAGGGTGTCCGAGTAAACTTTTCCCTGAAAACGCATGCGCAAACGTCTATAATCTATCGGGTAGCAACTTCGGATAATCGTAATTAACAACTTGATTCGGATTGATAGCACACAAGATTTGTTAGAAAACAAGGGAGCATATAACATGAAAAATTGGCTTATAGGATTGCTGGTCGTCGGACTCGTATCCGTTTTCGGATGTCAACCCACCAGCAAAGACCAACAGACTACCCAAGGTGAGATAAGGATCGCTGTAGCTGGACCCTTTACAGGTAACGCGGCAGCCTTTGGAGAGATGATTAAACGCGGGGCCGAACTCAGGGCAAAACACGTCAATGATGCTGGCGGCATCAACGGCATGAAGTTGACACTCATTCCCGGAGATGATACTGGAACAGAAAAGGAAGCAATATCTGTCGCCACACGCTTCGCCACTGATCGACGAATCCTCGCAGTTGTTGGACACTTTAACAGCGCATGTTCTTTAGCTGGCAAGGGTATCTACAAGGCTAACGGCATCGTCGCATTATCCCCAGGCTCAACAAATGTAAGCGTCTGTGAAGGCAGCGATTGGACCTTTCGGAATTTGTATCGAGACGATTTTCAGGGCGAATTCATCGCTAATTATATTAAGGACTACATGAAAGCGTTTCAGACCGTCGCCATTCTGTTTGATAATGATGACTATGGGCGTGGACTTCGAGACGGTTTCAGTGCCGCTGCAGAAAAAATTGGACTCGAGATCGTCGCCTCTGAAGCCTACGATCGAGACAATACCGACTTTAAAGCACAACTCACCAGTATTAAAGCGAAAAACCCAGACCTTATCTTCATCTCCGGTCTCTACGGGCAAGCCGGACTCATCGCGAAACAGGCACGTGAGGCTGGGATTACCGCACAGTTTTTCGGAGCTGATGGTGTCGATTCCCCAGATTTCCTCATCATCGCAGGCGCCGCCGCAGAGGGAACATACCTAACGACACCATTTACCTTTGAATTAGGTGGAGAAAAGGCACAGCAAGTCGCTTTATCATTTCAAGAGGAATACGGGGTTCCACCCGATACATGGGCCGCACTCACTTACGATGCAGTAGGTATGATTGTTGAAGCCGTTGAAAAAACCCATAACAAGGACGCTTCTCTCGCAGAAAATCGGAAAGCCATTCGCGATCACTTAGCATCATTGGATACACCGGAAGAAGGATACAAAGGAATTACTGGATTAACCTATTTTGACAAAAATGGGGACACTGTTAATAAACCCGCCTACGTCAAAATCGTTAAGGATGGTGAATTCACGACTGCTCCTGATCAAGTGCTTGATTGAAAATCTCAAGAATCAAAAATTGAGTTTTTCGTAAATTCTTTCAAAGGACAAACAGCAGGAATTTAAGAATTATGGAGCAATTTTCAGAGCAACTGATTAACGCCCTTGTGCTCGGCGGTATTTATGCCCTTATCGCTGTCGGTTATACCATGGTTTACGGCATCATTGAATTGATTAACTTCGCACACGGCGAAATTTTCATGTTTGGTGCCTACTTCGCTTTCACCTTGGTCACGGATTTTAACTTGCCGTTTTGGGTAGCAGTCCCCATCAGTATGCTCCTCTGTGCTGGCATCGGAATGTTGATGGACCTTATCGCTTATCGACCGCTTCGTAACGCAGCACGCCTCTCAGCATTAATTACAGCAATCGGTGTTTCAATCGGCCTGCAAAACCTCGCCCGAATTATCTGGGGGGCAAGGCAACGACCTTTCCCATCAGAATCTCTACCAGCATTTTTAAGGCAAGGTATTCCGCCAAGTGAACCTCTACCGGCGTTTGCATTGACCGAGACGGCGATCGCACTCCCCGGCGGTGCTTTCCTACCTTACCGAGACTTATGTATTATTCTCCTCGCCCTTGTCCTAATGATCGCCCTAAACCGCTTGGTCTCTTTAACAAAGATAGGGAAAGCGATGCGGGCTTGTGCCCAAAATCGGGTTGCCGCCAATCTAATGGGTATCAATACCAACCAAGTTATCGTCACAACCTTCGCTATCGGTTCCGCTTTAGGGGCTGTCGCAGGCGTGATGGTCGGAGTGAAGGAAATTATTGAACCGACAATGGGATACTATAAGGGCGTCGCGGCATTTGCCGCGGCTGTCCTCGGTGGAATTGGAAATATCACAGGCGCAATGGTCGGAGGGCTACTTATAGGATTTGCTGAAGTATTTGGAGCCGGTTATATTCCCTATGGATACGGTTCCGGATATCGGGTAGCTATCGCCTATATTGTCATGATTATTGTTATTATAATCCGACCCTCTGGACTATTTGGAAAATCAACCGCAACCCGTGCCTAAATTGGTGTTCAGCGCGGAGTCACGTTTATGAACCTTGAAACCATACGAGATCAGTTAACAACCAAAAACATAATCTTTGGTCTTCTAATCTGTTTCTTTCCATTACTCATGTACGCGGTGGATTACATCACCCTGTTGCTGTCCTATCGGAATATCTATCTCCCAACACCCAGTGGAGATTACATTCTCCGAATTGTTGTTCAAGTCGCCCTCTACACACTCCTCGCCGTCGGACTAAATATCGTTTGTGGATTTACAGGGTTATTAGACCTCGGTTACGTCGGGTTCTATCTCGTCGGTGGATACACCGCAGGACTTTTGATGGTGCGACTTGGATTTAGCTACTGGATGGTCCTACCATTAGCTGTCCTCAACGGCGCACTTTGGGGGTTGATGCGCGGCGCACCTACCTTACGACTCACTGGCGATTACTTCGCAATCGTCACCTTCGGATTCGCAGAATTACTCTTCCGGATGGTGAAAAACGAAATATGGTTAATCGGAGATATCAACGGATTCGTCAAAAACATTCCACACGTCTCGCTTTTCGGGATCAAACTCAATCAAAATTGGCACCACTATTACCATATCCTCATCCTGCTTGCTCTGGTCATATTCGTTACCTACCGGTTACAACATTCTCGCATCGGAAGAGCATGGGTCGCAATCCGAGAAGATGAACAAGCAGCATCATCCATGGGAATCAATGTCAGTCGATATAAATCGCTTGCCTTTGCTGTCAGTGCTGCAATTGGTGCACTCGGGGGTGCTTTTTTGGCACCCTTCTGGTCAATCATTAGCGCAGGAACCTTTCAATTTTGGGAATCCATCCTCATTCTCTGTATGGTGATCCTTGGAGGTAAGGGAAGCATCAAGGGGGCCGTTATAGGAGCAGTCATCCTCGGTTCCTTAAGTGAAATCCTACGCGAAGTTCTCTCCAACTTCCCTCAATTTAGCGGCGCACGCTATCTGCTCTTCGGGATTATCTTAGTTTTATTAATGCGCTATCGTCCCGACGGCTTGATCTTCAAAAAAACATAATACGATCACATGCGTCAAAATATCTCGGCATACGATACGCGGCATTTTTAGCGTTGCGACCTACGAGACCATAGTGTAAAGTGCAGCGCCTCACAAATAAGCAGCACTAACGCACCCGCAACAAATAATTGGAAGCGATCCTGATATTCGCCATCTGAGCGGATTCGGAACTTCTGCTTTTCAAGCCGTGCTAAGTCCGTCGCTAACTCGGTAAGCCCTGCTGTTGCATGATGATAGTTACCGTTCCCTGCTTGCGCAATTTCCTGCAAACGCGTTTCATCTAACGCCGTTAACACAAGTCGTCCACTGGCATCCCGCTTGTATGGTGTGGCTTCTGTCCCGACACCCGCTTGAAGTGGGATAGGCACAGACCTGATAGCGTTGCCGATACCGACGCAATAGATATGCACGCCTTTCTGTGTTGCTACTTTTGCTGCCTCAACAGCCTCTCCACCGTGGTCTTCTCCATCTGTAAACAGGATGAGAACCTTCTGGCCTCCGAAATCAGATGCTATCTTTGCCCCGTTTTGATCTGAAACGAGACGCTCAGTGGCTATCTCAATCGCGTTGCCGATACGGGTCCCACTGTGAACAAGCGTACCAGCGGTTACCGCCCCTAAGAACTCTCTAAGCGTCCCCGTATCGCTCGTCAAAGGGCATACCACAAAACTCGCTTCCGCAAAATAGAGTAATCCAATCCGGTCACCCTCAAGCTCGTCTAATACGGAAAGCATGATCTCTTTAGCGTGAGTGAGTCGCCGAACAGATGTCTCGTCTTCTGCAAGCATACTGGTTGAAATATCCAGCGCGAGCATGACATCCAACCGTTCCGCAACTGCTTCAGATTTTACACCCCACTGTGGACGTGCTATCGCAAGTATCACAAACAGATAACTTAGCAGCAACAACCCCGCTTGAATTTTGTGGTGTTGCAAATGGGCAGGATTCACATTGATTTGGAATTGTCGCAGTGCCTGCTGTTTCTGTCGCAGTCCAAAGAGAAGTAAGAGAATTAAGGGCGGCACTGTCCATAGAAGATGGAGTAATTCGGGGTTGCCAAAACGGAGCCAGTTCATATTTTTAATTATGGACCCTAACGGATATTAGCATTATAGCACTGCAGGGTTTTTGCTTAGAAGAAATGCCCAAGCAAAAACGGTGTTTCTTCAGGGTTTGAAACCCCGCCTGCAATGGGGGCCTAACGGATATTAGTATCATAGTGACGATAGAATAGAGTTCCGAACACGCTCAAAAATCTCGATCGCATAGTCGAGGTGGGCTTTAGTAGCGATGTTGAAAGAGATACCGAAATTCTTGACTGTCACGTTAGGCAAGTTAGCTCTGCACTCAACAACATGTAAGGGGGTAAAATCGCCATGGACATCAACACGGAAATGCGTCGCTCTTCTTGAAGGGTACGTGTCAAGCCACCAGTGTCCACCGATAGTCATTCGGAGTTTAGCAATGCGAGGGCGAAGCGTTGCCCCGCACGTATCAACGTACTCCAGAAATTCATTCGCAATTTGCAAGAGGGCTTCGTTAACTTGTAGCGTTTCAATAAACGACGCGAGTGTCATAAATTGCTGCGCGGTCTGCCCATAACTCCGTTCTTCTTCCTTGACGACTGTGCCACCCAAGACAGTTTCGGTTGCAACTAAAATCTCATCAGGGGCGTGATAAGAAAAATAGGAGATATAGGTGAGATCAAGTCCCAAGGCTCGCAGATATTCTGCAACTTCTAAGACGCGTGTGTCTACGCCTTCTGAAATAAGTACCAATCGCTGTCGTTGATTAAAGGCTGATTTACGAATATCCCCCGGTTCATATTCAAAAAATTCGCTGTGCAGTGCAGTGAGTGTCGAGAACGCTTTGCCCTGCTGTTGACACCACCGGTAAGCGAGTTGCTCCAATTCTATGAAAGAGAGTTGAGAAACCCCAGCTGCATACTCTAAAATCTGGGTGATTGCTGTCCTTGAGGGTTTACCGCGTTTGAGTTCAATAATCACACAATTCCCCTGCCGGTCAAGCGCGAGTAGGTCAATCCTCTGCTTTGACGTACTAAGAGGCGGCTGCCTGCTGATAACGCAGAGCGGTTCTCCAAGCACCAAGGTCGCATCCTTTTCAAGGAGATCCTCAAAGTCACGCTCCGCGCCAAAGCGCAGTGGCTCAAGTTTTCCAAATTTCCGGTCTTCCCAGCGGTAAACTTCCATAATTCCACGTCCTAAAGGTAAAAATTCAGCCACCGGATGTGTTCGCGATATGCCTCAACTTCTGCATTTATTCTCTCTTGATCCCAGATGTTTTTCTCGCATAGGAACTGTGCGATTTGCGGCGCAATGTCAAGCCCTTGGCCCGGTGCCCAACCGATACGGGTCCGTCGCCAGAGGAGGTCATCAAGTGTGATCGCCATCTCGCCCCAATAGGCGTAGAGAAGTTCGGCTTTCGTGAATGGAAGGGAGGCGGTTACCGGTTCAGCAAGTGCTGGATCCTCGTTGACAAATTGTTGAATAATCTGATACCCGTCACCATAGCGTTGAATCAAGCGTTCCGCGTCAATACTTGACTCCGACGCGTGATTCGCATCCCCGTTCGGTGCCTCCGCTGACGCATTGAACAAAGGGGTCGTATCCGTTTTACAATGGCGCGGGACATTCAAGAACTTTGCAAGGTGGTCTACCGTCTCCTCTGCCATCTGGCGATGTGTCGTTAACTTCCCACCATAAAGATACATTACGCCGCTTCGGCTCTCTGTGATTAAGTGATCCCTCGAAACAAAATCGTCCTTTTCAAATCCTTGTCCGTGTTGGTCCTCTGCTATGAGTGGGCGTGTACCCGCGTAAGTAGCGATAATAGAATCGTTGTTGAGCGTCTGTTCTGGAAAAATTCGCTGCGTTTCTGAAAGTAAGTAGGTCACTTCATCAGATGATGCACGCACCGACGATAAATCTTCCTCTGGTGTCGTTTCAGTGGTACCGACGATAGAGGTATTGTAAGGACCCGGTAAAATAAAAATGCCACGGGACTTGCCACCCTGTCGCATTTCTGATTGCGTAGAGATCACTAACCCGTACGCGCCGGAGGCATCTTCTTTTCCACATCTCGGTAAAACGATGTGAATACCTTGCGCATTTTTCATTACCAGACGCGGCATCCCATCGTAACTGGGGTCCTTGCGCCACACATGGTCGCTCCAAGGCCCCGTTGCTGATACAACTTTTCGCGCATAGATTTCAAAACGTTGGCCAGAAATGACATCCTCAGCAGTTATTTTGGATATGTTTCCGCTATCGGTTGTATCTGATTGATTGACAAAATCGAGAAATCGGACATAGTTAGTTATAACAGCACCGTGTTGGTGCGCGTCTTTGAGCGTCGCGAGGGTTAATCTCGCATCGTCAGTAGTACTATCCCATATAACGACACAACCTTTTAGAGTATCCGTGGCAACGGGCCCGAGTAAGTGTTGAATCTTTTGAGTATCGCGAATCACTTTCGATTTTTCTGCCTTATCTGTTTTTGAAAGATAATTGTAATAATACGCAGCGGCTTGTATACCTACTAATGGGTAAGGATCCCCTTTGTAGAAAAGAA
>JAJEGI010000040.1 GCA_022819945.1 Candidatus Poribacteria bacterium
CCAATATAATCGCGCGGTACAATTATGTCAATATTGACATACGGCTCTTCAATTCGTTCAATATTATTCGGTTCGGGGAGATGCGCGGGGTTATCGACGGATACGTATCCACCGGTTTTCAGATACACTCGGTACATGACACTCGGTGCCGTCCGAACCAGTGCAAGCCCAAATTCCCGTTCAAGCCGTTCATGGATGATCTCCATGTGGAGCAATCCGAGAAAGCCACACCGAAACCCGAAGCCGAGTGCAACAGAGGTTTCGGGTTCAAAATTAAAAGAGGCATCATTCAGGCGGAGTTTGTCAAGTGCCTCTCGTAGTGCATGAAACTGATTCGTATCCGCTGGATATAGTCCGCTAAAGACGAGCGGTTTCATCTCACGATAGCCGGGCAGGGGGGTTGTGGTGGGTCGCACGTGGTGTGTGATGGTGTCCCCGATTTTCGCCTTGTCAATCTCTCGAATGCCTGCGATGAGGTATCCGACACCACCGGTGTGTAACGCTGTAGTTTTTTGCATCTCTGGTGTAAAGATGCCGACTTCTTCAACCTCATAAGAACGTCTCGTCTCCATGAGTTGAATCTTTTGCCCCGGTTCCACATTGCCCTCAAAGATTCGGGTGTACATAATCACACCGCGATAGTTATCGTAGACAGAATCAAGCACGAGTGCTTTTAAGGGGGCATCAGTTTCGCCGACAGGCGCGGGGATTCGATTGATAATTGCTTCCAATATGGCAGGGATACCGATCCCCATTTTCGCACTAACGAGGAGCGCGTCGTCAGCAGGAATACCGACGACTTCTTCTATCTGCCGCTTGGCTTCATCCGGGCGCGCCGTTGGTAAGTCAATCTTGTTGACAATTGGGATAATCTCAAGGTTATTGTCAATCGCGAGATATGCGTTTGCCAAGGTTTGCGCTTCGACCCCTTGGGCGGCATCCACAATTAAAATCGCGCCCTCACACGCCGCGAGGCTCCGTGAGACCTCATAAGTAAAATCGACGTGTCCGGGCGTATCAATTAAATTGAGTTCATAGTGGGTGCCATCGGGAGCAGGATAGTGGAGTTTGACAGCCGTGGCTTTAATGGTAATACCGCGTTCGCGTTCTAAATCCATCAAATCAAGCACCTGCTCACGCATATCGCGCTCGGTGAGCGTATCGGTATGCTCAAGGAGCCGGTCGCTCAGGGTGCTTTTTCCGTGGTCGATGTGCCCTAAAATACAGAAATTTCGTATGTTTTCAAGATTCGTTGACATGATGTATATAGTATACCACAGCGTTTGTTGAATTGTCCATAAAATCTTGTGCAAAACCAGGGGCATTCAATTTTAAGAAATTATTGGGTTTCACATCTTTTTTCAAGGATCCGGTTCGGTTAGGAATGCAGGTCGCCAGAAACACCCCAGCAAAAACACCCGCCTTTATCCCCCCTTATTAGAGGGCAGGCGAGTACGCCGCGATGCACTTCGCATCTGGGCGAGTACGCCGCAAAAAAACCGCACCATAGGTATCAATTTAGTGTATAGTTTCCGTAGGTTGGGTTGAACGGTGTTGAAGATTAAATGGTGGTATTCCCAAACACCTCAAACCTAACAGAACCCCTTATGGACCCACAAACCGAGTGAAACCCAACGCTTTTGCTTTGAAGTTTCGAGGATACTGTGGGTATAAAGTTGGGTTTCACTGCGTTCTTGATTGCATCAGACGATATGTTGGGTTTGAGGAACTTTGGCATACGACACCTATCTTCTCATTCCCGTTCAACCCAACCTACGATACTATGATTCGTTTTTTCTTATAGTAGATTCCGAAAATATTTGCCCACTTTTGTTCCAACGGGCGAGGGAACCTTAGAAGAAACACCCAAGCAAAAACCCCCTACGAGCCGCTTTGTGCAAGGACGGGTGTATAATTAATTACGGGTTTTACTATAAATTGACACCTATGGTAGGCCGCAAAAACCGCACCTGCCGGCCTCTGGAGGTTCGATTCTGTTTTACCATAGGGCTTCAGCTCACTCGGTTTCCATTGGGGCGTTTAGGGCGATGTGTGCTGCGTCCTGAATCGCTTTGTGATGTTTCCCTTCTAATTTCTCGTTGATGATGTGCATTGCCCCTACCACCCGGACTTGTGCGTTGGCAAGTTTGCATAATTGGGCTGGGTCGTCGCAGTGCTTGAATTGATATGTGAGTTTTTTCAGCGTCTCGTTTAACAATTCGAGTTGGTTGTAAGGGTCGGCATACGGGGTGCGCTGGCGGAGGTGGTTATCCAACTGTGCCTCGCGAACTGCGTCGGCTATTTCTCTATACCGTTCTGGGAAATACTGGCTTGTCGGGTTCAGGTGCCATGCGCGTTCAAGGAATGCGTTAAAGACGGTGACAGTATCTAAGACGTGTCTGAGTGTGTGCCATATCGTCATCGCGTTCCCGAGTCCTTGGCTGCGGCTATCCTGCTCGTAAAGTTCAAAGCAGTGCCGGCAGGCACCTTCTACTGTCTCGGTGTCGGCAACCAACATCACGATATGCCTCTTGATGCGTTCGGAAAAAGACGCATTTAACAAGTCGCTGATGTCGTGGATCACGTCATGGGGTTGCAGTGTGTCAGGCATGCTTTTGAGTGTGTCTGAAACTTGACTGCAGGCTTTAAGTATCTCCGCGTCTGTGAGCGTATCGTTCCAATCTGGCGTTGCCCATTCCCATCGAGGATTGGGTTGGACCTCGACGATGTTGGTATTGTTTGACACGTCTAATTTTAGGGCGTTTTCTTCTCTATAGCTGTTATCCATTGCATATTTAGAGACGTACGCCTGTGTGGTTTCGTCAAACGCTTGTTGTTTAGTTTGCTGTTCTATGCTCATTTCGTTCATCTGGGTATCCTATTGATTGTCAAAAATCTTACCTGCTTTGGTGAAGAAGTTTGCTCCGTCCGTGCCGGCGAGTTTGTTCGCCTCGGCGCAGAGATGGGTCACGGCTTGCTCGGTCTGTTGCTTTGCACGTAATTCGTTGACTTTCCGTGCGTGGGCTTCCTGTTCGGCTTCTGTTTTTTCGAGTTGCGTCAGGATTTTCAGAATCTGCTTGGAAAGCTTTGAGATGTTTCCAGGCTGGAGTTCTGCTATCAAGACTTGCAGCTGCTGTTCGTAGTGTGCGGCGCGTGTGCGTTTTTTCTCGGTAACGGCTTCGGCGCGCGATAGAAAGGCGCGTTCGGCTGCTGTGATTTTTGTCATAAAGGCACTTTAATTTTTTTTGTACGCAAAAATCTGCGTTATGTTTTTCTGTGATGGGTTAAGGCACTTTAATTTTTTTTGTACGCAAAAATCTGCGTCATATTTTTTCTGCGATGGGTTAGGGTTTGTCGGTTCCGGTTCGGGTTGCAATCGCAGGTGTCCGCTTATCAGGGACTTTAAGAGGCAGTGCGTCTGTCCTTAAAATGTTACACCTATGTAACAATGGGTATGGATAGGCTATTGCGATAAACTTAGTCGTTGTAAGGGTTCATAGGCAATCGTGTTATGGGTTCGTATTTGAAAAAAGGCGAAAAGTGTAACATTTGGGATTGCGTTTGCGGTGACTCTGAGTCGTTAGGCAAAAGGGGTTTCGTTTTAACCGAGTCTACGTTTTGTCCTCCTTTGTCTGGGTGAAGGGTTATTTTTATCTTTTTCCTTGATTAATATAATTTAATTAGTATATATATGATAACATATATAATGTAGAGATGCAAATTTATTTTTTCTTTAGGATGGGCGCGGTTGCTGCGTTTTCAAATCAACACTGTTTTGATTATTGCCGCGTTAAAGTGCCGCTTATGGGCGGTTTTGCGGCGCACTCGTCCAAATGCTCCGTGCATTCCTATGAACCTGATTTGAAATCTATATTTGCTCCAGTATGGAATTGGCCAAGAGAAGAAAACCACAAAAATGTATCTGCTAACGAAAAGACCATTGAAACTGAAATGAGAAATGGCACATACGCCTTTTTCCCGGCAAGTCGTCGTGAAGATCCTGATTGGCTAAACCCTAACAGTTTAAAAGCACGTCCGACCTCTTCCTCGCTCCGTTTCAATAAACAACTCGATAAACCTTTGTGGGTAGAAACCTGTGCCGAAGAAAATATTTCTTGGGTGTTGGATGTGTTTCTCGATTCCTTAATTGATCCTGATAAACAACAGAAATTTAACAATTTTGTAAGCACCTTACAAGGACAACAAATTACATTGCCACAGGAATTATTACTTCCAGCGAATAGGCCCGCCTTTATGCGAGCTCGCAAGAATGTTGAACAAATACTGCAAACAGTTCTTCAAGATAATTCTGCAGAGTTAATCCTAATCCCTCGGAACGCTGATCCATCAAGAATTAGTATAAAGATGGGCGATGGGCGAATTATCCCTACACTACAATCCCTATCAGAAGGACAATCTCAGTTGTTTCATCTTTTTGCGACAATTATTAGATATGGTGAGCGCACTGACCTTAATAGGAGTGTCAATCTCTCACAAATTACAGGCCTTGTTATCGTAGATGAAATTGCTGCCCATTTACACCCGACTTTACAACACGATGTCCTCCCCGAACTTATCAGTCTGTTCCCGAAGGTACAGTTTATTGTATCGTCTCATTCTCCGCTATTTCTGCTCGGCATGGAAAAAAGATTTAGTCCGGACAGGGTCACCATTCTTGAATTAGATGGTGGCGGGTATACAGGATTAAACAATTTCCTCAAAGTTTACGCGGTTCATCCCTTGTCTTTCAACCATGCAATATTGCTTTTGTATGATTGGGACACACATAAACCATCAGATCAAATTGAGAAACTTTGGATAAGGTCTATTCCAAAGAATAGTGAAGATGCCGAGGAAAAGAGAGGAATCGAGAATCTTTTTCCTTCAGCCCTTTTCACAGACTGTTTCTATGAAGAGAAACCGAAAAAAGGGATCCACGGCAGATCTAATGTAATTCATGATTTCAAAAAGCAGGAATTTTGCGATTGGATTTGTGATGTCCGGAGAGATCCCGCCGACTTTGCGAAGTTCAATTGTGTGGTGGAAATTCTCAGGGAATTTAGCCAAGCGCATCAGCCGCCTCCGGATCAACAACCGCCATCCGAATAACAGACACTTATGAAACAGATGCCTACCATAGGTGTCAATTTAGTGATTGTTTCATGGTATTTTGGAACACCGATATAAACATGCCGCCCCTACGGGGCTCGGGTTTTTGCTCAAAAACGCTGCTACAGAGATACCATCCCTACGGGATTCAAGAGGTTTTTGAAGGCTTCAAGGTTTCCGCGTAGGATCCGGTTCGGTTAGGAAACCGAACCTACCGGACCTGGGGACCGAGGCGGTTATTTTTTCTTAAAAGGTGCTGTATTTTAGTTTTCAGTTCGCTATCGGTTTGCCCTGTGTTTCTAAACTCCATAGTCCGAAAATCATCATCGTTGATGTCTTCAACAGCCTTCTTGAGCATCTCATAATCCGGATACTTAACTTCGTAATCTTGATCTGTTTCCTGTATAGCGGTGTTGATACTTTGCCGTAAGAGACGGCTGATAAACATTTTGTCGTCTTGGCTCTTGAATTCGTCGTAGAGTTTGGTAAAGATGAGTTTGAAGACCTCCTCAAAAACATCGACACCTGCATTGGCGAGGACTTCGTCCTCTAATTCCAGAATGATGTCTTTTAAAGATTTCCGCTCCGCTGCGAGTTTATCCTTGAGTATGAGGTCTTTGAGCGTAAAACGCTCGTTGAGTATGTCAGCGAGGGTTTGATCGGCGTTGGGAATATCGGTAATTTCTTCAAAGTAATTCGGGTCTTTTCGGTGGTAGTGTGAAATCTGTTGTCCGTTTGTCCATACGGCGATGGGCGCGCCAGTAGCGTTGCAGTAGGAGCGGAGTTGATCTTTACCGTCTTGGAGTTTCGGTTTCTTTACCTCAACGATGATATACGGGGTATCAGGTCTATCCTTGTCGAGGATAACAATATCGGCGCGTTTCCGTTCTCTACCGAAGTTAACAAGGTGTTCAAACCGGATGCGTTCTTTGGGATAACGATACCCATTCAAAAGCCGCGCGGCGTAGAGTTGGCGGATAAGTTCTTCTGGTTTTAATTGGATTGCTTTGCTACGAATGGGACAGCGGATAAACGGGGTCTCTTTGCTTTTGATTGTTTGGGTGAGAATTTCCTCTTGCAATGCCTGAATTTCGGTGTTTGTAAAGCGGTCAAGGTGGTAATTGCTGTCTCTGAGGATGGTTTGGATGATGTCAGATTGTGTCACAAATTTCCTGCCTCTTTATTGCGTCCAATTGAAAGGCTTGGAAGCCACGCATGGACGCAATAGTTATAGACTTTCTATAGCGGCTTGACTTTAATGTTTTTGCACCAGATTTTCCCACCGTGGTCCTGGATACCGATATGCCCACTCCGTGGAAAATCTTTAAGCGCGATGCCGAACTTGTTCCGACTGCCATCCGGGTTTTGGTGCGGTGTATCCCACTCATCGAGATCCGCGCGGACGATTTCTTCGCCATTGAGTGCCACAGCAACGATGCTACCATCACACGTGATCGTCATCTGATTCCATTCACCGGCGGGTTTGCAAGTATTCTGGGTCGGTCCCAAGGCATCGTAAAGCGCGCCGCAGTCGTGGTTAGTCGTCGGTGCTTTGCCGTGTGTATCTAAAATCTGAATTTCGAGTCCAGTCTGAACAGGATCATCCAGATCTGCCCAACGGATGAAAATTCCGCTATTGACATTCGGTTCGGTCTTGTAATCAAGTGCCAATATGAAGTCACCATACTGTCCTTCAGTATAGAGGTATTTTCCACCCTGAACAGTGCAGAGGATACTGCCATCGTCAATAACCCATCCTGCGTCACTGCCGGTGGCACCCCAACCGTTGAGGGTCTCACCATCAAATAGGGATATCCATCCCTCATTTTTTTCTTTTTCTGTTAACATAATTGCTCCTTTTATTTGTAGGCGCGTAGACACAATTTTCAAATGCCTAACACACCGTTACCTAACGCAAACTTTCTAAAAATAGTCTTCCAACATCAAGGTTGTATTCAAAATCTGTCGCTGACCAAGGGCTGTTATAGCCGATGATTGGGACATAACTTTCGTGTCGTGAGCCGTGTGAACGCACATCTGTCGGTTCTACTGCGGTTTCCAACTCACCAAAGACAGTTATTTCATCCGCTAATACAAAGATGTCCCCGATCCGTTCGCGATGCAGCCGAAATGTGGATGCTGCCTCTTCTGTAGTGTATGCCTCTTCAATACCGGGTATATCCAGCAGTTTCTGAATCGCTTCCGGCGTATCCTCAAGGTTTTTTAGAAACACATAAGCGGCACCCCCCAAATTGCCGTGGTGTGCCACGTATCGATCTTTAATAATCGGAATTGCACTTGCGGGCATACCGTTTTCTGTTAGCACGCGTCCGGGATCAATTGCGGTGGTTTTCGCCAACATGCCGTGGTCCGCCGTGATATAGATCTCACGTTCCGGGTTGTCGTTTACAATGTCACTCATGATTTGATCCAATACTGCAAGGTGTTGTTGGGAGTGTTCGGCATCGGGTGCGTATTTGTGTTGAACCCAATCCGTTGTTGAACAGTAAACGAGTTCAGGATCGTCCCTACGTAATGTTTCGCGTACGGCACGGAGTAGCCACCAATTGATTTCTGCGGAGTAAATCGGTTCAACCGGTCCTACCATCTGAATGTATTCAGGCGGTGGTGCTTCGGCGGCAACTGCGATGTCGGCACCCGCTTCCAGCATCCGTAACAGCTTTTTCTTAGTCACAAAGAGAGCGGTTTTGTCTGCGAATTTAGACGCTTTCGCGATTTCAAAGAGCGTTGGTGCGAGCAGGAAACGGTTGTCCTCAATAAATTCTCCTTTGCCGGTCGTTCGGTCTACATGGTAATTCGTCGTGATGCCGTGTGTTTCGGGGAATGTTCCCGTTGCGATGCTGACGTTGTTGACATTCGTAACGGATGGGATGACGGCATTGGCGTGTAAATAGAATCCGGTTTTTGCCAACTGACGGATGGTGGGGAGATCGCTCGCTGCGAGGTAGTCATGGCTACCTGCATCGATACAGAGGATGAGAACTTTTCGTCTTTTCACGCTTTGTGTGTTGCTCCGCTATCTGATATTCTGCCGTATTACCCTGTCTGTCTACAAAAAAAATTGTAGCAGCTATCTGTCTAAATTGCAAGTTTTTTTCGTACGCTGGAATTTTAGATTGTTATTCCGATAGGAATCTGTTATAATTAACTGAGGGTGTTTCATAAATCCTTAGCGGCGATTCATTAACATTGCGAGTTGCAACACGACGACACCAAGTCCAAAAAGGTAGCAACATAAGGTAAACCTCACATCTGTATATGCTTTGCGGGTTTCACAATCAAAGGAGCAATTTTCTTATAATGTCAGGCACGCAAAAACCGATCCGCTGGTGGCTTCTGTTCGTTATCATTGCCGTTGCCATCCTAAGTATCCTGATAATCCGGATATTGGACATGGATCACCGTCAAAGCAAAGTATTCTGGACAGCGGTGGTTGTCATCCTTACAACCGTTCTGGGGGTCTTGTGGCTATTAGGTTTCTCTCGTTTAAGGTGGCGGGCTAAGTTAACCACCCTTGCCATAACCATCTTAGGCATCTTTCTCGGTGTAAATCTATTCCCGTTCAAAGGATTCAGTGGCGACCTCGTCCCGATATTTGAGTGGCGGTGGCGGGATGAAGTGACGACCCTCCGACAGGATCCAGGCAATATATCCGACCCGGAAATATCCATCGCTGACTACCCACAATTCCTCGGTCAACATCGGAACGGCGTAGTGACAGGTATCAAGTTAAATCTTGATTGGGATACGCATCCACCGCAACTTGTTTGGCGACAACCTATTGGCGCGGGTTGGTCAGGCTTTGCAGTGGTTGGCAATTCAGCAATCACACAAGAACAAGAAGGTGACTGGGAAAAAGTGGTCTGCTATGAATTACACACTGGCGAAGTAAAGTGGAGTCATAAAGACCAAGCACGCTACGACATGGCACCTGCTGGACTCGGACCGCGCGCCACACCAACAATTTCAGGGAACAGGGTCTACACGGTCGGTTCAACAGGAATCCTCAACTGCCTGGACTTTGAAACAGGCAAGCCACTCTGGACGACCAATACCTTTGAAGATAACAAAGCGGACATACCAGCTTGGGGTGTTAGTGTTTCACCGCTCGTTTTCGATGAACTTGTTATCGTCAGTGCCGGTGGTGCAGTCGCATACCAGAAAGAGACAGGCGACATCGTGTGGACAGGTTACCGAACACCAAGCGGTTATAGCTCACCACTCCTTACAACTTTAGCAGGCACCGAGCAAGTTGTTATCTTTAACCAAGGTTTAATCACCGCCCATGAACTTTTAACTGGAAAACTTTTGTGGAAGCAACCGTGGGTGCAAACCTACGCAGAATGTGTCGCACAACCGGTGCCGATTTCTGATGACAAACTTCTCGTCTCAACCGGCTACGGTGTCGGTGCAAAGCTTTATCAACTCTCGCGGAATTCCACTGATCAATTCGACGTTTCAATTGTATGGGAAACCCTATACCTCAAAGCAAAATTCACCAATATTGTCCATTACGAAGGCTATCTGTACGGACTTGATGACGGAATCTTGGCTTGTGTAAACCCCGTCAACGGCACACGTCAATGGAAAAGCGGTAGATACGGGCACGGGCAAACGCTTTTAATTTCAGATGTCCTGTTGGTAACCACAGAATCAGGCGAAGTTGCCCTCATTGAACCAGACCCAGAGCGTCATATTGAACATGGACGTTTTGCGGCTGTAACGGGTAAAACATGGAACACTCCGGCACTTGCGGGTCCCTACTTATTGGTGCGAAATGACCGCGAGGCAGCATGTTATCAACTACCCATAATCGACACAACGACCAATACTGGAACGGACTGATTTGCTGTTTATAGTAAAA
>JAJEGI010000159.1 GCA_022819945.1 Candidatus Poribacteria bacterium
TTTATCAATGGACATTTTTTAGCATTTTCATAACCGCGTATTGAAAGAACGTTGATAGGTAGTGGCTTCTGACTGCTTTTGAGAAATCCCAGTTAGATGTTTCAGTGGATGTCAATGCAGCCGCATCTGTTATGCAGAAGAAATTACACAAGATACTTTACATCGAAAATGAATTCAGAGATGAATTCAACGAAACACGACAACTGTCGTCTTGACCAAACTCTCAAATATTACAAAAACTTGTTTTTTACAGGAGATTTCAAATGAAAAATATGACACATTGGCTGACTTTGCTACTTTTTTTTATGCTCGGATGTTTTTTCGGGTGCGGTGGCGATGATGTTTTTGATAATGATGGTTCTATTGCTGATGCTGCAAGCGATAATGATGATTTTATTCTCGGTCCTGCACGCGATGATGATTTTATTCTTGATCCTGCAGGCGATGATGATAGGGTTATTGACGATGTTGCCGAAGTACCCGCAGCGGCATTCTTAAGTGCAGCACCGGCAAATGGTAGCGACATCGCCACAAACGGGGTAATCGTCATTACCTTTGACAACAATCCCGGTGAGGTAACAGCGAATGTAGGAACCGTCGCAGGTGCCGGTAAAACGCGTGCCATCACCGGTCCGTTCACGCCAGGGGCACTCACAATCGCGATTTCGTGGACAAACGGGGAAGGCAGCCATGCCCTTGTCTACACCGTCATTGCCCCGGATATCACAGCACCAACTGTTACGGGCGGAAGCGTCAAAGATGGCGGCGAAGATGTGGATCCCGCAGTACTCAATGAAGACGGCATCGAAATTACCTTCTCTGAAATCGTCGTCGGAAACATCGCACTGCAGACCGAAGGCGGCGAAAATGTCGGTTGGCTCGGTAGAGTTGATGGCGACAGAGCGACGCTTATACCGCTTGCCGGCAAAGAGATCGGCAACGAGACAACCTATGTCATAACAGGCAGAATCGCTGACGCTGCCGGTAACGAAACTGAATTAAGTATCACTTTTACAACGCAGATAAAATGACGCTGATGGACTCGAAAAAGCCTCGACAAGCCGTTTACGAGGCATCAAAAATCGTCGGGACGTCAGCACCTATCAGAGCATCCATAATCCAATAGATAGTGCAGAACTATGGAAGCCTTGCCAGGACTGGATATGGAACCAAGATGTAAATACTACTTAACGCAGATTCAAAAATCAATTCTTAACAAGGAAAATTTCACTATCAAAATAACTGTAAGGAAAATTAATTTTATGAAAAAAATGAGATTTTTGACCTTCATAGTATTGCTGAGTTTTTGCCTGTTTTTACAAAACGCCTTCACTGAGTTTGGATTACCTGAAGGTGCAAAAGCCCGTTTCGGAAAAGGATACAAAACTGGCAGCAGCATTTTTTCCGATGATGGCACTCGGTTCGCGGTAGCGAGCAGCATTGGAGTATGGGTATATGATGTGTTTACCACGCAAGAAGTCGCGTTACTTACAAATCATCCGAGTGACTTCACCGTAATGGCATCCTCGCCGGATGGTAGTATGCTTGCGAGTGCGAATGAGAGCACAATTTCCTTATGGGCATTACACACGGGTCTTAGAATAGCGCAACTTACTGAACACTCTGAGAGTATCACGACTTTACTGTTTTCTCCTGATGGTAAAGTGCTTGCGAGTGCGAGTGAAGACAATACAATCCGTTTATGGGATGCAACCACCGGAAAACTATTGTTCTTACCTCTAAGTGGACATGCTGGAGATGCTATCTCACTCGCGTTCTCACCAGATAGCAAAATGTTAGCCAGCGGGAGTGCAGACAATAGCATCCGTCTATGGTCAGCCACAACTGGCGCACACCTTGCTACCCTTGAGGAGCAAATTGCTTGGGGTGTTGTTACACACGAAGGACATACAGGTGCTGTTACTGCTGTTGCATTCTCACCGGACGGTGCAACCTTAGCAAGTGGCGGCACAGATAACAAAATTCGACTTTGGGATGTTGGGACCAAAGAACACCGAGCTGCTATCGGTGGACATTCAGAGCCTGTTACTGCACTCGCCTTTTCACCAGATGGGGCAATGTTAACCAGTGGAAGTACAGACGATACAATTCGATTGTGGAACCCTGCTACCAGAAGACACCTTGATACTCTCCAAGAATATGAAACCGACATCATAACCCTTGCTTTTTCGGCGGATGGAACAACTTTGGTAAGTGGACATACTGATTCCCTCGTTCAATTATGGGATGGGCGCACGGGCGAACATCTAAATGTATATGGATTAAATTTTCCGATGTATCGGAGTTCTGTTCGTGCTGTAGCGTTCTCTCCACATGGACTAACTTTAGCAAGCGGAAATGGGCGTATAGTCTCAAGAAACTATCGCGCCGTAGCATGTGGGCCTTCTTTCGGCCAATTCTCATATTGCCGCACGTATACGGCTAATTCTGATCTCTATAGCGGTTGGGGGCAGTTATGGGATATATCCACCGGTGATTATCGTTCCATGGTCAAGGAACATTTTCCTTATGTTTACGCACTTGCTTTCTCCCCGAATGGATCCACTCTAGCGATCGCGGGAAAAAGTCATTTTTTAGACCCCCCTGCATCGAGGACAGGTACTTCTCAGTTATACGGTTTATATTCACCCCAGTTGTGGGATGCCCTGACAGGTAAACACTTGATGGATCTAGATGGCCATACTGATAATGTTTCTTCTGTTGCCTTCTCCGCTGATGGCAAAATACTTGCCACTGGAAGTTGGGATGATACCATACGGCTATGGAATCCAGATACTGGACAACACCTCACTACGTTCTCAGGACACGGAGATAATGTGAATGCGATTGCGTTCACTCCTAATGGAGAAACACTTGCCAGCGGAAGTAGTGACGACACAATCAAATTATGGAATTCTGAGGGGCTAGTCCGAGCAACCCTCTATGGACACAGCGGTTCTGTGAGGACTGTTGCTTTTTCGCCGGATGGTGAGATACTTGCCAGTGGAAGCGATGACAACACAATCCGGTTGTGGAACCCTACTACAGGACAGCCCATCGCAGCCCTTGAAGGACATGCGGCATCAGTCAGAAGCGTGGCGTTCTCACCAGATGGTACAACCCTGGCCAGTGGAAGTTGGGATGGTTCTGTCCGTTTATGGGACCCAACAACCAAAGAATATCTCAAAACCTTCTACGGACACAGTTATGGTGTGAACGCGGTTGCGTTCTCGTCGGATGGGACAACACTTGCCAGCGGCAGTGGTGATGGTACGATTTTGCTCTGGGAAATAGAGCCCGCAGTTTCGCAAAACCCATTGGATGTCAACGGAGATGGCATTATTAACATTTTGGATTTAGCAGCTGTTGCCGCAAGTTTTGGAAAGACTGGTCAAAATCCAGCGGATGTTAACGGAGACGGGGTTGTTAATGTGAACGACATCGTTTTGGTCGCAGGAGCTATAGGTGATGCCCCCGCTGCGCCTTCAATATCCCCCCAGATACTTGAGACGCTTACTGTAGCAGACGTTCAGCAGTGGCTGATCCATGCTGAACAACTTAAACTCACAGATCCCAATATGCGAAGAGGCATTATCGTCCTTGAACAACTTTTAGAGGCATTGCGGCAGGCAGAGGCAATACCGACTGAAACCGCCCTTTTACCGAACTATCCGAACCCGTTCAACCCGGAGACATGGATACCGTATCAACTTGCTGAGGCGACAGATGTTACAATGACGCTTTATGCAGCGGATGGAAGGTTGGTGCGTACATTGGCGTTAGGGTTTCAGCCCGCCGGTGTCTATCGGAGTCGAACCCGTGCAGCATATTGGGATGGACGAAATGAATTCGGTGAACCTGTGGCGAGTGGGATCTATTTTTATACGGTCACAGCAGGTGACTTTACTGCTACCCGAAAAATGTTAATTCGGAAGTAGACACAACATTTTTTTATCTATCAAGAGGGTGGCGGGGTTCGTTTTACGATTCAATTAGAGTCATATTACAGATACCCGTTGCCCCAGTTAGCAGAACTTTCCATGAAATACTGTTGTGGAAAACCAATCCTTGGAGATACGTCAGAAAAATAGATCTCTGCTACGAAAACCAGCCGGGTCTTATCAAGATGATAGAGAGGATTGCCCAAAATGGAGGTCTATTTTATGAAAGATGTGATAACGTTCCGGGTTCTAATAGGTGTTCTCGCCTTTGTCATACTCGGTTGTGGTTCAGAGAGTGAGGACCGCGAAATAACTGTTGCCCAGTTTCTTTCAGCAGACCCACCGAGTGGGAGCCTGCTAAGCCCAGAAGCGACGATTACAGTTTCATTTGATGGCGCACCTATAGGGATAAGCGTCATACCCAACGAATTTAAATCTGGTTTCTCTGTCAGGCAAGGAGGGGTCTCTGGCGATACTGTTACAATATCAGGAAACTTCTCTCTTGGAGAACTTACTCTTGTAATGAAGTGGCAGAATGAGGAACACACGCTCGTTTATACTGTGCAGGACGAAGTTGTTCTGATTCCGGGCAGCGATTTTCAGATGGGGAGTGATGTAAACGCCGATGAAAAACCTATCCACACTGTATTTGTGGATTCGTTTTATATGGATATAAACGAAGTGACAGTCGCCGCATATCGGCAATTTGTTCACCAAACAGGGCACCCCCCACCTGACTGGAATCAGGTTTCTAACTATTCACCGACGGATGAACATCCGATCGTTCTTGTCAGTTGGCACGATGCGATGACGTATGCGAAGTGGGTAGGAAAACGGCTACCGACCGAAGCTGAATGGGAGAAAGCCGCGCGCGGAGGTATGATCCAACAGGTATATCCTTGGGGGGAAATGACACCTGACGGGATACAGTGCAATTTCGCCGATAAACACCTGACACTCTATTGGTGGGCAGATCCGCAGGCAGATGATGGCTATACATACACGGCTCCAATCAGAAGTTATCCCCAAAATGAATATGGTTTATACGATATGGCAGGGAACGTCTGGGAGTGGTGCCTTGATGAATATGATGCCGGTTTCTATGCAGTCTCCTCCGACACAAACCCTATTGCAGGGATAGATACTATAGAAGGCATCAGTGATGTTTTTCCCAGCGTTTCGTCGGCGCGCGTTGTGCGCGGCGGCTCGTGGTTGGTAACAGCAATGAACTGCCGGAATGCTGTGCGCTTTAGGTTGGCCCCCATAAGCAAGAGTGCTTCCGTCGGTTTCCGGTGTGTAATGGATTTAGAGATTTTAGAGTAGTCAATTTCATTTTTAGTGCACCTATTATCGTTGATGGAGGTTTGTTCTTGAAGATACGAATCAAATGCTTGTTTTTCATACTCACTGTTTTGGGCAGTTTATTACCGTTGCATTTCGCCGAAGCACAACGTCCTACTGTGAGACTGATCTACTTCCTTCCGCGCGATCGTCAGCCCCAACGAGACATAGAGGCAAAGATGGATACGCTGATAAAGGAGGTTCAGCAGTTTTACGCGGATCAGATGGAGGCACACGGACTCGGCAGAAAAACTTTCCAAATTGAAACCGATGCAACCGGTAAGGTGATCGTACACCGCGTTGTTGGGCAGTTTACAGAGGCACATTATCGCAATTTAGACGATACCTGGGAGGTATGGAACGAAATTGATGAAAGGTTTGACGCGACAGAAAATATCTATTTCACTGCAATAGATATTAGTAATGAGATCC
>JAJEGI010000180.1 GCA_022819945.1 Candidatus Poribacteria bacterium
CGTAGGTGTTTTTGCTGGGGTGTTTCCCTTAGGTTGAACGGTGTTGAGAAGTTAGATGTAGATGTACCAAACACACATGAAGGTCAATATCCCACGCATTTCTTCAAAAACAGAGTGAAACCCAACTTTACACCGCCAGCGTCTCGGAAGCCAAAGCGTTGGGTTTCACTTCGGTCTCTGGTAGATGTGGCGTACCTGGAGAAAGTTTGGTTTTTCTATGATTCGGAAGGTCTTGATGGCATCCGTTCAACCCAGGGGAAACACCCAAGCAAAAACACCTACGATACTTGCTATTCAAAAGTAGGGGATGTCAACAGGCACAATCCATGCCTGCGTTAATGCCGGTTTATACGCATTATCGCGCAGATAGTCTGACGTTTGCCACAAGCAGAGATGCTCACCGTCTGGCATCCAGACAACGGAGGTCAGTTTCATCGCAGTACGGGCAATAGGCACCTTCTCACCGCTCTCAAGATCATAAACCCAAACTTTCCAAAGGATCCCTCCACAGTCCTCACGTTCCAAATACGCCAACTGTTTCCCAGTCGGCGACCAAGCAGGCGACGTGTGTTTCAAGATCTGACTCTGTGTCGGCGTAGGTGCCGACGCTGCTATATGCAACTGCTTATCAATCCGCTGACCGGGACGATTGCTACCGGACAAAACATAAGCCAGTTGCGTACTATCTGCTGACCAATTCAACTGGTGAACCTTTTGATGTTGGGTCTGAATCTCTTTTAATCGTTCACCTTCTATATTTTGGATGCGGACACCAACATATTTTGAGCTATTCACACCAAACGCGACACGTGTGCCATCAGGTGCCCAAGACGGGGCGGGAAGATAGGTATAGTTGCGCTGCGGGCGTTCAATCGGCACACGCGCGATTGCCCTTAAATCGCTGCCATCGCTATTAATGCGGTAGATAACATCCATCTCCTTTTCGTGTCTTCTAAATACCAAGCGATTTGAGGTAGGCGACCAAGCAGGGCCCTCACCACGAACCAACTGTTTAATCCGGCCGAATTGCCAATCCACTGTATAGATATAGCGTTCTCCCGCTTCGTCAACTTCAAACGCCAAAAGCCTGCTGTCCAATGACCAAGAGATATACGGATTATAAAATTGTCCAGTGTAAAGTCTTCGCGCCTGTTCTCCGTTCCGACCCATAATCCACAGCTCATTCGCACGCCAGTACCGACTGCTTAAATCATTTCTTCTTAGAAACGCAATGAGTTCGCCATCGGGACTCCAGCGTGGGAACTCCGCACCTTCAAGCAATTGCATCCTATGTGGCGGCGCACGCGGAAGACCACGCCTACGGCTAAAAGTCGTGTTGAATGCAACACCGTCAGTATCTTCAAATTCCCCAAAAGCGAACTTATTCATCCATCCGTGAACACCATTCGGAAGCTCGACTTCATACCATCCATCCGAAGCCTGCACAATCGGCAAGCGCACCGCATCGTTGAGGTTTAACAACACGGAGGCCCCCGCTTTCGTCGTGTAAACCGGCGCGGTATCATGCACCACAACCCCCGTTTGCCGTGTGTCCATCGCGCTATTTCCGTTGACAAGGCTTGAAACTTCGCTCGCGTTTGTGAACGCATAGACACTACCGTCCCCTGATGCCGCATAAAGGATACCATCAGAAATCGCAGGCGCAGCTTCCACAAAACCACCGAGTTGATACGTCCAAACTTGGGTCTTTGATGAAGCGTCAAAGGCGTGAAGCTGTCCATCGCGTGCCCCAATATAGACGATGCCATTCGCTATGACAGGATAACTCTCACTTCCTCTCGTCTGATCTCTCCACAATTTCGCATCATGTTCCGGGAAAACCGGACGGAACACACCTTTCGCACATCCATATTCGATCCCACGGATATGGATCGTCCGCTCGCGCACCGATTCAACTGTTCCTGTCCTCGCGTTCAATACATAGATATTTGAAGGGAACACACCGATATAAACCTTGTTATCCGCAACAACCGGCGGCGCGTCCATCCAATTTTTTGATTTGAACTCCCATAATTTCTCACCCGTTTTTGCATCCAACGCATAGACCTTGTTATTCCGGGCATTGAAATAGACCCTGTCTCCGAGTGCTATAGCAGAGTATCGGATAGCATCCCCAGCATCAAACACCCATTTAATCCCCCACTGCTTGGCATCCAATGCGTACAATTTGCCATCGGTTGAACCGATATATAGAGTGCCATTCGCGGTTACGGGTGAAGCGTAGATCGGACCACCGGTCTTGAATTTCCACAACAATGCCAGGGGCGGCGCAAGGCTTTTATCAGGACTCATCCCGGAAAAGCCTAAATCGTGCATGAATGTATGCCAATCTTCAGCACGCGGAGGGGGCGTGACGGATTCCATCACAGGAGAAGAGACAGGCTGCTGGTTCGGCGGCTGCTGTGCCGGCTGCTTTTGTTGTGAGTCACACCCCCACAAAAGTAGGAGCAGGAGTGGGATTATAAATTTTTTCGCGCAACTTGCAAATTTCCAAAATTTACTATACAAAAGTCTATTCCAGAGATACACATTAATTCCTTCGCTCAGGTGCCCGATCAAGAGATTGAGGCAATAAAAAAACAGCGGTTTAAGGTTACTAAGACATCTTATGATCTGACGACTTACGCAATTTCCTGATGAGGACCTACGGCCCGCACGCCGCTGGCGAGGTTTTAAACCTCGCCAGCAAAGAACGCTGCGTAAGTCCTATATCTATTAGATTAGCATATTACTGAATAGCATGCAACTGAAATACTTAGGAGCATGTCTTCTTCTGTACGACGGAACTCCGATTCACGACACTCTAAAATCCGAGAAATCTGCGCAATCCGGGTCATCTGTGATTCAGATTCACTGAAAACCGTCTCTCTGAAACGTTATATCCTCGTATTTTTTGAAGAAACCAAAATAACGAGCAACAAACATGACAGCATTAAACGAGATAGCACCAATTTACCAACATTAACTTTCAGAAACCCGCAAAAATTACGAAAAATTTGAATTTGTGGCAAATCTGTGTTAAAATTTATCTTCTACACTTTATACAACACAACACCATTTTAATTGCAAGTGGTAACGAAGATGAACAAATTATTAGGTGAAGTCGATCCCCAGATCGTTGAGATCACCGCCAAAGACCTAACACGCCAGCAAGATTCCCTCATGTTGATCCCATCGGAGAACTACGCCAGCCGTGCCGTTATGGAGGCGCAAAGCAGTATCCTCGCCAATAAATACGCCGAAGGCTACCCAGGTGAGCGTTACTATAACGGATGCCAGTTTATGGACGATGTCGAATCCCTCGCAATCGAGCGCGCCAAGGCACTCTTCGGTGTTGAACACGTTAACGTCCAGCCACACGCCGGCAGCCAAGCGAACATGGCAGTCTATCACGCGATGCTTGAACCGGGCGACACCATCCTCGGCATGTCTCTCGATCAAGGTGGACATCTCACGCACGGTGCTAACGTCAACTTTTCGGGAAATCTTTACAATATTGCGGCTTACGGTGTCAATGCTGACACAGAACGTATTGACATGGAAGAAATCGCGCGGCTCGCAGAACAGCATCGTCCAAAACTCATCGTTGTTGGGGCAACAGCGTATCCCCGGCATTTTGACTTTGCCGCGTGGCGACAGATTGCCGATGCCGTAGGGGCTTATCTCCTCGCAGATATAGCCCATATCGCAGGGCTTATCGCAGGCGATGTCCATCCAGACCCCGCACCCTATGCCGATGTAATTACGACGACAACGCACAAAACCTTACGCGGTCCCCGCGGCGCAATGATTATGTGTAGAGCCGAGTACGCAGACAAAATTGATCGCGCCGTGTTTCCCGGTTTACAAGGCGGTCCTTTCCTGCACACGATCGCCGCAAGAGCCGTCGCATTCAAGGAAGCAAGCGAACCCGATTTTAAAACGTATCAGGCGCAAATCGTTAAAAATGCAAAGGCACTCGCAGAACGGTTAATCGAAAACGGGTTCCGATTGGTCAGTGGTGGAACCGACAATCACCTCATGCTAATGGATCTTACTTCAAAATACGAAAAACTCAGTGGACGACAAGCTGCCGATCATTTAGAAGACGCCGGAATTATCGTCAATAAAAATACCATTCCTTTCGACAAAAGGAAACCGAGAACAACAAGCGGCATACGCCTCGGTACACCCATGATCACAACACGTGGGATGAAAGAGGATGAAATGGTCAGCGTCGCCGATTTTATCACGGAGACACTCGAAAACAGACAAAAAGCCTCCATCAAACGCCAGATTCGGGAGAAAGTCAAGGAACTCTGTGCACAATTCCCGATTTACGAATATTTAGAGTAGTTATCGGTTGTTAGTCGTCAATGATCAGTTAAAAGAGATTTCCGATTGTCCAGTCTGTTCTTGTAGTCGTCGTTACGCAACTAAAGAAACAAAAGTTGTAAAAGACGAATTAATAATCAAAAACCTGTGTGAGATGTAGGGCGTAATGAAATGGAGCGCGGGTATACGGAGAGAAACATTTTTGACACATCCCGTCCTCACCGAACCGCAAGGCAACTTAAAAAAATGAACTATGAAGCGGCACTCGCCTATATTGAAGGGTTTATTGACTATGAAAGAAGTCCTGATTTTTCACGGCAGACACGGCTCTACAATCTCAACCGTATCTCCCTCTTGCTGAAGCGACTCGGCAATCCACACGATAGACTGCGGGTTATCCACATCGCAGGAAGCAAAGGGAAAGGTTCTACTGCCGCACTCGTCGCATCTGTACTGACACACGCAGGCTATAAGACCGGCTTGTTTACATCGCCACACCTCATTACGCCGCGAGAACGGTGTCGTATTGATAATGCGTTGATTTCAGAGGCTGAGGTCGCTCTCTATATTGATAAGATTAAACCCGCAATCGAAGTTGTTTCCGCTTCCGAATTCGGGCGTGTCTCGTTCTTTGAGATATACACCGCGCTTGCGTTTGCCTATTTCGCCGACATGGCAACTGACTTCGCGGTGATCGAAGTCGGCTTAGGTGGAAGACTCGATGCAACCAACGTCGTCACACCAGTTACAACCGTTATCACACCGATCGGTTTAGAACACACAGCAATATTAGGAGAAACTTACACCGAGATAGCAGGTGAAAAAGCAGAAATCATTAAAGAAGGGTGTCCCGTCGCACTCGCACCACAGCATCCCGAAGCGCGAACAGTGTTTGAACGCCTTGCTAAAAAACGGAACGCACCGATCGTTGAAGTTAAAACCCATAGAACAGTTAGCAAATCAACCCGTGGAGATGTAGAACCGGACCGTCGCACGTCTGCCGCACGTCTCCTTCTGAATACCGAGGGCGTACCTGTGGCACAACAATTTGACATAGAAACAGATTCCGAAAGTTATCCACAGCTCGCTATGCCGCTCCTGGGGCACCACCAATTTGTAAATGCATCGACTGCTATCGCAGCGATTGAATGCCTAAAACAAGTAGGATACAGTATTCCGAAAACCAGCGTTTACGCAGGATTCAAGAACCTGAAATGGCGCGGACGTATCCAGCCGATTATGGCTTCACCGCTCGTTGTACTTGATGGCGCGCATTCCCCTGTTTCAATGGAGGCTTTATGTCAAACACTTCGTGAAAGTTTTCGTTACGATCAGGCAATTTTTATCGTTAGTATAATGAAAGATAAAAATCTGACAACAATTGGAAATATTGTCTCTAACACGGCGAACACCGTGATTGCTACGGAAGTTTCTGATAACCCGCGGGTCACCTCTGCTGAAACAATACGGGATGCTTGGGCCGGTGTATGTAAAAAAATTACGGCGTGTCCAAACCCAGAAAAAGCAATCGGGCAAGCATTAGCAGCCGCATCGCCGACAGATCTAATCTGCATCACAGGTTCGCTCTACCTCGTTGGCCAAGCACTTGAAATATTTAAATCAAATTTTTCAGCGAAAGATTCCATTGGAATTCTGCTTTTTTAGCGAGAGATCGCAAGCTCGTAATGAAGCAGATCGCTTATGGGCGAGTACGCCGCAAAATGGAGAGCGGTTCTACGAAAAGTGACTTCAATGTTCAAATCCACTTCATCGAACCGCAAGGAAATTTTCTTTCTTAGCGAAAGATCGCAAGCTCGTAATGAAATGGAGAGCGGTTCTACGGAAAGGAACCTCAAGGCTCAAACCCACTTCATCGAACCGCAAGGAAATTTAAAAAAATAAAAGAGAGGTTTTAAATGCGTGATATCACCTGCAAAAGACGGTGGTTAAATTGGAAATCATTTCTGGTATTTCTACCTATCCTAACTTTAGCCACCGAGGCTTTTGCCCAAACAGATCCTCGCCCAGCAGTGCCTACGGTCTGGTGGATTGCACCTATCGGCGCGCTCATCGCTTTGGGATTTGCTTACCATTTCTACCGCGCTGTGATGAAGCAGGACGAGGGTAACGAAACAATGCGCGATATAGCACAATCCGTACGCGAAGGTGCCATGGCATATCTCAGGCAACAATATAAAGTGGTAAGCATCGTCTTTGTTGTCCTCTGCCTTATTTTCATTTTCATGGCTTTCGTCCTTGATGCCCAAAACAGGGTCATCCCGTTCGCTTTTCTCACTGGCGGTTTTTTCTCAGGACTCTGCGGTTTCCTCGGCATGAAAACAGCAACTAACGCCTCCGCCCGGACCACCAGTGCCGCCATGCAAGGACTCAACGCCGGGTTGAAGGTCTCCTTCCGCGCAGGCGCAGTTATGGGATTGATCGTTGTCGGATTCGCGCTGCTGGACATTACCGGATGGTTTCTCATTCTCTACTATCTCTTCCCTAAGATATTACCCGGGTTCTTAGAAGTGAACCCGCTGCCCCAGATTACTGTGATTATGCTCAGTTTCGGTATGGGGGCCTCAACACAAGCACTCTTTGCGCGTGTCGGGGGCGGTATCTATACAAAAGCAGCGGATGTCGGGGCAGACCTCGTCGGAAAAGTTGAAACCGGACTTGCAGAGGACGATCCTCGCAACCCCGCCGTCATCGCAGATAACGTCGGGGATAACGTCGGCGATGTCGCTGGCATGGGAGCCGACCTCTATGAATCTTATGCCGGTTCAATCCTCGCAACCGCTGCCCTCGGCGTCGCTGCTGTCGCTGCCAGGGACCATGGGGACGTTCCGCTCCAACTTAAATATCTTTCGGCTCCAATGATTATCGCCGGTATCGGCGTGATTCTCTCCATTTTGGGCATCTATCTTGTACGAACAAAAGAAGGCGCCTCAATGAAACAGTTGATGGGTTCGCTTAACTTCGGCATTAACGGGAGTGCTATCGGCATTGCTGTCTTGTCGCTCCCTGTACTTATCTACCTTGATCTCCCTAACAAGTGGCAGATATGGGGCGCAATTGTCGCTGGACTCGTAGCAGGCTTGGTTATCGGTAAAGTTACAGAAATCTTCACCTCTCACGATTATGCGCCAACGCGCGCAATCGCCAAACAGGCGCAAACTGGACCCGCAACAGTCATTATCGAAGGTATCGCTGTCGGAATGGAATCAACGGCGATTCCAGTTGTGACAATCGTCGCCGCTGTTGCCGTCAGTTACTATCTCCCCGGGGGCGCATCCGAACCCCTGATGGGACTTTACGGGGTCGGTATCGCTGCTGTCGGTATGCTGGCGACACTCGGCATAACGCTTGCCACAGATGCTTATGGACCCATCGCAGACAATGCCGGTGGAAACGCTGAAATGGCTGAACTCGATAAAAGCGTCCGAGAACGCACAGATCAACTCGACGCTCTCGGTAATACGACTGCCGCAACCGGTAAAGGGTTCGCAATCGGTTCCGCCGCACTCACAGCACTCGCACTCCTGGCCGCTTACTTAGAAGAAATCCGATACGGCTTAATCCATTTGGCTGGCAAAGACACTCTCGATATTGAAGGCGAAGGTACCGTTGAGACGCTAAAGGTCTCCGTCAGTCAATTTATGGACTATTATAATGTCACGCTGATGAACCCCCAAGTCCTCATCGGACTGTTCATCGGGGCAGTTATGGCATTCTATTTCTGTGCATTGACAATGAAAGCTGTCGGACGTGCCGCCGGTGCTATGGTCGCAGAAGTCCGACGCCAATTTCGTGAAAGACCCGGCATCATGAAAGGCGAAGAGAAACCCGATTACGCACGATGTGTCGAAATATCAACCGTGGGCGCGCAACGCGAAATGATCTTTCCATCGCTCATCGCCATCGTTGTACCTGTCGCTGTCGGTTTAGTCTTTGATGTCGGCGGCGTGTTAGGACTGTTGGCAGGCGGCTTAGCTACCGGATTTGTGCTCGCAATCATGATGGCAAACGCCGGCGGCGCATGGGACAACGCCAAAAAGTTTATTGAAGAAGAGAAACACGTAGAGGAATACGGTGAAAAAGGCTCCGACCAGCACACAGCTACCATCGTCGGTGATACCGTCGGAGACCCGTTCAAAGATACCTCCGGTCCCTCACTTAACATTTTGATTAAATTAATGTCTATGGTGTCTGTCGTGTTTGCCGGTCTCATCGCAAAATACGGCGGTATGCTTAACAGTTGGCTCGGTATATAGCAATTCCGGCATTAAAACGGATCTAAACATGAGATTGAAAAACATCATTGTATATCTATTGAGTATATCTATCTTCATCATCGGATGTCAACAATTAGACAACCAGATGAAGACAGGACTTGATGATCATGTATCTATTTCTGTGGATGACGTTAATCCAGACGAAATATTTTACACAGGCACTGTTTTCATCGGCGATGCAGCGGATAGGTTCGGAACCGACGAATATGCCTTAAATTCTGCCACTATCACAGACGATACATTGGATATCAGTGTGTCCTATAGTGGTGGATGTAAAGATCACCAATTTACACTCGTCGCTTCGGATACATTTCTTGAATCGTTTCCCGTTCAACTGCACGCTGCTATCGCACACAACGCCAACGGCGACACATGCGAAGCATATCCAACGGAGAACTATCGCTTCGACCTTACACCAATTAAGACAATGTATCAAGAGGCTTACCGACAGGAAGCAGGCACTATCATTCTACGACTCAAAGACGCACCAGACGCGGAACTGGTCTACGAATTTACAATCTAATAAGACTTACGCAGCCCCACTGCAGGGTTTTTGCTTGGGTATTTCTTCAGGGTTTAAAACCCCGCCTGCAGTTCGCAATACGTCCGTTATCATAGAAAAATGCGTAAGTCCTGTGTAACTGTGATTTCTAAATTTCGGCGTTGTCGGGAAACCGGTTTTCCACGCATGCGCCTTCCGCTTGTTTGCTAATTTGTAGGAGAAGAAAAAGAAATGTCCAATAAGTTGAAACCCCGAAGTTATGCAATCACCGACGGACCCGACCGCGCCGCCGCGCGTACAATGCTTATGTTCGGCGATGGCGGGCTTTCACCTGAAGACCTTGACAAACCGATTATTGGGGTCGCCAATACATGGATCGAGATCGGGCCCTGTAACTTCCACCTCAGACGACTCGCCGCCAAAGTCAAAGAGGGCATTCGCGCCGCAGGCGGAACACCGCTCGAATTCAACACCGTCAGTATCTCTGATGGTATCACTATGGGCACCGAGGGCATGAAAACCTCGCTCATCAGTCGAGAGATCATCGCCGATTCCATTGAGTTGGTTTCCATCGGAAACATGTTTGATGCCGTCGTCGCACTCTGTGGATGCGACAAAACTGTTCCGGGTACCGTCATGGCACTCGCACGGTTAGACATTCCATCGCTAACCCTCTACGGGGGCTCAATTATGCCGGGCAAATTTCAGGGACGCGATGTTACCATCCAAGACGTATTTGAAGCGGTCGGGCAGCACGCAGAAGGCACAATAACCGTCGAAGAACTTGATGACCTTATTAGCAAGGGATGCCCCGGTCCCGGTGCATGCGGCGGACAATTTACCGCCAACACCATGGCAACAGCCGTTGAAATGTTGGGCATCGCACCCATGGGAAGCGGGAGTGTTCCCGCTGTCGTGGGGGAAAAGGACGACGAAGCATACAGAACCGGGCAACTCGTTATGGACATGCTTGCCGCTGACCGACGACCAAGTCAAATTATTACCCGTAAATCGCTTGAAAACGCGATTACTTCTGTCGCTGCAACCGGCGGCTCTACCAACGGCGTTCTGCATCTCCTCGCTATCGCACACGAAGCACAGGTACCGATAACAATTGAGGATTTTCACACCATTAGTCAGAGAACACCAGTCCTCGCCGATCTCAAACCCGGTGGACAGTTTGTCGCAAACGACCTCTACGAAGCTGGCGGTATCCCGTTCTTAGCAAAACGTATGGCAGAGGCAGGGCTCCTCCATACCGACGAACTCACTGTGACAGGTAAAACCATTGGCGAAGAGGCAAACGCAGCGACTGAAACCCAAGGACAACAGGTGGTCAGACCTGTAGATTCACCGCTTAAACCAACCGGCGGCTTTGCGATCCTAAGAGGCAATCTCGCACCAGATGGATGTGTTATCAAATTAGCCGGACAGGAAAAAACCCTTCATCGCGGGCCCGCACGTATCTTTGAACGTGAGGAAGATACCTTCGCCGCTATTAAGGGCGGAGAGATTAAACCCGGTGATGTCGTCGTTATCCGTTATGAAGGCCCCACTGGTGGTCCCGGTATGCGTGAGATGTTAGGTGTAACGGCAGCACTTGTCGGCGCAGGTTTAAGTGAGGATGTCGCGCTCTTAACCGATGGTCGGTTCTCTGGGGCAACACACGGCTTCATGATCTGCCACGTCGCTCCTGAAGCCGCGAAAGGCGGTCCCATCGCTATCCTCCAAGAAGGCGACGAAATCGTAATTGACGCAAAGGAACGGCGACTCGACGTTGAACTCTCCGACGCGGAAATCCAAGCACGCTTTGAGAAGTGGACTCCGCCTGAACCGCGCTATGCCCGTGGGGTCATGGCGAAATATGCAAACGCCGTCTCTTCCGCCTCCGAAGGTGCCGTGACCGGATAGCCTCATCTACCTTTTTAATTTCTAAGGGCAGACCCTTGTGTCTGCCCTTTCTTTTTTCTCTCGATTTTTTCCATGAATTTTTCTGGTAAATATGGTATGATTTCCACAATCCTTTATGATACAGCGCGCTTGAGAAGATTCTCTACCCGTTTCCACATTATTACCCAAGGCAGAATCTTCTAACGCATAGGTTGTCGCTCTTGTAAAATGTAAAACAACGCAAAAAGCGTAAATCGAGGAAACTGATGAACCCAAAACAGACACTTATGAAACTTTCTCTCGGACTGATGAGCCTAATTTTAATAATAATCACTGGGTGTGATAGGGCTGATCTTGGCATGATTGATGACAAACAAGTTGAGCTCGACACTGTGGATCCGAACCTCGTCAGGGCGAATACAACGTTCGGATTTGAGTTGCTCAACGAACTCCGACAGTCCCAGCAGCATAACAATACACTCCTCTCGCCCTTCAGCCTCTCTGTTGCCCTAGCGATGGCACGCAACGGCGCAGCCGGTGAAACCGAACGAGCGATAATATCCGCGTTACAACTCCAAGCATTAGATCCCAAGTTGATCAATGTCAACTATGTATACTTGCAAAGAGCACTTCAGGCACCTGATTCAAAGGTGACACTGGAGATTGCAAACGCGCTTTGGGCCGCCGATGATATTGAACTCGATCCCGGTTTCTTGGAGCGAAATAATCAATTCTTGGATACAGAAATCGCAACACTCGATTTCACAGAGCCGACTAATGTTTCAACCATCAACGACAGCGTAAATGCTAACACCAACGGGACGATTCCGAGTATTGTCGACGCTATTGACCCTGAAACAATAGCGTGCCTGATTAGTGGGATTTATTTCAAGGGGAGTTGGCAAGAAGAATTCGACACCTCGCAGACCCTGGACGAGCCCTTCTATCTCGCGAACGGGGACAAAGAACTGGTACCAATGATGCGCCGAACAGACTGGTACCCATATTATACAAGCGATCAGTTTCAAGTTGTCAGTCTTCCTTACGGGAATGGTCAAATGGGTATGTATATTTTCTTGCCGAATCGGGACACTGATCTCAACACCTTCTTAGAACGTTTGAATGTTGAAAATTGGGAGCGTTGGATGTCGCAATTCTCCCAAAGGGAAGTGTCGCTCGTCATGCCCAAATTCAAACTGCAATATTCAGTAGAACTGAAGACCGCATTAGAGCGACTCGCTATGGGGATCGCGTTTGACGAAGATCGCGCGGATTTCAGTCGCATGACGGTTTCATCGGCTCCGGTGTTTATTAGTTATCTGACGCATAGGGCAGTCGTTGAAGTCAACGAAGAGGGCACTGAAGCCTCCACAGGAAGCTTTGTTTTTTTTGCGGAACCCGCCCTAGAGACTACAGCAGATGAATCTGTACCGCCTATTCCATTCGTCGTAGACCGACCGTTTTTCTTCGCTATTCGTGATAACCAGACAGAAACAGTATTATTTATGGGTGCCGTCGTGGACCCTACAATGTAGATGGAGTATGCCGCATGAGTGAACAGAGACCAATCATCCTCAACCAAACAGAACTCGACTGGGAAACCTGGGACGATCCAGACCTCGCTGCCAAAAGTCCCGTCCGTTGGAAAATCCTCATATCAGGCGAACGCGGACCGAGTAGCCGACTAACCACCGGCATAGCAGAGATGGCTCCGGGTACCCTGCTCCCGCTCCATCACCACGAACCTGAGGAGACGTATTATGTCATCAGCGGTCACGGATATGTGACAGTAGACGATCACGAGGCATCGCTCAGTCCGGGGGCATCAGTTTTCATACCGTCTAATGCAAAGCATTCACTCCGTTGCACCGGCACCGAAAATCTTGTCTTTCTGTTCACCTTCGCAGCAGATCGGTTCGATGAAATCGTCTATCATTTCGATGTGTAGTATCAGTTTGACAGTGACACGAGGATAAGTTACCGATATGCCAACATTAAAAACCACAGACACTAAACCTATTATTTCCAATGCAGATGCCAGCTTGATGGACATCGGCGACGGCATCGCACGACTTGAACTGCATGGCAAGTTGAACATCATAGGAGACGAAATGCTGGAGATGTTTGATGCCGCGTTGGACGAAGTGGAAACCAATTACGTAGGCATGATCATCGCCACAGAGGCAAAGCATTTTTCGGTCGGGCTTGACCTTATTCTCCTGCTGGAGCGCGCTAAGAACCAAGACTGGAAAGCGATTTCGATAACACTCAGGAAATTGCAAACCGTTTGCACGAGACTCCGCACGGCATCAAAACCGGTCGTAGCAGCGACAGCTGGCATGGCACTCGGTGGTGGGTGTGAATTCGTTTTCGGTGCAGATGCCGTCCAGGCTCATACTGAAAGCAATCTCGGGCTCGTTGAACTCCGCGTCGGACTCATTCCGGGCGGCGGCGGCACTAAGGAGATGGCACTTCGATGCTTAGAAGGACAAACACTGCCCGCACCGATTCAAAACCTATTTCCTTATGTGAATAAGGCGTTTGATACCATCCGAGAATCTACGGTTTCACAAAACGCTGCAGAGGCAGTAGAACTCGGTTATCTCCGACACACGGATGCGATCTCATCAAACCAAGAGGCACACCTTGAAGGTGCTAAGCAATTGGTGCTCTCAATGCACAAAGCAGGGTATTGTCCACCGGCACCACAGCAGATATTCGTTCTTGGCGAAGAAGGGATTGCTCGGCTCAACCTACAAACACACTTACTACACCAAGCGGGCACTATTGACGATTATTCGCAGCATCTCGCCAATCAGTTGGCTTGTGTCCTCTGTGGTGGTAAACTTTCGACCCCACAGTTCGTCACTGAACAATATCTGCTTGACTTGGAACATGAAGTATTCCTCGCTCTCTGTGGAGAACACGAAACGCATGCAAGGATAGAAGCAACGCTCCAGAGGGGTAAAAAGTAATGCAAACGATATCAAGTGTAGTTATCGTATCTGCTGTCCGTACAGCCGTAGGAAGAGCCGGGAAAGGCACGCTGAAAAACACACGTCCAGACGAACTCGCCGCCGCTGCACTCCGCGGCGCAGTTGAGCGACTGCCCCAACTCGATTTGGAGGCGATAGATGATGTCATCATCGGTTGTGCCACACATGAGGGACCGCAGAGTTACAATGTCGCTCGCATTGCCAGTTTACGCGCAGGATTCCCAGTCTCTGTCCCCGCTATTACGATCAATCGGTTCTGCGCATCGGGTTTAGAAACGATCGTGATGGCGACTGAGCAAATTTTATCTGGACGCGCAGAAGTCGTTATAGCAGGGGGGGTAGAGAGTATGAGTCAAGTACCGTTCGGTGTCAACCTCTCGCCGAATCCGGCACTCATAGCGCACGCACCCGATACCTATCTCAGCATGGGATTGACGGCTGAAAATCTTGCTCGAAAATACAATATATCTCGCACTGCGCAAGATGCTTATGCTTATGAAAGCCACCGCAAAGCAATTAAAGCGATCGATGCAGGCAAATTTCGTCCAGAAATCGTGCCGTTGACGATAGAGGAGACGCATCTCAATTCGGCAGACGCGCCTGAAACTGTTAGCACTGTCTTTGATACAGATGAGGGACCGCGCCGAGATACTTCACCTGAAGCGTTAGCAGATCTCAAACCCGTTTTTCACGTAGATGGCACAGTAACGGCTGGCAACGCCTCTCAGATGAGCGACGCTGCCGCCGCTGTCGTTCTCATGTCCGAGGTGCGAGCAAAGGCAGACGGTTACAATCCATTGGCGCATTTTGTGAGTTACGCCACAGCAGGGGTTCCACCGGAAATGATGGGAATCGGACCCGTGCCAGCAATCCCGAAGGCTCTCGCGTCAGCAGGGTTAACTTTAAACGATATGGATGTCATTGAACTTAACGAGGCTTTTGCCGTGCAAGCCCTCACCGTCCTTCAAGAAGCGCAACTGCCATCTGAGAAGGTGAATGTCAACGGCGGTGCAGTCGCCTTGGGACATCCACTCGGTTGCACTGGCACAAAACTCACTGTGAGCCTGATTAACGAAATGCGCAGACAGAATCACCAACACGGCATGGTAACAATGTGTGTCGGCGGCGGGATGGGTGCCGCCGGTATTTTCAGTCTTGAGCCAAACAAAGAATAATTAAGATCTTAAGACCGAGTAAGGCGATTACCAAAAAATGTAAAGAATCACATCAAAACTAGATTGACCTGTATGAAGTTTTAAAAATATTTTAGTAATACATCAGTGACTTCTTACTGTAGGAGCGAGCTGTGCTCGCGATTCCTGATGATTGCTGATATAAACAATTACCAAATTAAATTCTTAACCTTCATGAAAATCAATCTGTGCGGAGGCACATAGTTAAAAAAATGCAGACCCACGTCTATCTCTCCATAGCAGGCGAAAACCGAATCGCTATTTATACCTTTGATGCTTCTAACGGCAACATCGAACTTCAGGAAAATATCAACGTCACGGGTTCTCCAGGCCCCTTAGCACTCTCCCCGTGTGGTAACTACCTGTATGCCGGACTTCGGTCAAGTCGCGAAATCGCCAGTTTCCGCATTGATGAAGAGACAAAACACCTCTCGCACCTGCGGACAGTCCAACTTGACGCGGATACGTGCTATATCGCACCAGACAAGACAGGAAATTTCCTACTCTCCGCCTATTACGGTGCTGGCAAAGTCACCGTTCACGCAATCGGCGACGATAAAACCGTCCAAGGCGATCCAATTCAGACAGTGGAAACCGATATACACGCCCACTGCGTCGAGACCGATGCCTCAAACCGATATGCTTTCGTACCGCACACTGTCCCGCGAAACGCTATCTATCAATTTCATTTCAATGAAAAGACAGGTATGCTTACACAGAATATCATAGGAAATCTCAATCCGGGGGCACCGATTGGACCCAGGCACTTCTGTTTCCATCCGAATAAACCGATCCTCTATTTCTCAAACGAAAATGGATCGAGTGTCTCAGCGTACAGGCTTGAAGAAGAAGGTGAGCATCCCGGAATCTTAGCAGACCTACAAGAAGATCTCTCTACCCTCCCCGCGGATTTTGAGGAGGACAACACCTGCGCGCAGATCCACATCGATCCACACGGGCAATTTCTCTATGTTTCCAATCGCGGACATGATAGCATCGCAGGATTTGCAGTTGACGAAGAGACTGGAAAACTCAGTGCCATCGGACATCAACTGACCGAACCGACACCCCGCGTCTTCAACATTGACGGGGCAGGCAACTTCCTATTCGCTGGTGGTCAAGGTTCAGGCAGACTCGCCACCTACCGAATCAATCGACAGAGTGGGGAATTATCACCGCTGACTACATACACAGTCGGTGAAAGTCCGATGTGGGTACTTTTTATCTAAAAAGGGAAAAAATGGAAGATCGCGGGATTTTCATCACTTTTGAAGGGGTAGAAGGCGCGGGTAAAACCACACAGGTACAACGGTTGGCAACCGCCCTCGGACCAGATGTTGTCATCACCCGTGAACCCGGCGGTACGCCTGTGTCAGAGCGGATCCGAGACATCTTTCTGACCTCCGACAGAATAACAACAATGACAGAGTTATTATTGATCGCTGCCGCACGCGCACAACACGTCGACGAACGCATACGGCCCGCATTGGCAGCAAATCAAATTGTTATCTGTGACAGATTTATTGATGCCTCCGTGGCGTATCAAGGGTATCGGGGAGGGATCGATCTTGAGATTATCCATCAATTAAATCACATCGCT
>JAJEGI010000116.1 GCA_022819945.1 Candidatus Poribacteria bacterium
CCATCCGTTCCAATATTTTCTCAATTGCTTTTGTCCCGAGATTATCACCTTGTTCGTTCTCCTGGGCATCAGTGGCATTTATGGTACCAGTTTCACAATCCTTCGGTGTATCTGGAACTAATTTCTCAACGGCTGCAGAGAGTTTCTGATTCATCTCCGCAACGATCTTTTCTAATTGATCCAACCGCTGCGTAATATTTTCAAGTGTCTCTTTTTCCATTGTAAACCTCCTTTATTTTCATTCCGCGTGTTACCAAAATACCACAAAAGTTGCCGAATACTACGTCAACATTGCTAAACCGAACTAATCATTTCTCCAAAACAATCCGAACTTCTGCATCTACGCGCTGCGCATCAAAATTTACCTCAGCCGTAATCGGACCGAGGGACTCCAACGGGGACAAGTTCTCAGTGACCCGTTGCGTCAACGTCGCATCCAATTCCTGCCCCGTAAAAGAAGCAAGCACAGTTACCAACGGTAGGAAACGTTTCAACTCCGGCACAAACAGTTCCGGTTGAATGAATACCTGAGCACCGTTTGCATCTGTGGAAAAAGTCACATCACTTAAGATGGGCGTTTTACCTGTTGTGGCATCAATCACAGCCTTTAGTCCCGCAGTTGTCGTGCTCAAAACAAAATAGTCCTCGGCGATCGCATATCCACCTGCAATCGCTAACAGAAAATTGAGACGGAGTTGTACGGGTTGAACCGTGATACCGTTGTAATCTTGGGGTTCAAGGTATTTAAGCGGTTTCCCAGCGACAGAAATTTTTCCCTGTTTCACAATATCCAATACACCTTTCAACGCCTCGGGAGCCTGAGTATGCACAATCAGAACCAACGAAGGCACTACCGTTACCGCATCAGGTTCAGGCGCAATTAACATTACAGTCACGTCTGTCCCCAAAACTTGGGAAAGGTCGATATTGCCGAAGAGTTCTTGCATCTGCTGGTTCGGCACTGAAAACGTAGTCACAAAAGCAGTTCGCTCAGGGAAAGCGAGAAACGGTTTTGCGTCATCTCCGGCAGGCAGTTCACTCTGGTGAGTGTCTATGCGTTTTTGGAGACGATGTTTTGAAACAATCACACCCGCTTCGTATCGGTTGCTGAACGTCCAAAATTCTGGCTCCCCGAACATTCCAAAGATCTGTTTAATGAATGCGTTAGGATTTACACTGTCCAATACAGGCGCAATTTGTTGGACATCCACATATCCCGTACTCTTGTCTTGACGATAGTTTTCCTGAATCTCGGTTGTCATTGGGTGTTCGGCGAGAAAATTTCGCTTTTTCGATGCCGTTTTCGCGCCAGGAAGCCCCGCATTATAGATGTCAAGCACCTCTATCAAGAGCGTTGGGTCAAGGGTTAATATCCCTATTCTCCCGATGAACGTATAACTGAAATCGCGCGGATACCCCGTAATAGTATTAATCGTGAACTCGCCATAATCGTTTTGGACGCGCTTGTATTTCGGGTTGATCGCATCGGTTGCTGTAATGGCCTCAATACTCAGTTTCTCTTGTGCTCCGACTGCTGTGATGAGGAGAAACGTGAGTTCTCCCTCACGCTGATAAAAAGCCAGAATCGCCTCTTCACCAAAATAGCCGGTGACGGTCTTAAGGTCGAGTTTGGCCCCCATCTCGTATTCCCATAGCAGCTTCTGATAAGCAATCTCTTTCCACCAACGTTGCTCCGCAATTTCAGCGAGAAGCGGCATTTTAGCGGTCTGTTTCCCAAATTCGCTCCGGTTGAACGTCTCGACTAAACCTTTCAACTCTTTGAGTGTCAAATAACAGATTGGAGATTTCGGAAGCAGCGTGATCAGGTGCTGTTCCGGTTCCCACAATGCAGTTTGGTGATAGATAACGGATAGCAAAATAATAACCCCAATAAGCAAGATTAGACTCATAATAACAATTTTTTTTCGTTTGCTCAGCTGCATCGGTTTTCAGACCTTTGTGATATTTGTCAGAATCAGGAGACTTCCGTCAGCATACGAAAATCTTCGGTAGATATTCTTGTTGTCATTTCAGCCCCCGCGCTTACTTGATTATACCATATTACTTTTCAATAAGCAATTCAATTGACGATTGATCGCTGAGGGTTGTTCCGCTGGCAATCACGAAAAATTCTTTGTCTAAAACCGAAAAATGATGTAGAATATTACCGTTATTTCTCGAAAGAAGGTGAACACCGTTCCAACCCAAGATCTCAAAATTCGGCCATTCACAATTGTCCTTGTCTGCGTGTTAGTGCCTGCCAACTGTTGGTGGGTATCCGTCTCAATCATGCGTGGCGGCGGGAGTCCGACGCAGGTCTCACTTTTCTACAATGCCGTTATCACCATCTTAATTCTATTAGGCATCGGGCTGTTTTTGCGTCGGTTGCATCATGCGCTCATTCTCAACCGCGCTGAATTGCTTGTCATCTACACGTGCATCTCCGTCGGTGCCGGACTCGCGGGTGTCGATAGGTTCTTGGTGCTCATGCCGCTAATCGGGCACGCCCACTGGTTTGCCACACCCGAAAACGATTGGGCAAATCTGTTTCACTTACACATCCCACAATGGTTAGCTATTAGCGAGAGGCGCGTACTCGATGGATATTACAGCGGGTTCTCAAGCATGTATGAACCCCGCTACTTAACCGCTTGGCTACCAATAATCGTCTGGTGGGTGCTGTTCATTGTGGCGATTCACCTCGTGATGCTCTGCCTGAGCCTACTCTTTCGGCGACAGTGGGTAGAATCGGAGCGGCTCAGCTATCCAATCATCCAGTTACCCTTTGAGATGACAACTCGGCGTCGGCAATTTTTTCGATCGCCGTGGATGTGGCTCGGACTCTCGATCGGTGTTGTCATCGACATCATCAACGGTTTAAACTTCCTGTTTCCTGCCGTTCCAAGCCTGGGCGGAAAGTTGTACGACCTACGACGGATTTTTACAGAACGCCCGTGGAGCGGGATCGGTTGGAGTCCGATCGGTGTTTTCCCTTTCGGTGTCGGGCTTTCGTTCTTCATACCGTTGGACCTCTCCTTCTCCTGTTGGGCGTTCTGGTTGATCTGGCGAGCAGAACGGCTGTTAGGTGTCATCGCAGGGTGGCGCGGGTTGCCACGTTTCCCTTATGAGGCGGAGCAGTCGCACGGTGCATACTTGGGGCTTTGCGTCGTCGCGATCTGGATGAGCAGACGCTATCTGAAAGGGGTCGCACGGCAACTCATATCTCCAAAGGCAGACGAACCCGTTTCATATCGACTTATCGTTATCGGGCTGCTGGGTGGGGCAGCGTTCATCGTCGGTTTCTGTCTGAAGATGGGTATGAGCTTTTGGGTCATTATCGTCTATTTCGTGATCTGGTATGCGATTGCGATTGCGATTACACGCTTGCGTGCGGAACTCGGCTCCCCTGTCCACGACTTGCACTTTATCGGACCCGATGAGATGTTACCACGGTTGTTAGGCATCCGTCGGTTGGGTGCAACAAACTTGACGGGATTCGCCTACCTCTACTGTCTGAATCGGGCACACCGTTCACACGCCATGCCACATCAACTGGAAGGCTTTAAATTGGCTGAAGGTGCGAATATCCCGATCCGACGGTTTGCATTCATTATGATGTTGGCTTCCGCTTTAGGTGCACTCGGTTCGTTCTGGGCGTATCTACACATGTACCACGTAGAAGGCGGTGTCGCAGGATTCGGGCGCGAGTCCTTCAATCGGTTAGAAACATGGTTAACTTACGCTGCGCCGCCAGATGTGCCAGCGATTAGTTTCGCAACGTTCGGATTCGGAATAACGCTACTCCTCGCCGCCATGCGGATGCGATTCCTCTGGTGGAACTTACACCCTGTCGGCTATGCGATCTCCGGGAGTTGGGCGATTAACCCGATGATAGGTTCAATCTTTGTGGGATGGTTACTGAAGTGGCTCGTCCTGAAATACGGCGGTATCCGTTTGCATCGGAAAGCCGTTCCGTTTTTCCTCGGTATCGTGCTTGGCGAGTTTGTGATTGGCGCGTTCTGGAGTCTTTTATCTATTGCGCTTGACCAACCGATGTATCGGTTCCTTTTTTAGTCGGTTTTCGGCGGTCAGCAATCGGAATTTGAAATTTGCAGATCGTTCTATGGAAGGGTTGAACAACTCTGGTAAAGACATAAAAGACGTTGTTATTTTTCGTATTTATGGTATAATATTTAAAACACAGCCATTGGAAGAAGATAATTGGAACTCAAAGAGAAAGCCAAACTCATATCAGAAACATTAGAGGATTTGCTCGGCGTGCCGACCCGCGACGGCGCAGGCGATGTGCTGGAATGCCTCATCTTAACGATCCTATCACAAAACACGACAGATGTGAATCGCGATAAGGGGTATGCTAAACTTAAAGAACGCTTCCCGACGTGGGAAGAGGTCTGGCAGGCGGATGTCAAGGCAATAGAGGATGCGATAAAAATTGCTGGATTGGGAAATCAGAAAAGCCACACCATCAAAAACTTTCTTACATGGTTAAAAACTGAACACGGAGGACTCTCTTTAGAATTCATCCACGACATGGAAACAGAGGCAGCACTGGAACTGCTATGTCAACACAAAGGTATCGGTATCAAAACGGCTTCCGTTACGCTCTCCTTCGCCTGCGGCAGAGAGGTCTTCCCCGTCGATACACACATCCTGCGGATTTCCAAACGCCTTGGACTGATTCCACCCAACTGCAGTGCAGAAAAAGCGCATCAGGTGTTACCACCGATCGTGCCAGCGGGAAAGGCGTATCCTTTCCACATGAACTTAATCTATTTCGGTAGACGCATCTGTGATGCCCGAAAACCTTTATGTGAACGGTGCCCATTGACAGAACACTGTCTCTATTTCAGAGATAACGTTCAGGCTTAAGTACTTAGATACATCGGAGAGAGAACATGTTTAACTGGAAACGTTGGTCATGGAAACATCTATTTGTAGTCCTATTGGTGTTGCACCTTCTCCCACTCTGGATTTTCGCCTACTTTCCCTCCCAAGACGGTGTGAGCCACGTTTACAATGCCAAGGTCCTGACGGATTACGCCGATCATGCAAACTATAAGATGCGGGATGCGTGGCAGCTGAACATCACCATTTTCCCAAACTGGTTATCTCACATCATGCTGGCAGCCATTCTTTATGTGTTCCCTCCTGTCGTCGCCGAGAAGGTCTTCCTCACAATTGCGATAGGCATGATACCGATCGCCTTCTTCTATTTCCTCAACGCTGTCCACAAAGATCGGGAAGGAAAGTTTGTCTACGCCTGGCTCGGTTTTCCATTTGCCTACAACTACCTTCTCTATATGGGGTTTTACAACTTCACGCTGAGCATCTCGTTTTTCTTTTTTAGCTTCGGTTTTTGGTGGAAGCATAAAGAGGACATGCAGGCAAAACACCTTCCATGGCTTTATGTGTTGCTACTATTGACCTATCTGTCGCATATCGCCTCTTACGGGCTTATTGTTTTAGGGATTTCTATAGCAGGCGGATGTATATGGGGGGGTAGAGCGTTGGCAGCGGCGTGGCGCGAACGACATGCCGAATGGTTTCGAGAATTTATCATGCGTCTGAAACCCCTTTTCGGCTTCTTTCTTTATATGGTGCCGGTCTATTTTGTGCTGATGGAATACTACCTACAGAGCCTCAAACAGCATCAAGAGGGTAGCCATCGCGGTATGAAATGGATTTGGGAGTACTTTTTGGGCGTTAAATCGATCGTCTATTTCACGGACTGGCATATTCCCGTTAATTATCTGCTCCTCTTCATATTAGGTATCGGAATTGTTATCACTATCTGTTACCGTGTTCACCGCAAAGAATGGGTGAAACAGACCGACGTTTTCTTGTTAATCGCTTTCGTGTTCACCTATATGTTTGTCAGAGCACCGTGGGGTTATGGACCGGGCGGTTGGATTAATGACAGAATCCATCTCTATATTCTGTTGATGCTGGCACCTTGGTTAGCCTTGGATATGGGTAAAATCGCTCGCGGCGTTATCGCGGCGTGTCTCATCGTTTTCAGCCTACTCCACTTTGGAAGAACTGCTTACGACCATGGCCGCATCTCGCCTGAGATTGCCGAACTTGTCTCTGGAACACATCTGATAGAGCCGCATACGTCGTTTAGACATCGTACCGCAGATTGGCACAAATCTGACGCGTTGGGAAGAATTGAATACGTCACACCCTTTGCACACTCTACCGCTTACTACGGGGTCTACGCTGATGATGTGGTGCATCTCTTCAACTATGAAGCCAATTATAACTATTTTCCAGTAAACCGCAACAACTATAAGAGTGTAGAATTAAATTATATCAGCGATGATTATATAGTCGCTTGGTTCTACCCAGAATCTGAGAAGTTTGCAGACCTCACGCCGAATTATGACATCATCCATGAGACGAAAAACCTTAAATTATTCAAAAGAAAACGCGCCCCGGAACCGATACTTGAACACTGGGATAAGACAGAAGCCGGAAATCTTGTTATCCGTTTTGACCTGCAACCCGACAACGGTGAAACAGCACCGGATCATCACGCTATCGGGCCGAGGACGATGTACGAGAGTGGTAAATTCGGCTGGGATACCGAGTGGAATCACAAGGATTCGAGAGCCGATGCCCGGCGAATATCGCCTCGTCAAGCCTATCAAGGCCCAGCGGGCCCCGGTCCCTTGGGAAGAGATGCTGTTTGGGGTATAGAAGATGCCGCCTTTAAACTCGATTTACCCAACGGAACATATCGTATCACCAACACCTTCCAGTCCGCAGAAAGCGCGACGCACGAAGTTAATCTACTGGCGAACGGAAAACCTATTGTGAAGAAACTCACTGTTCCGCCCGGTAACGAAAAAGTTGAAGAAATTGATACTGTTGAGGTAACAAACGGTTATCTTATCCAAGTCATTTTTACACCGAAACTGCGAATCCGGACAAGTGATAAACACAATCACTGGATATGGAACGGTTTTACAGTCGAACAAATAACAGAATAACCTGCCATTCACAAATTCAATCGTAGATTACTGTAACTCTCAAAGGAGACGTTATAAAAAAATGATTAAACCACATGGAGCCGAAACCTTACAACCGCTTTACGTTTCGGATGATGCACAACGTGCCGAACTGACCAGAGAGGCGGCGCAATTGCCGTCTGTTTTGATTTCTTCGGGTGCCGCTGCATCAGCCGTTATGCTCGCATCTGGTTACTTTACACCGCTCACGGGCTATATGAACATCACTGAAGCGACGAGTGTCGCCGCAGATATGAAACTACCGAACGGACTTTTCTGGCCCGTTCCTGTGATGAACATCGTTCCAGACGAACAACTCAGGGATGCAGTAAAGAATGCCGACAGAATTGCGCTGTGCGATCCGAATGTTGATGGCAATCCACCGCTCGCGGTCATGAAGGTTTCGGCGATTGAGACACTCTCAGCAGATCAGAAACAAACGCTCATCAAAAAAACTTTCGGAACCACCGACCCCGAACATCCAGGTGTCCCTGCTTTTGCAAATGTCGGAGACAACGTGCTTTCAGGTCCAATCGAGGTACTGAACTACTCCTATTTCCGAGAAGATTTCCCGGACACCTTCCGCACAGCCGTCGAGATTCGTGAAGACATCGCTGCGCGCGGATGGGACACCGTCGTCGCTTTCCAGACACGGAATCCGATGCACCGTGCCCATGAAGGACTCTGCAAAATCGCACAAGAGGCAGTCAATGCCGATGGTATTCTAATTCACATGCTTCTCGGTAAGCTAAAGCCCGGGGACATTCCCGCTGATGTTCGTGATGCTTGCATCCGTACGATGGTGGAACACTATTTCCCTGAAAATACCGTCTCTATCACCGGTTATGGGTTCGATATGCTCTACGCCGGACCGCGGGAGGCACTCCTCCACGCCGTCTTCCGTCAGAATTGCGGTGCGTCGCACTTCATCGTCGGACGCGACCACGCAGGCGCAGGCGACTACTACGGCGCATTCGATGCACAGGAAATTTTCGACACAATCCCTGAAGACGCACTCGAAATCGGTATCTTCCGTGGTAATTTCACCGTATGGAGCAAAAAGCGCAATGCAATCATCATGATGGGTGACCACCCGCACGATGCAGACGATTATTTTCAGATCTCTGGGACAAAAATGCGTGAGATGCTCGCCGCTGGCGAACCACTCCCACCAGAAATTTCACGACCCGAAGTCGCGGAGATTTTGATGGCGTATTACCAAACTGAAGCGAACGCGTAAGTGATTTGTTTGAAGGCGGGATTTCCGTGTCCCGCCTAAGGAGACAGTCGGATGGCACCTATCGCAGCACCAACTTACCTAACCCCCGAAGTGTACCTTGAATTGGAACGTAAGGCAATCACAAAAAACGAATATGTGAATGGAGAAACACTCGCGATGGCAGGTGCCAGTTTCGCACATAATTTCATCACGTTCGACACGGCAATTCACCTTAATAACCAATTGATGGATACGGCATGTCAAGTCGCTTCAACCGGTGATCTGCGCGTGAAAGTTGCCCAGACAGAATCCTACTTTTACCCAGATATTGTCGTTGTATGCGGGGAACCACGCGCCGAGGATAATGTCTTTGACACACTCCTGAATCCGACGCTTATCGTAGAGATGCTTTCAGCTTCCACGGAAACGTATGACAGAGACGAGAAATTCACACACTATCGTCAAATAGATTCTTTGCAAGAATACCTTCTGATTTCACAAGATAAAGTGCAGGTGCTGCGGTATCGTCGCCATGAACCCGAATGGATACCGACAGAATTTCGGACACTTGCGGATGTCGTGCCACTGCTATCTATCCAGTGTGAACTACCTTTACAACACGTCTATAGACGCGTCAAATTTGACAACGACAATTAAGTAGTTACCGACAACCGACAACTGAGAACTACTATAGTGGAAGCCATTCAATATCACAAAAGCATCCCACGTTATCTCGCGATGCGCTACTTTGGCAAACGGTGGCGGGGTCTCTACACGTCCCCGTTTTCTTGTGTACATCTTGTTGACATCCCGGAGCCAGAGCTGCCGACACCCGAATGGGTCAAAGTCAGAACCCGACTCAGCGGTATCTGCGGCTCCGATTTGGCGACAATCACAGCCAAAGGAAGTCCATACTTCTCGCCGTTCACGTCAACGCCTTTCGTATTAGGACATGAGGTTGTCGGTGAAATTGCGGAGATCGGTGATGCAGTAGAAGGTTTTCCTGTCGGTGCGCGGGTGGTAATTGAGCCTGCACTTTCATGTAAAGTAAGAGGAATCTCGCCGCCATGTTATCAATGCCAAAACCTATATTTCGCTAACTGTGAAAATATCACCAAAGGCGACATCTCTGAAGGCGTTCAGACGGGGTATTGTCGGGATACAGGCGGCGGGTGGAGTCAATATGTGCTTGCGCACCAATCACAACTCCATATTGTCCCAGATGATGTTTCGGACGAAATTGCCGTGCTACTCGAACCCTTCGCCTGCGCGATACACGGCGTTTTGAAAGCAAACTACAACACGGCAGACAACATTTGTGTCATCGGCGGTGGCACAATCGGACTTCTTACCGTCGCAGCACTTCGGATGCTCGGCTATCAAAACCGTATTCTCATTTTTGCCAAGTATCCACACCAACAGCAACTGGCACTTGACCTCGGTGCGAATGAGGTAATATTCCCGAATAGCGGTCGGTATACAGTCTTCTGTGAACTCACAGGTTCAGAATCGTATCAACCAGAACTGGGACAACAGGTATTAATCGGGGGTGTAGACGTTACCTTTGATTGCATCGGTTCGAGCGTCACAATAGACGATGCGCTCCGCTTCACGCACGCAAACGGTGAAGTCATCTTGCTCGGTATGCCAGCGATCCCAAAAAATATCGACTGGGTCTCGGTTTGGTACAAGCAGTTGAAAGTTGAAGGTGCTTATACTTATGGGATCGAAACGCACAACGATGAACAGATTCATACCTTTGCCCTCGGCATGCAGCTCCTCGAAAAAACGGGAGCACAGTTGCGTCCACTGGTAATCAGACGCTTTCCACTGCGAGACTACAGACAAGCGATACAGACTGCCTTGAACACCGGGAAAACTGCTACGGTGAAAACCGTATTTGACTTACGTACCGATTCCGCTGGCTACACAATCACCTAACACAATCCCTATGACATCTCCTGTCACTTCGCAGCACCTTCCGCAAACGACTCATCCTACGACTTATAGCGGTATCACAGCCCGGAGCGTGCTGATCGGCATGGGGGTGGTGATATGCCAATGCCTCGCTACACCTTACAACGATTTTCACGTCGGCGGCACCTATCTCGCCGGAAACCATCTACCGATTGCTGTTGTCTTCGTGATGCTGGTCTTCATTCTTGGTATTAATGTACTTCTCAAAAGACTAACACCCGGCACCGAATTGCAAGGCAGCGAACTCCTTATCATCTGGGGTATGATGCTGGTTGCATCGGGGATCCCGTCTTCAGGGTTGATGCGTTACCTCGTTCCGCTCGCTGTGAGTCCGTTCTATTTCGCAACCCCCGAAAATGAGTGGATAACACTTTTCCATCAGCATCTTCCAGATTGGATGGTCGTGAAGGATCCGAAAGCGGTTTTCTATTTTTATGAGCAATTGCCAGACGGAGACGCAATCCCGTGGGCAGCATGGGTGAAACCGATTCTCGGATGGAGTGCGTTTGTCCTCATCTTCTATTTCGTCACTATTTGCTGGACGGTGCTCCTCCGAAAACAGTGGGTAGAACACGAACGCTTCACCTTCCCACTCGTCCAATTGCCGGTAGAGATGTTTCAACCCCCGTCAGGTGCTACCCTCGTGAACAGATTTTTCAAATCTCGGCTGATGTGGTCAGGCTTTGCTATACCTGTCCTATTGCACGGCTTGAAGGGATTGCACCTCTACTTTCCATCTATACCAAACCCGCCGCTCTATTTCCCGATCGCCCAATTCTTTACCGAAAAACCCTTCTCTGCCTTGGCATGGTGGCCCTCGGTGAATCTCTTCATCTACCCTTCAGTTATCGCTATTGTTTACCTACTCACGCTCGAAATATCGTTCAGTTTCTGGTTCTTCTTCCTATTTGGCAAAATGGAGACGGTGCTTATCTACGCAACGGGTTCAAAAGTGAATCAGTGGAACTTCCATCAAAACCAACAGATGGGTGCGTTGTTGGTCTTTATCGGGTTTATCCTATTTATCGGCAAACGGCATTTCGGACGCGCATTCGCTACGATTTTCGGTAAACGCGCAAACAACGATGCGAACGAACCTTTACCTTACGTCTGGGCGGTATGGGGTCTGATTGGCGGGATCTTACTACTCACCCTAATCTGTAGCCTTGCGGGGATGAGTGTATGGGTGGCACTCTGTATACTGGGTATCTTCCTCGCCATCACAACAGTAGGGACGTGGATGGTGACCAACGGTGGTTTGATGTTTATTCTCTACTCCTTCCTGCCCGGTGAATATCTCATTACGCTATTCGGCAGTGCGCGGGTCAATGCCCCGAGTTGGACGTTGGTCGCTTATGAACGGGTTTTGATGTTCGATATGCGGGAGATCCTGATGCCGAGCGTGATGAACAACTTCAAACTTGCGGAACCGCTGCGTCTCAAACAACGTCCGTTTCTACTGGCGATGGGTATCGCGATTGTCTTGGCGATGGGTGTCTCCTACTATTCCTCCATAGATCTCGCCTACACACACGGCGCGGTGAACCTACAGCACTGGACCTATATGATCTCCACAACGTCCCCATTTAATCGGCTCACAAGTATTCTGCAACACCCTACCGGTATTGAATTGGAACGGCTCGGTTCGTTTATCTTCGGGGGTGCAGCGATGTTCGGGATGCTCTGGATGCGTCACCACTACCTCTGGTGGAAACTGCATCCGATCGGTTCTCTCATGATGACGAGTTATGCGACTTACTGTTTCTGGGGCTCATTCTTCATCGGTTGGTTCCTGAAATACACCACGCTCAAGTTCGGCGGTGTTGCCTACTACCGCAAACTCCGTCCGCTTATTTTAGGCGTTGTGTTAGGTGAATGCTTTATCGGCGGCATCTGGATTATTGTCGGACTTATGACTGGTATTGGGTATCGTCTGTTGCCCGGTTGAAAAGAAAAAGAACATTGATTTTTTCTTACCTATTGTAGTATACTTTTTAAATCAGTTTTGGGTAGCACTACGCAGAATCGGTAGCCCTCTCCGATTCTTCTATTCCCACCGTAGCAGGACGATAAGGACTTGCATTAGGAATCCAAATGAATATAATTGACCAAGAACTATCCACGGAGCAGACTGATCGAAAACAAGAAATTATCAGATTAAGAAACAAAGCCGGGATTCAAATCACAACGCTAAATGGGTTTATGGAATGGGTACAACAATTTAAATTCTGGATCCTATCTGTTTCGGGGTGTTCCAAATGCAGCGTACAGGATAGAAGCCTCGGCTTTTCGTCGTCCGAAGGAGACGGATAGAGATTTTGAGAAATTCCTTCAGATCAATAGGGTTTTAATCAGCGATGCGCGTCTTCAAGGGTACGACGAGAAAGACGGTCGGAAGCTGAAGGATCTGGAAATACTTGCTGAATTTCAACACTTTGGGGCAGCCACTTGTTTAATAGACTTTACCTATAATGCTTTAGTTGCACTTTGGTTTGCCTGCCAACTAGATTCCAAAATTTCGCAGGATCCCTCAAATGGTAAAGTCTACGCTGTGCAAAATGAACCCCCTAGGTTCAAAGAGGTTACATCAGCATTGTTAGAAGAAGATATTGATTACTTCTTCCAAAACATTGGAGACGAGAGAGCGCAGTTTCCGCAACCGCAATCTAAGCAACTGTATCAATGGCAACCCCGCCAGCAGAATCGTCGTATTATTGCGCAGCAATCTATTTTTCTATTCGGAGATTCGCATTTCGACGCAGATGCAGAATGTGTTATCCTGGAAAGTAGCAAACAAGGTATTCTCACAGCACTGGAGCAAGGGTTCGGTATCACTGAATCAATACTATTTCCTGACTTTGACGGTTTTGCACGTTTACGTAGTGAAAGCAGAATCTATACAGAACTCAGTGCCTTTGAATACAAACAACGCGCCATACGGGAATATCTAAGGGGCGAACATGGCTTGGCCATCGCTTATTATGATGAGGCGATCCGTCTAGACCCTGGTGATGCCCATACTTACTACCATCGCGGACTTGCATATAACTCACAAAAACAATATGAGTTAGCCATTGCCGATTATGACAAGGCAATTAACCTAAAAGGTGAAGATCATGCAGAATTCTATTATGAACGAGGAAATGCGAATTTTTCCCTAAAGCGATATCCATCTGCTATTAGAGATTATAGCGAAGTGCTCCGCATATTTCCTAACGATAAAAATTCCCATTACCGACGCGGGCTAGCAAAAGCCTCTCTAAATCAATACGAAACAGCTATTGCTGATTATGATGAGGCAATTCGTATGTTTCCGCGTCATATCGAACTCTATCGCTGGCGAGGATTCGCGAAGTATGAACTGAAACAATATGAAGCAGCTATCGCCGATTATGATGAGGTAATTCGCATATATTCCCATGATAGAAAGTCTTACTATCAGCGCGGACTTGCGAAATATAAACTAAAGCAATATGCGGCAGCTATCTCTGACTATGACAAGGCTATAAGTCTCAGTCATCCTCTTGACATGGATCCGGATGATGCTTATGTCTATTATCAACGTGCCTTAGCGAAAAAGGAATTAGGTTGCTTTGAGGAGGCAATAACAGATCTCCAAACGGCACTTCCACTGTCTTTTCGGGTAGATGATTCCCTACTTGCGGTCATTATTAATGATCTCCTTCGTGAAATGCGTAACAACGGGAGTGATCCAGAAAATGAATAAACTTTATTTCGGTGATAACCTTGAAATTCTACGCGAGATGCCCAATGAACGCGTTCACCTAATATGCACCGACCCACCGTTCAACAGCGGACGCGACTACAACACTTTCCTTGGTGACTCCCTCGCGCAGAAGAAAGCATTCACCGATACGTGGACGTGGGACACCGCTGCCCAAGATGCTCGCGCTGACATCGAACAACGCGCATTTTCCAGTGATACCTATAAAGCACTTGATACCTGCCTCAAAGGTTATGATTTAGTACTACAGAACGCCGTGTCTGGTAACAAAGGCGCAATGCGTGCCTATCTCGCCTTTATGGGACCTCGTCTTGCAGAAATGCACCGTGTCCTCACATCGGAAGGTAGTATATACTTGCACTGCGATCCGACTGCCTCACACTACCTCAAAGGTGTGATGGATGCTATTTGGGATCAGGAAAACCATAGTAAGAATGCATCTTTTCGGAATGAAATCGTCTGGTCATACCGCCGTTGGCCTGCAAAACATCCGAATTTTCAGCGAATGCACGACATTATCTTACGTTATGCAAAAGGCACAGGCGTAACTTGGAATCAACTGTATGAACCCAAACCAGCGTCAACTCTTAAGAGGTTTGGCAACAAGAAAATTAAAAGTGCCTATACACCAGATGGAAGACGTGTACCATCTGAGGTAACAAACGAAGAATCCAGAGAGGTGCCACTCAGAGATGTATGGGAAATAAGCGTAATTGCCCCATCTGCTAAAGAACGTCTCGGTTATCCCACGCAGAAACCACTTGCACTATACGAACGCATGATAAAAGCTTCCAGTAATGAAGGAGACATCGTTCTTGATCCGTTCTGTGGCTGCGGCACAACAATTGATGCAGCGCACACCCTCAACCGGCAATGGATGGGCATTGATATAACAATCCTTGCTCTGGATCCGATGCGACAACGCTTAGCAGACCGACACGGGTTAGCACCATCCGTTGACTACCAGATTGAGGGCTACCCCACGAACATGCAGGAGGTCCACAAATTTTTGAAAGAGGGCGACAAACGAAAATATCACGACTTCTCGAATTGGGCGGTAACACGGCTTGGACTGAGACCCACGAAAGATGTCGGTGATGGCGGACTTGATGGTGTGGGACATGTTACATTATGGAATCCGCAGCAGCTGAAAGAAACGAACGCGCGCATCCTCGCCGAGGTCAAGACAAGGAAACCTACTATTACCCAAGTTCGCGCCTTCTGTCGTGTGATGGATAAGAATAACGCGGAAGTCGGTATCTTTATCACCCTTGAACCGGTCACTGCGAAGATGAGACAAGAGGCTCAGGATATGGGAACTTTTGAGCACAACAATAAAACCTATCCGCGTCTCCAATTTTGGCAGTTAGATGATGCATACTTTGAGAATCCGGATATTATCAATACTCTCGTCCGCTTACCGGACGCGTGGCGCATTCGCCCAACCCAGAAGTCGGAACGTCATTTTGAGGACCGACAGATGCAACTCCTGCGTGAATAGGGAGCGTAATCTTGTTCATCCTAAAGTCCTGAAAATCCTGATTTTTGACGAATATCTTCTAACGACTGACCACTGAAACAATCCACAACCTAAATTTAACCTACCCAAAACTACTTATGATGAAAGCAGGTGTTGAAAAAATTGTAGATTTGATAAAGTGAGCCTGCGTGAAATGTCCTCCTTGTGTTAACTCAAAGATGGTTTTCTGAGGCATTAGGATGCCATTTCATGCCCTAAAAATCAAGCAACTTTTTCAAAACAAACGCATTTTCACCTTGCTATACCTGTTATCTCTTGATTATTACTGCCTCCATGATAACTTTGATAAATGTCAGATTTGCCTCTTTACATTATATATGTTATCATATATATACTAATTAAATTATATTAATCAAGAAAAAAGATAAAAATAACCCTTCACCCAGACAAAGGAGGACAAAACGTAGACTCGAGTAAAACGAACCACTTTTGCCTAACGATTCAGAGGCACCGCAAACGCAAATCGAAAATGTTACACTTTTCGCCTTTTTTTCAAATACGAAACCATAAC
>JAJEGI010000011.1 GCA_022819945.1 Candidatus Poribacteria bacterium
ACCCTTCCGAATAGTAAGGCGATAGTGTTTTCCGACCTTTTTCGTGTCAACAATCTCATGACCGTCGTTGGTGAGACTCGTCGGCACGTTCTCAATCGGTTCGCCATCATCAATGGTGACTTCAAGGAGCTGACCGAGGTCCATTGTTTCTAAACGGACTTTCGCTTGGACGTAGTTGAACGGGCAAGCGACACCTTTGAGATCAAGGCTATCAACGATTTCCTCAACGGGTTTCGTCTCTTTGACAACCTTCGGTTTCCGTGCGGGTCGTGAGCGACGTGTTTTACGACGGCTCTGTTCCTCTTCCTCTTGCTTGATACGCATCCGTCCGTAGACATTATGCGATTCTTCGACGAAGAGCGTCGCTTCCTCAACGCGACGGTGTGCCAATTCATGGTCAAACGTAGAAGCATCTTCTTCCGTTGCCTTGAAGATGTGCGCACCGTAACCCGGGAAGAAGTTACCCGGTTCAAAGAAATGGGTGCGGAATTCGTTGACGGTGGTCGCGTCGTCAATATATTGCAAACCGACCGTTGTCAGCAGTCCGTCCGCGGCTCTAATCATTGCATCAAAAGCGAGTCCTGCGGAATCTTGATATTCACCTTTCTCCAAGTTCAATCCGGATTCGTAGATAAGCCGGTCTGCTTCTTCTAACTTCATGGAGACAAGTGCTATGACCTCTCCAGCACACTCACCGACACCCGTTTTGAGTTGGTAATCTTTCGTGTCGCCAGTGTCCACGTAGAATTCAGGTGCTTCCTCGTAGGACGGAATTTGATCGTACTGGGACAAGATCTTTTTGATTTCCGCTTTACCGAGTCGTGCGACGTAATCGGTGAAGGATTCCTCTTCATTTCGTTCCGCCGTGTACTTACCGGTTAACTCCTCGATGAAGGCTGGGATATATTTGCCGTGGATTCTTCCAGTGGCAAGTCCATAAGAACTGGCGTTTTCAATCATGTGTCCACCGAGTAGGACCTGATAGAAGGGGGCAGAACGTGTACCCATCCGGCGTGAGGAGCCGAAGAAGCCAATATTCGCGATGTGGTGCTGTCCGCATGAGTTCGGGCATCCGCTAATCTTAATACGGAAGTCCTTGATTTCATTCTGTACACCGGCTTCAATGAAATGGTTTCGCAGATGTGCTGCCAGACCCCGTGAAGAAGACACACCGAGTTTGCAGGAATCCGTACCTGGGCAAGCTGTAATATCTACTAAAGATTCTGCCCCTGGGTCGCCGAGACCGATCTCTTTCAGTTCGCGATAGAGTGCGGGTAAATCCGTCATCGTTACCCAGCGGAGAACGATGTTTTGCTCGACTGTGGCACGGATGGTATCTTTAACGTATTTCCGGGAAATGTCAGCCAAAGCCCGCGTCTGATCTGCAGTAATATCACCGAGCGGGAGCGTAATTGTCACAAACGCGTAGCCGGGTTGACTCTGTAACCGTACATTCGATTGATACCACTCTTCAAACCCCTCGGGTTTCGTGGTGCCGTTGAGCTGCGTCGGTGCCTTGAGCGGACTCTCATTGTAGGCATCTAAATTGTCCAAATACCCTGTCCATCGGGGGTCATGTCGTAGTGTTTCTCGATCTTCAAGCACCTGTCTGCGGAATTCCTCAATGCCGTATTTGGCGATAACAAACTTCAGACGCGCTTTATTCCGATTTCTGCGTTCCCCTAAACGGGTGAAGACTCTGCAAATTGACTGTGAAATCGGGAGGAGTTCCTCTGCAGAAACGAAATCGTCAAACACTTTCGCCTGATGCGGAACTGCGCCGAGTCCGCCGCCGACATAGAGTTTAAAGCCGCGTTTGACTTCACCGTCCACCTCTTTAACAGCGGCAACTGCACCGATGTCGTGCATATTCGCCAAGCCGCACGCATGTTCTTCACATCCAGAAAATGCGATTTTGAATTTACGACCAAAGTTCTCCGCATCCGGGTGTCCCAAAAGAAACGCTGACAACGCCTTAGAGTAGGGTGTTACATCAAACGTTTCATCTTGGCAGACACCGCTGAGCGGGCATGCTGTGACGTTTCGGACAACGTTACCGCACGCTTCTTTTGTTGTGATGTCAACGCTGGCGAGACGGCGCATCAGTTCAGCGGTGGTGTTAATATCCACGTAGTGGTATTGTACATCTTGACGGGTGGTGATGTGAATAATGTTATCCGAAAATTCTTCGGCAACATCTGCTAACATTTCAAGTTGTACTGCTGTGAGTCCACCGAATGGGATTTTAACACGGATCATCTGCGATCTATCATCGCGCTGTCCGTAAACCCCGCGCCGAAGTCTAAATTCGGTAAAGGTAGCTTCTTCAACTTGACCGGCTTGAAACCGATCGAGTTGAATCTCATAAATTTCAATTTCGCGGGCAACATCAGCGGGAATAGCCGATACGTCGTAGGCTCCCGCGTATTCAGTAGCCATTCTATACTCCTTATAATAACCTCAGATTCATAGTGTGCGTAAATTGGTGTCCGATTGCTTTCTATTTAGACGAAGCTTGCAAGCCAATATTGCATAGTATCTCCCACCAGAAACCTTTAAATTGTATAGTATACTGTAAAAAACAATAAAAAGCAAACCTAATTTTCAATATAGGGTGGGCATCCCGTGTAGATGCCCACATTTTGGAAACAATAGAGATTGGTAAAAAGATGAAAGAAACACAATCTCTCTTCCTGCCCATCTGAACAACGGCAAAGGGCGAAGTTGCCCGCAAACACCGAAAATTGCCAATTAATGCAACGTTTAGGTTTGAAAGCAGATCAATCGGCTTTAATGGCAGCCCAAGTTGTTGTAAGCTTACCTAAAGGTTCAACATCAGTTGTTGTTCCCAATCCTTCAGTCATAAGCACTTCAATATCATCAGCGGTCAACGCCGTATTGAAGATAGCAACGTCGTCAATGATTGCGCCGAGAAACTCACCCCATTGACCGTGCTGTCCAGTTTCTAAATAGATACCTATTAAAAGGGGTTTATCAGTTAGCGGGTTTCTTCCTATGTTTGCGCCATTTACACCAGAACCAATCTCGTCAGCGTCCAGATATACGCCAAACGCTTCGCCATCCCAAGTAACAGCAACATGATGCCAGTCTGTATCTGGCTCCCAAGCGGCATCTACATAATGAAGCGTGGCGGGCGGGTCATGCGTGTGATGCCGGATGATATTCGCATCCCACCAAAACCCAGGTGCCCAATCATCTTTGGTTATAACGCCCATGCCGCCACCGGGAACCGCATTTAATTTAAACCAGAGGGCAATTGTGTGTCCACCGCCAACGTTTAAAGAATCGTCGTGCGCAATTTCGACGTAATCATCCGATCCGTCAAGACTCAAAGCACCGCCAAACATGCCATCAACCCTTTCGGCGCCACCGTGGATTGTGCCGTTATTGCCCTTGCCAGAGGAATCTTCCGCGACATCACCACCGCCCTCATTAAAGAGCCACACTCCGACGGCAGTTTCAAAGTCAATTTCAGCGAAGCTGATACCTACAAACATTAGGCTCATAACCATGAAACTAATACATAATAGTTTTAATCTTGCAACTGTAGTTTTCATTTTTTAGTTTCTCCTTTATCATTCTCAAAGCGATATTCAGTGAATTATCGACTGGCTATAGTTTCATACATAAAAACATCAAAATCGTCAAAACAGATTAAAAGTTAAATGTCACTCTCTGGCGCATCTCCCCAATCCGGGACCGGGAGTAATTCGCCGTCGCGTAGTGCGGATTCGTGTGCGACCAGTCCGGGGGCGCAGTATCGAACCGCTTCCCAAACATTGACCCGGGGCAATCGCTGTCGGTTGACAGAATCCACAAACTCATGTACGAGATAAGCGTGTGAACCGCCATGTCCACCGAGGTCTGCCGCGAGTGCTTCAGGGAGAGATTCGTGCGTTTGTGAAGGCTGGACAATCTCCCTACTACTTTTCTCTGCCCAAACACACCCGGCAAGACTCTGCTCGTAACTGCCCTCCGTTCCATAGATACCGCTGACGCGTTCGGAACCTGGGTGTCCAATCCGCCGGAACTCACAGATTTGCATTGTTGAACCATTGCTCATCGTGAACAACCCGACTTCATTAGAGAACGGGTTCTTGTGGATGGTATCCGTCCGAAACCAGTCGTCGTTCGGATAGATATAGCCCTGCGCTGAAACCGATGTTGCGTGTGCTTTCATCACAGAGATCGGGAAACAGGTTGAATGCGTCGGATAGTACATCGGGATCCCACCCATCTTGTCGCGTCCCCACTGCGCACCCCACCGATTTTTTGCCACATCGTAGAGTCCATGATCCATATCGTGAAAGTATTCGGCGCGGCAGTGAACAAATTCCCCAAAGGCACCTTCCGCTGCTTTCTGGCGACAGAACGCAGTTTCCGGACGGAAATAACTCGTCTCGCCGTTCATGTAGATCATGCCGGTCCGTTCAACGGTTCTGACGAGTTGTTCACATTCATCCAGCGATACAGCGGCAGGAACAGCCGTATAGACGTGCTTCCCGGCTTCCATCGCTTGAATCGCCTGTGGTGCGTGTATCCAGTGCTGTGTGATAATTACAAGTGCATCCAAATCCGATTTGCAGATCTCATCAAGACTTGAATACGTTTCGGAAATCTCAAACTGCTTTGCCCATTTTGAGAGTCGGTCTTCGCGTAAATCGCATAGCGCGAGACGATGTACATCTGGGTGTGCTTTATAGGATTGGATAAACGAGGGTCCAAACATCCCCAAGCCTACCATTCCGACACTGATACTCATCCGTTATTCCCTCCTGCGGCACTATTTATGATATGAGAAAATAACATGTATCGGAATTGCTGTCAAGTATATTTTGAAGATATGTGTTGACAAAACCGTAAACAGCCTTATAATAAATGCAAAGTCGCTGTAGGGTGTTACGAACAAGAGTATGTTTAAACTGTTAAGTGCCCTATAGACGAGACCAAACTTCATCTATTGGAAGGAATAATATAATGGCATTAAAAGTTGGCGTTGTTGGCATGAGTGGCATCGGTAATAACCACGCAAATTGTCACGCGAATGACGACTTAGCGGAATTGGTTGCGGTGTGCGATATTGCGAAAGAGCGCGCGGACAGCGCAGCGGAACGTCTCGGCATCAAGGCATACTACAGCCTCGCCGATATGATTGATGGTGAACCCGATCTGGACATCGTTGATGTCACCACCGGTGGATATGAAAACGGAAGTTGGCATTACGAACCGACAATGGAGGCGCTCGATAACGGGAAACACGTCCTCGTTGAGAAACCGATCTCCAACGACATCGGACAGGCCCGGGAGATGGTCGCGAAAGCCACGGAAGCAGATCTTTATCTCGGCTGTAATCTAAACCACTACTTCACGCCACCAGCGGACCAAGCAAAGAAATATATTGACGATGGACATATCGGGGAGCAGGTCTATTGCCTACACAAAATGGGATTCGCTGGTGGGGAATTCAATTATAGTTACGCAAAAGCCCCACGTTCCGATGGATTTCCCTATTTCCATGTGAAAGCATTTTTGTCTCACCCGTTCAGCGTGATGCGCCATTTCTGCGGCGACATAACACATGTGCAAGCCTTTATGGAACGTCCGCATTTCAGACGCGGTGCAGGCGATCTGATGGTCTCCATCAACGGTATCCATCTCCGGTTTGAGAACGGTTGTATCGGCTACCTACTAAGCCAACGGGGTGATGCGACCTTCGGTCTCGGCGGCTGGTGGAGTGTCGAACTCGCTGGTACCCGCGGCACGTTCTGTATTGAGAACTGCATCGAGAAGGTAACATATTGGCCCTCCCCGGGCGCGCCCGATTTCTCTTCCGATGCCCCCATCGTCACCGAATCCGGCATCAGCGATTTTGGTCAGACGTTCCCGTTGCGGATTCATGCGTTTTTAGAGGATATTACGAACGGTGTGCCGAAAGAGGAACTGCGCGCCTCCGGTAGAGATGCGCTCGCAGCCCTTGAGTACACTTGGGCAGCGATGGAATCCTATGAACAGGGCGGCATCCTTGTGCGTCCACATCCACTTCCAGCTCTGAAAGGATTATAGGACCTCACAGTTCTACAGAAGGAGAATTACACTTGAAATTAGGAGCAAATTCGGTGCTGTTCGGCGGTTACGATATGGAGACCGCCTTCAAGCACATCGCCATGGCTGGTTATGACGGCATTGAACTCTCTGCAATTGACGGGATGAGCCAGCACCTTGTCCTCGCAAACTGGCAAGCACTTGCCGACGACATCAAACGTTACGCGAAAGCATACGAACTGGAGTTGTTAGCGATGGAGCAGCCGTCGCGCGACCCAGAGAAAATGGAACTCGCATTCCAAGCGGCAGCTGAGATCGGCGTTCCGATTATCAACTGCGGTCCCGGTGGTGCGTCAGATGACGAATCCAAATGGCCCGAAGTGGTTGATTCATTAGGGAATCTCTCAGCACGGGCAGAACATTACGGTGTAACGCTCTGTGTCAAGGCACACGTCGGTGCGAGCATCTATAACACACCGACAACCCTTCGTGTGATGGAAGAAATCTCTTCACCAGCATTTGGGATTGACATGGATCCGTCGCATATCCATCGTGCAGGCGAAAACCCTGTAGAGGCAATCGCAGCTGTGGTCTCACGTGTGAAACATGTACACATCCGAGATTGTAAGGGGATGGAACGCGGTCCCGGTACCCCTGAATTGCAGGCGAATGGACGTGGCGACATCGACCTCGTCGGTTATATCCGTGTTCTTCATGAGAACGGTTATACTGGTCCGTTGAACCTTGAGGTTATCGGCGCGAGAGAGTATAGTTTAGAGCAGTGTTGTACGATCGCCGCAGAATCGCGTGGACACATGCAGGCGTGTCTGCAAGCGTGTGGTGCGCGTTAATTTCTGAATCAAGTAGGCAGGTTCAATGCCTGCCTACTTGCGAAACTTTTTAACAACATCTCTCTGGAAAAACCACCATGAGACAGAAACTCCTTTTAATCCCATTAGCAGGAGGTATTTTGGCTCTTCTCGGTCTCTTTTTGCCATGGGTTAAGTTTGACAGCTCTTTAATTCCTCATGAAATCGGGACCGCCGAAATTATTACATATTCAGGCTTTGAAACAAATAGACTCTTTTTAATCCCACTTGCATTCATTGCTGCATTGACAATTCTTGGTCTCTCCATTTACACATTGAATTAAAAAACGCCCTAGAAAGCCAGAACACCGCTAATAATTAGCAGCGGGATTGGGTTTTTATGTGTTCTGTTGATACTTATTTTAGTCATCCAATCACGTAATTCAAGTATAAAGAAGATGTCGGATATTATTTTTAATGAATCCGCTACTGATCTTGGAAGAGCTATGGGTTTCAGTTTCAAAGAGGCTTTTGAAAAAGCCGTTAGTCTCCAATTTGGCGGTTTTGGCGCAGCCGCGGGCTTTATTTTCGCTTTTATGGGTGCGTGGAACCTCCCTAAATCAGATATCTCTATGGAAAACAACAAATAGAGAACCTGACCTATTAATCCGCATATACACATGTTCACTTACTACTGAAAACGGATTTCTGACAATGGAATGCCGCTGTTAAACATCTGTATTGGTGGAATCGGCTCTTCCACTTCTGTCAATCCGCATAACCAATTCCACGTCAATTCACCCCTACGTCGGTCGCGGTAGGATTCTATTTCCGTTACGTATGGATGCCGCCCTTGGTGTTGGTAAGGCGGAATCTCATCGGAATCGCGGACCCAATCGCGTTTCGGCATCGCCATTCGGTAATAGGAAAACTTAATCATCCCGCGTCTGTCGGCATTGAGTTTCGGACCCGCCTTATGCCAGATGCCGTAGCGTGTCATTGCGACGGTGCCTGCCGGAACAGTGAGGGAGAGTTGTCCAAGAATATCGCCGTAATGCGCGATTGCTTCCCGATCCACGAGTCGATGATGGGAACCTGGCAATATCATCGTCGGTCCATCTTCGATTTTCACCGCTTTCGGATAATAGTAGCACTGGAGATGTGTGATGCCGTATCCGTACTCGGTGATCCCGTCGGAGTGCCACGTCTGCCCACGATGCGGTGCCTCAAAGAGATGGTGGTGTGCACTCGTCGGTACGAGGAAATTCGCACCTAAGAGCGAGCGAACAACTCCTGCGATCTCTGGATGAAGCAACACGTTCCGACGAAATTCATCTGTGAGCACAAAATCGTTGAGACGTCCACCGTCTACGGATTCACATGCCGTATTGAAATCCGGATCAACGATGTTCTCCACCGTGATATAACCGTTATGGATAAACTGCATGACCTGCAGGTCATTTAGCGTCGGTTCAACGTTAATCATTTGTCCCTCCTTTACACAAATTTCTCTAAAATAAACTCATACGTAAGATAGGCGTTGTCAACATCGGTAAAGTTATAGAGCTCGGGGCGCGGAAATTGGACGATTCGCCACCCATCGTTAACCGCATCAAGCACGGACGCATAAGGTGCATCTTGCGACGGCAACACGGGTTCGTCGGGGGCAGTAGCGTCGTACAAAGCCCATGCACCAAGCGGTGAACGTAAGTTCGTTGATTTGGAATAGAGATAGAGGAGCAGCTGCCTTTCCGAATTTAAGATAGTAGTCACATCGCGCAGGTCAGTCTCAGTTAATTCGCCTGCGTTGAGTTTTTCCACACAATTGTCAAGCCATTCTTTTATCGCTGATTTCACACGCGTTCCTCCCTTCGTTACAGTTATTATCATTGTAGCATTAAAATGTAAAATATGGTATAATACTTGAAAAGTTGATAGAAACAGACGCATGGATTCGTTATTTTTCACAAATTATGAGCAGAGCCATTCAGTTTTAAGAAATTATAGAGTTTCTCATCCTTTTTTCAGGATCCGGTTCGGTTAGGAATGCACGTCGCATTTGGGCGTGTACGCCGCAAAACCGAACCTACCAGACCTGGGGGTGAAAATTCGATTGAAAAATGGGCAATTGAATGACCCTGAATTATGAGCAAGTGAGGGAAGTCAGTTCCATCAAAAAGCATTTAGAATTTGCGAAAGTACAGGAAGAGTGAGATTATGGCAAAAAAACGTCGGAATACGAGAAAGAGATCTCCAAAAACTTACAATACCTCCGGACTTTCAAAAGCCTCGCGAGGTAGACACATTGAAGCAATTAAAGATTACGACAAGGCGATCCAGCTCAAACCAGATTATGCCGAGGCGTACTATAATCGCGGGGTATCAAGCATTCATTTAGAGGAATTTGATGATGCGATTGAAGACTTCGATCAAGTTATCCAATTAAATCCAGAGGACGCTAACGCCTACATAAAACGCGGAATCTCAAGAAACATGATCGGTGAAGAAGAAGCGGCTATGGAGGACTGTAATACCGCTATTCGTCTAAACCCTAACCTCGCAGAAGCCTATAACGTCCGAGCGGCTGTACACAACGATTTAGAGGACTATGAAGCCGCCATTGAAGACCTTAACGAAGCGATACGTCGCGAACCAGACAGCCCCATAACACACTTTAATCGCGGGGTGGTGAAGGGCGACATGGGAGACTATGAAGCCGCTATTGCTGACTTTGATGAGGTCATACGCTTAGAACCTACGAATGATGCTGCCCATTACATGCGTCAAGTCGCCATGGAATCATTAGAAGAAGATGCGCCAATCGTCATAGGTCCAGACCCCGCCAATTTATTAGGTGCTGGTGATACACCATTTGATATTGACGAATTTATGGGGCTTAACCATGAAGAAATCGAAGAATGCAAAGCTGCTATTGAAGCCGCTAATGAAGCAATACGTTCAAATCCCGAAGATACCGAGGCATACTATGATCGGGCAGTCGCAAAAAATAACCTTGATGATTTTGAGGAGGCTATCAGCGACTTTGATGAAGTGATACGTCAAAAATCAGAATTCGCCGAGGCTTATACCGGGAGAGCTTTCGCGAAGGAGAAACTTGGACACATGGAAGCTGCCCTCGCGGATTACGACGAAGCAATTCGAGTGAAACCAGACTATTCTGAGGCATATTTTAACCGAGGACTCATGAAGGCTGGACTTCATCAATACGACGCTGCCATCGCTGATTTTGACGAAGCAATTCGATTGAACCCAGAGTTTGGGATAGCCTATTTTACGCGAGGCTTCATAACTACCACGCTTGCAGAAGAACCGAACAAGGATAACATTGAAAAATATGAAGCCGCTCTCGCTGATTATGAGGACGCAATTCGATTTGAGCCAGATTTTATGCCAGCACATTTCGGTCGGGTTGCGACAAACACCACGCTTGGCAGAGAGGATGTCGCTCGCGCAGCTGTTGAAGAGATGCTCCAACTTCAAAGTTCTTTAGCAGAGATAGCCAATATGGCAAAGATAGCGGGTATATTTGATATCGGAGACACGGAAGACATCGGAAATATAGCGGGTATATTTGATATGGAAGACGCGGAAGACATCGAAGACATAGCAGGTATATTCGGTATGGAAGACACGGAAGACATCGAAGATATAGATACAGATCTTATAGAGATTATAGATACAGAAGAAGAGGAATAGTCAATACTCCAAATGTATAGAGATACGCCATAATTGGGACACGTATACACGAAAAATATTATAAATAGGACTTACGCAATTTGGGATGTAAACCGTTCTGTTAGATGAAAGTTTTCGGAAAATCCAGCGTTTTTGTGTCACAAACTGGATGAAGATTAATTTATTAATTCGGTAATTTTTGATCGAAGTCCGGTGCGGTTGCAAACCGCACCTGCGGGGCCTGGGGGAACATAGAATTACCGATTTATTTTCGTAAACTTCATGAAGTTTGTGGTACAAAAGAGCGGCATGCGTAAGTCCTAATAAAGAAAGGATTGCCATGAGACTGGAAGGAAAAGTTGCGATTGTCGCGGGTGCTGCTTGGGGTGGTATCGGTGCGGCAACCGCTTATAGATTCGCATGCGAAGGTGCCAAAGTCGTTGTGAACACGCGCCGCCGAGAGGAAAAACTCGCTGAAACCGTCCAGCGCATTGAAGATGCCGGGGGCGAGGCGGTCGCGGTTATGGGTGATGTCGCTGATGAATCAACTTGGCAGGCACTTGTCGAAACTGCTCTATCAAACTATGGAAAAATAACAACGCTCGTGCATAACGCTGCGCATTCCTACACGAAAAAAGCGATTGAATTCACGATGGAAGAATGGAACGAAAGTCTCGGCGTGACGCTCGGCGGACCGTGGCTCGGTGCGAAGTATTGTATCCCAGAAATGATTTGCAACGGTGGCGGTGCCTTAGTTTTCATCTCTACTGTCAACGCCACGATTACGAATCCAGGATTTGGGCTTTATGGTGCCGGGAAAGGTGGTTTGAACGCATTGACACGGAGTATCGCGCTTGATTACGGTAGAGAAGGTATCCGTGCGAACGCTATCGCTCCTGGGCAGATTGTCGGGGAACGCGGCGAAGTCTCTCTTGCTGAAGATGCCTTGGAAGAACAAGCCTCACGTGACTGCTATCCGGTTGGACGCTACGGCAAACCTGAAGATATTGCCAACGCTGCACTCTTCTTAGCATCCGACGAGGCAGATTTTGTTACCGGCATCGTCTTAACAGCAGACGGCGGTTTGACGCTCCAATCACCAGAAGCACTCGTGCGCCCGTCCTTCCGTCTCCGCTGGAGAGACGATATTCTGGTACCACAATCGAAAGAGGATGCCTAAGACACATTCTCATCTTTTTCAGGAGATAAAATAATGTGTGGACGATTTACCCTTGCAAGCGACGCTGAAACTATGCGCCAGACTTTCCTGGATTTTGCGATGCCGATGAACCTGTCCCCGCGCTACAATATCTCACCCACACAAGATGTGGCTATTATCGCGAATACATCGACTGATACAGAGATACATCCAGAAATGGGGCAGGTAGAGTTCTTCCATTGGGGACTCATTCCGTCTTGGGCGAAAGATCCGAAGATCGGGAATCGGATGATTAATGCGCGTTCGGAGACCCTCGCGGAGAAACCGTCTTTCCGAAGTGCCTACAAACGTAGGCGATGCCTTATTTTAGCAGACGGTTATTATGAATGGAAACAGATCCCCGGCAACAGACGTAAACAACCCGTCTATATCCGTCTTCAATCGCAAAAACCGTTCGCACTGGCAGGGTTATGGGAGATATGGCAGGTGGAAGGCGTCGATGAACCACTCCGTTCCTGTACGATTATCACATGTCCGCCTAATGCGCTATTGGAAAAAATCCACCACAGGATGCCCGTGATTCTGCCACAAGACGCTTATGCGGAGTGGCTTTCAGCAGATGAACGGCCCGTGGATAGTCTCCAACCCCTCCTTGTCCCGTATTCTGACGAAGAGATGGAGGCGTACCCTGTGTCAACGTTCGTCAATCGTCCGACAAATGACTCGCCAGAGTGTATCGCGCCATTTGAGGTTGCACAGTCGTTGAACTGAATGTTTATGGAATTGGTAAAGCGTCCTTAACGCTTACACCGAGACAGAAAATAGGAAAGGAATTATGTCAAAACCGAGTAAAGATCAGATGCTCTACATGTATCGTAAAATGGTAGAGATTCGTCAATTTGAAGAAGCCGCTGGAACGCTATATCAGAGCGGTCAACTCCCAGGTTTCCTTCACCTCTATATTGGTGAAGAAGCCACAGCCGTAGGCGTTTGTGTCCATTTGCAAGATGACGATTACATCACAAGCACACATCGCGGACACGGTCACCTGATTGCTAAAGGTGGCAAACGCGACCGGATGATGGCTGAACTATTCGCACGCACGACCGGCTATTGTAAGGGCAAAGGCGGTTCAATGCACATCGCCGATAAAGAGACAGGAATTTTGGGTGCCAACGGTGTTGTCGGTGCGGGGATACCGCTCGCGGCGGGTGCCGCACTCTCCGCTAAACTTCGCGGCACGCAGCAGGTCGCCGTGTCTTTCTTCGGCGACGGCGCGACGAACCAAGGCGTATTCCACGAGACGCTTAACCTCGCTGCCGTGTGGGAACTGCCCGTCGTTTTTGTCTGTGAAAATAATAGGTTCGGTATGGGAACACCACAACACGAGCATCAACGCGTAGAGGATATCGCTGTCCGTGCGCCATCCTATGATATACCCGGTGTTACCGTCGATGGAAACGATGCCCTGAAGGTCTATGCTGCTGCAGACGCAGCCGTTACACGCGCCCGCGAAGGTGGCGGACCGACACTCCTCAACTGCGATACCTACAGGTTCAGAGGACATCATATCGGTGATCCGGGGACTTCCTACCGGGACCGTGAAGAGGTCCAAGAACAAGAACGCCTACGCGATCCAATCCGCCGACTCGCTGAAGTCCTCACCGAAGAAGCGGGCGTGAGCCAAGACGAACTCACAGCACTCGAAAAAGAACTCGCAAACGAACTCGAAGAAGCACTTGAGTTTGCTAAGAGCAGTCCAGAACCGCTTCCAGAAGATGCTTTAAATGACGTTTACGCTGGCTCGATCCAGCCATAATTATGATGCAGACACTGATTGGATTCACATGTATTGGCGAGGTGTTTTGCTTGGATATTTCCTCTAACAACCTCGCCTGACCTCAAAACGCATAAGTAGTCTGGGGGTTTTAAACATGAAAAACACAACCGCGACAGGCGAAATGTCTCCATCAGAACTCGCGGAATGCCGCGAAAACCTCAAACGCCAATGGGAAAACCGTCAAGTTGACAAAGAGCTGCTCCAACGCGCTTGGGAGACGGCGCGTCGTCTCGCCATTGTACTTTACCGAGATTTTGGCGCGACGAAAGTTGCTGCCTTTGGATCCATCACTGAACCGGAACGGTTCACCGAAAACTCAGACATTGATATCGTCGTTTGGGGGGTTTCATACGACAAATGCTTGGACGCGCTTTGGGAAACAAAAGGCTTGAGTTCTGAATTTAAAATAGATATTATCAATTTTAAATCCATTAACAGTTTATTCCGTAATCGGATTCTAAGCCAAGCTATCCCTATTGATAAAGCGGGGACAGACGTTCTCAGATTGATGAACGCATCAGGGACAGAAAATGGAGAAACTTACATAGTGAATCGGAACAAACTCATTCAACGCATCTCTGATGAACGGACAAAAATAGCAAGAACTGTCGACAGAGTTGAGAGGGCCTTGGAGAAAATTGATATACTTCCAGCTGATGCAAGAGAATTCATTGAAAGGGCTCTTGCCGCAGATATTGCCGAAGTTTACACGGGTTTTGAAAAAATTTTTGAGCGGATTGCTAATGAAATCGACAAACACTTGCCCAAGGGCGAGCGGTGGCATACCGATTTGCTGGCACAGATGGTAGAACGTCGTCCCGAACGTCCGCCTGTCATTTCCGAAGGTACCCAGCGGGGATTAGGACAACTTTTAAGATTCCGTCATAAGGTTAATAACATCTACGGTGATGAATTGATTTACGAAAAGTCGGAGGAACACGCGAAGCGGGTAGGTAAACTGTTTGAGAGCGTCGCAGAAGAACTGGATACATTCAACGATTTTTTGAACGGAACCTAAGCCCCCTATGAAAGAAGGTCAACATCGCAGATCGTACGGTGTCACATGGAAATCTATCGCCATAACACTCATCCTAATTCCGTTTAATTTCTACTGGATCATCGCGGGTGAGGTCGGACTTGTCGGTTATGCATTGAATACATACGCGGTACCGTTTTACAATGTCGTCTTCGTCGTTTTTGCTTTCACCCTCCTCAATCTCACCGCTCGCCGCCGATTATTCACCGATGCGGAACTCCTCACCATATACATTCTGCTCAGTACCGCGTGTGCTTTCCCTTCTATTACCCTGATGACGATCCTCGTCACAACTGTCGGACACGCCTTCTGGTTCGCGACCCCCGAAAATGAATGGAAGCAGCTTTTTTGGGATTACCTCCCGAAATGGCTGCTTGTAGATGATCCAAAAGCCTTGGCAGGTTACTACACAGGTGAAACCAACCTCTCTACATTGGATATCCTCAGCGTATGGATAGTGCCAGTGCTTTCGTGGGCAGGATTCATGACAATCCTCGTCCTCGTGATGCTATGTATCAACGTCATCTTGCGGAAACAGTGGGTAGAACGTGAACGGCTTGCTTACCCAATCACACAGATCGCGTTTCATGTAACACACAACACAAAATCGCTGTTTTCACACCGTATCACGTGGCTCGGTTTCGGGATCGCTGCATCTATCGCTATCCTCAACGGTCTCAGTTTTCTGTATCCGACACTGCCGACCTTGCCGATTAAACGGATCGGCGGTTGGCGCGGGTTTGGACATCTATTCACAGAAAAACCGTGGAACGCCATCGGTGGCATTAGTATGTCTTACTATCCATTCGTCATCGGACTTGGATTGTTGATGCCGCTTGATCTTTCGTTCTCCAGTTGGTTTTTCTTTTTTTTCTACAAGGCACAGTTAGTGTTCGCGAGTGCTGCCGGACTGTCCAGTCTACCCGGTTTCCCCTACATTGATAGACAATGCTTCGGTGCCGCGATCGGGATTTTCATCTCCGTTTTAGTCTTGAACCTCCGTCATTTCCGGGGTGTGTTCCGTATCGCACGTCACCGTACAGGCGAGGATGCCAACGAACCGGTCTCCTATAGGTTTGCATTGTGGGGTATTGTTGGTGGACTCGCGTTCTTGTTCATCTTCTCCAAGCGTATCGGCATGTCCTTTTGGCTGATTCCGATCTTTTTCGCAATCTATTTCATCATTGTTCTTGTCCTCACGCGGATGCGTGCGGAGCAAGGGTTTCCTGTGCATGCGATGGAGAATATGCCGAACCATCACATCCTTGTTGACGGTTTCGGGACGCGTGCATTAGGCACGAACAACCTTGTCGCTTTGACGCTTTATCGTTGGTTCAATCGGAGTTACACGAGCAACCCGATGCCGCATCAGTTAGAGGGTTTCAAACTCTCGGAACGTTCCGGTATTGCACCGAAACGACTGTTCTTCGCGCTATTAGGCGTTTCAGCATTCGCTGCTGTGATGGTATTCGGCGTGATCCTCTATCTCTTTTACACCTACGGTGCGTTGAACATGAGCGGTAGCAGCAGTTGGTCAACTGGTTTCGGTGGACGCGTTTTCAATGGACTCCAGCGTTGGTTGTATTACCCGACCGAACCGAATTTCTATGCCACGGGCGGCATCCTTTTCGGTCTACTCTTCTCGACGCTTCTGATGTTTATGCGGGCGCGTTTTTTCTGGTGGCCCTTCCATCCGATTGGGTTCGTCGTTTCCAGCGATTGGGGGATGCGGTATTTATGGAGTTGTATGCTGGTGAGTTCGATTATCAAATGGAGTGTTTTGAAGATTGGTGGCCCGAGAGCATCACAGCAGTTGGTGATGTTCGCGATTGGGTTGATGTTAGGGGATTTCACTGTCGGCGGAATTTGGAGTCTTATCAGCGTCGTGACGCAGCAGCCGATGTATAATTTTTGGCCGTAAAGAGCAGTATTGTCCTCGCGCACCAATAATTACGGACTCATTACCATAACCGGAACAGATATTCTCTCTGGCGCGGTATCACTATTTTGTGCCATAGCATCAAGCCGATTCAGTGTTGTAGCTGCATAATATCGTTGACCGCACTCTTGGCAAACTCCAACTGGGACATCCTTAATGATTACCAACTTACCTTCATACCAATGATCGACGGTAACTTTCTTCTGGTGAATCTCACCACTGCAATATTCACATTCAGATGCTTTCATCATTGTGTATCCTCTGAAGTGCATACGCTTATTTAGGCCACAATTTCGCAAAGTTAAGACAAGTTTTGTCTTTGAAAATCCATGGGTGTCAAATATCCTAACGCCGCATGTGGGCGTTTGAGATGATACACCTGTTGAATAAAATGTCCGATGC
>JAJEGI010000132.1 GCA_022819945.1 Candidatus Poribacteria bacterium
CCAAGTCGCAGGCTTCGTCTGGCATATCGTAATTGATCGTCGGCGGCAAATAGCCTTTCTCCATCGCAGCCAAACAGGCGATGAGTTCCACAGCCCCCGCTGCACCCAGCAGATGCCCCACCATCGATTTCGTTGAACTGACAGGGATCTTGTAGGCGCGTTCACCGAACACCGTTTTAATCGCGTTCGTTTCAGCAATATCACCGATCGGTGTAGAGGTGCCATGTGCGTTGATATAATCGACGGCATCTAACGGCAATTCCGCATCCTGAAGTGCGAATTCCATCGCTTTCGCCGCACCTTCGCCATTTTCAGGGGGACTTACCATATCGTGGGCATCTGAAGTCAGCCCATATCCAATGATTTCAGCATAGATATGCGCACCTCGGTTTTTGGCGTGCGATAGCGATTCAAAGATGAGTACGCCACCACCGTCACCCATGACAAACCCGTCCCTATCTTTCGTGAAAGGACGAGAAGCGCGCTCTGGCTCATGGTTTCGCGCCGACATCGCCCGCATCGAACAGAACCCAGCGAATGCTAAAGGCGTAATCGCCGATTCCGTGCCACCGGTGAACATCACATCTGCGTCCCCACGTTGAATCATACGAAACGAATCACCCATAGAATGGTTCGCACTTGCACAAGCAGTAACGGACGTAGAATTCGGACCTTTGAGATTAAAATGGATTGAGATCTGTCCCGCTGCCATGTTAATAATCATGTACGGTACAAGGAATGGACTCACACGTTTAGCACCCTTTTCGGCAAGGATCTTTGCGTTATCTTCAAGAACACCGATGCCGCCAATCCCAGACCCAATTTGAACGCCTGCCCGATAAGGATCGACTTTCTCAAGATCCAGACCGGCATCTTCGTGTGCCATGATTGAAGCCGCTAAGGCGTACTGGATAAAAAGCGGCAGTCGGGACGCCGCACGGCGATCCATGTACTGTTCCGCTTGGAAATCCTTTACCTCTCCAGCGATGTGGGTGCGATGCTCGGAGGCATCAAAATACGTTAAAGGTCCGATTCCGTTTTTACCGACAGCAAGCGCATCCCAATATTCTTCTTTCGTGTTGCCAATCGCATTGACGACACCGATTCCTGTAATAACTACACGCTCCACGAGACCGATCCTTTTTGATTAGCCGTCGGCTACCAGCCGTCAGCAGTCAGAAGAATAGCAGGCAGCAATCAGCAGGCAGCAATCAGCAGAGGGCTCTGGTTAATCAGAAAACCTCTTTACTGAAAGCCGACAGCCGATATGACTTGACCTATACATGTTCGTCAAGGTAACTCAGGGCATCTTGGACAGTCTGAATCTTCTCGGCATCACTGTCCGGAATTTCGATATCGAATTCCTCTTCAAGTGCCATGACCAGTTCAACGGTGTCGAGTGAGTCGGCACCCAAGTCTTCCATGAAGGAGGCATCTGGAGTGACGTTATCTTCGTCAACACCGAGTTGGTTCGCGATAATTTCGATAAGGCGTTCTTGATTTGTTGCCATAAGCGTTTTTCTGATCTCCTATAAAATTATGGCTGTCGGGAGCCAGCCGTCGGCGGTCAGCAAGAAAACCGTTAGGTTTCCGAAAACCGAAAGCCGAGAGCCGAGAGCCGAGAGCCGATGAATCACATCACCATACCACCATCAACCTGAAGTATCTGACCGGTGATATAGCGTGCAGCATCCGATGCCAAAAAACAGACAGCGTCTGCCACATCTTCTGGATGTCCAAACTCCCGTAGTGGGATGAGTTCAAGTAGTTGTTTCTGATGCTCTTCCGGTATTTGTGCCGTCATGTCTGTTGTTATGAAACCCGGGGCAATCGCGTTTACTGTGATACCACGGGTGGCGACTTCCTTTGCTGTCGCCTTTGTGAAACCAATGATACCCGCTTTTGCAGCGGCGTAATTCGCTTGTCCCGCGTTCCCGACTAATCCAACAACCGATGAGATGTTGATAATGCGTCCACTCTTCTGGCGTATCAGAGGGCGAAGGACTGCACGGGTGCAATACATCGTGCCTGTCAGATTTGTCTGTAATACGGCATCCCAGTCTTCATCTTTGAGACGCATGAGCAGCATGTCGCGGGTAATCCCTGCGTTGTTCACAAGAATGTCAATCTGCGAAAACTGATCAAGCGTTTTCTCAATAAGTGCTTCAACATCAGCCTTTTCAGAGATATTGGCAGCCATTGCATAGGTAACGTAACCTTTGCTCTGCAGTGTATCGGCAATCTGTGCAACTGACTCAGCAGAACGTGAGCAAAGTACAACATTCGCCCCGGATTCACAGAGTCTGTGTGCAATCGCTGCACCGATACCACGCGAGGCACCCGTAACAATTGCCGTTTTGCCGCTCAGGAGGTCTGCTCTAAAAGCACTCTGTTCCGTTGTTATGTCCATTTATTCACCATTTTCATCTGCTACAAGGGACAGCGTCTTAACGTCTTCAACATTCATAACACGACTCTCCGGTAGGGTCCGTTTCACTAAGCCAGACAATACCTTCCCGGGGCCTACTTCTATAAAATGCGTGATGCCAGTTTTCTCAATGCTCCGCAGTATCCTTTCCCACTGGACAGGTTGTGTTATCTGTTGATATAGAAGGTGCCTAATATTTTCGGCATCTGTCGCAAACTCACCGGTTACGTTCATTGCAACATCAACTTTCGGAGGTTGCATCCGCACCGAATTGAGTGCGGATCCAAATTTTTGTTGTGCGGGTGCCATTAAAGGTGAATGAAATGCACCACTTACCGGTAAAAGACGGCACCGTCTCGCCCCAATTTCGGCTTTCGCCAATTCAACGACATAGTTAACAGCATCCACTTCTCCAGAAATTACTAATTGCCCAGGACAGTTGTAGTTGGCGATGTTCACAACGCCTTCGGTTCCGTCACAGAATTGTTGAAGTTGCTCTGCCTCCATCCCGAGGATTGCCGCCATGGTGCCTTGCTGCGTTTCACCGGCTTCTGCCATTAAACTGGCACGTGCGTTCACCAACCGCAAAGCGTCCGCAAAATCAAGAACGCCTGCTGCTACGAGGGCGGAGTACTCTCCCAAACTATGCCCAGCAACCGCGTTTGGTACGACACCGAATTCTTTGAGGACTTGCAATGTTGCGACACTGCATGTCAAAATCGCCAGTTGTGTATTTTCGGTCTGCTTTAAGTCTGATGCCGGGCCTTCAAAACAGAGTTGGCTCAACGCACGTCCAAGGGCTGCGTCGGCTTCCTGAAAAACTGCGTTGGCAGTTGGAAAGGTTCGCGCGAACTCCGCACCCATACCAACTTGTTGTGAACCTTGTCCCGGGAAAATAAAGGCGAGTTGTGTCATTTCTTCTGTTTTTTTAATTTTCCTTGCGGTTCGTTTAGGAAAATTGTGTCAAAAACGCTATGTTCCGTATATCCAGACCGCCCGTTGGTTGGTCTTATGTATTCGCGCGGCTTTTGTCCATCGGTTACAATCGTAGGAGTGTGCTTCCCCATGTTAAGCCCGCACCAAAGGTCACAAACAGAAGTAGATCACCCGGCTTTGCCCGCCCCTCACGGATTGCCTCGTCTAACGCAATGATCACTGTTGCTGCAGAGGTGTTCCCATATTTATCAACGTTAATATAGACCTTTTCTCGTGGCACACCGAGTCTGTCACCGACCGCCTCAATGATACGCAGATTCGCTTGATGTGGAATCAACAGGTCAATCTCTTCAACACTAACATTTGCCTCTTGTAAAACACGTTGTGCAGCTTCGGGCATGAGCCGCACCCCCAGTTTAAAGACTTCACGACCATTCATCTGAAGTTTGTCCCTTTTTTGGTCAATCACTTCTGCCGTGATCGGCATTCTGGAGCCACCTGCAGGAATGCCAAGGAGATCAATATCCGCATAATCTCCATCGGACCCAATATAAGATGCAAGGATCCCTTTAGGTTCATCCGTGGCTTGGACGATAGCAGCACCCGCTCCATCTCCAAATAGGACACATGTACTCCTATCCTCCCAGTCGACGATGTTATTGAAAATTTCGCCACCGACGACAAGAATAGTATTATATCGTCCAGATTTAATCATGCCATCCGCTAAATCCAGACCATAAAGAAAACCCGCACATGCGGCAGATATATCCATCGCAGCGGCGTTCTTCGCGCCGATACCTTTCTGGACGTAGCACGCTGTTGACGGAAAAAACGTGTCAGGTGTAACCGTAGCAACCAGAATCATCTCAATATCAAGCGGATCTATGTGAGCGTTTTTAATAGCCCATCGTGCAGCATGTACACAGAGATCAGAGGTTGCGACATCGTCTTCAGCAATACGTCGCTCCGCAATTCCTGTACGTTGACGAATCCACTCGTCACTTGTATCCACCATTTTCTCAAGGTCAAAATTGGTAACAACCCGTTCAGGAAGGTAAGCACCGGTTCCTGTGATGGTTGCATATCGAAGGTGCGTCATTATATCTCTCTTGGCGTTTTGGGCGTTGTAAGGTACGACTCGCAAGCCGAGACCCGCTGTGAAATCCCATCGGTTTTTCGGACCGATACCTTGTCTACGCCTCGTCAGCGGATTTTAGCACGGGCCGTCCGTTATAATGCCCACAGCCGGAACAGAGACGATGAGAAATGATCGTTTCTCCGCAATATGAACAGACGCTTGTGGCTTTGTCATGGAGCGCGTTATGGCTCCGTCGCATTCTTTTTTTCGATTTTGACGTTTTCCGTTTTGGATGCGCCATCGGTTATCTCCTTACAATTCTTTGTAGTCTTTGGAGTCGCAGTTCTGAGGTTTTCCACACAATTTGATATCTATTACCGTTTTAGTTATCTTCCAGCATTTTCGACAGCACCGAAAACGGGTTAGAAGCAGGTGCCGGTGACGCATCGTCTATCTCACAAGAACATGCGTCACTATTGAGTTCCGCACCACATTGTGGGCATAGACCTTCGCATGTCTCGGAACAGAGCGACCATGCCGGTATCTCAAGGACGAGCATCTGCCGGACATCTTCTGAAATGTCTAAAGTCTCGCCATCGTAATATCGCTCATCCGCTTCGGTCTCTTCCGATGATTCGCTACCGACAGAGAATAACAGTTCAAGTTTTGTTGTTATGTCCACCTCAAACGGCGTAATACAACGTCGGCATTCTACCGAAATTTCCGTTTCGATATCGGCCGTCACATAAACATTATCGTCACCTTGGCGAAACAGGCGGACTGCACATGACAACGGTTTAATAAATTCTGCTTCTTCGTAATTCAAACTCAGGGACGCAGGCGGCACAAAGGCTTCGTATTCTTTGAAGTCCTCGTGTCGCAGGTCTTTCATGTCAAATACTAACGTGTCTTTTACGCCTTCCTGCATATTCAATTCCCCCTAAGCATCTATCAGGCAGTCTTCAGGTTTCCCTTACGATGACAACCAAACAGCAAGAATGGACGAACACGTAGTCCTGTCCCTAACTTTTCTAAAATTAAAAATCGACTTCTTCTTCTATCCTAATAAGGTGTGTCTCACCTTTCACGTCTTCAAGCGTATGGATCTCCGCGAGTGCAGCTTTCATATTCTTTTCCCGCGCGTTGTGCGTCAGCATAACGAGTGACACAGTCTCCATACCGTGCGGATCCTTTTGAATCACAGAAGCAATACTAATTTGCCAGTTCCCTAAGATGGTACCGATTTTCGCAAGGACTCCCGGTCGGTCAGCAACCACAAAACGGAGATAGTAGCGCGTCTCTATATCGTCAATAGGCGAGACATCCACTTCCGCTTGTGAATCGGCAAGCCATGCCCGCGAAATTGGGGTACTCACACCTTGTTGCACGGATTTTCCAGCATCAATAATGTCCGCAACAACCGCACTCGCTGTCGGCATTTCACCCGCACCCTGTCCATAGAAGAGCGTAGGCCCAACTGCGTCACCGATGACGCAAACCGCGTTGAACGCACCTCCGACATTCGCTAACAGACTCCGTTCCGGCACAAGTGTCGGATGCACGCGCGCCTCTACACGGTTGCCGTCTCCTAACTTCGCAATAGCGAGCAGTTTAATGACGTAACCGAGCTCGCGGGCGTATTGGATCTCTTTTTCGGTGATACTTGTGATGCCTTCAACATGGAATTGCGAGAGTGAGATATTGCTTCGATAGGCAAGCGCGATCAGCAGAATCAGTTTCTGTGCGGCATCAATACCATCAACATCGAACGTCGGATCGGCTTCAGCATAGCCTTTATCCTGCGCAGCTTTCAGAACATCCGAAAAATTAGCACCGCGCTCGTGCATCTCCGTTAGAATGTAGTTACACGTCCCATTCACGATGCCGTAGAGCGAATGAATTTGATTGCCTGCGAAACTCTCTTGCAGCGTTTTGATAATCGGAATACCGCCCGCTGTACTTGCCTCGAAATTAAGGCTCACTTGGTGTTCTGAGGCGAGTTGGAACAATTCGCTACCGTGTTCCGCGAGGAGGGCTTTGTTTGCCGTGACGATATGTTTGCCATTGCGGATCGCACGACTGATAAGTGTGTGCGCTTCCGTGGTACCACCAATGAGCTCAACGACGATATCAATATCAGGATTATCAACGACTTCCGCGGGATCGCTCGTCAGACAATCGGCAGGGAGTTCAACACCTTCTCGTGTCGCAGGCAGCGTCCGTTTAACTATCTTTTTTACGCATAATTCAATGCCACTATTTTTCGCAATGAGAGCATTCTGGTTTAATAGAATTTTGGAGACACCGGTACCAACGGTCCCCCATCCTAAAATACCGACATTAATGCACGACCTATCCACTACTACGACTCCCTCTCTTCTTTGCCAGACGGCTTCTAACTCCAACACTGGCAAACCGAAATTTACATATCAAAAATCGGGGCGACTGGATTCGAACCAGCGACCTCTTGAACCCCATTCAAGCGCGCTTCCGGGCTGCGCCACGCCCCGTTATTAACAAAATTAATCCATTTAATTGTATCATAGGTCATAGCGAAAGTCAAATAAAAATGTGTTTTCTTTCGTAGGGGGCGGGTTTCCGCCCCTCCTCAATATAGCATCTAATCTACGCTGCTACGCAAAACCCATCTCTTTCAGGTTTCTGAGGCTGATACCTAAACTTTCAAACGGATCACGTTCATAGCAGCTATCTTGTTCGATAATATACCATTCAACGCCCGCATAGATACAAGCATCTAAGATAGCAGGCCAGTTAAGGTTACCCTCACCGACTTCCGCATAACGTTGCGAGGATCCTTCCATCGCCATATCCTTGAGATGGATAATGTCGGCGCGCCCTTTTAACTGACGCACCCATTCTGCAGGATCGCCGCCACCGTGCTGAATCCAGTAGGTGTCCAGCTCGCTCTTAAAATAGTTCGGATCGCTTTCCGCATACAGAATCTCCAGTCCAGTGCGTCCGTTGTAGCGTTCCAACTCAAAACTATGATTGTGATAAGAAAAGGTCAAACCACCTTCGGCGAGACGGGCTGCGACTTTGGAAGCCTCTTTCGCGAATGTTGCATACCCTTCAGCCGTACGGTATTCACCCGGAAGTCCACCAATCGCGGCGTGTTTACATCCCCACAATTGATGTTCATCAATGACAGCCTGCGGTTCATCACGCATCCTTTCGTAACTTGTATGGGTCGCGATGATGCTAATACCTTCCCCATCAACAATGTTTTTCAGCGCTGCAGGTTCAATCGGACCGAGTGCGGAGCATTGCACCGCCTCATATCCGAGTTGCCGAACCTTTTTGATCGTCTCAGCGATATCCGCCTCGGTTTTGGTAAATTCCCTGACAGTATAAAGCTGCGCCGCGATCTGTTTCGCAGAAAGCGCGTTTTGTGTTGCCATAATCACTCCTTCTCTTTGGCTTATGCTATTTTCGGATAGTATACCAAAATTATTGAAAATCAACAACTGATAACTTCTAAAAAAATTAGTTTGCATATAAAAAACGGTTTTGATAAACTTTAAATTATGTTGAACCCTTTTTTCTTCGGCGGTAAAGGACGCAGCCCTTTTCGACTTTTCCGTCTGCTCCTTCATTTCCCAAATTTCGTCAAGTTGGCGTGGCGACTGTTCGTTGATGAACGCGTTCCTATCCATCGGAAAGCGATCCTCATCCTCGCTGAATTATTGGCGGTTGTCTTCGCGGCTGCCTACTTGGTGAATCCGCTCGATTTTGATTTTCTCCCGATCATTGGTAAACTTGACGATCTCATCGTCGGTGCTTTTGTGATCCTTGTCCCCGGCGCATGGATTTTCATTAAATTATGTCCGGAGCATATTGTCCGTGAACATGTGGACCGAATTTCACAAGGCACGTAAACGGATATTGTCGCGCGCGATGCGTTTTTTAGGACATCACATTTTTTTTCAACTTTTCTGCAACTTTTTTTTCCAATAGGTGTGTCTTTAGGACGTAAACACAAAAAACTTAAATAAAACGGTTCCGGTCATCTCCGAGATCGAAGCCACCCCTAAATTATACTGGAGGTTATACCATGAAATTCAGAAACACACTTCGGAACCCTATAAGGGTTATATTGATTTTAGCAGCATTTGTTATCGCAGCAGGGATTGTCATCAGTTGGGATACCGATGAATTCGCGGTGCAGACAGCAATCGGACAAACAAACGATACACTTGAAAGATCAGAAGATTTTCAGCACTTAGATCGAGCGAATCGGGCGTTTATTAACTTAGTCAAACGGACACGTCCTGCGGTTGTGCAAATTACAACACAAACAAGACGAAATAGAATCGGGACATCACGAAGAAATCAACTGACACCTGAGCAAGAAGAGGAGTTTAGACGCTTTTTCGGTGATGAATTCCAATTCAGACGTTTTTTTCAAGAACCCAATCCGATCCCTAACCCAATGCCTTCCAGAGGTGTCGGCTCCGGTGTCATTGTCAGTGACGACGGTTATATTCTCACCAATAACCATGTTATTGAGGGCACCGATGAGGTTAAGGTAACCTTATCGAACGGCAAAGAGTATGACGCCGAGTTAGTCGGGCGCGATGATGGACAGAGTGAAGTCGGTGGTAGCGATTTAGCAGTTATTAAAATTGATGCTAAAGGGCTTCCAGTACTGCCGTTCGGCGATTCGGACGCACTTGAAGTTGGCGAGTGGGTTATCGCTATCGGAACGCCGCTGAATTACTCCCAAAGTGTGACGCGCGGCATTGTTAGCGCGAAGGGCAGAACAGGATTCACGACTTATGGACAATTCATACAAACCGATGCACCGATTAATCAAGGGAACAGCGGCGGCGCCCTGATTAACATTCGTGGTGAATTGGTCGGTATCAACACCCTAATCGCCACCAATAGTATTGTTAGGGGAAATATCGGCATCGGTTTCTCTATTCCAAGTAATCTGGCACAACAGATCTTGCCACAACTCATAGAAAACGGTAAAGTGGAACGCGGTTGGCTCGGCATTAGTATGGATCCAGTGACTGAGGAATTAGCAGAGAAACTGAATCTTGATATGCCACGCGGTGTGCTCGTTAGCGTTGTTGGTCCGAAAAGTCCCGCGCAAAAAGCAGGCATCCAACGCGGAGATGTTATCCTTACCTTTGATGCGCAACAAGTCCAAGACTTAGATCATTTGCGGCATATCGTTGGCGCAACAAAAGTTGGTAAATCTGTCGAAGTAACAGTCATCCGGAACGGCGGCGAAGAAAAACAGTTGACTGTTAAATTGGGTAAACGCACACAAGAAACCGTTGCCTCTCTCAATCCGGACCGACAACCGCCCTCTATCGTTGAGGCACAACAAGAAGAAACGCTTGCGGGGCTTCACGTCCAAGATCTAACACCTGAGATTGCTGAACGTTACGGCTATTCTTCAGACGAAAAAGGCGTTATTGTCACAAAGGTTGAACAGGGCAGTAATGCAGAGAAAAAAGGCATCAAACCCGGATATCTCATCCAAGAGATGGAATGGCTGCCGATTGATGATCTTGAATCGTATTCCACCGTCGCTAAGCTACTGAAAACGCAGAATAAGAGGCGTGTCCTCCTCTATGTCAGGTTGCCTGATAATCGCGGTGGCGACTATGTTACCTTGGGCACTCGTAGATCAGACCGGTAAATTAACGCAGCAAACGTCCGCGCTATTGGACGGTTCGCAAATTAACACTTGACGGATAGTTGTTTTTGTGGTAGACTGCCAGAAAACAACTATCCTTCTATTATTAAGAGGCTCAGCTTTGATGAAAGCACAACGCGTTGTTTGGCCCAGCCGCGCCAAAGTTGACGTTGAAACATTTAACTTACCGCCTATTGGAGACGATGAAGTACTTGTCGCTACAGCGTGTACGCTCATCAGTCCAGGGACAGAACGCGCCTTCTTATTAGGGCTCCCAAATGCACAAGGACGATATCCGTCCCGTCCCGGGTACAGCAATATCGGTAAAGTCATAGAAACCGGGAAGGCAGTCACGGGCTTGCAGGTAGGCGACCGTGTCGCTTCAACGCAAGGACACACCAGCCACTTCGTAACCTCACCAAATCGTTTGCTAAAAATGGCAGCCGCTGACGTTCCATCCGAAGAAGCAGTCTTCTTTAACCTCGGAGCCATCGCATTACAAGGTGTCCGAAAAGCATGCATCGAATTAGGAGAGGCGACCTTAGTTTTAGGCCAGGGGCTTATCGGTCTGCTGGCACTGCAACTCTCAAAACTTAGCTGCGCACTTCCCCTTTTTGCCGCCGACCTCACCGATAGCCGGCTCGAAATCTCCAAAAGCATGGGCGCAGACTACACCCTCAACCCCGAAGACGCTAATTTCTCTGAGCAGTTAGGTGCTGCTACGAAAGGTCATGGACCGGCTGTCGTTATTGAGGCAACCGGGCATCCCGATGCGATTAGCACTGCCTTGGATGTAGCCGGACACGGGGCACGTATGGTGCTGTTAGCAAGTACACGCGGCGAAACGCCGAAAGTGAACTTTTATCGCGATGTACATAAAAAAGGACTTATCCTTTATGGAGCGCACAATTCTATACGTCCGCGCCAAGAGTCCTCACCAAACTTCTGGACACTTGAAGATGATAGCCGCTTGTTGTTGACGCTCATCGCACAGCAGCGATTCAACGTCGCGCCTTTGATTAGTCATCGCGTTCCTGGCGAAGACGCACCGAAGGCATATCAACTCCTCATGGAATGGAATCCCGGCTTACTCGGTGTTGTTCTTCAGTGGAATAACGAGATATAGATGATCGCAACTCTGTCAAAAAATTCTTGACTATTTTGGGAACATTTTGTAAGATATTGTGTAAGTTTTGAATCACTCCAGTACACGCAGCTAATGAAGCTTCCGTTGGAGATTCCAATGTCATTATTTAGGTAAAGGTTCATATGCATTAGTGCGGTTTTGAAGTTTTATATGGGATACGTCTATATCTTGGTAAATGCCTCAATGCCAGATTTAGTAAAAATTGGCAAAACAGACCGAACTGTTGATCAACGAGCAAGTGAGTTATTCACAACAGGTGTTCCACAGTCTTTTGAGATTGCCTTTGCGTTACCTTCTGAGGCGTATGAAAATCTTGAAAGTCAAATCCATTATGAACTTGATGCGTACCGTGTGAATCCTTATCGAGAGTTCTTTAGGTTTCCGGTGGATGGGGCGGTTGAAGTGCTAAAAGCACTACACTCTGGAGAATCTTCGTCAAAAATCAAAATTCTGAAAGCACTACACGCTGGGGATCCATCAACGAATAAGAGTTTCTTTGAGACCCTTGAAAAAGGATTGAAAGATTCACATCCGCACACGAGAGCAGATGCAGTCTCAACACTCTTTTCTTACATTGACAAACGGAATTAGTCGTTTATGACTTGTAGAAATTTTAAAAATTGACAAAAAATACAAAAAATTGTATAATATTCAGAACATCACTTGGTAGAGAATGTCACCCGCTCCGCTTGGGGCGGTCTCTACCATCAAACCGAGTGAC
>JAJEGI010000143.1 GCA_022819945.1 Candidatus Poribacteria bacterium
GTCTTAAACTCGGAGGTGAATTGCCTGCGTTTGGCCATTAGATAACTCCTTTCAGTGAGATTGCATTATAGCACAATCTTGTTTTAGGGAGTGGCCTAAAAAACCGTAGGCAGTACACCAGGATGTTTAGTTGTGTTAGTTCTGATAGGGCGGATATATCTGAGATATTATTATTCCCGTGAAGATATAACTCAGTTAGTTGCGTCAACTCTGCGAGCGGCGATATATCCGAGATGCCGCTACGGGCAAGATTTAGATAAGCCAGTTTGCTCAAACCTACCAAGGGCGAAAGATCCGATATTGTATTGCTGTTGACGAATCCCTCTCCCTTAATATACTCACTCCCAAGCTCAAGTCTTTCAAGATTGTGGGCATGTTCAAGTCCGGTGAGGTTTTTTATTCCGCGATTGCGGACTTCAAGACGCGTTAGATTCAGCAGTGTGTCCGTCGTGATTGCATTGCCAATCTCTTGCCGGATGGCTGCTGCTAAATTCGCATCTGGGATGGACACATTTCGCGCCTGTGAAAGAGTTGGGAGTAAAAGACTGAATAGAATAGTTATTGTAATAAATAGGTGTTTAACTTGCATTTAAGTAGCCCTACTTAGATTTTGTTCATTGACGGATCCGGATTCGATGTACTTCTACCAAAAACAGTTTGCCTTTATAATGTTCCATATCGGGATTGACTGAAAGATAATCTTTCCAGCGCGATACAATCTGTGGCAAAACTTCCGGATGATTTCTCACTTGAAGTGCTACAATGCCTTGATAATCAGCAGGTGGGTAGTTAAATATATTTGCAAAATCACCGTTCAGAGATATAAGAATTGCCTTGAGTTCTTGTGCTTTTGAGATAACCACTGGGTCCGATGATTCAATTGGAAGATGGTCTCTAAGATACCAAACCTCATAACCAGCATCACGAAAGATCCTCAACAACGGTAGTAGGAACGCATTGATCCGCCAAAAACTGCAATCCCATTAAGCGACTTCCTCAAAATCTGCTAATTCACGTGCGTAATCAAGACAGGCTTGGATCTGAACTGCTTTGAGATCAGGGAATTCGATAATGATTTCGTCCGGTGTATAACCCGCTGCCAAGTATCCGAGGAGAAGGCTTACTGGAATTCTTGTGCCTTTGATCCGTGGTTTACCGCGTAATGTGTCCGGTGTGCTCACAATATGGTCTCTCCAATGAATTGGCATGATACTTCTCCCAAATGTAGAATTCGTTTGCAATTGTAGCGTTTTTTTCGAGTGCCTGTCAAACCTTTTCCCAGGACTTCCGAAATTACCGAAATAAAAAAAATAATTTTTATCTTGCTGAAGTTATCGGGTTTTTGGCATCGGAACGTCCCACTTTTCGGCACACGCGCGGAGCTGCTGGTATATCGTGTCCGGGACATCAATGCCGTTTGCGAGCCGGTGTGTGCGTGAATTGGCTTCAAAATCGCCGGGCACCAAGACTTCATCAACCCCTTGTGCGGGCGAGGTCTCCTTGATAACATCTAAAAACGCACGCACGCCTTTCTGGTATTCTTCAAGCGGTAAGAACGCGTTAACATCAATCACTTGGATATGGAGGCCGCTCATCTGCCCAGCCTCAATATTAAACGTCCCACCCAATCCGCCGATTAGTGCCACGAATAGGGAGAGGGCATAGCCTTTGTGTCTACCGAATGCGAGCAGGTTGCCGCCATCGTTGTATTCAGCGGTTTTGACGGTCGGGTTTCCGTGCTTGTCGACGACACAGCCTTCAGGGAGATCACGATTTTCACTCGCAGCGACGTAGGTTTTGCCGTTTGCGATCATGCTGGTCGCGAAGTCGATGAGAAAGGGTCTGTCATCACCGGTTGGGACCCCGATAGTGATCGGGTTGGTCCCGAGTGCTCCGAGTGCCCCTCCGAAGGGAAGGATACGGCCGCCGCCTTTTGCGCCGCCACCGACAGTGACAATCCCGATACACCCAGATTCGGCGGCTTCCTGTCCGTATTCGCCGAGTCTGCCGATATGCCCTGTCCGGATGAGCGTCGCGAAGCAGGTACGCTCGCTTTTTGCCTTTTCGATTGCCTGCCGGATTGCGTAGCGAGCAGTATAGTGTCCGAAACCGTTCTCGCCGTCAATATGGAGCGTGTTCTCTGTTTCCCGAAGCACATTCGGTTCGGCATCGGGACGGATCCCGCCGTTTTCGATCGCTTCAAGATAGGCGGGGATCCGAAGTACACCGTGCGAATCGTGTCCAGCAAGGTTGGCTTTTATTAAGATCTCAGCAACGGTATCCGCGATGTGTTGTGGCGTGCCTACGGCGACAAAGAGATCGTTTGTGAATTTCTGGAGGTCTGCGGCTTTAAATATATGCCTCACGATGGCGTTCTCCTATCCTCACGGTTATTGTGGTAACCCAAGTTGCTGTTTATGAAGATGTCGCGTGAGCAGCCCCTGTTTTTGAGTAAAAAGCGTTCAGTGGCACAAACTGGAAAGTTTGTCCTACAAGTGGCAACTTAGCACACAAACTGGAAAGTTTGTCCTACAGGTGGCAACTTAGCACACAAACTGGAAAGTTTGTGGTACAAATCTGTCTGTTTATTTTTAGGATTCACTGTAAAGTGGACCGTAGTGTGCTCTGTCGTCATCTTCAACGGTGTCTTCGCCGATAGAGATGCCGAGTTTATCTGCGCATTCTTGGAGTTGGTTGTAAATTGTATCGGGTATCTCGATCCCGTCTTTTAACCGCTGTTCACGGGAACGGGCTTCAAAGTCTCCGGGGACCAATACTTCGTCAAAGCCTTGTGCGGGTGGTGTGGATTTGATGCCGTTTAAGAAAGCGCGTACGCCTTTCTGGTATTCGTCAACGGGTGTGAAAGCGTTAACATCGATCACCTGCATGAAAGTGCCATTCATTCTACCGCTTTCCAGGTCAAATGTTCCCGCCAACCCGCCGAGGAGGCATGTGAACATAGCGAGTGCGTAGCCTTTATGTTTTCCAAATGCGATCAGGGCGCCGCCCTCATAGAAATCGGCGGGTGTGGTGCTCGGCATCCCGTTTTTATCAAGAATGCAACCTTCTGGCAGGTCTATCCCTTTACTCCGGGCGACTTGAATTTTCCCTTCCGCAATCATACTTGTGGCATAGTCAACGATGAACGGGCTATCATCGCCGGTCGGTACGCCTATGGCGATAGGGTTTGTGCCGAAAGTGCCCTGTGCGCCGCCGTAAGGCACTGTCGGTCCTGCGCCTTTGCCGCCGTTGCCAACAGTGATGAGCGAGATACATCCTTCTCTGGCTGCAGCTTCTGCATATTCGCCTAAACGTCCGATATGTCCGGTGCTGCTGAGGCTGACACTGCAGGAAACATTGGATTTCGCCTTCTCAATGGCTTTATGGATTGACCAGCGCGAGATATAATGTCCGAACCCGCCTTGCCCATCAACACGCAAGGTATTCGGACTCTCTGCGAGGATTTTAGGTTCAGCCGTGGGCATCAGATGTCCTGCTTCAATACCGCGTAGATAAGCGGGGACACGCAGGAGGCCGTGCGAATCGTGGCCTGCGAGATGGGCGTTTACCAGAATTTCGGCGACATCTTCTGCGATGTGCTGTGCTGTACCTGCGGCGACAAATATGTTTCGTGCAATAGCGTGTAAGTGGGGTGCCTGAAGTAGATGCGTCTTTTCCATATTTTTTCATCCTTTGATAGGAATTGGGTTAGCAATGCGATTGATACCGGGAACTGTATATTTATTTTATAGGATTCGCCTTTTTTGTCAATAGGAAAAGAACAGTGTTTGTCAATATGCCTGTAGGCGCGGTTTGATGAAGCTGTCCTTTTAACGTCTGAACTGTGATTTATGTGATTTTAGGGATTACTGAGATAAGGGGAACTCCAAAGTTTTGGCTTTGAAGTTCCCGGTATCTTGTGGGTGTGAAGGTCGGTTACCTTTTTTTAGAAACATACCGTCGCTACGCGACTGAAGAGATTTTTGAAGTCGTCAAGGTTTCCGCGTCGTATCCGGTTCGGTTAGGAATGCAGATCGCATTTGGGCGTGTACGCCGCAAAACCGAACCTACCGATTCTGGAGCTGAGAGGGTTGTTGTTTCTAAAATTGGCACCTATGGTATGTCAGTCAAAATCGCTGACCCGTGCGGCTTGGGGTGGACGTGTGGGAAGTGTTTTCTCGGTTAACCTGTGTTCAGGAATATAATCGGAATAATCGGAAATTGAGCCGTGTGTCAACGCATACACCACAACATTGGTCATAAAACGATAGACACCGGGCGAATAATGAACACTCCGGGTTGCATAACTAATAGACTCCATCGCGCACATATAATCACGACGGACAACGATAACGGACAACCTGTCACCCACTGAAACCCCTTCGAGGTAGTTCCGTTTTGGTGGACGTGTGCCCCACCAGAAGATGTCGAACCCGATCGGCGGTCCCCCCATTTCATAGAAGTTATTGTAAATTTCATGCCTGTTGGAAATCCGTTCGACCTGATATTCAGGCATGACATAACGCATCTGTGCGAGGAAGAGACGCACCATCGCCTGTGTGGGTGCGTTCACGCCGCAGTCGTCAAAGACGAGGAATCCACCTTTCTCAACGAGGTAGCGACGCAGCCCAGCCGCTTCAGCCTCATTGAAACGGCTATCCATTCTACCGCCACCGTATGCCTGTCCAAGCAGATTACGGACGCGAACGAAGGTCGGATCGTGCCCTGTCATGAAGACGAGCGGGGCTTTGAGGAGGTTAGCATCCGTGAGTTTCACCGCGCCCCCTTCAACGTTCATGTCGGTTTTGATGCTTGTCCACTCATTGAGCCACTTTGTTAATGCGTTGAGCGAGGAGGCGTCTGCCCACCAGTCGGAGAGACTGTGCCGGACCCGTGTGAAACGAAATACGCCGCGGATGTCTTTCCCTCTACCGATGACGCGTCCGCCAGGATCTCCCTTGGGTAGTGGCAACACGTCGTCATTACCGAGAATGACCTTCTCGACGACATCGCTGAGTGCTTCACGCGCAACACCGACGTTTTCGACCATAGCAAGACCGGGTGGACGTTCAAAAGCGACTTTCACCTGTACAACTCTGCCTTCAACATTACGATCCATGTTAGCTATCCTAATAGATGGGGCACCTGTCACGGGTGCGGAAACTGCTAAGGCATCGGAGGCATCCGATACTGACAGGTTTGCGCGCGTTACGGCTGTTGGTACTGGCGTGTTAGGTGTAACAACTCTCGGTAGGTTCGGATCGATCGGGGGATTGATTTTGACGGTCTGTTTTGAGACCTCAAGCACTATTCGGGGTTGGAAAGTGTGCTTTTCAACAAGTGCCTCTATCACACGCGGTTGTGTCTGAATCCGATCAACAACGACCCTATCTTGCGTCGGAACGGTCGGCTTAATAACGGATTTGACAACAGGTTTTCGCACTTTAGGTCCCGGTGGCACTTTGATCTGCAGCATTTCGACACCGATAAGCTCTTGAAATCGTGGCGTTTGTGTGATCAGATAAATACCCGTAACGATTGCTATGACGAGATGAAGTGCCACAGAAGTCATCAAGGCCCCTGAAGTTCTTTTCACACGCACTTGTCATCACCTCCAAAAGATAGACTTGTTGGCGTAAATGTAATTTCCGTACCAATGTGAAATAAAGTTGTTCAGTCACCCAGAGTAGGTAACTGAACAACGTTGAATAAAGTAAGGGGTTCTAACTGCCTTTACATACAAAACACTATTCAAAGTTACCGACCCGTGCGGCTTGGGGTGCGCGTGTCGGAAGTTCTTTTTTGGCTAATACGTTTTCAGGTACATAACCGGAGTAATCAGAAATTTGACCGTGTGTCAACGCATACACCACGACGTTCGTCATGAAACGATACACTCCGGGTGAATAGTGGACACTCCGCGTTGGCAGACTCACGGACTCCATCGCGCACATATAGTCGCGACGGACAACGATAACGGACAATTTGTCCCCAACAGAAATCCCTTCGAGGTAATTCCGTTTCGGTGGTCGTGTGCCCCACCAGAAGATGTCGAACCCGACGGGCGGGCCCCCCATTTCATAGAAGTTATTGTAAACTTCATGATCGTTGGCAATCCGTTCAATCTGATATTCAGGCATGACATAACGCATCTGTGCGAGGAAGAGGCGCACCATTGCCTGTGCGGGTGCGTTCACGCCGCAGTCATCAAAGACGAGGAATCCGCCTTTTTCGACGAGGTAGCGACGCAGTCCAGCCGCTTCGGCTTCGGTGAGACGACCATCCATTTTACCGCCACCATATTGTCGTCCGAGCAAGTTCCGGGAACGGACGAGAGACGGATCGTGTCCGGTCATGAAAACGAGTGGTGCTTTGAGCAGATTGGCGTCGGTAAGTTTCAATGCGCCGCCTTCAACGTTCATATCGGTCTTGATTTTCGTACGTTCGTTGAGCCACTGCGTCAATGCGTTAAGAGAAGATGCATCCGCCCACCAGTCAGAGAGACTGTGCCGGACCCGTGTGAAACGGAATACGCCGCGGATGTTTTTCCCATTACCGATAACGTGCCCACCGATCTCGCCTCTGGGTAGCGGTGGTACCTCGTGGAAACCGATGTTGATTTTTCTATCAACAGCATCAATACCACTCTTTACGACCCCAACATGTTGAACCATAGCAAGACCGGGTGGACGCTCAAAAGTCACTTTTACTTGCACTGGGCTGCGAGCGGCACCGCGCTCAATTTTAGTGGGTGCAGCGGAGGGGACACTTGCCACGGGTGCTGAGGTGGTCACGGCATCGGGCGCATCTGATACCGGTAGATTTGTCGGTGTAACAGATGGCGGTGCCGACGCATTCGGTGTGACCACTTTGGGTACATTCGGGTTAATCGGTGCACTGACTTTAACAGTCTGATTTGAAAATTCAAGGACCGTACGCGGTTGGAAAATGTATTCATCGTCAAACACGAGTGTTACACGCGGTTTTGTCGGGACCTGTTCAACAACAACTGTATCTCGCGTTGGAACAGTCGGTTTAATAGGGGGTTTGATAATAGGCACCTTTATGGTAGGTTTCGGTGGTTTCGTAGGTCGAAGGATTTCAGCATCTATAACCCCTTGGAAATGCGGCGTTTGCGTGATTAGATATATCCCCGCGAGGAACGCTAACACAAGATGGAGTCCCAAGGAAGTCAACAAGGCACTTGAGGTTCTTTTGGTACGCATTCGTGATTACCTCCAAAAATGATATTGCTGCGGTAGGTGCAATTTCCGTGCCAATGCGAAAACGGTGGATTTGGGGGTAATACGCGGTTTAACTGCCCGAAAAGGGACAGATGCCTTTTTAAATTGCACAAAAACGGGCTATTTGCGGTATTTGTACAAATATGCTGCCATTAAGGACCGGTAACGGAATCTTTTCGTAGGTTGTCGGTAGAAGTTGAGAGGGGGGCCTCTGTAGGTAAGGGATCGGCAGGTTTTTGGTGGACAACAACTTCAATCTCGTGGTTTAACTTTTCAAGCATTGAAAACAGGGCAGTCATCGAAAAGTCACGAAACAGGCCGTCCAAAAGGTCGGAAAGTTCAGATTTACGGATGCCCAAAATCTTAGCTGCCTTGCTGCGTCTCAGTCGACGTTTGGTTATAATGTCATCAATGATAAAAACAAGGCGGCATTTTGCAAGGTGTTCCTCTGGGTCGGGGAGCTCCAAATCTCTGAAGATGTTACCGCTGCTTTTTTCAACTTCAATTTTTTCTTTATTCATTCTCACTCTCCTGTAAGGCATGTTCCTCAGTACGATTTAAACGCCTACGAATCAAATCAATTTCTTTCTTCGGTGTTTTTATGCCAAATTTTGATTTTTTTTAAAACAGTGTTGAAATGCGAAACCCTTTAGATGTTGCACCAACGGGTATTTCGTGTGCAACAAACTCAATGTAGAGTCCCAACTTTTCTAATAGTAAAAGCAAGCAATCAAGCGAAAAATCGGGACATCCCTCCGCTTGTAGTGCAGCAAACTCAGCTTCACTAATCTCCAGAATCTCTACTGCTTCGTACTGTCCAAGTCCACGTTCGACTAAAACGTTCCGGATTATTGAGACAAACCGGTCTTTCATGAATTCTTCTGGGTTGGGAAGTCCCGAATCCTTGAATAAGTTGGCACTGTTTTTTTTTAACTTCAACTTTTTCTTTCATCGCTTTCGGACTCCTATCCTCTATATAAGGTGCGCATCTGTTGGATGACTTTGGGTAACTTGGCGATGACTGTATCAATCTCTATTTCGGTTGTGTTCCTACCGAGGGAAAAACGGACAGTCCCTTGTGCCAAACGCGGGGGTAAACCGAGCGCGGCGAGGACATGCGACGGCTCCATAGAACCGGAGGTACACGCCGAACCCGTCGAAACACAGATCCCTTCCATATCCAACCGCAGGATAAGACTTTCACCCTCCACATCTTCAAAAGAGACATTGAGTGTGCCGGGCGCGCAGTGGTCAGGGTGTCCGTTATAGTGCAGCCTATCAATATGCGCATCTAAGCCTTCGCGCAGCTGGTGGGTTAAGGCATTGAGATGCTGTGCATAAATGTCCTGCTCCTGTTGCGCGAGTTCGGCAGCGACACCAAGTCCAACAATCGCGGGGACATTCTCGGATCCAGCGCGACGGTTGCGTTCATGTGCGCCACCGTGGACGAGGTTTGCGAGCCGGGTGCCACGGCGGATGTAGAGGACACCGATACCTTTTGGTGCGTAAATTTTGTGTCCGGAAAACGCGAGAAGGTTCACTCCAAGTGCCTGAACGTCCATGTCTAATTTGCCGACTGACTGCACGGCATCGGTATGGAACGGGATCTCATGCTCTTGTGCGATCTCACAAATCTCCACAAGCGGTTGGATGGTGCCGTTCTCGTTGTTGACGTGCATGATGGAGATAAGTATTGTAGTGTCGCGGACTGCATTACGGAGTTGTTCAATGTCAATCCGTCCGTGTCTATCAACAGGAAGATAGGTTATTTCAAAACCGCGTTGCTCCAAATACTGGCAGGTATGTAAAACGGCGTGATGCTCTACGGAGGAGGTAATGATATGGTTGCCCTTGCCGCGGCTCTTTTCTAACTCAGTCAACCCTTTGATGGCGTGGTTATCTGCCTCGGTGCCGCTTCCCGTAAAAATGATCTCGCTCGGACTTTTGGCACCGATGAGTTCTGCGACTTGCTCGCGTGCGGTGTCGATAGCAGTGCGTGCTTCGCGTCCGTAGGCGTGGATACTGGAACCGTTACCGAATGCCTCAGTGAGATACGGCATCATGGCATCTCGGACTTCGGAACGGAGGGGTGTTGTGGCGTTGTAGTCTAAATAAATGCGTTGCATGTTTTTGTCTTAGTAAATCCCATAATTATTTGCGCACGCGGTAGGTTCGTAGGGGCTGGGTAACCCAGCCCCTACGAGGGGCGAAGTGTAAACATATTTTCGGATTTTACTACTATATCGCGATCTGGAGAAGTTTATTCATAAGTTCGGTGGTTCAAAAAGGTTATCCGATTTGCATCAATTTTAATATTTTGCACGGACTGACTTCCGTGGACCTGTCCGTTCGCGTCGAAAAAGGAGAGGTTGAGGGTATGCGTGCCTGCGGGGAGCGGCATCCGCACGATAAAAATCTGATTCGGAAGTGTCTGCCAAGAACGCGTATCCGCCTGCTCTGTTAAAACACCCGCAAGGTTCGTAAGGAGTCCTAAGGCCTCATGTTTCTTATTGGCCTGTCGGGTGAGTAAGTATTTCCCAACAGCACGCAGTAATGTTCGTAAAAGAATCATAGGACGTTGTGCGTTGAAGGTTTCAATCGCGATGTTTTCTACATCTTCAACAAGTACGCCGTTCTCCTGATTTTCTCCTACTGCGACTCTAATGCCACTGAAGCGTGGGCGATGTGAGTCGATTGCTGGGATTGCCACGCGCAGGAGATACTCTAATTTCACCTCTTCATAAGCCATTCCCTCGCGTTTCATGAGCGTCGGTACAAACTCTTTATCTTCCACATCGTCTGTCTTGAAGATAGGAAACATGAGAGCCTCTTGACCTTTCGAGGGGACATAGCCGCTTTCATAAAAAAGGATCAACTCGCCGGTATTTTCAGGATGTGATGGCGGTTCACCGTACTGGTTCTGGTAGCGTTCAAATTCATCCCTAAATCCAAGTCTGCGCGTCAGTCGGACAAGGGCATTGCCGATGTCAGGCGGCATTTTCACGCTGGTTTTCTCTGAGGCGTTTTTATAATATTCGGCTGCCTGTTTGTAAGAAATCAAGGCATTATTCCACTCACCTGCGGCTTCAAAAAACATACCTGAAAGATATGAAAGAAAGCCGGTTCCGAAGAAATCGTATTTCTCGTCTTCACCCTTGAAATAGTTGATGAGTGCCGTAGCGCGACGGCATTCTACCAATGCACCATCTAATTGGTTTAGATAGACGTAGTTGAGTGCGCGATAGTAGTGGCTCAAAAGCCGTTCATACTGCGTGGCGGCGTATGGACGCAATTTATCGGTGGTGATCAAGGAGCCTATCTCTTTTTTTAATTCTTTGGTATAACGGTCCTCTGCAATATCTCCTGCTATGTCAAATGCTGTACTGCTCTCCGCGAAGAGGTTAGCATAGTGTGCAACGAGTCCTAACTCAAATTGGTAAGGGATATCTGGATTTTTCGGTGCATGTTTTTGAAGATAGGTATAGGCATTTTCTGGCTTGCCTGTCTCCAACGGTGCTATGACTTCTTGAAACTTGTAGCTTGCACAGCCTATGATCAGGGCAATAATAAGCAGAAAAGGGAGTGTTTTGATCATCGGTCTCCGTAGGTTTGAGATGAATAACGATGGGCAGGCACGGGGGCCCGCCCAAACAGAGGTGTCGCGAACGTCCTACAGTTTAAACTTACCGCGTCCGATAAACTTCTTAATTTTCTTCTGACCGATCCAGATTTTCTCGTTGGTTTCGATGTTCGTCAAGGTGAGGTCTGTCTGATAAAAGACAACTTGGTCGCCGCCTTCTCGATCTTCAATGGTATTGATTTCACCGGTCATCATATAGTCAGCCCCCAGTTCTCGTCCCATCCGTTTCACGGTTTCGATGGCAGCGAATTCCCCTTGATCGGCGCGTTCCTCACGAATCTCGCCACGCTCACTTGAACTGGAGACAGTTCGGACTTTTCCAGAATTAATAAAAGCACGCTCAATATCGGATATAAATGTAGCGACAGCGATATGCTCCATGCTCTTGTTTCGGATCCCGCCGACAATCACGACAGGTTTATCCCCCGTGCTTATCCCGTGGTCGTTAATCCATGGATGCGTCAAGCAGTCGCCAATAATTTCATCGGCTACCATACGCGAATCTGTGTCATTCCAACGTCCTGACAGATCAATCGTCGTGTCAGCATCAACACGGGTGACCTGTTTAGAGGAACTGCAGCTGCTAAAAACGATGACTCCAATCAGGGCAGCGCAGATCATTAGCCTATATCCGACAGGTTTGGTTACCATCATCTTATACATTAGAAATACTCCTTTTTGGTTTTATAGTAAAGCCCACAATTAATTATACACCTGAGATTGGCGGGGTTAATGAAGATTAATTTATTAATTCGGTAATTTTTGATCGAAGTCCGGTGCGGTTCCAAACCGCACCTGCGGGGCCTGGGGGAACATGGAATTACCGATTTATTTTTTTAAACTTCATCAAACCCCGCCAGCGAGGAGAGAGTTTTGTGTTTGCTAAAGTGTTGACGTATTTTCGGGCTTTACTATAAATTTACCTTGCGGCAGAACGACGTGATGGTACTTCATTAGTCATTCTCATGCTGTTCCTCCGCGAGGTAGAATTAAAAGTCTAAGTCGGTTTCCTGAACAATTTTGTCAACGAAGGTATCAAGTGCCATCGCGCCGATGTCCCCCTCATCACGACTGCGGACGCTGACGGTGCGACTCTCTTCTTCACGTCCACCAATAATCACCATATACGGAACGCGTTGCAAACGGGCTTGGCGGATTTTGGCGCCGATCTTGTCGTCGCTGTTATCGAGCGTAACACGACACCCCTTTTGGAATAAAAGTTGTTCGACCTCTCTACCGTAGTCAACGAAACGTTGGCTAATCGTCATCACAACACACTGGACAGGAGAGAGCCACGTCGGAAATGCGCCTGCATAATGTTCAATGAGCATTGCGATGAACCGTTCAAAACTCCCACAAATCGCACGATGGATAACGACCGGTCGTTTTTCGGATCCGTCGGATGCGACATAGATCAGATCAAATCGTTCAGGGAGTTGGAAATCGAGTTGCACGGTGGCACACTGTACGTCCCGATTCAGAGAATCCCGGATTTGAAAATCGAGTTTCGGTCCGTAGAATGCCGCTTCCCCTGGATCAACGGTATACTCAACCTGATTGTTTTTTAGGACATCTTCAAGTATCGCCTCAGCACGGTTCCAAACGTCCACGTCCCCCATAAATTTTTCGGGGTTCCGTGTACTTAAATCGCATCGGAACGGCAAATCGAAAGTGCCATAAATTCGCTGAAAAAGCCCAAGGATCCGTTCATATTCATCGGCAATTTGGTCCTCTGTAACGAAATTGTGTGCGTCATCTTGACACATCTGCCGGACGCGCGACAAACCGGTCAGCGTTCCCGTTGCTTCGTTGCGGTGCAGCACACCTTGA
>JAJEGI010000086.1 GCA_022819945.1 Candidatus Poribacteria bacterium
AAAAAAAAGTCGTCTATTCTACAGAAAAGTGATACAATACTCATCAGAGAACTCCTTTGGGTTGAAGGTTGGATACTTCATTATACCAAAAGGGTTCTCTTTATACAAAAAATAAACTTTTATTTATCAAACTCACGTTAAAACTAAATACCCCTGCTACAATACAGGTAAACCGTTTACAATGTCTACCGTCTCTAAACTAACGGTAATCACCTGTCCAATCAAACGGAGGATATACTCGGGATCTTCCTCGCGATTCGGATCGTTCTTGATGCCGCTCCGTTTGTCTACCTTCACACGATATTGATCCACGACCCACTCCAATGCAGACCGGTTCCCCAACCGATATTCAAATACTTCAAGAGGGATGCCCTCCAATGTGAGGAAGTCATTGTATTTCAACTGCGTTTTGTCTTTGGAGAATTTCATTCGTTCTACACGCAGATTGACTTGCATGCCCGGTGTTTCAATCGGCTCAAGTTTATCGTATTCGGGTTGAGATTCGTAGGTGACGTGGAGGTTTGCTAACCGCTCGCCTGCCTTTGCTAACGTCCAGAAGTCTTCGGCAAAGGGGATATGTGGTAAGTCTCGTTTGAGATTTTCTTGATACCGCTCGCGATAATCGGGATGGTGCAGTAATCCGTAGGTATAATGGAAGATGTCCCATTTGGTGATGGTGTCATCTGCGTAATGTTTTTGAAACTGCGTCAACGCCCAATCCGTGATGTTTTCGCGCCGGTTTGTGCCATCCTCATCGTAGGTATAGAAGGGGAAGCATTGAGAAGCTCCTTGTGGCAGGGCTTCAGGAATTTTATCCACCATTAATGCAAACATTGGCCACTGTTGTCCGACCTTAAGCCACATCACACGATTATCCAATTCAGTCTCAGGTGTCGGAAAAATAGATGGGAACACGTAAGTTCTCTGGTTCATCAATTTGTCAAAGTAGAGGTTGGATTTTGTAAATGGACGATAGAAAGAATTTCTTATCTGTTCCTGTGTAAACTCTACTAATTTGCCCTTTGTTAGTTCCGCCTTGAGTCGATCTGTCCATTTTATTTTTCTGCTGTCAGTTGAGACAAATTCGTCAACAGTTTGAGTTCGTTCAATACGCCGTTCCCATTTAGAGGTTTCTGAATTATAGAATTCTATCATCGCTTGCATATTGTCGGCGAGCGCGTCTCGGTTGAAGTTATAAGCCCAGGCATCGCGGGCGGTTAGCACACCAACACTATAAGTTTTGAAAATTGCATCTTTCACATCACTCCGCGCTGACTTGGCTACTTTGCTCCCCATCGGAATGAAAGTGTCAAAATCGGTGTGGAGATCCGCCGTGAGCCATGTATGCCGTTTATCAGGAGTCAGCATCTGCCATTCTATATTACCGATATGCTGGTTTTCGTCAAGGAACGCAAAGGTACGTGCTTTATTGCGTTCGGCAGCTTCGTCATTGTAAAGAATACGCGAAATACCTTCAGCGGTCACGGCACAGGGACTGTGCCTGCTACTTTTGACGAAGATATTGACACTTACGCCGACCTGAATGCCGAACACATTCGCATCCCCCGATTGTCCCTGACGGACGTTACCACCTAAATCCAGAATATAGAGCGTGTCAAACTCCTCGGAGAGGTGCTTTCGCATGCCATCAAACATTTGCGCGTTAATAAAACTGTTGTTCGTCACGAAGGCGACAATCCCCTCATCACCGAGTTTGTCCATTGCCCATCGGAAGGCTTTAACGTACGGGTCATAGAGTTTGTTTTTCAGTTGTGCACTGGAGTCCGCTGCAAACGTGTTCCGTACCCGCGTGTCAACCGCTACATGCCGCCGGTTTTTGTTGTTATCGTTCTCGTTGTCCTGACTTGCATTGTAGGGCGGATTGCCGATAACGACGAACATTGGTGTCTCTCTTTGTTCCTCAACCCGAAGCGTATTCTCCGGTGTGAAAAAGGAAAACCGTCCGGTCTGTTCGGGGGCATCCATTAAATCAATCGTATCAAACGTATCCACAAAGCAGATATGCGGAAAGGGTTCATAGCTGCCTGTCCGCTCAAAATAAGCGTGTTCAATGTTGAGATTGGCGATGTAATACGGAAGGAGCATCACCTCGTTACAGTGCAGTTCCTTTCGATATTTCTGTGGTAGCCGTCTGCCCTGAATTTCTTGCATGAGGCGCACGATAAAGTTACCGGTGCCAACAAACGGATCGATGATATGAACCCCCATATCCGAAAGTGAGCGTCCGAACTCGGTTTTAAGAACATATTCAACACTTTTCACCATGAAATCTACGATGGGTTGTGGCGTGTAAACGATGCCGTGCGTATCGGCAACCTTCACCGAAAAGCCTTGAAAGAACTGCTCGTAGACCGTATTCAAAAACGACTGTTTTTGTGAGAAATCGGTGATAGTCGCAGCGGTTTTCTCAATCGCAATGTAGAACGGATTTAGGGGACGCAGGAACTCGGAACGGCTTGGGGAACGCTGCGTAAGTACCTGGATTACCTTCTCAATTTCTTGGGCGATGATGTTTCTGTTGGTAAAATCGGGATTGTCAAAGACCGTGCGGAAAATCCGTTCGGTGAGGAGGTGTTGGATCAGCATCTCTTCAACCTGTGCTTCGGTGAGGTTTGGGTCAATAGCGGCTCGGCACTGCTGATGAAAATTCGTAAAGGCTTGCCGAAACAACGGGTTATCCTGCATCTCGGTCTCAACGCGCTGTGCGACACCGCGGCCCAGCACCGGTACCTTCTCCCGAAACTCCTCTACTGCGGCATACCAATCGACGATGTTTTCCTCTTGATAGGCAAAGAAGGTGTTTAGTAGCTCAATAAGATTCTTTGGGTCTGTCAGGTCGCGGTCAAGGCGGAGGAGGTCGTTCTGATAGAGGAGTGCGCGTGTCGGGGATTGAATAATGATATTTTTAAAAGGATACCCTGCTTCCGATTTTCGCCGCGCTTCGGTCAGTAGATCGTCGTGTGTATCTTTTGCTTCCCAGTGTCCATGGGGTAAGTCGAAAGCATCAACGACTTCGCCATCTAACTGGATGCGTCTGTTCGTTTTTGTGTAGCGTGTCTTTTCACAGACAAGGAGGAGGTCTGCTTGTCGGCAATAGTGTTGGAGGAGCGTTTGGAATGCGGTTCGGACTGCGCCTTCGTGTTCCGCGCCGATTTTCGTGTATGCTTCAAGTTCTGCGTAGTAGTTTTTGATAGGTTTATGTGTGGGTTTGATATTAAGTGTCGGCATAGGGTTTCTCCGTGTAGCATTGGCAATTGAATTGTAAGACAACGCCAATTCTACACGGATATAGGTCGCGATTGCAAGCAGAAAATTTACTGCTTGTCCCACGGAATTTCGACACCTAACTCGTCCGCGAGTTGTTCAAGTGTTCGCAACGGTTCCTTGTGAAGGGGTATCCCGTTTGCGAGGCGTTCTTGCGTTAATTCCGACTCAATCTCACCGGGTAGTGTGACGCGGGTAAAACCGGCGCGTGGGGTGGCTTGACGCGTCATCTGAATTTGCCGATCGATTTCAGCCTTGAACTCTGAAACAGGGGTGAAATTGGCGATGTTAATTGCGAAGAAAAAGTGTCCTGATACGCGTTTTTCGAGGGGCGTATCTCCCGGCTGAAACCGTTTGTTGATGCCCATCAATCCACCGCTCAACGGGCCGCATAAAACATCCATCACGATTGCAAGTGCGGAACCTTTTGGACCTGCGGCGGGTAGAATAGCGGCGACTTGTCCTGGATCCTCGGTTTCGTTGCCGTCTGCGTCGAGTGCCCAGCCCAACGGGATTTTTTCTTTGTATAGCCTTGCGGTTCCGATCCGTCCGGCGGCAGCAGCACCGCATGCCATATCCAACACAATCGGCGGTTCCTCGCCGGCAGGGATGGCATAGGAAAACGCGTTATTGCCGATCGAGACGCTCCTTGCCCCGAAAACAGCGACATTTACACCGAGTCCGTTGGTCGTTGCGAAGCCGATCATATCGTGTGGAAGTGCTCGCATGGCGTGACTTGAGGCGGCCCCGAAGTGATTGCTATTCCGAACGATAGCCACGCCAATTGAGGCAGCCTTCGCTTTTTCGATAGCGAGGTTCATCGCACGGATACTGACGAGATGTCCTAACCCGCGGTCGCCATCCAATAGAACAGAGGCGGGGTTATCTTCAAGCGTCTGGAGTTGTGGGTTGGGATTAATATTCCCGCTGATGATGCCTCGGACATAACCGGGTAGGCCGCGTGTTGCGTGCGAATGAACGCCGCGTAAGTCCATGAGGACTTGCATTTCGGCAATGGTATCCGCATCCGATTTGGCTACACCGACTTCTTGGTAAAGTTGGCTGCAGACGCTTTGCAATGCGTCTGCGTCTACAATCGCTTCTTGTTCGTGTTGGTTCATGGCTATAGACCCCCTATCACGATTTAAGAGTGCTACCATTTTAGCAAACCCGCCTTAAAAAAGCAAATTTCGGAGTCATTCAGTAGAGCCATTTGGTTTTCAATGTTCTATCTATTTTTGTGAGAGAATCGCTACCGGAAGATTGATCCTACAGAAGAAGGAATCGGAATTCGGAGATCCTGCTAAGAGAAAACTGAATGGTTTAGCATAATAACATTTTTTCACTTGACAGGTAAATGCTTAATATGGTATTTTTTAGTACACCTTGTGGAGGGCATTTTGAAAAAAGAAAGTGGCTTTTGGCGTAATTTATGGGAAAACGGTAAAACCGGTATTGGTCTTTTCCTCGGTTCTATCCTTTTTATTGGCTATAGTATAAAAGCAGTAAGGTACGAGATAGGAGAGGGATGGCGCGGACACCCATCTGTCCAAGATGTTCTGACCGATATTTCGAGATCTATCGCTGTGGCGGGGGCTTCGGTAGCTGCGCTTGTAGGAGGTATTGACCTCATCGTCTTCCTTTCAAGATTATACATAGATTGGAAAAAGAAACGCTTTGAGGAAGCGGTCAAAGCAGCAATTGAAGCAGCAAGAGCAGAAGGTTATGCAGAAGGCTATGCAGCTCGACAACAGGCTCAAGACTCTGGAGACGACTTAACTGAATAGGAGGCAATGGTCGTATTATGTTACTTTCAAGTTGGTACACAAAGTGGAAAGAAAAACAAATTAGGGAAGCTGCCGAAGAAGCCAGAAAGCAGGGTTATGCAGAAGGTTATGAAGCTGGCGAATCGGAAGCTCGTGAGGCTGTTTCTACCACTAACCAAGTAAACCAGAGCGAATCAAATCCTACACAAGTCTTACAAAATAATGAGAGCGACACCACTTCTACCCAAGCCGCGCAGGAGAATCAAGACGAAACTGCTTCTACTGACCCCACACAAATGAATGAGCGCGAAGCAGCTTCCACCTCAACCTCGTCATCGGGGTTCTCCGAGGGAGAAGAGTTATTAGAGCAGCTAAAAAACTATTCTCCTCCCACAGAAGAGAAAGCCTAATGGAAAACGTTAACAACACAAATAGCAATGCCGAATCTGCTAAAAGCCATCTTGATAAAGGCAATGCCTTCTATGATCAAAAAGACTATGAATCCGCTATTTCGGCGTATGATAAAGCACTTGAACTAAATCCGAACCTTGCTGTTGGCTATTTTAAACGGGGCAATGCGAAAAGAAAAATCGGACAAGATTCTGAAGCCATTTCCGACTTTGATGAGGCAATCCGCTTAGATCCTAACCATGCAAGTGCTTATTACAATCGAGGTAATGCGAAGGACGACATCGGACAACATTTTGAAGCTATCTCAGATTTTGATACGGTTATCCGGTTAAATCCTGACGATGCAAGTGCTTATTACAATCGGGCTATTTTAAAAGGCTCCTTGGGACATCCTGAAGCCGCTATTTCCGACTTTAATGAGGCAATCCGCTTAGATCCTGACTATGTAAAGGCTTACAACAATCGAGGTAATGCGAAGGACGATATCGGACAACATTTTGAAGCTATCTCAGATTTTGATACGGTTATCCGTCTGGATCCTAATAATGCAAATGCCTACAACAACAGAGGGGTAGCGAAGAGTAATTTAGGGCATCCTGAAGCCGCTATCTCTGATTATGATACGGCTATTCGTCTAAATCCAGACAATGCGAGAGCTTATACCAACCGGGGTATTGCCAAAAGTAAGTTGGGGCGTGCTAATGATGCTAAGCGAGATTATCAGGCAGCATTGGATTTGGCAGAGAAGGCAGGAGACGAAGAACTTAAGTCCCGAATTATGAAAAGATTAGAGACGCTATAATTTTTGTAGTCTGAAAAACACCACCGCCCTACCACCCGGTCAGGGCATTTTCTTTTAAAACTACCGTCCAACCTCACAAATGTCCAAAACCCTATAGATGCCATAAACATGCCACCCTTATAGGGTTAGAACCTTCTTTCAAACGTCCTTTCTATAAATACTGCATCCCTACGGGATTCAAGAGGTTTTTGAAGTCTTCAAGGTTTCCGCGTAAAATCCGGTTCGGTTAGGAAACCGAACCTACCGGGCCTGGGGAAACTGAGGCAGTTATTTTCCTAAAATTGACACTTATAGTTCGGTTAGGAATGCACGTCGCATTTGGGCGTGTACGCCGCAAAACCGAACCTACCGGGCCTGGGGGTGAAAATTCGATCGAAAAATGGACAATTGAATGATCCTGGACATACTTCACCTTTTGCTTGACTTTACGTAAAAAGTTGTGGTATTATTAACGCAAGTTGCCACCTATTTATACACATAGCACTCCGCTGGAGTGCAAGAGTTAAATACGTCGGTTTCTATAGATATATCACCCCTCTGGGGTGTGGAAAAAGACGAAAACCTTTCTGAAGTATGCAAAACCTGTTAGTAGCAACTTGGGTTATTATCACTCTATACGCTAACCAAGCCATAAACAAATACAGGCAATTATCCATGAGCAAATAAACCCTATTCTGTATCTTGTGGAGTCTATCAATGATTTCGCGTAATCACATCTTACAATGTCTCTGTTTAACCTTAGTATTGATCCTCATTGCCTTCGCCGCCAAGCCGGGTGAAGAGACACCTTCTGGTTTTGCACAAGAGGGTCTCCCATTCTTGAAACAGTTCTGTTTTGACTGTCATGCTGGCGATGAACCTGCTGCAGAACTCGCGCTCGATGCCTTTAGGGATAACCATTCGTTGATTGAGAATCGCGATGTCTGGGACCGGGTCCTTGATATGTTAACGACGGGGCAGATGCCACCCTCGGAGAGTGAGCATCAACCAACGATTGAAGAATCTGACACCTTTGTTGCGCATATTGAGGCGATTTTTGAACACGCGGATCGCACGGCTAAGCCGGATCCTGGACGTATCACGGTGCGCCGTCTTAATAAAGTCGAATACAAAAATACCGTTCGAGATCTGCTCGGTGTTGATTTCGATCCAACCGAAAACTTCCCAGCGGATGACGTAGGACACGGATTTGATAATATCGGTGATGTGCTGACGATGTCGCCGCTGCTGATGGAACGCTATCTCGAAGCGGCGGAAGCCATTGCGACGCGTGTGATTTTAGTGGAACCGCCGCCGCCATCCAAACGCTACCAAAGAGGCTCACGCCTCAATCCACGCCACGATGATGTGCCTGATACACGTTTCCGATTACTCGACCCAACGGCTACAGAGGCGTGGAAATCTGGTCCTTTTACGACAGGTGCGGCCTTTTTCAAAATGTTCCCCGAGGAAGAAATCATCTATCGCGCGACACTCTACATTGAACCTGACAATGAAAGCACTAACACCGAGGCTGAGACTGATGATGAAAACCCTGACACCGAGACTGAACGTCAAACGCCTGTTGAAATCGCGCTATTTATTAAAGGTGAAGCATTAGAGGAAGTATCTCCGCCAGAAGAACTTGCACGATTGGTCGGCGTGGACCCAGCAGCCGATAACAAGATCAAGATTCTAAAAACCTTTGAGATTACCTCCCGCGACCCGAAGAAAAATCAGACAGTTAAGGTGCATGTTACGGGCATCCCGAACATTGAACAAGCAGGGATTGCGATGGTTAAACCGACGGAAGGCGCCCCGTCTGCGAAACTACAGATTCGGACGCTTTGGGCAGAAGGTCCGTTGGATACTCGTCCTGATACCCAACTCGAAATCTTGGCATGTACACCGGACATTCCGCAAGTGGAGCAGACGCGTGAAGTGTTGACGCGTCTGCTTCGCCGGGGCTATCGTCGTCCGCAGACTGAAACTGAAGTGGAAGAACTCGTACAGTTTGTGGAATCAATCCAAGCGGATGGCGAAAAATGGGAAGCAGGGATCCAACAAGCGATCAAGGTTATCCTCTGTTCGCCTAAGTTCTTATTCCGATTGGAGTTAGATGACCGTCCGCAAGGTCCGGAGCCATACGCGATTGATGAATTTCAACTCGCATCGCGGCTCTCCTATTTCTTGTGGCGGAGTATGCCGGATGATGAACTCTTTGAACTCGCATCGCAAAACCAGTTGACCGCGAATCTCGAAGCACAAGTTAAACGGATGTTAGCGGATCCGAAGGCGGCGGAATTGGCAAGCGACTTCGGTTCACAATGGCTGCAGATCCAACGCATCGCAACGGTTACTCCCGATTCTGAACGATTTCCGACCTTTGGTCGCAGATTGCGTGCAGCGATGTTGAAGGAGACAGAACTCTTTCTCGAATCAATCTTTCGTGAAGACAGCAGCGTGCTTGATCTACTTGATGCAGATTACACCTTCCTCAATCAAGAATTGGCGAACCACTACGGGATTGCTGACACCAAGGGGAACTGGATGTATCAGGAGAAAACTGTACCGGGTGGCGAAAAGATTAAGGGTAGAGCGTTTCGGCGGGTTGCGGTGCAGGGTGCCTCACGCGGTGGTGTACTGACACACGCCAGCGTGCTGACAGTGACCTCCAATCCGACCCGTACGTCACCCGTAAAACGAGGACGTTGGGTGTTAGAGCAGATTCTCGGTTCACCGCCGCCACCACCGCCACCGGATGTCCCTGAATTGGAAGAGGATCACGATGCTATTATCGGAACCACTTTGCGGGAACGTCTTGAACAGCATCGAGAAGACCCCGCGTGTGCCAACTGCCATGCCAAAATGGACCCGATCGGGTTCGCACTCGAAAACTATAATGCAATTGGAGCGTTTCGGACCAAAGAGGGTGAATTGGAGATTGATACAACAGCGGTATTGCCGGATGGCACCTCTTTCAATGGTATAACGGACCTGAAGCAGATTCTTAAGGACAGGAAACAACAATTTGTTCGTTGTTTGGCGGAAAAGATGTTGACGTATGCTTTGGGGAGAGGACTGGAATATTACGACCGACCGACTATTGATCGGATCGTTGCGCAACTTGAAGTTGAAGGTTACAGAAGTTCGGTACTCATTACTGAGATTGCTAAAAGCGATCCGTTCCGGTTACGACGTGGCACTGAGGATAATTGACGATGCGAATTTTTTTAAGTTTCCTTGGGGTTTGGTTGGCTGGGCGCGTTAAGTTGAGGGTCCCATTCAGTATATCTGAAGAAATCCGCAGAAATCCGCAGAAACACCCAAGCAAAGAACCCCAAGCAAAACCGTTCCACTTCGTTTCAAGTTGCGCGTCTTTTAATTTGCCCTTCAGTTCTGCCGTTCTCTTTTTATTACTCATAATTCTTCAAACGAGTTGTTATACACTGCCCCCTGAAACATCAAATAAATATCCACTCCTACGGTTGCAGGAAAAATATTCTATCTACTTAGATGCTACATGGACGACAAAAGACGCTGCTGCGCTTTTAAAAGTCTTTGAATCCATAGATCCATATCTTCTGAATCCGCAGTTTTCTTCATGGAATATAAGTGATGATGAGTTAGAAAACGGTATTAAGATTGAATTTAAAGATAAGTCAACACACGTTACGATTAGTAGGCGCGCGCTTCCAACTGAAGAATCTGAAGAAATACTGTCCCCGGAGAAACATCTTTTTTCTGCTGTCGTTCAATTCATAACAGATAACGGGACAAACAGATCCGCAATAGAATTGATAATGAGAACAAGGTATGGTATAGATGTGCCTTCTCATGCTGCGTTACCCTCGCGTACGAAAAACAACACAGCCAAAGGTTATTCGGATTTTGAAAATGAAGATCTGATGCTGATTATGTCCGTACTTGAAGAATTCCCTCAATCATTACATAAAACCCCGCAATTAAAATATATAGTCCGCAGAGTCGATAAGGAAGAAAAAGGTATCAGTTCTGCAATGATAAGTCGCGGTTATATAACGTTTGCTGAATCTATTTTCCTTCGCGATCATCATAGTGATACGTCTCAGGGTCGCTTTCATCGCGATGATACGCGTAAGATAATTGCCCACGAAAAGGCACATTTTTTATGGGCTTATGTTTTTAATCATCAACTTAAAAAGGATTGGTCGAAACTTGGCGGATGGCAACAAGATTTAACACGTGAATCGGGCTGGTCAACGACTCAAGAACGTTCAGCGTTTGTAACGGATTACGCTTATACAGAAGATCCAAATGAGGATATGGCGGAAAGCATTGGCTTCTATTTTATTTATCCCGATAAACTCCGTTCCTGTTGTCCTGCGAAATATGAATTTATCCATAATCGGATTATGCTGCTGTACGGTAAACGTTGGAGCCCATCCAATCCTATGTGAATTAACGTCAGATCGACTCAAAAATTGTTAAAAGCGATTCATTTCGATTGCAATACGGTACTAAGGATAATTGACAATGCGAATCATCAGTAATTTTGTTCTTTTTACGCTCATAACCGTCCAAGCAAGTTGTTATACGCTGCCCCCTGAAACATCAAATAAATATCCGCTTTTACGGTTGCAGGACAAATATTCTGTCTACTTAGATTCTACATGGACGACAAAAGACGCTGCTGCGCTTTTAAAAATCTTTGAAACCATAGCCCCAGATCTGATGAATCTACAGTTTTCTACATGGAATATAAGTGATGATGACTTAGAAAATGGTATTCAGATTGAATTTAAAGATAAGTTAAAACGCGTTACGGTTAGTAGAAATATCTTTCCTGTTGAAGAATCTCAAGAGATTTCGGCACCGGACAAGAATCTGTATTATGCTGTCGTGCAATTCATAACGGAAAACGGTACAAATAGATCCGCAATAAAGCTTATATTAAAAGGACGATATGGCATTAGCATAGATATACCCTCCTATATTGAATTAACTGAGGGTGTCACAGACGAAACGGCAGAACATTATTCGGATTTTGAAAACGAAGACTTGATGATTTTCATATCAATACTTGAAGAATTTCCTCAAGCGTTGCATAAAACACCGCAATTAAAGTATGTGGTTCGTAGAATCGATAATGATGTCAGAAGCGCGGGTATAGCATGGACGAGTAACGGTTATATTGAGTTTGCTGAATCTCTGTTTGGTCGTGATAATGTAGATGATACTCGCCGCCTAATTGCCCACGAAAAATCACATTTTTTATGGGCGTATGTTTTTAACGACCAACTTAAATCGGATTGGACGAAACTTGGCGGGTGGCACAAAGATTCAAAAAGTGAATCCGGCTGGTCAACGACTCAAGAACGATCAGAGTTTGTAACGGATTATGCTTATAAGGAAAATCCAAATGAGGATATGGCGGAAAGTATCGGATATTATCTCGTATATCCTGATAAACTCCGTTCCTGTTGCCCTGAGAAATATGAATTTATCCATAACCGGATTATGCTGATGTACGGTAAACGTTATGTGCCGCCTAATCTGATGTAACGGGACTTTAAGAAGGAGTACATAAGTCCTAAAAAATTCTAAGGTTTACGCCTTGTGCTAGTTACTTTTGTTTTCATAGAGTTTGCTTATGCGCGAATGATTTCTTTGAGTTTCATCAGAAAACGTTCCTAACATTGATTCACGAAGCACCGAGAAAACAACTAGCACAAGTGGTAAGGTTTGAACAATTCTTGTTTCGTGGGCATTGCGTTTCAAAGGCGTGTCTATTTTTCCGCGAGTTTCGGGCCCGCAAGCACCGCGTAGAAAATTCCCCCTCCGTAGGAAGGGAATTACGCTCCTCCAACGAAAACACCCCCCGTGAACACGCGCCTGCATTGTGTTTCAAGGCATAAATAGCCTTGGGAATGGAATGCGACCGGCGCGTGTTTCGGCTTAATTTATCCCTTCTTTTTTCCTTTCAATTCCATTTTTTTATTGATTATTCCATTTTTTATTCACAAAATGTATATAAAATGCTATAATTATTGATAAATCAAAAATATTACACTTATACTATAGTTTGGACAATTCGTGTTGCGTGTGCGTTGATTTTTCAAGGTCTATGTCCTTTCCTTTACGTTTCTCATCTGGAGGGTCCTCGTAGAAAAATCCAGTATACCTGCGGGGAAACGTCTGATGTGAGTTTGAAAGATGCCAAGCTAAAAGTTTATGCTACGAAAGAGCTACAGACTCACAGTCTATGCTACGAAAGAGGGTGTTTGATTCGAGAACCTTTAGCTATCTTAAAATTGTCCAAACTTTAGTAAGGAGGAGTACATAAGTCCTAAAAAATTCGTCAATGTCTTAAATTATGAAATATTTCACATCGCAATATGCTATTACAAAAAGTACTTTCAGGATACACTTAGTATTTGCTTATATCCTGACTTGCTTCACCGTTTCCGCCCTAATGCCGCTAAGTGCAATAGCACAGACCGTTGACATTCCGGATCCCAATCTCCGCACTGTTATTGAAAAGGCTCTTGGCAAAGATAGTGGACCCCTGCATGCCATCATTGAAACAGAAGAAGGCGAAGCCGAAGTGGTTCCAATCACAGAAAACGAGATGGCAACTTTGACAAGACTTTATGGAAATAACACAGGTATTCAACATTTGACGGGTCTTGAATTTGCCAAAAACCTGGAGGTGTTAGAGCTTAGAGACAACTTAGTATTGGATTTATCGCCTCTGGAAGGCTTGAGCAAATTGGAAAGGCTAAATTTAGAGGACAACGCGATAACTGAACTATCACCACTCGCGGGGTTATTCAATTTGAGATGGCTGAATATTTCGCATAATGTGATATTGGATTTATCCCCTCTCACGGGTTTAAAAAAATTAGATTGGTTAGGGATTAATGACAATCCGGTATCTGACATATCTTCACTTGCAGAATTAATCAGTTTAGAGACCTTGGACGCTTGGAAGACATCTATATCAGACCTTTCCACTCTCGCCACATTACCCAAACTGCGATCAATAAACATAAGCGACAACCCGATATTGGACATCACTTCCCTGGAAGGTTTAACTTCTTTAAGAACGTTAATAATTCCTAACAGCGGAATATCGGACATTTCCGCGCTCGCAAACTTAAATAACTTAGAAACGCTGGTACTTCAACACAACATAATATCGGATATATCCGCGTTAGCGGGATTAAAAAGATTGATACGATTAGAACTACACAACAACGTGATATCGGATATCGCTCCGCTGGCAGAGTTAAAAAGGTTGGCACGATTAAATCTGGAAGCAAATACAATATCAGATATCACTCCGTTGGCAAACCTAATAGGTTTGAAATCCTTGTCTCTCGGCGACAATAGGATATCGGACATATCTCCACTATCTGGATTAATCAGTTTAGAATCTCTAGGTCTTCAAAATAACGTAATATCTGACGTGTCTCCACTATCAGATTTAATTCACTTGGAATACCTATATCTTCAAGATAATTTGATATCCGACTTCTCACCTTTGGCAGGGTTACCCAAGATACTACGTTTCCGTGGTGGACCGAAAATAGAGGGGCCATGGCTATGGGTAATTGCACCCACTGGGGGTAGGTCTGGTGCAGGTGCCGCTTCTTCAGGAATAGACTTTTTAGCACAAATGAGTGGAGGTGCCG
>JAJEGI010000163.1 GCA_022819945.1 Candidatus Poribacteria bacterium
GTTGTCAAATCCTTTTATACTGCATCTTAATCTGCTTTTTCGTATTTCAGATTCGCGAGTTCGGTCCCTTCTTTCCTCTTTGCTCCAGCGGAGCAATATGTCTATAGAAAAATACACGGCAAACTACCGCACTCCAGCGGAGTGCTATGTCCATTTCATAAACTACAAGATCGCTTCTAATTCTTCGGTAGAAAAAAACAAAAACAGCGTCATCGCTCTATTATAATCTTCGTCGTCTACCGATTTGAAATGAACGTTGCATCTTGTAGGTTTCGGCCAAGGTGTATCGGGGCGTTCCATGCGGTGCACATCTCCTAAATATTCATCTGGTGCGATGGTGACCGTGCCGCCGTAAATCACCCGCACGTTCAATACATCGCCTATGCTCATGCGATATTTTTTCATGACGTTATCAATGGTAATTTTATTCTTCCTCATTGCAGTCCTAATATTCAATTGTGTCGTCAACATCACGGTAAGCGGTGAAACCCATATCATCTTTCCCACTATAATGAATATAGATACACTTCAAAATATTAACGATTGATTCCAAAACACCTGCTATATCATGTATGGTATATCCAAGCTCATGAATGTTGATTTCTCCATCTACTACATCAAAATCTTTGTGCCCGATAAATTGATCTCTGGCTAGTCGCAGTAGTTTGGTCTTGTTTTCAGCAATTTCTATTAAATCTTCCACCTTCGTTTTTAAATCAGGTTCTAAATCAAGATTGAGAAATTGAAGGACAGATACGGGTTCGTGACGTCCAGGTTTGTCTGTGAGTCTGACTGTTCTTAAGGTCAGAACTTCTGTCCAGAGGGCCAATAAATCAACACGCTTCTTTCGCCCCGTACCTGATAAACGGGTAATGTCCCTTGTATAAGGATGCCCATATATACCCCATATTCTATAAGCATCTTGAAGTTCTGCGAATACAGCGCAAAAAATGCGTGATAATCCCTCCACGTCTTCAAACAGTTTATCAAATTCTCCACGGACCGTTTCGTTTTGCTCAATGTCAATTAAAATTAATTGACCAACTCCGGGAACTTTTTCTGGGTCAAAAAACATATACTAACTACCTTTCCTAAAGTTTAGAAAATTTTTACACATAGCACTCCGCTGGAGTGCAGTGGGTTGACAATCCGTTTTCTATAGACATATTGCTCCGCTGGAGCAATGCTATAGACATATTGCTCCGCTGGAGCAAGGAGTCTGATCTTTCAGATGCCATTTTCGATGCCTTATGCGTCTGTGTTTATACGTCCGCGTAGCGGAGGGCTATGTACTCAGAAATCTGTGCTTTAGGTTATTCCTCCGAAGCGGTATCTACGACCGAGTCAAAAACATATTTCAAATCATACGCAACCTCATAATGCTCCAAAAACGCGAGATACTCATCTCGGAATGTCTGTTTTGAATGATGGGTCTCCTGATTTTCAATATATGTAGCGATCTTGGGGATCTGGGAATGTGAATAACTGAACGCCCCGTAACCTGTTTGCCACGAAAATTGTCCTACCGTCCAACGCTTTTGATTGATAAAGCGCGTCGAATTTACCTTGATATCTTTTACTAAACCGGATAACGTGACATTGGGTGTCATTCCGATCAGGATATGGATATGATCTGGCATTGAATTGATTTGAATCAATTTTTGTTTTTTGTTGGTGATGATGCCGGTGATGTATTTGTGGAGCTCCGGCTTGTGCTCTTTGGGGATAAGTGCGTGTCTACCTTTCACGGAAAACACGATATGCACATAGAGTTGGGTATAAGTATCTGCCATAGGTTTTTATGTGTCTCCAGGGTTTGTTATATTTATGGCGGTAAGTTCCGTATATTATATCTGCATCGCCTATTGTGTGTCAAAAAAGTTGTTAAGGTACATAGCACTCCGCTGGAGTGCAGCCGATTACGCATGAATATTCTATAGACATATTGCTCCGCTGGAGCAAGGAGAGCGATTTTTTAGATGCTTGTTTTCAAGGGGTTGTGCGTCCATTCGTTCTAACCTCGTTCCGCCAGTGTGGTGTGTTCATATTTGGGTTAAAGTGACATGGCACTCCGCTGGAGTGCAGCCGTTTGGCAATCCCAATTCTATAGACATGTTGCTCCGCTGGAGCAAGGAGAGCGATTTTCGGACATCTTTAAACTTTGCGCGTATAGATTATACGTCTGTTTTGAGACTACCTCCTCACGCCAGAGGCGTGATATTGCTTCGCAGTGAGAATAGAAGGAGTGCTATGTCTTGGATCCGGTGTGTAAAACTTTTGGCGACGTATTGATTTTTTCTAAAGTAGATGTTTTTTTACATAGCACTCCGCTGGAGTGCAGTCAGTTAGCAATCCGTTTTCTATAGACATATTGCTCCGCCGGAGCAAGGAGAGCGATTTTCGGACATCCATTTTCAACACTTCGCGCCTATAGGTTACATGCCCGTTCAGAGGTTTCCCTTCCTCACGCCAGAGGCGTGATGTGTTTATAGAAACATGTTGTGGATATTTTCTCACGCCAGAGGCGTGATATTGCTTCGCAGCGAGAATAGAAACAGGTTGTAGATATTTCCTCACGCCAGAGGCGTGATATGTCTATAGAAAAAACGGATCGAAGTCCAACGCACTCCAGCGGAGTGCTATGTACGGCAGCATCACATATTGCTTCGCTGGAGCAAGGAGACTAATTTTCAAATGCCATTTTCGATGCCTTATATGTGTCTGTGTTTATACGTCCGTGTAGATGAACCTCCTCACGCCAGAGGCGTGATATGTCTATAGAGATAGGCTGCGGCCCTTCTTGCACTCCAGCGGAGTGCTATGTCTGAAAAATGTTCAAAGTTTAGTTCTGTAAAGAATTGGATATTGTTTCATTTACCCATCCTTCAAAATTCAGTGATTGATGTTGTGAAAGGTATTCTTCAGGTTTCATTACTTTAATGCCAAAATCTTCAAATGCTTTTTTAAAATGTAAGACTCTACCATCCCACGTGAGAAAATAATTTCTATCATATCTATAATGTGTGTGAATATGGTCCCAGTCACGCCAATCTGGACGTTTATCTTTGTTCATGTGATTGAATTCATCAGAGTTTTCAATTGATCCGATAAAATTCACGAATTCAGTAATACCTATTGTGTCAGTGCCGGCCTCCCAATTGTTAAGGCGCATAACTGCACCAATTTCACGGATTAATAGGTTCGGAAGATCGTTAATTTCGGTAGTTGATGATCGTTTTAGCAAATCATCGCGAATTCGCCGTGTTACTGCCATATCAATTTCAAATTTTTTACCGAGTTCTAATAATTTTTCCACATATTCAACTTTATCTTGATTATCCCACCATTCTATTACCACGTTTGTATCAAATGTCACGGTTGGTGGTTTAAAAATATCGTCTATTAATACCATCCCATTTGACTCGACATAGATAGACATCTGTGCTCCATACCGACTGGGAGCATAGACAAAGATTCGTATGTTGGGTCGAGTAGTTTGGCCTTCAGGAATATTTTCATTTATCCAGGTAAGGTAGTGGTTCAGCGTCCCTTTGCCAACAGTAAACTCGTAATCCTCCTCTATTTGATCCAATTTTTTAATTTCCGATAAAGAGGTAAAAGAAGGACCAGAAATTAATTCAGCAGGTGTGATTGGCTGACCAAGTTCCTTTTCTATTTGGGAATATATATCTTTGAGCGCAATATCCTTAACTTGCCTGTGATACTCTAACTTAATTCCATCACGTTGTTTTCTTGCTAATGTTATTGAAATTTGAATATCATTCCATTTAATAATTTTGGCATTCATGAGTTCCGGGTTCTGATCTTTGAGTTGTGCTAATAATTTTTGCGATGATTCTTGGATGGCAGATTTAAACTCAGCATGCTCTTGCTCAAGTTCTGCCTCAAGCTCTTCAATCGGAAAATCCGGAAATTCAGGTGTTGAAAAAAAATTAGTCATCGTAACCTCCTATTATAGTAAAGCCCCTAATTACTTGAACACCGAAAGAATGGCGGGGTTACAAACCCCGCCTGCAAGGAACAGGGGTTCTGTGTTTCCGAGAGTGTTCACATATCTTCGGGCTTTACTATAATAACCCAAGTTGCCATCTATTTACTTACATAGCACTCCGCTGGAGTGCAAGAGGTTAAATATGCTGTTTTCTATTCTCACTGCGAAGCAATACCACCCCTCCGGGGTGGGGAAATGTCTGAAAACTTTCTTGAAATACGCAGAAATACCCAAGCAAAAACACCAAAATGTGTTATAGTAACGCCTTGTGCTAATTAGAATTTTCATGCGAGGACGAGTTTTTTTAGTTCCAAATGTTCATAGTAATTTCTCTCTTCTAATTTATTTGCTTTTCTGGCTGAGATTATGTGAGTTACATTTTCAGATCGGCATGGACTTTGAATTTTTAGTGCTTACTCGCTATGAGTTGGTCATAAAGGCACTTTAATTTTTTTTGTACGCAAAAATCTGCGTTGTATATTTTTTTCCGCTGGGTTAGGGTGTGCCGGTTAATGGTTTCGTTTTAACTGTGCCTCCGTTCTCTCCTCCTTCTGTTCGAGGAAGGGTTATTTTCGTGTTTTTGACTGATTAATATAATTAAATTAGTATGTATATACTAACATATATAATGTGGTCAGTCAACTTTATGTTTTATTTAGGATGGAGGCAAACGCTATATGTTTTGTAGATAGCGATCATAGTGTGTTTAGAAGTTCATATCTGTTTTATAATCACTTTTTTGAAGTCTTCAAGGTTTCTACGTAGAATCCGGTAACGTTCTGTTTATGTGAAATAATAGTTTACATAAAGTTATTTAGCACAAGTCGTTATCTCTATTCATTTCCATGTTTCAACAACCGCACCTGTCCCGTGAGGAGCTGCTGCATCATGCCTTGTTTGATGGCGACGGTTTTGTCTCTGCGTTGCGCCAGTGCGGTGATCTCGGCATCCATATCGGTGAGGACAGCGGCGATGGCGCGTTGTTCTACAACATCCTTTGGTATAGAAAAAGTGAAAGTTTGAAAGGTCGGCAGACGTAACGAATCGACCGTTGCTTTCACCGTGTTTTGCATAGCGTGTCTGCCAAATTGTAAAACCATGATATAGTAGATTAATTTTCCAAACACACCATCAACGAATTGATTGATCATGTAAACCCGTTGATGACAGTCAAAACGACCATTGATATAGTGAAAAATGTTTTCAATGCCGCCTTCACCTGGAACGAGAATCGCTTCACCGTCAAAGCAATAACTATTAATTCGTTCAACAATTGCCGAGCGAACGAATAATGGATATTGTCCATTTTCATCTTTGTCTTCGTTGTTTTTACTACCTGTTTTTATGGTAGCAATATCTCCTAAGCGCTTGGTTTTCCATGTCCCGCTGAAGCCCGGTAGGCGCGTTTTGCTGGTGAGGAGTTGCTGCATGGTGGCTTGTTTGATTGCACGTTTCTTGGCGATGAGTGCGTCCAATGCGTTGATTAATCCATCTACATCTGACAAGACTTCAGCAATAGCGTTTTGTTCTATAATAGGCGGAAGTTCTATCTCCACCTGAGCCAAATTATTGATATAGATATGAACAACCGCGTCACCTTGCCCCAAACGAGCCTTCTGTGCAGACACTATTGGAGAATTCATCAAATGACCGAGGTAAACAGAGTTTTGCCCTGATGGTGTCAACACGATAACATCCCCGCCAGCGTATGCTTGTTCTTCACCAAGATATGCCGCACAGCGACCTATTTCCTCTGCAGTTTCACCTGACCCCGCGAATAAAAGATCTCCTGTCTTGATTGGTAGTGCAGTTTCAGCGACATCTGGCGGTATCCGTGATGCTACCTTCAAAATGTAGTCTTGGTATCGTGTATACAGTTCTCCATAGCGAATACATGGCACACCTTCATCGGTTACATCATCGCGCTTTATCCCACGCCCTTTGGAAAAGGAACCAAGTTCCTTTAACTGCTTTGTTTCCCATTTTCCACTAAACCTTTGCCGATTACTCATGCCATGTACCCCTCATCTTCAGCAAATGGGTATCAACTTTAAGGCTAAAATCTTCTACCTCATTTACAAGGTCTGGCAACGGTTGTGCGTAGCGTTCCTCTAATTCCTTGACGCGTTCGGTGAGGTTCTGTGTCAGCCGCTGCACTTCACCGATAATTGCTGCTTGGATTGTGGCGTACCATTTATCGTCAATCACGAGTTGTTTGATTTCCGTTTCGGTGAGTGTTGCGTAGCGTGCTAACACCTGTTCATCCAGTGCGAGTTGTGCTTCTTTCACCGCCTTGTCCGCTTTAGATTTCGCCTCAATTAGGGATAGGCAGTGTTCAAGGGCATCGCTTTCTTCATCGTTGTCTTGGGTTTCATTGAGCATCATTAAATCAGGTGTGAGTGCTTTGAGTCGTGCGTTTACAGTGGTCTTTGTAACGCTTCCACTGTCGTTGGTGGCATCGGCGAGTAGTCCGTCCTCACCGGTGTGTTCTTCAATGTATTCATCAAGTTTTTGCTCAGCAGTCTCCAGTGCGGTTTGGCGTGCGTCAATTTCTGCTTGTTCATTGGCGAAATAGCGTGCAACAATCAGAGATGGCGGAATCAGGTCCATTTTATATTTCTTTTTCTTGATAGTGAGGTCCGGGGTTTCCTTGAGGTCTTTGTCTTGGATAAGGTCGCGGGGTTGCGATGCTTCCATCCATCCGTCTGCAGAGATGAGATATACATCGTCCTGCATCACTTCGTCCCAGTAGTCCATCAGTTTTTGGTAAACATCGTAAGGGTCAAGGAGTGGTAAATTGTCGAATTGCATCAGCAAGTCTTCCGACAGTGCATCAATAACAGTTCTTGGTTTGGTATTCGCATCAATACCGCCTAACATCGGTTCGTGTGTTTTCCGCCACACCTCAAAGACAGCGGTTACGTGCTGCTGGTAGTCTGTGAACTCGTTATGTGAGAGGATGGTTGTTTTTACGTGTTGCGTTTCCACCTGTGGGTCGCTATAACCCGGTCTGCCGTTTGCTTTGAACAACCCTTGGCGCAATGTAGGAAACACTTCCCAATAGTCGTCAAGTGCGTCAATATTGGTGTTTGGGATACCGCCGTTGAGATGGGCGTCGAGATCGTGTAGGTCTTCGGGGTCGCTGTTGTCAATATAGCGCGGGATATTGAGGTTATAGTCGTTGGCGGGGTTCGTAATTTCAGATTTCGGGACCATGCGTGAATATCCGTCTATTTTGGTCCGTTTGTTGAAAACGGACACGATTTTATGGATGTCTTGTGCGCGGAGTCGGTTTTTGTTGCCATCTTTGAGGAAACCTTTACTCGCGTCTATCATAAAAATGCCGGTGCGATGGTCAGCGTTTTCCTTGTCAATAACGATAATACAAGCGGGGATCCCGGTACCGTAAAACAGATTGGCGGGTAAACCGATAATGCCTTTGATGTAGCCACGTTCGATGAGGTTTCTGCGGATGTCTGCCTCTTTGTTGCCGCGGAATAGTACGCCGTGTGGTAGGATGATTGCCCCTTTACCTGTGCTTTTGAGGGATGTGATGAAGTGGAGTAGGAACGCGTAATCGCCATTTTTGGCGGGCGGGATGCCGTATTCAAAACGTGCATATTCGTCTTGTTCAGGAGTGAATCCGGTCATCCACTCTTTGTCAGAAAAAGGTGGATTTGCTACAGCAAAGTCGAAAAGTTTGAGACCGGTGGCTGAATCTGTAAAATTAGGTGCGGATAGTGTGTTCCCGTGACTTATCTCTGCTCTTGCATTACCGTGAAGTATCATATTCATCCGTGCGAGTCCGTAAGTTGCATTGTCCTTCTCCTGTCCATAAATACTAAGTCCACGCGGTGCTTCATCGGCTGCCTTGAGCAGTAGGGAACCGGAACCGCAGGTTGGGTCGTATATCGTATTTATCCTTTGTGTAGCGGGACCGATGCCGATAACCTTCGCCATGATGCGAGAAACTTCAGCGGGGGTGTAGAACTGTCCTTTGCTTTTGCCAGATTCTGTGGCGAAATGCCGCATCAGATATTCGTAAGCATCTCCGAGTAGGTCATCACCTTCGGCGCGGTTGGCACTGAGGTCGAGGTCGTTGAAGATTTCCACGAGTCCGGAGAGGCGATCCACCATCTCTTTGCCTTTGCCAAGTTTATTGTCGTCATTGAAATCGGCCTGATTAAAGTCGCTTATCGGTTCGTTTGCCTCAGCGAATTTTTCGATAATCTTGTTGATTTTATCACCGATCTCTTTGTCGCCTTTCAATTTCACCATATCGGTGAAACTTCCCCCTTCTGGTACTTTTATGACCTCACGGGGATTCCTTTCTGCCTTATCGGAGACATATTTCATGAATAGCAGCGTCAGGATGTAGTCTTTGTATTGGGAGGCATCCATACCGCCGCGGAGTTTGTTGCAGCTTTGCCATAGTTTTGCATAAAGTTGGGATTTTTTGATTGCCATATCTGAATCCTTTGCTTGTGATGTTAGGAGAATTATAGCATAAAGTGGGGGAACAAATCAATGGGTTTAAGGCTGGGAGGCAGGCGAGTACGCCGCAAAACCGCACCTACTGGATCTGTGTAGCAGGTGCGGTGAATGTGATATAAACTTTTAGAAATGGTATTAGAAAATGCCGAAGCCTATGACGAGTCGGATGCCGCCTACGAAAATGGCAACGGCACAGAGAATACACCCGGCAATAGCGAGTTCCTTTTTTGATGATAAGACGATAGCTAAGATACTGAAAAATAAACCGAATACTGCAAACGGAATGTTAAGGTAATTGAGGGATCCGAAGCATGGAATGATACCGACTGCCATTCCAAAGACAGCCAATATGCCCCAAATTAAACTGAAAATTGATAATAGTCCCATGATGATCTCCAAATTATGAGAACGCGCTGTCGCGATGGAGCGTCGTTGTTATGTTTTTAACAAGACGTGTGCTTGGTTTTAAGGTGATTGCTGCGAAGAGCGTATTTAGGCAAAAAATAAAATAGATGTAGAGGCTTAACGGATTCAAACGATGTGCCTGGACGACATCGCCGCGCGAGATGGCGTAGAATGCGGTGCTCATCCCACAAAAAGCACAGGGTTTGTGAAATTGCGTCTGCCAATCGCATTCGGGAACAAACTGTGCTAACTGGTGTTGCGGCACGACAAAGGGGAGCAGCAGCGAAATAAAAACACCTACGCTCAGGACGAACCACACAAGTAATCCGACTAACATCAATTCGCTCCGCCTGTTATCCGGCATGCTATTCCTCTGTTTCATTATCTGTCTTCCTAAGGATAATATTGCCACCGACGGCGCGGAGTTTTAGGAGCGGACCGCCGCCATTAATAGTCCCTTGTAACCGATCAGTTTTTACCGTACCCGATGCTTCTACAGTTACAGGGAATTCCGTTGTTACTGAGCCACCGAGTACTGTTGCCTCGACAGCTGCTGCAATATCAGGGCGAAGCGCGACATTTATGCTGCCGCCCATTGTCTCCAGATCTAACAGTAAGTTTTGATGGGTGGATGCTTTTTGAAGTTGGCAGCGAATGGAACCGCCGCTCGTTTTCGCAAGGACGGGTCCGTCATTTTCGACCTCTATGCTCCCGCCAGCGGTTTTCAGATCGGCGCCACCTTTGCATTCGCGGAGTGTAACATTTCCGCCGGAGGTTTGTCCATTAACTGCACCTGTGACCTGAACAGCCTGTACGTTTCCACCTGAGGTTTTGGCTTTCACATCGCCGTTACCATCTGCGAGTGTAATATTCCCACCTTTCGTTTGAAGTGCCACATCTCCGGTAAACCCCTTGAGATTAATATTCCCCACGGATGTGACCGCATCAATACGACCGGTAATCTCTTGAAGGCGGAGTCCTGCGCTGAATGTTTCGACGTTCACGTCTCCTGTAACATTCACAACGGAAATGTCGTCGGATGCGGTTTGCAAATCGAGGTTATAGTGTCGTGGTACGCGGATATCAAACTGAACATCAAGATCGTTTTTCCGCTTCTGCCATCGTTTTGCGTCTCCTGTGAATTTCGCTTTAATTTTAACATCGGATGCCTCATGCGCTATCTGAACATCAAGATTCTTGAGGATTTCCGCTGCTCGCCGATTTGCTTTTATCTGCGCGGCGCGTTGAATACGGATGGAGACGGTATCGTCCTCTGTGCTCTGTATGTCAATTTCGCCACAGTCGGCATCAATTGTGAGTTTTCCGCCGGCGGTAACGGGAAAAGTTTCGACGATGTCTTCTAATGTTGTCTCGGTCAAGAAGTCAGGTACAGCTTGTCGGATCATATCTCCGAGCGGTTGATCAGTTGCCTGTTCCGTTAGATTTTCCATGAAGCGTTCACCGAAAAAGCTGGCGAACCATCCCTTAGAATCCTCGGTGGTATCTAATCCTTCATTAAGGTAAGCTGCGAGTTGATGGCAGGCGATCCCGATTTGACCAAAAGACGCTTCAGCGTGGAGTTCGTCGAAAAGTCCTTCAGGTACAGCGTTGAGAGCTGTCAAACGTGCGAGTGTGTTATTGAATTGTGTGATGCACCGCGTTTCACCGCCGCTAAAGGTGTTCGTTAAGGCTGCGTCCTCTGCGATCTTTGCGGTGTGGTCTAACATGTGGAAAAGTGCTCTGAGTTCCTGTTGTCTTTCCTGTCTGTGTTGTTCCATGGTATCCACCTCCGTATGGGTTTATACGTAAGTTTCTTAGAGATTGTCACACATCCGCGCCGTAGCCGAGTTTTTCTAGATTTGCTTTTAGCATCTCTTTCGCCTTACGGAGCCGCCATTTTATAGTGGTGAGGGGCAGGGATAAGAATTCAGCCATCCGTTTTTGGGGCATCTCTGCCCAGTAATAGAGTTCGATAACTGCCTGATAGTCTGTGGGCATGCTCTGAATAGCGTCTCGCACAGCCTGCTGTGTGGATTCGCTTTCCACAATACGGGCGGGATCTGCCGCCGATGTATCGGAGACTCTATTTAGGTGTGGCTCCATATCCTCCTGGAGTTGATAGCGACTGGTATTTCTGTAGTAACGCAAGGCACGGTTCCGGGTAATTGAATGGAGCCATGCGCCGAACCGATTCAAATCTGTGAGTTGTGGTAATGCCTCAAAAGCCCGCAAAAATGCATCCTGTACGACATCTTCTGCATCTGTGGCATTTTTGACAATTTGTTGTGCGACAGCCAGCATAGCCCGTCGGTAACGGTTCACTAATACATCAAATGCCGGTGTATTACCGGCAAGTGCTGCGACGACTAACTCGGCATCACTTGCTTCAATTAATTCTTCAGAATACATGACAATTCTCCCTCTTCTTGCTTATTAGAGACATGTCACGTGAAAAGGATAGTAAAAAGTGCGTTTTGTTGTGAACTGATTGAATTGAGTGAGGCAGGAGATAGGAGATTGAGCCGCCGTTCCGAGATATGCGTTATATCAGAGTCCAGCGGCTTTTTAGCGTGCTATGAGGTGGGTCTATAAAGCATCACCAAACAGCCGCCGAGTGCTGCGAGCAGGATGCCTGCTATAAACTGCCATCGGACTGCGCCCCACCCTCCGGCTGGTGGATGTGAGAGCGTTGCGACGATCGCATTTACGATAGGTGCGCCTGCGAAAACGATAGACATCACAACAGCGGGTCTACCTCCTGCGCCGAAGGCGAGTAGAACGCCGAATGCGCCAATAGCACCGACAAGCCCTGCGACGAACGACCAAGTGACACCTCCACCTGTAAATTGCCAGTCGGCCCCGTTAACGACGAGCATCAGTGCGGAGCCGATGACAGCAGCGAGCAGGTAAGCAAGCCCGACAAAGAGAAATGCTTTGTAGCGTCCATGTACGGGATCCGCCATAGCGATTTGCCCTTGATGGAGAAAAACGCCGTAAAGTCCCCATGATGATACGGTCATGAAAACAAAAATTAGCCATGTTTTAGTCATGATTTATTTCCTTGAAATTAGTTGTCGGTCGTCAGTTTCCAGTTTCCAGTAACCAGTAAGAAACCTTATTAACTGGTAACTCGTAACTGGAAACTGGAAACTACATTAGGTATACTTTTCAAACACTTTTAAGAGTTGCTCTGCTACGGCTGTGTCGTTAAATTTTTGATGGACATTCATTTTGCCGGTTTTTCCGAGATGTTCGCGTTGCTCGGTATTGTTAAGGAGTTCCATGATGCCCATCGCTACCGCCTCAGCGGATTCAGGTGCCACGAGGATTCCACCCTCAGTTGCGCTGATCATCTCAGGAAACGTGCCGTGCTGAGGTTGGACAACCGGTACGCCGTTGGCAAGCGACTCTATAATGGATAGACCTTTGGATTCACGGTAAACGGTGGGAACAGAGAAAACATGTAAACGGTTAAGGAAATCAATTTTTTGGGTACGGGTTACCTCGCCGTGATGTACAAAACTTTCCGACAAACCGGATGCCTGAATCTGATTAACGAGTTCTTCTAAATACGGTTCATCTTTCTTTCCGAGGTATCCTGCGATATGGAGTTGAACGTTATTCGCGCCCATTGCTTCAGCGATTATCTGGAAAGCATCTACTAAGATGTGTAACCCTTTTTCAGGACAGATACGCGCCAGATAGCCGATAATGAAAGGTGGCGGTTCCGGTTTTTCGACAGGTAGACCGTGCCCCTCTATGTTTAAGCCGAGCGGGACGATATGGATTTTATCAAGCGGGACATCAAGATATGCGTCTGCCATAAATTGTGCGTAGTAGTCGCATGGTGCGACGAATCCGTCTGCATCTACTGCCCGTTCTCGGAGGAGTGCTAACGCTTCTGTCTTGTAAGGTTCGATTAGATCTTGCAGGAAGATATCTTCGCCTTGAAGTGCGCAGATAACAGGCACATCCAATGCCTTCTTTATCTCTCTGGTGAAGCCTACCAACATGGAGTTGGTGAGATAGACGATATCGGGTTTGTTTTCCTCAGCGAGCCATTTAACCAACTTCGCTAATTCTTTCTTTTGATACCCGTGCTCAGCCTGAAGCATAGAGACCGTGAGTTGTCCGAGATCGCTGGCGTCTGTTGCGCCGCTGAACCTTGCTAATCCGTTTAACAGCGTTGGATTGTCGAGTAGTTTGTCGAATGTCCACGGGGTGTGCCTAAAGATGGAGAGTTTTTGCTGAAGATAGACGTTCACACCGCCGAAAAAGATGCGGTTCATGCTGACGTTTGCCTCATCCGTTCGAGTCGGCGTATAGGTAGGGATCAGTGAAACATTATGCCCTTGCTTCTTTAGGACAGTGGCTACCATATTATCGTGGATACAAGTTCCGCAGTACATGCCGGCAGCACCTGCGGTAATGTAAGCAACTTTCATAGTGCATAGTATACCAGATTCTTCCGAAAAAGTCACGTTTATTTTTCGTTATCGGTTTGCCTCGCAGTGAGAGTCGGGGGTTGGGTAACCCAACCCCTACGGTTCCCTCGGCGTGTGCAAATAATTACAGGTTCTACTATCACACAAGTTACCTAACATTCCTCCACAATAGCACTGTACCATCTTCACTGCCACTTGCCAGCGTCTGACCATCTGGACTGAAGGACACGCTATTGATGCTATCCTGATGCCCAGTGAAGGTGTGGAGATGTTTGCCCGTGTCTACACCCCACAAACGGATAGTTCCGTCGATGCTGCCACTCGCCAGCGTCTGACCATCTGGACTGAATGATACGCTATTGACACCCCCTTCATGCCCAGTGAAGGTGCGGAGCTGTTTACCTGTATTCACATCCCACAAACGGATACCGGTGTCATAACCACTACTCGCCAACGTTTGACTATCTGGACTGAACGCCATGCTATTGACACTATTCGGATGTGCAGTGAGCACGTGGAGCTGTTGCCCTGTGTCTATATCCCACAAACGGATAGTTCCGTCCTCCTTAAAGTTGCTCGACGGACTCTCGGGATCGGACACACTGACACTCGCTAGCATTTGACCATCTGGGCTGAACAACACGTTAGTGACGCTATTGTCATGCCCAGTGAGGGTGCGGAGCTGTTGCCCCGTGTCTATATCCCACAAACGGATTTCGTCCCAATTGCCACTTGCGAGTGTGCGACCATCCGGGCTGAGCGACACGCTAATAACCTGCCCCCCATGCCCAGTGAGGGTGCGGAGCTGTTGACCCGTATTGACATCCCACAAATGGAGCGTATCGCCCCTACCCTCACTCATCAGTGTGCGACCATCTGGACTGGATGACACGTTGACAGGACTCCAATGTCCAGTGAGGGTGCGGAACTGTTTCCCCGTGTCTACATCCCATAAATAGATAGTTACGGGTTTAGACATAATATGCATGCCCCGCGGCTGGACAATATCCTTAACACTACTACTTGCCAGCGTTTTACCATCCGGGCTGAACGACACGTTAGTGACCATAGACGTATGCCCTGTGATGGTGCGGAGCTGTTGACCCGTATCTACATCCCATAAACGGATCGTATTGTCCATGCTGACACTCGCCAGCGTTTGACCATCCGGACTGAACGACACGCTATTGACACTCTTCTCATGCTCTGTGAGGGTGTGGCGCCGTTGCCCCGTATTCACATCCCATAAATAGATAGTTCCATCCCAACTGCCACTTGCCAGTATTTGGCCATCTGGACTGAGCGACACACTATTGAAACTACTCTTATGCCCAGTGAAGGTGCGGAGATGTTTGCCCGTATTCACATCCCACAAATGGAGCGTATCGCGCTCCGTACTATCACTCACGAGCGTCTGACCATTTGGACTGAACGCCACGCTACGGACCCAGCCCTCATGCCCCGTGAGCGTGTAGAGCTGTTTACCCGTGGCTGCGTCCCACAAACGGATGGTAGTTCTGTCCCTAATGCCACTTGATGGGAGGTTAGTATCGTATCCCCCGACACTTGCCAGCGTTTGACCATCCGTGCTGAACGCCACGCTATTGACGCTATTCTCATGTGCCTTGAAGGTGCGGAGATGTTCGCCCGTGCTTACATCCCACAAACGGATCGTTTCGTCTTTACTGCCACTTGCCAACGTTTGACCATCCGGACTGAACGCCATGCTATTGACCCCATACGTATGCTTTATGAGGGTGTGGAGATGTTTACCGGTGGTCACATCCCACAAACGGATCGTTCTGTCATTCCAGACGCCGCCGGTGCTCGCCAGCGTTTTACCATCAGGGCTGAATAACATGTTATTGACCCAATCGTCATCCCCTGACATGTTATTGACACTCTTCCGATGCACAGTGAGGGTGTGGTGCTGTTTACCTGTATCCATGTCCCACAAGCGGATGGTAGTCCCTCCGCTATTACTCGCCAAGGTTTGACCGTCTGGACTGAACACAAAGTTCTCATCGCCTGCAAGGAGGTTGAGGGCTATACCTGTCTGCGCATCGTATATCCAGATACCGATACTCCCCGTTACTGCCAAACGCGTACCATCCGGAGAATACGCGAGATTATTATAAACTGTGTCTCTGACCTGGGTTTTACGATGCGCGTGACTATTATAAACCAGGCCTTTACCGAGACGGGCTTTTGCGCCCTCGGGTAAACGCAACGTTAGGGTATCTTGCCCGAAAGTAATCGATAGATACACACTTAAAATAATAAATAACATCGAAAAAATAGAAAACACCTTTTTCATCATGAACTCCTTCTAACCCGGATTTCCTATTGCTTTCATGTGAACGCGTGTATTGTTACTACACATGAATGAAAAAAAAGTTGCACTTTTTTGGGGTTAGATGGTAACTGCGTGTTTTGGGGTTAAGAGCTTTTTCAAAGGAGGGTATTGTTTCGGAACCTAGGTAGCCTTCTTTTCTGGCGAGGTTTCAAACCGCTTCAAGAAATTATTGGATTTCACGTCTTTTTTCAAGGATCCTTCCGAGACGCTGGCGGTGTAAAGTTGGGTTTCACTGTGTTTTTGAATAAATGCGTGGGATATTGACTTTCAGGCGTGTTTGGTATATCTACATATAACTTCTCAACACCGTTCAACCCAACCTACGGGATTGGGGGCAATCAATCTACACACTAAATTGACGCTTATGGTTCGGTTGGGAATGCACGTCGCATTTGGGCGTGTACGCCGCAAAACCGAACCTACCGGGTCTGGTGAGTGAAAATTCGATCGAAAAATGGATAATTGAATGCCCCTGTGGTGTTTCCAAAGAAAATTTGCTTTTCCGCTTTAATTGTGGTATCATTAATGATTAGGTTTAACCGACATTTTAGCGGAAAGCAAAAGGAGAGATCAAGATGTCACGCGTCTGTAGTATTTGTAGTAAACGCCCGATGACGGGTAACCAGATTAGTAAATCATTTCGGCACACAAAGCGGCGTTGGCTTCCAAATCTTCAACGGGTTCGGGTTCAAACGGAGTCAGGTCCGAGGCGGATCCGTGTATGTACGAAATGTCTGAAGAGTGGAAGGGTCGCTAAAGTTATATCGAGAATGCCTGCCGCTGTATAGCATATCACATCCGGAGCGTGTTCCCCAATATTAGAGGATTGAGACTGTCATAGCTTGGATTTAGGACATGCGGGTGACGCGTTGTACGCCTTTTAGTTGTCGAATCGCTTGCATGACTTTATCGAGTTGTTCAGCCCCAGTAACATCTATTGTCAAGTTGTCAGCGGCTGTAGCATCAAGATGGACAGTAGAGGGTTGGAAGGTTCCACACCGGATATTTACCTTGTATTGTGCGATGGCAGTGGTAATTTCGCCGAGCATTCCGGGTCGATCACTGCATTCGACGAGGATTTTGACGGGGTATATATCAGGTGGGTGGCTTCCGTTTTCGGCAAGTGGTTTTTCGGGCCATTTGCCTGCTAAGAGTCGTTCGGGTTCATCGAGTATCCGCATGCATCCGGTTCTATGTACGGAAACGCCACGTCCTCGAGTGATATAGCCGACGACTTGGTCTCCAGGGATGGGGTTACAGCATTTCATGATCCGCATCATCCCTAAGTCAATATCGTTCTCAAGTTGGATAGCGGGTGATGCTTCCGATTTCCGTTCTGGTTTAACATCTTCTGTGGTTTCGGTCTCAGGTTTCTGGCCCTCAGGTTTCAAGAGATTGACGACATGGATCGCTGACTCATCCCCGTTGCCGATGCGGACGAAAAGTTCTTCGAGGTTTTTGAGTTTGAGTTGTTTGGCGATATTGAGCAGTTCTGGGGAATTGAGATAATCGCGTGCGTTAAGATAGAAGACGCGTAACTCTGCTTCAAGAAATTTCTTACCCAATTCCAGTGCGTCCGCTCTATCTTTTTCACGGAACCAATGCCTAATTTTACCGCGCGCTGTACCGGTTTTCACATAAGGTAGCCAACTCCGACTCGGTTTTCCATTCGCTTGGGTCCGAATATTGACTTGGTCGCCATTCTCGAGTACGCGTCGGATGGGTGCGATAGAACCGTTCACTTCTGCGCCGACACATGTATGCCCAACATCTGTATGAATTTTATAGGCGAAGTCGATAACAGTCGCGCCTGCTGGTAGTTTAAAGAGGTCACCTTTCGGTGAAAAGATGTACACTTCATCCTGAAAGAGTTCGAGTTTCATGGATTCTAAAAACTGATGGGGGCTGTCCTGCGTCTCTTGTATGTCTTCTAATATCTGCTTGTAGCTGGCGAAAATGGAGCGCCCCTGTTCGCTTGTTGGCACCCCTTCTTTATAGCTCCAATGCGCGGCAATGCCGTCCTCAGCGACTTTATGCATCTGATAGCTGCGGACCTGGATTTCGACAGGTTTACCGTCATCTAAAATCGTGGTATGGAGTGACTGGTATCCATTTTTCTTCGGTTGACCGACCCAATCACGAAGTCGGTCGGGGTGGTAACTCCATTTATGGTGGAGTGCGCCCAGAGCGATGTAGCAGTCAGCGTCGGTTTTAACAAGGACCCGGAGCCCGACGAGGTCCCGGATTTCGCTGAAGGGTGTTCCTTTCTGTTGCATTTTCTGATAGATACTGTAGATATGTTTTGTTCTGCCGTGAACATCAGCGTAGACGCCCCGTTCTTCAAGGACTTGGCGAATTTCTTTCACCATTTTATCACAGTACGCTTCGCGCTCAGCGAGTTTCTGGTTCAAGAGGTCCGCAATTTTCCGATATTCGTCGGGGTATAGATGCTTGAATGCGAGATCTTCAAGGCGACTCATGATCCGCCAAATCCCCAATCGGTGTGCGATGGGCGCGTAAATCTCCAATGTCTCCTTTGCGATGCGTTGACATTTCTCGTCAGATAAAAAATTGAGCGTTTGCATGTTATGCAGTCGATCAGCGAGTTTAATGAGGATGACCCGCATATCTTCTGCTGTTGCTAAGAGGAGTTTTCGGTAGGTTTCCGCTTGGCGTTTTCGGTGCACGCGTTCTTCGACCGTAGTTGTTGTGCTGGCAGTTGGGGAGGTAACGCTCGGTCTATATTGCCCGATCTTTGTGACACCTTCAACAAGATTTGCGATGTTAGGGCCGAAGCGTACTTTCAGTTCTTCACGGGTGATGCCAGTATCTTCAAGGACATCGTGCATAAGTCCGGCACAGATTGTATGGGTATCTAAGCGTAGTTCGGCGAGTATTTCAGCGGTTTCGACACAATGGGAAAAATAGGGTTCTCCGGATTTTCGTTTTTGCCCTTTATGTGCATCTTGCGCGAAACGGTAGCAACGCTCGAGGAGTTCAATCTCTGCTTCGGGGTTATATGCTTGAATCTGGGTTATTAGGGATTTGACACTCATTTTCCACGCGCTCCCACATAGATTCAATGTTTTCTTGTAGCTGAAACTCAATGAAAGACGGGCTTGTCTGCTTGATCCATTGCCCTCTCACGTAAGTTGGCGAACGAGATAAATCACTTTTCTGAGCAGGCCGGAGTTTCACGAGCCTGTGTCCTGATTCCGCGTACCGCTCAATAAACTTCAATTCTTCAAAGATAGTGAGTCCGGTTTCAACTGTCGCGGGAGCCCCCAGTGTGCCGTTTAACATTGCTGTTTCGGGGTATCCTTCCGCTCCATTTGACTGTATGGTTTTACGTATCCCGCCGTACAATTGCTGTAATTCTGTTTTTTCGGGATATTTTTTGGCGACCCAATTCTGTATCTCGGTTCCGTCTGCATCGCCGTAGATGAGATGCAGGCAGGAGGTTTCTTTCGTTGCGAAAGCGGGTGTGCATCGCTTAAAAAAGAGGTCTGGACTCGGTGTGAGATGGCAAAAGACAACATGCTTTACGAAAGGAAATGCTTCGTGCCTTGATAAACTGCTACTTGAGGCGATTGTCCTGAGTTCGCCGCGTTCCAATTGCTGCAATAACGTTGCTTCCACTTCAGGGGATGTTGTCTCATCGTGCCTCGCAATCCCCTCGATGCTCTCTGGTAGTAGCCTTGTGAGCAAACAGTCCAGCATTTCTTTATCCTGTACATAAATTATACAAGATTCTTCTCGTTGCAGCAACTTTAAAAGATAGTCTCTTTTCTTGGTATTGCGCCTGTCGGCAATTTTTACGGAGGATTCCTCATCAAGTCTGGGAAAAACATTCCAGTGCATGTCCCTGCCTTCAGCGTGTATCTCCCAATCTTTAAGGATAAGTTGTACGGATTGGGTGCCTTGCCACTCGTTGATCTGTGGTGAGAAGGCGATGTCAAGTGAGACGTTGGGACGTTTGAAAGTAACGAGTTGGTCGCCGGCTCCCCATGCGATGGCACAGTGTCTTGTGCCCCCGTCGGTGACGAACATTTTCAGGTGGCTTCCCTCCTGTCCCATTGTTCTGGGTGTACCGTCAGCAACTTTGACGCGTCGTTTGCCAAAAAGCGGGGATGGATTTTCCTGTCCAAACGGTTCGAATTGCTCAAGTTCCTTTAGTGTGTCTAACGTTAAAAGGGAAAGATGCGTTTCAAACTCAAGGTCGAGTTTCGGTTGGAGTGCTTCCTCTGTGAGATGTTCAGACGCGTATTTGTTGAAAGCGTCCTTGAATTTGGGAATATTTCTTTTTTCGATTGTTAACCCTGCTGCTGCTGCGTGTCCACCGTGTTTCACGAGCAAATCAGTGCAGGCGACGAGACTATTGGCAAGGTTCATTCCTTCAATACAACGCCCGGACCCCGTCGCTGTATCGCCGTTAATTGCGAGGACGATGGTAGGTTTGTAATAGGATTGCATCAAACGTGCGGCGACAATGCCGACGACCCCTTGTGCCTTTTCGTCCCATCTGTCGCTGGCAACAACAATCCCTACGGTGTTATCATCAACCTCTTTTTCAATGATCTCTGCTGCTTGATCTTGGATCTGTTTTTCTAAATCTTGTCGATCCCGATTTGCCTGATTGAGTTGAGAGGCGATCCGAGTTGCGACATTCTCAGCGTCGGTGGTTAGTAGGTCAACCACTTTATGTGCGGTATCCATTCTTCCTGCAGCGTTGATTCGGGGTCCTAATTTAAAAGAGAGTGCGTATCCGTCGAGCGGTGTATCAATTTTATGTCCGGCGGCTTCACATAAAGCATGAACTCCAGGACGTTCCCGTTTATCAAGTTCCGCCAATCCTAAACGGCTCAAAATTCGATTCTCTCCAGTTAGCGATGCCATGTCTACGACGGTGCCCAATGCAACGAGATCCAAGAGTGACGCAAGAAACATTCTATCGTCTATTAACCCCTGCGCCAATTTGAAGGCTAAACCGACCCCCGCGAGTTCTGTATAAGGGTATTCATTCCCCGGAATCTTAGGTGAAATTAGGGCGTGTGCTGGTGGCTGTTCCTGCTCTGGTTGGTGGTGGTCGGTGACAATAACATCCATACCGAGTTGGTTGGCTAAGGCGACTTCTTTAACCGACGTGATACCACAGTCTACAGTGATTATCAACTTTGCATCGTTTTTCTCGTGAATTTTTTTTATGGCGTCTTCGCTGAGGCCGTAGCCTTCATCAAATCGGCTCGGAATATAGTAGTCGGCAAGAACATCCATCTGACGGAACGTATTCAGCAACAGCGCAGTGGCGGTGGTGCCATCGGTATCATAATCGCCATAGACACAGATTTTCTCGCCGCGCGAGATCGCCGTGTGTATTCGTTCCACGGCTTTGTCCATATTGGCTAATTCAAACGGGGAGTGGAGTTCATCAAAAGTCGGGGAAAGGTAGGCTTTTGCTTCGGTAGCAGTTTTTATTCCGCGGTTGATCAGGAGTTGTGCAGCAAAAGGAGAGACACCCACCTCAGCGGCTAATGCCAAACTCCTGTCAATATCTGAATCTCTGAACCGCCACTGCTTATGGGTGGGTTTTCTCATAATGTTCCTATCGTGGTCGAGAAAGGAAATCTGCGCTTTGTGTTACATTGTTACATTAAGGGGACTTGCAGGCGACGTTTTTCTGAATATTGATATACTACCATATAAATTTGGATTTGTCAAATTTTTTGCAACGCCGCTTCAGCACCATTCAATTTTAAGAAATTATTAGGTTTCACACCTTTTTTTCATTTCAGGATCCGGTTCGGTTAGGAGGGAAATTGAAGAAACACCCCAGCAAAAACACCGAACCTACCGGGCCTGGGGGTGAAAATTCGATCGAAAAATGGACAATTGAATGTCTCTGAACGCTGCTTATAGTAAAGCCCACAATTAATTATACACCTGAGATTGGCGGGGTTAAGCAAGTTTCAGTAGTAAATAAGCCAAGTTGCCCCCTGTTTATACACATAGCACTCCGCTGGAGTGCAAGAGGTTAAATACACCGTTTTCTATAGATATATCACCCCTCTGGGGTGAGGAAAGTGGACCGAGAACTTCGTCGAACCGTTCAAAATCTGTTAGTAGCAAGTTGGGTTAGTAAATAAGCACATTGCCCATCGCTGGCGGGCGGGGAAACCCCGCCCCTACGGGAGTTCGGATCCTCTCGGAAATCCGAAAATCTGAATTTATTATTTAATATTGCTTACATGAAGTTTAAAAAAATAAATCGGTAATTTGGCGAGGATACAATCCTTGAAGAAATACGCAGAAATACCCAAGCAAAAACCCTGCAGGGGGACCACCCGACTTGTGCAGAATACGGAATTACCGAATCAATAAATTAATCTTCATGCAAAGTGCAGCAAAACACGTGATTAGTGTCGCGTCTGAAAGACATTACTTGTTGTTCTCCTCTGGAACCTCGAAACTTTCTCGAGTCCGCATGTCATAGACTGTTGCGCCAGGGGGTGGTTCAATAGAGAAACGAGCGTCAGGAATAGGTTCGTTAATCTGAATGTTTGTGAATTGTATCGTTGTGGTCGTAATATCTGTTTTCGTGCCGGTCTTCATATCGGTTATAGTCGTAACCCACTTGCCAGATTCTGGGAACCAGAGATCCGGTGTTACCTCTTTGAACTTGAAATCCTTCGTTACAGTAATCATAACGTTAGAAAACATATAACGTTCGGGACGGTAACTTTTCTCTGGATTCAGCCACGCTTCCATCGCGAGACCGTGGGCATTTCCTTTGATATGATAGACTTCACTCTCGTTGAAATGCACCTCTTTAATACTTTCTATCTCAAGCTCATCAATGAGCATTACGAGAGATTTTTCCCCACCACTGAGATTCCATCCCCAGAAGCGTGGATCATCAGACGGGTCATCAACGATTTTGCTTCTGCGACTTAACACTACACCGTTGAATGTGTCTCGAAGTCGCTCAAAGGTTCCACCATCGTAAGCGTATTGTTGTGTCCCCGTAATCGGGATATTTCGGTCCGGGTCGTACTGAATAGCATCTCGCGTCACAATGCATCTCATTTTGCGTCCCGAAAACTCGAAAGTTCCCTTCCAAGTACCACTGGGAGCGCGTCCCATCCCCGATAGCCCATCAGAGGCAACACTGGTGGTCTCCCGAAGAAAATCAACACGCCCGCTTTCAAGGAGGCTATCGTAATAGGCGACTCCTTCACGAATGAGTTGCAATAACACCTCTTCGCTTTTTGACAGCGGCGTTTTTGTTGTTTCTTCACTCTTCGCGAGAATTTCAGGATCTATTTCACCGCGGACTAACGGGACCTTGTAACTTGAGTTATCTTCATAGGGTTGATCTGACGGTGTATCAAAGTGATAGAGTCCTATGGTATCCGCATCTGCGGTAAACGCATTCGTCGGTACATCGTATTTGCCTTTATAACGGACAACGCTGCTGATTCTCAACTCGTCAATATAGATGCCTGAAGCGAAACGCGCTTTGAATCCAGGCATTGGGATTCCCGATATAACTGGGATACCTCCAAGCACAAGAGGATTCTCATTTGGTGCTGGCAGTTCGCTCCCATTAACTCCTTCTGCAATATAACCGTCGCGTCCAACAGCGGCACCTCGGTCGATTGTTGCCACGTAATGTACCCACTGACGCACCGGCAGGATTCCGACCATCGTTCCTGAATGTTCAGTGGTTCCTTGGGACAAGATACCGATCCGTGTATCAAGGGCACCATTTTTGTCCTGGTCCATAGGCGTTCCCTCTATACAACAGTTAAAACGGTCTGTTTGACCGAAGAGAGAAAAGATAATTTGCTTCGGCAATGGCTCGTCTACGTAGATCCACGCTTCGATTGTAAGCATTCCGGTGAGTTCGGGGAACCAAGGCGCATCCGTTTGGAGTTGCCCAAGTTTAGGGTTCAACTCAAGCCAACTGCCACCAGCTGGGGAGGGTTCGTGGGGTGTTGCGAATAGTATGGTCGGTGTCATTAAAATGCCGATTAGAATGATTAGGAATGTGTCTTTGAGATATTGCATGGGGTAACTCCTTACCTATTTTCAGAAAACTTGGACACGAAACGTCCTACTTTGCGACGAAAGCAAAAATCGGAATCTTGACAAGAGGCCTCTTTGGATGACTCGTCTGGAATTGAAAGAGTTTACCATCCCGTTTCCCGACGTAGACGATTTCTGCTGAAACCGCTAACTTGAATCCGCGATCTAATTCGTTGTCAGGCTGTTCACCGGTATCTATGAGTTTGGTATTTCTCCATTCTTGACTACCGGGTTCCCATTTGAAAAGCCGCCGTTGGCACTCCGCGTAGAACGTCCCGTCTCTAACTGCAAATCCGCCGGCTTCCCAGTGTTTTTTCATAAAATACAGCGTAACCGGTACGCTATCGGTCTCTTCAGAATCATCAGTCAAGTGCGCCTGATTCACCTCTTCAACGCTGGTCCACACATTAAAGGCTAAAGCCTCTTTTGTCCACACATTAGAGGAGGGTGATCTTCCAACCAAAGAGGGTATCTTGTGGACAGGGACGAACGCATCGTTACTGACCGGCAAATGGAAAACGCGTAAGTCGTCTTCTGCGGGTACGATTCCATACAGCGTGTTGTCAGCGGCTACTAATCTTGAATCAATCGGGAAATTTCCTTGCGTCTGCCTCTCTTTTATGGCTTTAAGCGTGGGGCCGCCCGAATTAATAGGAACATTTTTCCACGACGCGCCGCCGTCAATTGATTGGTAAACGTCGTTACCGGTATGCATGTAGAGTCTATCGTTGAACGCGACTAAATCCAGCATCCTGGTCCCTGCCATCCCGTTCATGAACGGTTGCCACGACTCCCCCGCATCAATTGTCCGATGGACACCGGCTGTATTAACGTTGTAGAACGTATTCTCGTCTACCGCTACAGTTGAGAAATTTCCTTGTGTAAACAGGTTCCTATCGGATCCGAGGTCTGTCCAGGTTCTTCCGTTGTCCCTTGAACGCAATTCGGTGATGCCGAGTAGTAAGAGTGTCTCATCAGCAACCACAAGTTTCATACCCTTTGGCGTCCTTGCAAACGGAGATTTATTTTTCGGTGTTATTTCGGTCCATGATGCTCCTAAATCAGTCGAGTGGAAAAGTCTGTTAGCACTGGCGTTGTAGCCTCGGACGATTTGTCCTGCATCCCGAATCCTTGATTCAAGCAATCCCAAGGCAAAAAGATCGTGCCCCGTCACGACATAGAGGTTGTTTTCATGTGCCACTAAAGAATGAATAACTTCGGATGTAGCCAAGTGAATGGAATTGAAACCGTTTAAATTTATAGTAGATTCCGTAATTACCTATACACTCTTATCGTCGTGTGAACTGTGAAGTTTTGTGTCCCCATGGTACAGGAAACCAACAGCCTATGCTACAAATGTAAACTTCTTTTCGGATTTTACTATAAAACGCTGCTTTACGCTTTATAATTAAAGACCAGCGTTTGATTGGGAAAGGGTGCATAATTTGGAAAAATTGTCATAAACTGTTGGAAATGTAATTTGACAAAATAAGGTGCATGTGGTATTATTATTGTGTCTTGAATCGCAACTCAGCAGAGACAGCAAAAAAATCCGCCATATATGACGATGTTTTTTATGCCTTCTTCATCAAGTGGTTAATCTTGCCTATTGCGTGAAGTTGTTAGAATAAATTAAGCGGAAAGGAGTTTTCCAACATGACGTATGTGATTTGCGAACCCTGCATTGACGTTAAGGATAGTTCGTGCGTTGATGTATGTCCAGTGGACTGCATCCATCCCCTACCGGATGCTGACGAGTTTGAAGAAGTCAATATGCTTTACATCGACCCAGAAGAGTGTATCGATTGTGGTGTATGCGAACCCGAATGTCCGGTCGAAGCGATCTTCATGGAAGAGGATGTTCCTGAAGAATGGGAAGAGTTTATTGATATCAACGCAGAGTACTTTGAATAACGGATAGCAGGAGCATTTCTTAGAGCGCAACTCCTAAACGGTTGTTGATTTGCGAGACTATTTGTGGTCGCACAAATTGACAACCGTTTTTTATGAACGCGACTTGTATGAGCAGTTATCATGCAAAAGTTTCAACCGACCCGCATTGAAAGAGGCGACACGAGTTTAGAAATTCAATGGAAAGATTCGTACTGTAGCGAACTGTCCTACCGTCTCCTCCGCGAAAGATGTCCATGCGCCCATTGCGACGCTGTCCGTTTGGGCAAAGACCCTTTTCATATTTTACCTGCTGATGATTTTTTTGACAATTTACGGCTTGTGGATATTCAGCGGGTCGGCCGCTATGCGGTGCGTTTAGCGTGGAGCGATGGACATCGTACTGGGATTTATACTTTCGAGTTTTTGCGCGAGTTAAGTGAGAACACGCCTGCCATTTAGGATTTCACGATAAGCGGCAGTGGGTCTATTCCGATAACAGTTGAGAGACGAGGTAGCAGTTCGGTGTTTTTTGGGTGGCACCTAATTCGGTGCTGAGGTTTTGACATGTCTTCCAATAGTGGTTATAAGCGAGCGGTTGGAAGCGGTTGCGTTTACCGAGGAAGGTTTTGTGGCAGCAGGCTAACTCATTGCCGTTATGAATTGGATAGCCCCAGACGCGGCAGATGACGGGACGGTGTTCGTAAACAGAACAGACACCACCGATGAGCATAGGACATTCACCTTCTGGCTTACCGCGTACCACGCTAACGGCTTCCATACCGGTATCTGGCATGATAGTTTCGATATTGTGTCCGTGTGCTTCTAATTTTTTGATGCTGCGTTCTGCTCTTGCGCGGATGTGCGTGCGGAGCTCCGTGGGCAGTGCCTCCAAACCGATTTTTAGGTCCCGAGCTTCAACCTCACTGATTGCCATTGTCGCCGTGTTGTGGCAGCATGCAAAACAGGTAGATGGACACGGTACGCCTCCCGATTCTTCGCGCAGGTGTTGGACATCACGCTCAATCTCATCAAGAAGTTTATAATATGCCTTCATAGGAAGCACCTAATCTACGGCAAGGTTGTAGACTGCGTGCCGGAAGATAACGACCTTCGATCCATTCTGTAAAATGAGTTTAATTTCATAAGGACTCACCCAATCGACAGTTCCGCGAAAGATTTCACCTTCCCGCAGCGTAATCTGGATCGAGGCTCCGTTTTTTCGCGCATGTCGTACGGCTTCTGTATCAATCTCACACGCCTGTGCCTCAGCGGTTAATTGTTTCAATTGCTGTGTTTTAACATTTTCATCAATCTCAACGGCTGCTTGAACTTTTTCTGCGTCAAAGTCTTTGTAGCAATATTTGACGTCTGTTTTGGCGATCTGTTGTTCGTTCCCGTTGGTATTGAGTGTTAAGCTGGAGAGCGTCATTTCAAGAACAGTAGCCGGGAGTTGTATAGCGTCATACAATGCGAAAAACATTGATGTTTCAAAGTTAATTTGTTTGAGGATGTAGAGGTCGCCGAAGCTGAGTTGCTTTGAAGGTTGTTCGTTTCCTTCTTGTGTTGATGCCTCTGTGTCCTCGGGATCTTTTGTTGGGATGGGTTGGCTGTGTTGCTTTGCTGTTGAATCTGAAGGGGTTAAAGAATCCTGATGCTTGCTGTGATCTTGAGTCGATTCTGATTTGCCTGCTTTGTTATCAGATGCAGGTGCTGTTGCTTCATTCGTAAATTGCCCTTGGTTCTGGCCGGGGAATCCGGCGTACCCGCGCGGGATAATCGCTTTTCCTTGTCGCAGCCAGCGGCGTTCCGTTGGTGTCAATAAGACTTCAACGTTTTGGGCAACGAGTCCTTTTTCACCTTCGACGACACTGTACTTCACGCGTTGCCCGACGCGAAGTTCTTCGTATTCAGGTTGCTTAATAGCGGAACTGTGTAAAAAGACATCCGCATCGCTGCTATCTTGTGCTATAAACCCGAAGCCTTTATCGAAATTATAGTATTTAATCCGTCCTGTAGGCATTATCATATGCTCCTGTGGTCTGGTCCCTCATCAAGAAGGCGACTGTAACCATTCGCGTTCCTGCGCGAGCATTTCACATTCGTAGGGAGCGTACATCTGAACCTCCCGGGATTTGTTAGAGCCGTTCAACTTTACCGTAAGCACACCTTATGGCGGACGAGCATCATTGGATCGTCCCCGACATTTAGAAAGCGATAGTAAGTCGAAAGTTAAATGGCTCTGCCGAATGTGCGGTTTTTCTTGACACAAACGGTTGCCTCTCTTATAATAGAGCGAATTTCGTTCTCTCTGTTTAAGATTCCACGTTACAACACTGCAAAGAGAGGCACTTGCCAAGACATTTTAATATATTAAACCACAACTCAACACATTTGTCAAGTACGAGACCTACGGATACACCGTTTCAATTTTTATAGGAGACTTTGCATGGCAACCACCACTGATTTAACACACCACATCCAATCTATTCGCCTTGTTGATACACACGAACACATGAGACGCGAAGCCGAATGGGTTGAGAATGGTCCCGATATCCTTCAGGATCTGTTTGGGAACTATGTGCCTGCTGACCTGGTAACAGCTGGTGCCTCGCCAAAAGCGATGGGCAACCTGATGGACGCTTCTCAAGACATTGCATCTCGGTTTGAAGGTATCCGAGATGCGTGGGAAGCGACACAGTTTACTGGATACGGTGAGGCGGTCAGCCTCATTGCGAAACACATCTATGGACTCGACGAACTGACAGGTGCTGGACTCGCGAGTGCTGATAACCTAAAGACGCTTCGCGCGCCCGGCAAACGGTATCACATTCTACACGACGTCGCGAACCTCGATCACATTCAAACAGACGATTTTAGTTGGCAGTGCGCACCAGACACCTCTGGTCCCGATTTTTTTCTCTACGATCTTTCGTGGGCAACCTTCTGTGGTGGACAGGTTGACCCGAGTGCTATCCATGCGGAGACAGGCGTTGAAGTCAACGACCTTGGATCACTCAAGCGTGCTATGGAGGCGATCTTTGCCAAGCATGCGCCTTGTGCGATCGCCGTAAAATCTCAACACGCTTATAACCGCACGCTTGATTGGTGCGAAAGGAGCGATGCAGAGGCTTCTACTGCCCTTAACGCTGTACTCACAAAACCGGCTTCAGATATTGATGAGGCGACGCGTTTGTGTCTCGGTGATTGGTGCTGGGCGCGTGGCGTTGAGTTGACGATTGAACACAACCTCCCGTTCAAAATTCACACTGGCTATTATGCGGGTAATGACCGGATGCCGGTGCGTCGTATCCCCGCGGGCAATATGTGTGCGCTCTTTGCTCGTTATCTTGATGCGAAGTTTGTCCTGATGCACATCGCCTATCCGTATAATGACGAATTGGTCGCGCTCGCGAAGCATTATCGCAATATTTGGGTTGACTTCTGCTGGGCATGGAGTATCGATCCGTACAGTTCACGTGATTTTCTGCGTCGGTGTATCCATGCTGTTCCGTCAAATAAATTGTTCGCTTTCGGCGGTGATACGGGGTGGCCGACGAGTGCGATGGCGTACGCGATTCAAGCGCGGAACGAAATCCGACGTGCCCTTGAAGCCGAAATTGCTGAGGGTTACCTCACGGAAAAACAGGCGATGGCACTTGCGACTCGGATCATGAACACGAACCAGTACGACTGCTTTGATATCCATGGCACCCGCGCGAATATAGCGAAAGCGGCGTAACACATCAAATCAGTTGACCGAGTTTATGCGTCGCGTAAAGCCGCCAGATTCTCTGTATAGGGTGCGCGTGCGACTCCTTTTTCGGTGATAATCGCTGTGACTAACGCTGCAGGCGTAACATCGAATGCGGGACTGTAAACCTTCACGCCTTCCGGGGCGGTAAGTTTGCCGAATCCCTCTGTTACTTCTTCTGCTGCGCGCTGTTCAATGGGAATCTCTGCGCCTGTTTGAAGTGCGAAGTCAAGCGTTGAAGTCGGTGCAGCGACATAAAAAGGGATACCGTGTGCTTCTGCGAGGATAGCGACGTTATAGGTGCCGATCTTGTTTGCAGTGTCGCCGTTTGCGGCAATCCGGTCGGCCCCGACAATAACGCATTGGATTTTACCCTCTTTCATGACTTGTGCGGCCATGTTATCACAGATAAGGGTTACATCAATCCCAGCTTGCATGAGTTCCCAAGTCGTGAGGCGTGCGCCTTGTAGTAAGGGGCGCGTTTCATCGGCGTAGACTTGGATTTGTTTACCGGCTTCGTGTGCGCTAAACATAACAGCCAACGCTGTGCCGTAGTCGGATGTGGCTAAGCCGCCGGCGTTGCAGTGCGTCAGAATGGTATCGTTTTCGTTCAGCAATGCCATGCCGTGTTGCCCGATAGCCCGACACATCGCCTTATCCTCATCAATAATTTCCAGAGCCTCAGCGAGCAGTACTTCTTTGAGTTCAGGAATTGCGAGCTGACTGTTTTCTTCTGCTGTGCGTGTCATTCGATCGAGTGCCCAAAAGAGATTAACGGCTGTCGGTCGCGATGTTGCGAGGTAATCGGTAGCAGATTTGAGTTCAGCGGCGAATGCGTTGTAGGTTTCGGCGGTGGAATTCCAAATTCCGAGTACTGCGCCTAAGGCGCCAGCGATTCCGATAGCGGGTGCGCCGCGGACACGTAGGGATTTAATTGCCTCCCAAGTTGTGGGGAGATCATCACAATAAATGTGCTTGAATTCGTTGGGTAACAGCGTCTGGTCGATCATCCGAATTCTGCCGTCTGCCCATTCAATTGTTGAAACTGCCATTTTTTGGTACTGTGTCCTCCTTTAGAAAAAACGAAGCATCTCCAAAAGCAAATAGACTAAAACCACGATTAGCGTTTGAACGGTACGCGGCGCGTGCCTACTACTTTTAAATTGGGCATGTGAGTTGTCCGAGTTCATTCGTCAAGCGTAGGTTTTCTGCGTAGTTGACAGGGCAATCAATGACTGAAGGGACCTGCTGACTGAACGCGTCATTGAGTATAGGGACGAGTTCGTCACTTGCTTCAACTCTGTAACCTTTGGCACCGAAGGCTTCGGCATATTTGACAAAATCGGGGTTAGTGAAGTCGATGTGTGCGGGTCTACCAAAGCCGTTCATCTGTTTCCACTCAATGAGTCCGTAAGCCTCATCATTGAAGATAAGGGTAACGAAAGGGACCCCGGTTCGGACAGCGGTTTCGAGTTCTTGTGAGTTCATCATGAACCCACCATCGCCACAGATTGCTAAACATTTACGCTCTGGGTAGATCAATTTTGCGACGAACGCCCCTGGTAGCGCGATCCCCATGGCGGCGAACCCGTTGGAGATGATGCATGTATTGGGTTGATAACACGGATACATGCGTGCGATCCACATTTTATGTGCGCCGACATCAGAGATGAGGATGTCGTCCTTAGCGAGTACGGAACGGACATCGCTTAAAATTTTTTGCGGTTTCATCGGAAAATCCGCGTCATCTCGATGTTCATTGAGTTGATCGAGTATGATTTTCCGTAAAGTGTTTGAGGCATATTCTGCGTCTTTTGGGTAGATTTCTTCTGCCATGAGGTGTCTGAGGCTCTGTCGAATATTGCCGACCATCTCGACATCAGTAATGTAGGAGGCATCGGTTTCGCTGGGTTGTGTATCAATATGTATAAGTTTTTTGTCTCGGTTCGGGTTCCAGAGGCGTGGATGGTATTCGACGATATCATAGCCGATAGCGATAACGAGGTCGGCGCGATCAAACCCGCATGAGACGAAATCGTTTGCTTGTAATCCGACGCTCAGTAGCGAGAGTCGATGGGTCCAGGGGATGCTGCCTTTCCCCATAAAAGTGTGTGCGACGGGGATATTCGTCATTTCAGCGAATTGGGTGAGCATTCGAGCGGCATTTTGGCGGACAACGCCATTTCCTGCGAGGATAATAGGCTGTTTTGCGTCGTTAATGAGCTGCGCGGCGCGTTGTAAACAGGAGACAACAGGTTCTGCCTCACTTTGGAAATCGTGTGAGATAGGTTCGGCATCAATTTGCATACTCGCCACATCTTCAGGGAAATCGATGTGTGTCGCGCCGGGTTTTTCGCCTGTAGCGATTTTGAAGGCTTTGCTGATTGATTCGGGTATGATTTCGGGCAGATGGACGAGCGTATTCCATTTCGTCATCGGTTTGAAAACAGAGACGACATCCATGTATTGATGCGATTCCTTGTGCATCCTGTCCAGGCTTGCCTGCCCAGTGATTGCGACGAGCGGTGCCCTATCCATATTGGCATCAGCGACCCCGGTGACAAGGTTCATGGCTCCAGGGCCGAGGGTTGCGAGACATACACCTGGGCGTCCGGTGAGACGACCATAGACATCTGCCATGAAGGCAGCCCCGCGTTCATCGCGCGTCTGAATGAATTGGATATTGGATTCCAATAAAGCATCCATGAGATCTAGGTTTTCTTCGCCGGGTATCCCGAACATATAATCAACATTTTCGTTTTCCAAACATTTTACGGTGAGTTCTGAGGCTTTCATGCGTTTATTCCTTATATTTATGAGAACATACAAAAATATTTGTTTTTTTTTCTGAATTCCATACCATTAATTAATAACCCAAGTTGCTACTAACAAGATTTTAGACCAATAGCTCCTGTATTTCACTGAAAAATGTCGATTATCCAAGCATTTTGTAGCGTCCACTTTTAGTTTGCGGCATTTTCGGGCACAAACTGGAAAGTTTGTGCTACAGGTGGCAACTTACGTTAATTAATATATCAGATTGGGTTTAGAAATGCAACAGGACTTACGCATTTTTCCATAATAACGGACGTCCTGCGCACTGCAGGGTTTTTGCTTAGAAGAAATGCCCAAGCAAAAACGGTGTTTCTTCAGGGTTTAAAACCCCGTCTGCAGTGGGAGCTGCATAAATCCTATGCAATTTTAAATACATAGTGGATAGGCGCAACCAGGATAGTGCCAACAAAACGGGGCAATCCGAACCAGTCACACACAAAAAATTATGACGAAAATAACTATCTATACCTATATTCTCGTGATTCTCGTGTCGTTCATAAATGTCCAATTCGTTTTTGCGCAGAGCAATTCAGACAACTTACCTCAAAGTGCTTATACTCCCGGTGAACTGATTGTCCGCCTACGTTCCGATGTTTCCAGGAAGCAGCTTGATGCGTTGAGTAAAAAACTCGGTGCGGTATCCGTTTCGCCAGTTTTCCTTCCGACTACACCTGCTGGACAACATTCACGTCTCCGTCGTAACTATCTCATTCGATTCCCAGCAGCATGGGCATTAGAACCGCTGCTGCAACGGTATGCGAGGCATTCTACAATTGAAGCGGTTGAGATGAACCGTCTCAATCGACCTTGTGCTGAAACAGTCCCGAATGACCCGAACTATGGTGAACAGTGGAATTTAGCGTTAATGAATATGCCGCAAGCGTGGGGTATTGAACAAGGGAGTCCAGCAGTAACAGTCGCTGTTGTAGATGGGGGTGTAGATATGCAACATCCAGAATTTCGTTCGCGGTTGTGGCGAAATGTGGGTGAGATTCCGAGGAACGGTATTGACGATGATGGAAACGGCTATGTTGACGACATTAATGGCTGGGATTTCAGTGATGCGCCGACGCTACCGGGTAGCGGGGATTGGACAGTGCGCGATAACGAACCTGAAGACGAAATAGGACACGGCACACATGTCTCTGGTATTATCGCTGCGGCAGCGAACAATGGCATTGGGATTGCGGGCATTGCGTGGCGGTGTCGTCTCATGCCGTTGAGAGCCGACTTCAAATATGGGGGCGGCGGGTATCTCCAGAATGACGATGTTGCTGCGGCTATCGTTTATGCTGCCGATAACGGTGCACAAGTGATTAACATGAGTTGGGGTGACACGGTAAACGCCTTCATTATAGAAGACGCTATAGCGTATGCTTACGCCCGTGGGTGTGTGCTGGTTGCTGCCGCTGGAAATGATGGTGCAGTCGGATCGTTGTACCCTGCCGGGCTGGAAACTGTTATCTCTGTAGCGGGGATTGATGCGGAGCGGCAGCTGTACATCGATTCCAATTTCGGAGCAACAATTGATATAGCTGCTCCGGGTGACGAAATTCTCAGTACCGATTTGGACGGTGGGTATCAAAACTTATCTGGTACCTCCATGGCGGCTGCCCATGTATCAGGGGTTGCTGCGTTAGTTTTATCTGCGAACCCGGATTATACGAACGCAGAAGTTCAAGAAACCCTCATTAGCACTGCGGGGCCGCTTTTCATTAGTCGTCTGGTTGGTGCCGGTTTGGTTGATGCGTACGCCGCACTTACTGCTTCAACAGAACTGATCGCAGAGATTGATACGCATCAGATGTCCGTACAAACTACAGAATCCAGTAATATTGAGAAGATTGAGATTTTCGGGAGTGCGGGAGGCGTTAGGTTTACGGAGTACTCGTTAGCGTACGGCATCGGTGAAGTACCGGATTTATGGTTTCCGTTGGGAACTGTGCAAACGAAACCGAAATTCAATGTCTGCTTGTACAAATGGGACACTTCCGGTTTATCGGAGGGTCAATATACAGTGCGCCTGAGTGTTAAATCGAAAAACGGCGACATCAAAAGGGACAGAACCGTTGTTGAAGTGAATCGGACGGGACCACGCATTTCTATGCATGAATCGCAGGCATGGTTTGCCGGAAATAATGTTGAATCAGTGGTGATGTGGCAGACAGACGAAATATCTATTGGTGGCATAGAAATTTTTCAAGCAAACGGGAACGTCGTTAGGACTGTCCGCTCAGATTCAGAGAATCTTCTTCATATCGTGAATTTGTCTGATTTAGGTATATCCGCTGGTGCTTATAGGTATCGTTTGTCCGTAGAAAATCGCGCGGGGGTGTTGTGGGTTGATGACAACAAGGGTGTATTGTATGAGATTGCGGTGCAAAATGCGCCGATTCATCCATTGCATCTCTCGGCAGGAACATCAACCGCAGATGCGTTGCACGCTGTAGACACACCTGTGGATATAAATAGCAATGGAAGACTTGAGTTTATCACTGCGGAAATGGGTACAAATCTGGTACAGATTATTGAGATAGCGGGTGATGACACATTCAGACCAATCTTCGCATTCCGTGACCGCTTCCTACCGCGGGCGGTCGTGGACACAGACAACGACGGACTTATAGAGATATTGTGTAATTCTCCGGGGGTGACGTTTTTATTGGAACAACCCACACAAGATGGGTTTCCAACGGAACGCATTTGGGAATCACAAGGGGGTTGGAGTATAGCAATCGTGGATGCAGATGCAGATGACAAGCCTGAGATTTTCGCTCGCGATGATGCTACTAATTCTATATCAGTATACGAATCAGACGGAGATAACAATCACCGTGCCATTGCTACGCTTGAAAATCCGACGTTCGGCAGCAATAGCATCCGTGCGAATGCTGCCACAGGTGATTTTGATAACGATGGACAGCTGGAAATTTTAATCGGTGATAGTGATGGGGATCTATTTGTGTACGAAACGACTGGAAATAACCAATATAGCCAGACATGGGCAGTTAGACTGCCGGAAGGTAGTCCTCACCTCTTTGCCTCTGGGGATATGGATGGTGATGGTAAAGCGGAGTTTGCTGTCTGCGCGATGACGGGTACTGAAGTCGGTCCCATAGTCCTTGATATTCGTTACAACCACTGGCTTTTAACTGTTTTCACATCCGATGGCGATGACACTTACCGTCCGGTATGGACGCAACGTATTCATGATGTGCGAGATGGTGGGAACGGGATGACGATTGCCGATGCGAACAATGACGGCCGGAATGAGTTGTGCCTTGCTCTTGCGCCGAACTTCTACCTTGTGCAGCACGATGGTATCGATTATCGTCCGATCTGGTATCACGCCGCGACCAACACTTTCAATCCGATTGTAGTAGATATGAATGGGGATAGTGAGAACGTTTTGCTGTTTAATAACAACAATGCCTTAACTGTTTTTGGAACACCTGCAGCCTTGAACTTACAATCAAGTGTGCAGCTGAGTGTACCGTGGGGGGTTACTGCGAAACCTGTTGGATCGACATCTGTACGGCTTTCATGGCAGCCCGTGCAAAACGCTGCGGTATATACCCTCTATCGTGGTGAAAGTGAGGGTTCACTGAAACAGATTCGCGAAGGGATTCAGGGGACAGATTTTACAGACACAGGACTCGTAACAGAGCGAGTTTATTGGTACGCGCTTGTGTCTCAGGATTCAAGCGGTAAATTGTCGGCGCAATCTCCACCGGTATCTGTTGTGGCAACTCGGCGGCCGCGGTTGCGCGACGTGGTGTATTCGCCCCCGAATCAACTTTTGTTGGCGTTTGACAAACCGATGGGTATTTCCGCGACACACGCTGGACGCTACTGCCTCCATAAGCAGCACGATATAGAGAGCGAGTCAGAACGTTACACGCCTCGTTCGGCGATTCTTGATAAGACGGGACGGCGGGTTGTACTCACATTTCCTGCTGTAGTCTTTCGGACGGGTAGCCGCTATCAGATTGAGGCACTGCAACTTTCAGACATACACGGTGCTGATCTTGAAGATGGCGCGAGAACGCTGACGATAACGCTGCCATCCGCCAAACTTGTGGAGACAATTGTGTATCCGAATCCTGCGGAATGTGGTCAGGTCACGTTTGATAAATTGCCAGTTGGGACTAATATTTATATTTACGATGTCAGTGGCAAGTGTATTGCGTCGTTCGCTAAGACGGAACGTGATCGGGATAAAAAAGTTTGGGATGTATCGGGCATCAGTAGCGGTGTTTATATCTATGTGCTTTCGTCTGAAACGGATCGGCATATAGGGAAGCTTTCTATTATCCGTTAGAATCCTATATCGTTGCTATTCGCCGGTTTTGAGAGGCACAAAGGCGGGTTTGAGTTTGAAGACGTTCCGGATCGCTTTTACTGCTTTTTTCCGATCGTTAGTTTCAAGTGCGACTTGTGCGAGGTGATAGTGCGGTTCAATAGCATCTTTTTGAAGGTCAATAGCACGTTCTAAAGTTTTCACTGCCTTATTGACTTGTCCTCGCTTCGACAAAATCCAGCCCAAGGTATCATGATAAGCGGCTATATTCGGATTCAGCGTGACTGCTGTATATGCCAATGCCTCAGCGAGTCTCAATTTTGGGGAAGCTTGTGGGTTTTTCAGGTGTGCTGTTAAGGGCTGCTGGTAGTTGTCGACATAGAGGCGTGCGAGATTGTTGTATGCTTCACCATACTTTGGGGCGAGATGTATTGCCTGCTTATAGGCGCGCTGCGCCTCTAAGACCTGTCCAAGTTTTGCATAGGCCATGCCAAGGATATTATAGGTTTCGTAGTCCCGCGAAATCTGTTCTCCGACCGAAGTGAGTGGGTATACATCCGAAAGCGAGGCTTCAGCGGCAAACACATCAGGCGTTTCGTTATTCTGTGCTTCTAAAAATAGTTCGTACGCTTCGACGGCAAGTGCGTATTGTCCTTCCTTAAAATATGCAAACCCGAGTTTTCTACAGAAGTCAACAGGCAGTACGCCGAGTCTACGGCTCAATTCATAAGCACTAATGGCTTTTGAATAAAAACCTTCTTGAATGTAAAAATCCCCCTCTGCTAAAGATCGTTTTACGAATTCTGGCAGTTCATCAGCGGAAAGTCCGATATGAAATAGTGGTGCTGACTCTGTTCTGAAGTGCTTCTGATGTTGGGTGAAACCGATGACTGCAGCAATGAGGACTCCCCACAATATTAGATAAGCACGTGTTCGGGATATCCATTGTTTGGAGAGATACTTGCTTGGATGCAGTAGGGTAAGGAAAAAATTGGCCTGTGTTGATTCAAGTGAAGCCGTCTTTAGATGGTACGGTACAGTGGCAGCATTGGGTGCCAATATAGGCAGGTTAACGGACGAACCTGCCAGCCGCGGCGATTGTGCGATGGTATCCGATAAATCCTTTATATCCGTATCTTCTTCTTGTTGCGGTGATTCCGCATCCGCGTTGGCTGCTGCTGTCTCCGTTCCTTCTCCCTCGTCTATAGTTTCAACCGACGTATCGGCAGATTGCGTATCCTCTTCATCGACCGACGGCGTACCATCTACCGTTTCAACTGCGTTCTGCGAATGCGTTAGCCCCTTTTCATCCGAGTCAGTAAGCGGATTTGCGACTGTTTCCTTTGTTTCTGTAGGTTCGGTTTCATTTCTAATCTCATCAGATTGGTCAGTCGTCTGGACATCGTTCACTGTTTCAGTTGGTTGTTCCAGCTGTGTTACAGTGTCTATCGTATCTTGCGTTGGATCGGTAGGCAGATTTGCAGACGTTAATTCTATAGAGATGTTGGGTTGTTCGTTAATTGAGGGTTCACCTATTCCGGTTTCTTCTGCTTTTTCGATAGGTGCATCGTTGGATACGTCTACTTCCTCAGTAGTTTGCTTAAAGTGAGGTAATGGAGAATCTTGTAGCGATTTTATCTCCACTTCATTCGGGGCGGTTTGTGAATTTTCAGGATTTACGGTGGGCTGTGGCTCATCAATTTCTACGGCTTCATCAGATGGTTTAGGCGGTGGTACGTTTGGCGGTGTGGTAGCAGCATCATCGGCATAGCGTGCTTGGATGCGTGAGATACTTTTCTTGATTTCTATCCGCGTGAGCATAGAATCAACGTTAGAAAATGATTCAAGGACAGGCAGTACATCGGATGTCCCCAATTCGCTGACAGCTTCAAGCATTGCCCAGAGTGTTATATCATTCGACTCCGTTTGCAGGGCGTGAAGCAGCGGCTCTATGGTACTTGTAGCATCCAAATCCTGAAGTGCCTTCGCTGCCTCGCGCCGTATCACTGCATCAGCGTCGTTGAGTGCCTCAACCAAGAACTTTATGCCTTGTGCGCTGGGTTGCGCGACAAGTCCAGCGATAGCATTGCTTCGTACAATGTTCGGCTGCGTTGTGTCTGTTAAATCCTGGATGAGTTGTTGAAAAGATAACATATTTTATTTTTGCAAGCTGTGTATTCACAGCGGGAGATTTACCGCACGCTTTACCAGCAGCAGCTTGAAACACATGAATGCCTTGAACTAAGGATATTCGGAACTTCGTCACCCATTAATTGATATACCATGCCGTATAATAAAACGATTTTTAAGGGAATGCGGTTTCAAATTCTTCAAATGTAGTCGTGGGCTTGTGTCCAACCGTACCGATTGCAGTTCAGAGACATTTAATTCTCTTGACCGCGGGATTTCCGAATCCCGACTTTTCCTATACTTGAGAAATTTCCGTGCAAGGTAGTAGGCACGCTCTGTCGTGTCGTCCACTAACACCCAGGGCTAATGGCTAACCCCAAGGCTTACCCGGACTTATTTTTATATTCAAATTGCGTCCATCCTATTCAACACGAACCCTGTTTCTCATACCGTAAAAAGTCTTGCACTCAAGACCGAGAAAACGTATAATGCAAAAACATCGGTTTTTATGCGGACATCATCCATTTGACAAGGCTAATTGCGAAACAACTATGGACTTTCAAACACACTGCGACGGTTATTTACAAAATATACACCGGACCCAAACCAATGCTGAGGCGACTCCTGAACTCTCGTTATTCCCACATCTCCAAACGTTCCTTGAGAAACTGTTTGCTGCGCATTTCGACAGAGACACAATACAGCTTACACAAGAACCGAGAGGGCTGAATCAGATCGGCAGACCGGATTTCATCGCGATGGACGGTCTATTACCCATCGGCTACATTGAAGCGGAAGGATACGACAGAAACCTGAACCGGCTCACCGGTCACGCCAAAGAACAGAACCAGCGTTTCATCAAAAATCTTGATAACTTTATCCTCACCAACTTTCTTGATTTCCAGTTGTGGCGGGACGGGCAGCTGCGTGCAACGGCAAACATTGCGGACGCGCCTGAGCATGTAGAGCGGTTATTGGAACAGTTCCTAAACGCTGGCCCTATCCAAATCGCCTCGCCAGAAGTACTTGCGAAGTATCTCGCCAGACGGACGCGGGAGCTCCAGACACAGATTTCCACGACACTCACGGACAAGAACAGCGAGATTTATGGGATGTTCTCGGCGTTCAAGGAGCTCCTCATCGCTACGTTAACACCTGCCGATTTTGCGGATATGTATGCGCAAACGCTTGCTTACGGGTTGTTCGCCGCACGCTGTATACTGCCGAATGCGACGAACTTCTCACGACATACCGCCGCTCAGACGCTTCCAAAATCCAATCCGTTCCTCATCCAACTCTTTCATCACGTCGATTCTCCGACCCTTGAGAAGAACGTCACCTACATTTTAGACGATATCGAAACGCTGCTCCGAAACGTCCCGACAGAGCTGCTCCGCACGGCATTTGCTGCGAAAAATCATCTTGAGGATCCGGTTATCCATTTCTACGAGACCTTCCTCGCTGAATACGATCCGCAGCGACGCGTCGATCGCGGGGTCTATTACACACCGCCACAGGTTATCTCCTACATCGTCAAGTCTGTGGATAGCCTGCTGAAAACAGAGTTGAACAGACCAGAGGGGCTCGCCGATACCGACACACTTATCTTGGATCCCGCGACGGGAACGGGTGGTTTTTTGCTAAGGGTACTGGATCACATCAGCGGGTATGTAGCCGAGACCTACGGTGTGGGTGAGTGGAGGCAGCATATCAACGCGCAGCTGGTCAAGCGGATATTTGGGTTTGAACTGCTTGTCGCGCCGTATACGATCGCGCATCTGAAGTTAAGCCTGTTCTTGCAAGGGCAAGGGTGGCATGCCGATGAACGCCTCGGTATCTATCTTACGAACACGTTGGAACAACCGGACGAAATGCAGCCCTCTATACCCTTTGCGGGGTTCATCTCCGACGAGGCAAACGCGGCATTGTCAGTAAAACGGGACGAACCAATCCTGGTCATCCTTGGCAACCCACCATATCCACAAGATTCTGCCAATCCAAGCCGAGAGGGTGGAAAGTTAACTTTTATTGGTGAACTCACTGAAGATTACAGACAAGTAAACGGAGAACCACTTGGTGATAGAAATTCAAAAGTGCTTCAGGCGGATTATGTAAAATTTACTCGGTGGGCACAATGGCGAATTGATAAAAACGGCGAAGGGGTTGTCGGTTACATTGTCAACAACAGTTTTCTTGATGGCCCCACTTTCCGTGGAATGCGACAAAGTTTACTTAACAGTTTCAACACTATTTACCTGCTCAATTTACACGGCAGCAGTAGAATAACGGAAATTGTTCCCAAAGCAGAAAAAGATGAAAATGTCTTCGACATTTCACAAGGGGTTTGCATTCTGTTGTGTGTCAAAGAACGCGATAATCCTACACTGGCAAAGGTCTGTTATGCAGATATATGGGGATCCCGAGATGAAAAATACACAGTACTATCGGAGACTGATATCCAAACCACAGAATGGTGCGAGTTACAACCGACATCACCCTATTATCTTTTTGTGCCGCAGGCAACCGAATGGATAGCGGAATACGAGTCAGGATGGGAAATTGCTAACATCTTTCAAATAGACTCAGTTGGAATTGTTACTGGACGGGATAAATTCACACTTCACTGGACAGCGGAAAAACTGTGCGAGACTGTAGCCGATTTTGTTTCACTTTCTGTAGATGACGCGCGCGAGAAATATCAATTACCAAAGGATAGCCAAGATTGGAAAATTCATCTCGCCCAAGCAGATATTCGTAATCATCCCGATGTTGAGCAGCACGTCCAGTCTATCCATTATCGTCCATTTGACACACGTTGGACTTATTACACCGGACAATCATCGGGGTTTCATGGGCGTCCACGACCTGAGATTATGCGTCACATGCGAGAGGAAAATCTTGCTCTCTGTGTCCATCGTGGTATCAAGAGTCCTATATGGCAACACGCTTTGGTGACTAATCAGATCAGTGAAAAAAGTTACATTTCAAATAGAGGTGAACCTACTGCACACGTGTTTCCACTCTACTTATATCCAAATCCAGAGGAATTGGAAATTTCGACAGAGCGTTCGTTCAATTTTCAACCCGCCTTTTTGACCGCGCTCTCGGAGGCGTTGAAACTCCCACAGACCGCGCCATTTAACCTTCCAGAAAGCGTTTCACCGGAGGAGATCCTCGCCTACATCTACGCGGTGTTGTATAGTCCGACCTATCGCGAACGCTATTATGAGTTCCTGAAATACGATTTCCCGCGTATCCCATTGCCCCAAGATATTGACCAATTCCGCACCCTTGCGGCGTTGGGGCAGCGTTTAATGGATTGGCATCTGTTGAAAAACGTGCAGATTCCGGCGGTGCATCGGTTTGAAGGTGATGGTGATGGTGTTGTCGAAAAAGCGCGCTATTTGGATGGACGCGTCTGGATCAATTCGACCCAGTATTTCACAGATGTTCCCCAAGAAGCATGGGAATATGAGATCGGCGCGTATCAGGTGTGTGAGAAGTGGCTAAAAGATCGACGTGGAGAAGCATTAAGCCATGCCGAGGTGCGTCAGTATCGTGCAATCTTAGTAGCTATTGCCGAGACGCTCTCGGTTGTGGACGAGATTGACGAGGTGCTTGATTTTTAAGTGTCTTAACATCGTTCTTGTTTATTCACCAAAGGTTGCATCTTAATAATTTTGCCAAACAAACATTGTGGATGCTAAACGTCTTTATCCTCAGAGCCATTCAGTTTTAAGAAATTATAAGTTTCTCGTCCTTTTTTCAGAATCCGGTTCGGTTAGGAAACCGAACCTACCGGTCCGCGGTGGTTATTTTTTTTAAATTGACACATGGCGCGGTTAGGAAATCGCGCCATAGGTGTCAATTGAGTCAAAGTCCATCCGTCCAGACCCGATGATTTTCAAGTCCCGTAGGTGTTTTGCTTGGGTGTTTGCCTTAGGTTGAACGGTGTCAAGAAGTTGGCTATTGATATGCCAAACACACCTGAAAGCCAATGGTCTGCCCTATCTATTCAAGAACGGAGTGAAACCCAACTTTACACGGTTAGCACCCTGGAAACTTTAAAGCCAAAACGTTGGGTTTCACTCGGTCTCTGGTGAATGTGGCGTATCTGGAGGAAGTTGTGTTTTCTATGATTTTCACGGTTTTGGTAACATCCGTTCAACCCAACCTACGGTGTTACGATCGTTTTTTCTAAAATTGCACTTATGGTTCGGTTAGGAATGCACGTCGCATTTTGGCGTGTACGCCGCAAAACCGAACCTACCGGGCCTGAGGGCTGAAAAATTTGGTTAAAAAACGGGAAACTAAATAGCCCTGCCTTGCGGTTGAATACTGCTTGACATTTCGCAGAAAAACCTGTATGATGGCGTATATTTTTCAATACACATCGGAGAAATTTATGCAAAACAGATTTTACACACAGGGCCTCTCACTCATTGTTCTGATACTACCATTTGTGGTGTTTTCATTGGCGTTTGCAGATTCGCATCTGAAGCGCGGTGGCACTTTAATTTTTGGGCGTGGTGGAGACTCTGTGGGGTTGGATCCAGCGCTTGAGGAAGATGGAGAATCTTTCAAAGTTTGCGATAACATCTACGATACACTCGTTGAATACAAAGACGGCAGCACTGAAATTGAACCGGGTCTCGCGACAAGTTGGGAGAGTTCAGCAGATGGTTTGACGTGGACTTTTCACTTGCGGGAAGGCGTAACTTTCCATGATGGCACCCCTTTCAATGCAGAAGCAGTCCTTTTTTCGCTTAACCGACAGCATGACGCGACCCATCCGTTCCATAACGTTGGGGGCAGCTATGTTTACTGGATCGCCACCGGTTTAGCAGAGATCGTGGATACAATTACAGCTGTTGATGAATTCACCGTCCAAATTCGCCTTAAGACGGCTTATGCGCCGTTTATCTATACGATTGCCATCACGCCTTTTTCTATTGTGAGTCCGACAGCGGTGCAAAAATGGGGAGACGAGTTTTCTAACAATCCAGTTGGCACGGGTCCGTTCAAATTTGTGCGGTGGGATAGAGGCGATAAAGTTGTGCTTGCGGCAAACGATACTTATTGGGGCGGACGCCCCATGTTAGACCGAGTTATCTTCCGTTCTATCCCTGACAACTCGGTACGTCTCATTGAGCTTCAGCAAGGGAGTCTCCACGCGATGGAGTTTCCGAATCCGGATGATCTGCAACAGATTCGAGAGGATGCGTCGCTTGAATTGCTATCGCAGCCCGGTATGAGCATCGGTTACTTGGCGATGAACATGGACAAACCGCCGTTCGGCAATCACAAAGTCCGGCTCGCTATTAACCACGCCATTAACAAATCGGCGATTATTGAACATCTGTATCAAGGTTTGGGAATTCCAGCGAAGAACCCGATCCCGCCGACCCTCTGGAGTTATGACGATTCTGTTGAGGATTACGGCTACGATCCTGAGTTGTCAAAGCGACTGCTTGCTGAGGCAGGCTATCCGGACGGGTTTGAGACAACGCTCTGGGCGCTGCCGGTTCCGCGTCCGTATATTCCGGATGGACGTGCGCTTGCTGAAGTATTGCAATCCGAACTCCGCAATATTGGGGTTGAGACAAAGATTGTGACCTACGATTGGGGTACCTACCTTGAGAAGACCAAAAATGGGGAGCACGATATGGCGATGTTAGGGTGGAGTGCCGATCTCGGGGACCCAGATAATTTTCTATATTTTCTTTTAAGTAAATCGTCAGCGGAGAAGCCTGCCGGTAACATTGCCTTTTATCGGAGCGATGAGATGCAAGACGTTTTAGAGCGGGCAAGAGCAACGACAGATCGAGAAAAACGTGTTTCGCTCTACCAAGAAGCGCAGCAGATTTTTCACAAAGATGTGCCGTGGGTGCCGTTGGCACACGCAAAGCAGATTTTGGTGATTGATAAAAAGGTTAAGGATCTCAAACTCCATCCGTTGAAATGGCGGTATTTCCGTCACATTTGGCTTGAAAAATAAGAATTGAATAGGAATAGAATAACAATGGATAAATCTGTATTTCGCGTAGGTGTTACGCGCGACTTTTTGGGTCCCGATGGCACCTCTGATTTAGACGACATCGCTGGTCCACTTTTTGATGGTGCCGGTCTACAGTGGGAATATATCGCAGAAAACACACCTGTGTTACAAGCGACACAGGTGCGGGATTATGATGCGCTCTTAGTATTGGGTGCTGGCATCACAGCAGAGACGTTCGCTGGTGCTGATAAATTGGCTGTCATTGCTCGCTTCGGTGTCGGCTATGATAAGGTAGACGTGGAAGCCTGTACTGAAAATGGTGTGCTGCTGACAATCGCCCCTGATGGTGTTCGCCGTCCTGTTGCGACCTCCATCATGACTTTTATCCTATCGCTGAGCCACATGCTACTGATAAAGGATCAACTCACCCGGGCTGGCGGTTGGAGAAACACACAAAACTATAGGGGGATGGGGTTGGTTGGTAGGACACTCGGACTTGTCGGTATGGGTAACATTGGCAAAGAGGCGTTCAAACTGGCGCGACCTTTCGGGATGCACCACATTACCTACGATCCGTACGTTACACCTGCCGAGGCGGAGGAAGTTGGCGTAGAACTGGTTGATTTGGACACCTTGATGCGAACTGCTGATTTTGTGTGTGTCTGCTGCCCACTGACCGAAGAGACGCGTGGACTTGTTGATGAAAGACGTATTGGGCTGATGAAGCCGACGGCTTACTTGATTAACACCGCGCGGGGTCCAATTGTTGACCAGAAGGCACTCACAGAAGCACTCCAGAATCGACGGATCCAAGGGGCGGGACTTGATGTCTTTGAGCAGGAGCCGATTAGCGATGATGACCCGCTCTTGAGTCTTGATAACGTTATCGTTACGCCGCACAGTATCTGCTGGACGGATGAGTGTTTTGACGGCAACGCCAAGAGTGCGTGTGGGAGTATTATCGACGTCGCTTCTGGGCAAATTCCATCGTGGATTGTGAATCGGGAGGTCGTAGATAGCCCAAAACTACAACAAAAGTTAGCGCGATAGAACATAGGGGAACATCATGCTTACAGAACAGCAGATCAAGCATTTTCACACTTTGGGATTCCTGATTTTTCGGCAATTACTCAACCGAGACGAGTTGAACACAATACAGGAAGAGTTTGAAGCCGCGATGGCGGCAGCGTATCGTCATGCGCCGTTTGATGGCACGCGCCGACATTGGTTGCCGATGATGGGCCCCGAAACGCCATTCTTTACAAGTCTGCCCGAAGATCCACGGTTTTGTGAGGTGGCAGAGCAGTTGTATGGTGATGACGTATTTCTCGTTGTTTCGGATGCGAACCGTTATGTCGGCAATACCGGTTGGCATCCAGACCATAGTGCGGATCCAACCCAAGACTGTTACGGGGTGAAATTTGCATATTATCTCGAACCTGTTGATGCCGAAAGTGGGGCGTTGCGACTGATTCCAGGTTCTCATAAGAGGTCTCTGCACGACGGGCTACGTGAGAATTTGAATGAACTGGGGCTGGAGATTTGTGACGTGCCGGGTTATGTTTGCCAATCGGAACCGGGGGATGTGGTCGCTTTTGATATGCGGTGTTGGCACGCAAGTTGGGGTGGTAGTGAAGATCGTCGGATGTGTACAGTGGTTTATTATAACAACCCGAAAACAGCTGAAGAGGTTGTTGCCACCCGCAATCGTGCGCGGAGCAATGCGAAGAGTCCGGAACACTTTAACCGACCGGGTACCCCCCTCTACGATCCACGTTGGGTCGAAAATCCAGCGGGAAGTGAAAGGCGGCAACGTTGGATTGATCGGTTGCGTGAGTTGGGTTTTTTGGATACGGTTTAAAATTACTGAATTTTATAGGAGCGGGTCTCTTCCGAACTCCAAAGACTTCGGAGGAGCGTTCAACAACTAATGAAAAAGAAAAAACAGACGACGATTGACAAGCGAATTCTAAAAGCGGAGTGTCTACGAATTACACCGGAGCACTGCGCGCTACATTTTCAAGAGGAGCTGCACAAGAATTTTGAATTTCGTATAGGGTTTATTCACCACGGCGTTGTGACCCATGTCGAAGAAATTGGTATACCTGAGGGGTTGGGAGCACACGATGCCGAGAAAGATGTTGCTATACCTCGCCTATCGTGTTTTATTGTGCTTGTAACACAAGCGGTCCTCCACCATATCAATCGCCTGCCGCCCCTATTCAAGCGCGCGGTATGGGAAACTGTTGACAATATCATTGATGAGAACGGCGAAATTCCAGAGATCCTTTTAGTTATTGTTGCCGACTGTATAGAGAGGGCGACGGGAGAAATCAATTACGACCAGTTGAAGCGTGAAAGTGTCTTAAATCGGTTATGGAATGGTATCAAGTCCGCTTATGGCGCAAAATACGCGCCGAGTGATATTGAGATTTTCGACAGTTTCTATGACGAATCTGAGGAGGATCTCGACGGCACGGAATAGCGACAGTCAATTTGCAGAATTATGCAACCTTTCCTGCTCGGTTCGCGTCACGTAGGTTAAAAATCAGATGAACACTGAGAATTAAGATTTAAGCTTACCCACAATAGCAGGAGGCCCTGATGCAAAACAGTGACGTTGCCTTAGTTCACCGCGCCCTTGCAGGTGACGACACAGCCTTCACGACATTAATGGAGAAGTACCAAAAACAGGTTCACGCGACTGTGTGGCGAACGATTAAGGATTTCCATATTGCTGAAGACATCGTTCAAGAGACTTTCCTGAAAGCCCACCAAAAACTTCCAACCCTTAATGATCCGCATCGATTTTCTGCGTGGCTCAATGCCATTGCCACGCGATGTTGTCTCGCGTGGTTTCGTGAGAAACGGTTGAACATCCAACTTTCTGAAAACATAAGCAGTGCCATGAGACAGATTATAGCTGAGGTAAGTTGATGCTTTGGACGATTGTTAGAAGAGAAATTACAGCGAATATCTTAAGTTTCAGATTCCTCATGGGATTACTCATCTATTTCTCTCTGATTGTGACAAATCTCTTCGTTTTGACCAGAGGTTACGAGGATAGGCTGCAAAGCTATCAAACGGCTGTGCAAGAAAATGAAGATAAGATAGGTCAGGTAACGAGATACTCTGAATTCGGGCTCACTCACATGTTAAAGTGTGATAAAAGCCCGAAACTACTTAGCATTTTCAACGAAGGTGTGGATAAAAGGAAAGGAAATACAGTAACGGTGGCACACGGATATGTCCCCGCCGTTGCCGAAAAACACGGTTCTGATAACCCGTATCTGAACATCTTTTCCTCTATTGATTTCACGGTCATCTGCCAAGTGGTAATGAGTCTGCTCGCCCTATTATTTTCTTACGACGCGATATCGCGGGAGAAGGAGGCGGGGACCTTAGGATTAACACTCTCCTGTGCTGTTTCGAGACCGACGCTGCTTTTGGGAAAATACATTGCTGGTATAGCCTCTATTTCTCTTCCGCTTCTTGCGAGTTTTGTGGCAGGCTTATTGGTGATACAATTCTCTCCTTATGTCTCCTTCAGTAGTTCAGATTGGGGACGAATATTGTTAATCTTCCTCGTATCCATGCTTTATGTATCTCTCTTTTTTCTCATCGGACTTTTTCTTTCCACTCGAACGGACAGGCCTTCAATCACTCTGATGTTCTCAATGTGCGTTTGGGTACTTCTCGTGCTGATCGCTCCGAACCTAACAGTTTTATTGGTGGAACACGCGAGCCCAATACAATCGGAGGAATCGTATAAAAAACAGGCGGGTGAACAGTGGAAAAAATTTGAAGCCGAAGTCAAAGATTATTTACAGAAACGAGGAGTTGAGTATTCTCTTGATCTCGCCAATCCCAGTGGCATTGGTTCCCGATCAGGTGTCAACGATTACGACAGTGGAGAGACAGTCAGTGCGAGCGGTTTTCGGAATGAAGCAGGCTTGCCTCTTGCGCAAGAGTGTTACGAGTTCAAGGAAAATCTGCGTGCGCAATACGCCGACAGGATCTGGCAAATACGCAAAGAATATCTGGACAAAAATCCAAACCGACAATCTCTATTGTCCCTGAACATATCCCGTATATCTCCGGCATCGGTTTATTACAATGCCGCTGCAATTCTGGCAGAAACAGATTTGGGAAGTTTCTGGCGATTTATGGAACAGACTCGCCAATATCGCCGTGAATGGGTCGACTATCTGAGAGATGAAAAAATATTTTCTTCACGCAGATGGTTTACGACTGAGTTCGAGGAGCCTGTTGACTTGAGCAAAATTCCGAGATTTAAGGAACGGAGCGAAGGTATTGGTAATAGTCTACAGCGCGCAACATTAGATATTATGATACTCTCGGTATTAAACGTTCTATTCTTCATGGGTGCATTTATCTCATTCCTGCGATACGATGTTGTGTAGCAGTGGTTCTGAGTTGTCTGGAAGGAAGCGATATGATTTGGCACATAGCGAAACGGGAAATCCTTGATAATTTGACGCGTTTTCGGTTTGCCCTGACGCTGATTCTGGTGATGATGCTAATGGTGATGAATGCCGTGGTATTTGTGAGCAGTCAGTATCCGCGAAGGGTAACAGAATACTCTGAAGACACCCACGAAGCCGTTGCGTCACTCCGAAAGAAAAGCAGTAATTTAGGCGAATTTGCAGTAAAAGGTCCAGGGAATCTGTACAAATCCGTAAGTCCATTAACCTTCATTGCTACCGGTAAAGATGCGAACTTACCAAAGCGAGTTGAAGGTGCTTCGAGTGGTGGCTATGGCATCGGTATGACAACACCTGATTTTAACTTCAGTTACTCTTGGTCAGCGAACTGGTGGCTTCAGTACCCACAGGACACATCCCGTAAAAACGATTCGCTACCCAATTTCACGGAATTAGATTGGACGTTCATCATCGGATTGGTAATGAGTTTTATGGCGATTCTGTTCACTTACGATGCCATTTCTGGAGCGCGTGAAACAGGAACGTTAAGCTTACTCATGGCTAATTCCGTGTCCCGCGCGACTGTACTTCTCGGAAAATTCATGGGTGCGTTTCTCACGATCTTGATTCCATTGTTTATGGGGATATTACTGAACTTAATGGTTGTTAGCGCGTCAAGATTAGTGTCGCTTAGCGGAGGCGAATGGGCGCGAGTGGGGATAATTTTTGTTATTTCTATGATCTACATCTCAATATTCTTATGGCTTGGATTGTTTATCTCAAGTCAATTTTCTAATTCGTCAAGCAGCTTGCTGACGTTGTTGTTAATTTGGATTGTCTTTGTGGTGCTGATTCCGAACACAATGGGAGTATTAGCAAGCGGTTTCAAGCAGGTCCCCTCCAGAAGTGAAATATCTCGGATAAAGAAAGCAAAGGAGGACGAAATTGATAATCGACACAAAGAAGGAGACAAACTGTACCGAACAGGTTCGCCTTCGGATCAACCTCCTAAAATTGAGGTGTTAAGGATGTGGGCTGACTACCTAAATGAACATGCTGATGCAAAGAGCAGAATTGCGGATGAACATTTAAATAAACAGTTTGCACAGATCGAGTTCACACAACAAATTACACGGCTATCCCCAGCGGCTATCTACAAATATGCGGTAGAATCTTTGGCTGGTACAGGGTTTGCCAGACATAAAAGGTTTGTCCAACAGGCGCGCCGCTACAGACAACAGTTTATCGATTTCATCAAATCAGAAGATAGAGGAGATAACGACAGTTACCACGTTTATCTTGTAAAAGAAGGGTTATCCCAAAAACCGGTACCCCTTAGTAGCATCCCTAAATTTTCAGACAAACTGAGCTTAGGCATCGCTTTCAAAGGGGCAGTGTTAGATCTGACCCTGTTGGTCTCGCTGATGCTACTCTTATTTATGGCTGCTTCCTTAGCGTTTTTGCGAAGCGATGTGAAATAATGGATTTAAACAAGGAGTCGTGATATAATTTTTTGCGGAGGAAATCAGAATCTAAGGAGGAAGGACTTATGAAAACGAAATTGTCTGTCTCTGCTCTGCTTTTAGTCGGTTTCGTAATTTCTATCACGGTGATTCAGTTCGCAACAGCCGAGGACCCAAGAGTAAAAATGGGGCTTGTGGCACTTTGGACCTTTGATAAAGGTACTATTCAAGGAAAAGACGTTGAAGATGTTTTCGGGGATAACAGCGGCACCATTATTGGCAAACCCAGCCAAATCGACGGGTTTCGCAGTGAAGCCTTCGATTTTGACGGTGCTGTTGATTTGATACGAGTGGGTGAGGATATCTTCTTCCCTTCTGTGACAATGGAGGCGGTTATTAAGCCGACCCTTGGCACCCGAAACCCGATCTACGACAAATACAACTATGGCATTCAACTGCTTGATAACAATAATGTTGGCATCTGGATTCGTGCGGACACGGCGAACGCGGCAAAGCATTGGCCCTCCGCTTATGTACCGTTTCCGAGTGATGGCGAGTGGCATCATGTCGTTGGGGTTGTTGAGAATAAAAAATCTGTCCGAATCTATCTGGATGGTGAGTTGAAAAAGACGACCGAAGCCCCTGATCCCATCAGCATTGCTTACGGTGCCGCGCATAAGCCGACAATTGCCTACACACAGCACTTGGGTGGTATCTGGTACGCCGGTGCCATTGATGAAGTTGCCATTTTTGAAGGGGCGTTAAGTGATGCTGATGTGCGGAGATTGCATACATTGGCGTTGGCGGTTGAACCTACTGGGAAACTGGCGGTAACTTGGGGCACACTCAAGGCTCAGAATTGATGTTGGCAATTAAAATATTGAGATTTCGCGTTTGCTGGGTTAATCGACGACAGGACGTGGCGGGTTGCCCCAGTGCCCGTTTCGATCTTTTCCACTCACGACGACCCCTTCTCTATCCCATCGGAACGATGCCCGGACGTCGGAGGTGCAGTAGCGGAGCGTGAGCCCGCAGCGTCGCTTTGGTGACGGATTGGGGTTTGAACCGTGCAGCAGCAGGTCGGTATGGATGGAGATTTCGCCTGCTTTGAGTTCAACATCTACAGGTTCACCGTGCGCTTCTGCGTTTTCAACGATTTGCCCCAGGACGCTATTTTCGTCGGGTTCACTGTGCCGAGCGGTTAAGTGTCCGCGGTGATGTGAACCTGCGATAAATCGCATTGCGCCGTTTTCAACGGTGGCGTCGTCAATCGCGAGCCAGACGGTAACGGTTTTGGCGGGTGTGAGGGGCCAGTAACCGGCATCTTGATGCCAACCGACGCTCTTCGGATCGTGTGGCATTTTGCAGAAATAGTGCGCGCCCCAACCGATAACATCCTCACCGATCAAGTCTTTTACATAGGCGACGATTTTTGGATGCGTGAGTAGGTCATAGACCTTCCCGTATTTCATGTGCGCGGAGATAATTGAGTAACTACTTCCGCCTTCCGAGAGGACATTCGCTAATAAGGCATCAAAGTATTCGCGATGTTCACCGATTTCGGTTTCATTGAAGATCGGAATGCCTTTGATATAGCCGACACGGTTGAAATCAGTCACTTGTTTCTGGGTGAGTACTTTCGGATGGGTCGTGGTGCTTGGGTGGAATTGAAGTTCACGTCCCATTTCGGCGAGTTGTGCCCATGTGGGCATGATTTTGTCGGTTTTGTAATTGACGCTTTGCGTTGCCATTGTTGTCCCACCTTATCTAAATTCTGATTTCATTCTACCACAAACGCGACGAAAATGGTATAATATATTAAATATTCAGTTAGAGCAGTCATCAGTTGTCAGTTACCAGTTAAGAGCGTGTTCATTTACCGATAACCTCTTGTAACTGAAGACCGAAGATTGAAAACTTATAACGTAAAAATTATATTGCAGATTATATCTTGAAATTGAGGCTTTTTAATGGCGCATGCATATACCCCCGGTCTGAAGGTGACCGCGGGGATGACAATTGAAAAAGAACGCCGGCTCCCACTTGCAGGTGAGGTCCTTGTGCAAGCCGGTGTAACAGTTAAGGCAGAGGATGTCGTCGCAAAGGCGGATCTGCCGGGCAACGTTCAACTGGTGAATGTTGCGAACCTACTCAGTGTCCCACCGGAAGAAATTGCGGAATACATGCTCAAACCTGTAGGCGAGGTTGTTTCAGAAGACGAGATTATCGCTACAACAAAAGGGCTTTTCGGACTTTTCAAATCACAAGCGCGTTCACCGATTGATGGTACGATTGAAGCGGTTTCCGATGTTACGGGCCAGGTTATCCTTCGCGAGCCACCGATCCCTGTGGAAGTCAAAGCTTACACAGATGGCACGGTAACAGAGGCTGTTCCAAATGAAGGTGTCACTGTGGAGACTTACGGCACCTATATCCAAGGTATCTTTGGGATTGGTGGCGAGACAGTGGGAAATTTAACTATAGTTGCTGAATCACCAAGTGACGAGTTGACTGCTGAACAGATACTGCCTGAACATCAAGATAACATTTTGGTTGGTGGCTCTCTTGTCAGGACTGACGCTATTCAGCAAGCCATCCAGCAGGGTATCAAGGGCATTATTGCTGGTGGTATTGATGATGCGGATTTGCGGGAACTTCTCGGTTATGAACTCGGTGTAGCGATAACGGGTTCTGAAGAGATTGGGATCACACTCGTTATTACGGAAGGGTTCGGGAGTATCGCGATGGCGGAACAGACGTTCACGCTTCTGAAAGCGCGGGCAGGTATGAAAACTTCGATTAACGGCGCGACTCAGATTCGTGCTGGCGTTGTGCGTCCGGAGATCGTGATTCCGTTCGCGCCAGAAGTTACAGAGGCAGCCTCCAATGCGGAGGATGGTGCTTCTGAGGGGATTCTGGAAGTTGGCAGCTCGGTGCGCATTATCCGTGAACCGTATTTCGGGAAATTGGGACGTGTCACGGAGCTGCCGGTGGAACTTCAAAGCTTGGAGACAGAAGCGCAGGTGCGGGTGCTGCGTGTTGAACTTGACAACGGTGAACAGACAACGCTGCCTCGCGCTAATGTTGAATCGATTGAGGAATAATAGTTATCATTAAAACGATCCCTTTTATGGAATCCATTTCCGGTTTTGTTCCTATTTAATGAACAGACACAAGGGCGAACTCCTATGTTGAGATTTCTGTTTACGATTGAGATGCCTTGTTGTTATAGATAAATTCATAAAGGGCGCGAAGGTCTTCTACTGTTGGGCCGCGGTGGCACACTAATTGTGAATATTGGGGATAGGCAGTAAAACTATATTCTGGGACAATAGACCTTACGTCTTCTTCCGTTACTTCACAGAAAGTCAGTCTTGGACGCGACGAGAAGAGGTTAATACCAAAAAGTCGTTTATGTCCTGAAGAAAAGAAAATGTGTTTTACGGTAAATTCGTGGATTAACTCCCATCCCTGTTCTTGAAAAAAATTCTTTAATTCTGCCCCTAACCTATATAATTCTCCATCTCGGTTTTGCACTTCATAGCGGTTTCTTAGAAATTCAGGGACTAACCCTTCAAACTTTTCTGCTGTCCATCCTTCGTCAACATCATCACCTTCAGGTTCTGCTGGAATGGCGAGGTTAATCATCTGATTCGCCAGATCATCCATCTGCTCTGTGAGATTAAGCATCTGTTCTGCAAGTTCAAGTATTTTAGTAGTTGTTGGTTGAGGCACTTGCGTTTCATTTTCATTCATAGTTCTTTCTCCCGTTTTGTCATCACGCAAAAATTGTAGTATTTGAACAATCCACGTTATTATAAGCAAATCTCATGCCAATATTTGCGAGAAAATTGCTGAAATTCAGATATACTTATGCCGAGATGCGTCTGAAATACACGTGTTCACTGAGTTAATCGAAAGCGATAGCAGTGTCTATTTTTCTGCGATAAATATCTAAATAGGACCCGTGTGCGATTCCGCTTCATTTTAATCACGCAAAAATTGCGTGATATAGCATGTAAATTATGGTATTTCACGCAAAAATTGCTTTATCAGAAATACGGGGTTATGGGATTGAAGATCGGAACAAAAAGGAGAGATGATTTTAGGGTCAGTGCGGTTGGAAACTGTACCTACTTTGTTTTCGGGGATTTGCAATTTCAAGTTACGAAAGTTCTAATTCTCAACTGGGTTGGTTTTCATACCATTTGACGTTACCGGTGCTGAGACCGGTGGCGACGATGTCCAATCTACCGTTTCCGTTCATATCCAAGACGTGCATCTGTCCAACGCCTAAACCGCCATTGTCAATTGTCTCTTTATGCCAGTGGTTTTGTGTCAAATTCTCGGGACGGTAGAGATGCAGGCTTGTGCCTTCGCCGTTGTAGCCGCAGATAATTTCCAATACACCATCATTATCAACGTCAACGGCGGCGAGGGAGTGTCCGCGGTTGAGCGTGTCATCAATGAGATGGCGTTCCCAGGGATCTGTTCGTAGATTTCCAGTGGCTTTATACCAGACGAGATTGTTCCCGTGCCAGGGTTCAATTGCTAAAATTTCGTTGATACCGTCGCCATCAATGTCTGCGGCATAAGTATCGCTACACTCGCGGTTGCTGATAATCCATTTACCCCAATCCTCCGTCATCGGGGAAATAGGCGGTTCATACCAGATCAGTCCTTCCGCGCAGCTAATTAGTACGTCATCGCGTCCATCTTGGTCAACATCGTTGATACTCAAACCGTGGTTGATGCGGAGTGAATCATCAAGGAGGTGAGATTGCCAAGAGGTAGTGTTCCGCGGGGTATCTGATAGTTCATAGCACCAGAGGGAGCCTGGACTGTGCCATTCGCCGGGTTTGCCCTCTTCACCGCGGATTGAGGCGACGATGAGGAAAGGGGTCGATGTTGATATGTTGCTGGTGAAATTTGCGATAGCGATGCGGTGGATGAAAGGGACATCGGCAATATGGTAGCTTTTCCAATTTTGTCCGTCTTGTGTGGGTGCTTCAAGCCAATGGAGATAGCCTCCTGCAGCGTTTACGCCTCGGTTGAAGCCGCTGCCAACGATGAGATCAGGCGTGCCGTTGCTTGTGAGATCATAAGGTGCGATAGTGATGTGTCCGCTGCCTTGATTGGTTACGAGGTGTCTTTTCCAGTGGGGTGCTTCGTACCACGCGATGATGGGTTCGCCTGTGGAGCCTGCGATGATGTCGAGTTGGCCATCACCGTTTATATCAGCAACCGCCAATCCGTAGACGCTTTTGACGGTATCGTCGAGTAGGTATCCTCTGAATTTCACGGGTTGACCTCCTCATGTAAGGGCACACGGCGCGTGCCTACTACTATTTAAGGATTGCGAAAAAATCGGACGATTCCGGGTTCTATCTCATATCCGACATCTGACCAGAATGCGATTGCCCATGGATACTTCTCTTCCACGAGTGCCGTGATGCGTTTAACACCGAGTTTCGCTAAACACTTTTCGCCTTCTTTGACCAATGCCCGCCCAATACCACGTCGTCGATAATCAGGGTGAACGGCTATGCGATACATGTTACCTCGCCATCCATCGAAAGTGGCGATTAAGGAGCCAACGATGTGTTGGTCCACCTCAGCAACCAGTACCGATGCCGAACTTTCTATCAAGTGACGGATGTCTGTAATGGTATCTGTGACGCTCGGAGATGTCCCAGCAGCGTGCCATAATGCGAGAAGTGCTTTTGCTTCTTCGGGTCGGCATTCTCGGATTAAGAAGGAGTCTGAGTGGTCGTTTGCGTTGTCGGCTAAATCCATTTATGTGTTGTGGGGCAGTTGGCAACTGCACCTACCACAGTTAGGGAAAAGAGGGATTATTCGTCGAGCCAACTCATCATGCTGCGGAGATTTTTGCCGACTTCTTCGATTTCGAGTTCCGCTTCCTGTCGACGCAGCGCGCCGAGAACGGGTTGGTTCGCTTCATTTTCAAGTACCCACTCTCGTGCGAAGACACCGCCTTGAACGTCTTTCAAGATTTGACGCATCTTGTCTCGGACACTGTCATCAATGAGTTGAGGACCGCGTGTTAAATCGCCGTATTCAGCAGTGTTGCTGACATCGTTCCGCATTTTACTCAACCCACCGGTATAGATGAGGTCAACAATCAATTTCAATTCGTGGAGGCATTCAAAATAAGCCATCTCTGGTTGGTAACCGGCTTCGACGAGTGTATCAAAGGCGGCTTTGATGAGCGCGGCGGTTCCGCCACACAGTACGGCTTGCTCACCGAAAAGATCGGTTTCGGTCTCTTCACGGAAGGTTGTCTCAATGACCCCTGCGCGTGTGCCGCCGATGCCTTTCGCATAGGCGAGTGCGACATCGCGAGCGAGGCCTGTGGTGTCTTGGTGGATAGCGATGAGACACGGGACACCGCCCCCGCCTTCAAACACCTCACGGACGAGGGACCCCGGTCCCTTCGGTGCAATCATTGCGACATCAATATCACTGGCAGGCACAATCTGTCCAAAGTGGACGCTGAACCCGTGTGAGACGAGGAGCATATTGCCTGCTTCCATATTTGGGGCAATCTGGTCGCGATAGACGGCTGCGTGGCGTTCGTCAGGTATGAGTACTTGAACGATGTCTGCCATCGCTGCGGCTTCTTCGACGTTCTTGACGGTCAAGCCTTCCGCTTCTGCGCGTGCTTTTGAACGGCTGCCCTCGTACAATGCGACAATCACGTCTGTCCCGCTGTCTTTGAGGTTTAGCGATTGTGCGCGTCCTTGCGCGCCATAACCGACGACGGCGACGGTGCGCTCTTTTAGTAAATCAAAATTAGCATCACTCTCGTAATAAATCGTTGCCATTTTTTAAATTTCCTTGCGGATCGTTCAGAATCCTCTGTATGGAAAAACGGTTCTCTCCGCATATCCAGCCCGGCGCGATGCTTGGGCTTACTTTGATATTCCCTCGCGGATCGTTTTTTGATATTTCCTTGCGGATCGCTCAGGATCCCCTGTATAAAAAACGGTTCTCTCCGCATATCCAGCCCGGCGCGATGCTTGGGCTTACTTTGATATTTCTTCGCGGATCGTTTTTTGATATTTCCTTGCGGATCGTTCAGGATCCCCTGTATGGAAAAACGGTTCTCTCCGTATATCCAGCCCGGCGCGATGCTTGGGCTTACTTTGATATTCCCTCGCGGATCGTTAAAAGATTATTTTTCAGATCCACGTAGCATTGCTATTTTGCCGGTGCGTGCTAACTCAAGGATACCATAAGTATTGAAAATATCAATTGCGGCTTTCAATTTCCCTTCATCCCCTGTAATTTCGAGGACAAGGGAGGCGGGTTTCATATCTATGACCCGTCCACGGAAGACTTCTGCCACTTGTAGGATCTCAGTGCGTTTTTGAGGATCGTCGGTAGCAACCTTGATAAGCACAAGTTCCCGCTCAACATGCGTTCCAGCGGTGGAGAGATCGGTCACCTCAATAACGTCAATAAGTCTGTTTAAATGCTGGTAAATCTGGTCAATAATCTGCGCGTCGCCGTGTGTGACAAGGGTGATATGCGAGATGCTTTCGTCATGCGTTTCAGCGACGTTGAGACTGTCGATATTAAAGCCGCGCCCGCTAAAGAGCCCTGCAACGCGTGCGAGGACTCCGAATCGGTTTTCGACCAAAACGGAAAAGATATGTCGTTCTTCTGGATTCATTTTTAATTTTACCTTGCGGTTCGGTCAGGAAGATTTGGGCGATCAACGTGCCTTTCCGTATATCCGTCCTCCATTCCATTACGGACTACGTTTTTGCAGGCGGGGTTTTAAACCCTGCAGAAATACCCAAGCAAAAACCCTGCGAAGGGGCCGCGTAAGTCCTAATAGTTAAAAAATCGTTAAGATAACCCGCGGATAACGTCTCCAAGTCCGGCACCCGCTGGGACCATCGGGAATACGTTTTCTTCTTCATCAACAATGAAGTCGATGACGACAGGACCGTCGGTAATCCCTTTTGCTTTTTGCAGTGCCGGTTCAACATCTTCGGGGTGTTCGACCCGCAAGCCTGTAGCACCGAATGCTTGTGCGAGCAAGGCGAAATCAGGGTTGTCGTGGTAATCGACAGCGGAATAGCGTTTGCCGTGGAACAATTCTTGCCATTGACGCACCATCCCCAAGTACATGTTGTTGATGATAAAGATTTTAAGTGGCAGTTTCATCGTAACCGCTGGTACCAATTCTTGGATTGTCATTATATAGGAGCCGTCCCCGTTGATATTGACGACGGTTTTATCTGGGCATCCGAGTTGCGCGCCGAGTGCGGCTGGTAAGCTAAAGCCCATCGTGCCGAGCCCACCGGAATTGAGCCACTGTCGCGGTTCAGTGAATTTGAAGTATTGCGCTGCCCACATCTGATGCTGTCCGACATCCGCTACAACGATGGCATCACTGTAATGCTCATATATTTTCTCAATAACGAATTGCGGCATGACTATATCCGATTTTTGCTCGTATTCAAACGGGTACTTCTGTTTCCATTCCTGAATTTGGTCCCGCCATGGGTCGATATCGGCTGTCCTGACCTGTTTGTTGAGTTCCGTCAGAACGTTCTTTGCGTCGCCAACGATTGGGACATCTACAGGGACATTTTTCCCGATACAAGACGCGTCAATATCAATATGGATTTTCTTTGCGTTAGGTGCGAATTTACTGAGATCGCCTGTAACGCGGTCGTCGAACCTCGCTCCGACAGCGATAATCAAGTCGGAATCGGTGAAGGCGTAATTTGCGCAGCAAGAACCGTGCATACCGGGCATTTCCATCGCCAACGGATGCGTCTCAGGGAACGCGCCGAGTCCCATCAATGTAACAGTAATCGGGATCTGCGTATTAAGGGTCAGCTGTCGTAGTTCTTCACTGGCGTTGGCAAGGACGACACCGCCGCCTGCATAAATCATGGGACGTTTGGCTTCTTTAATCAGTGCCGCTGCCTTGTCAATTTGCGCTGGCTCTCCATGAACTTGTGGCTTGTAGCTGCGGATGTCAACGGTTTCTGGATACTGAAACAGTGCTTCATTGTTCTGTGCGTCTTTAGCGATGTCAATAATAACAGGCCCTGGTTTCCCGGTTTTCGCGATGTGAAACGCTTCAGCGACAACATCTGCGATTTCGTCACTGCTTTTAATGAGGTAACTGTGCTTACAGATCGGTCGTGTTACGCCGATAACATCGCATTCTTGGAAGGCATCACTACCGATATAGTGTGTGAAAACCTGTCCAGTGATTGCGACCATCGGAATAGAGTCCATATAAGCGGTAGCGATACCGGTGACGAGGTTGGTTGCCCCGGGACCGGAGGTTGCGAGTGCAACGCCAACTTTCCCAGTGGCACGTGCGTAGCCATCAGCGGCGTGGGAAGCTCCCTGCTCATGCCGCATTGGAATCAATTTGATTTCGGTCTCGCCGTACAGGGCATCGAAAATCGGCATCGCTGCGCCACCGTTGACACCGAAGATATATTCGACACCTTCTCGCTTGAGACCATCAACCAGGATTTGTGCTCCTGAAAGTTCCATGCCAATTTTCCTTATAAGTCGTAGGGATCATCCCTACTGGAGTCGTTAAAATTAAAAAACCCTCTCGTTCCAAACCTGGAGACGAGAAGGGCATAATACTGACCTTGCCGTGGTACCACTCCAATTCCCTTTCTGATTTAACGAGAAAGAGCACTCTTTGGGATGCGATAACGGGCATCACACCGACTAATCCTACTTATTGCGATTCTACAATCGTTCAGATTAGCAGCTCCGGGGCGACCTTCAGTCGAGGAAACTTGAGGAGACCTTTCAGCCGATGAGTCTCCATCTCTCGCAAGTCCGGACGACTTACTCCTCCCCTTCAACGCTTTTTTGGTAATCTATTTAGATGTTAATTACGCACCCTGTTTTATGAAGTTTCACGGGCGTGCTAAATTATATTTACGTTTTAAGTATAACACATTTAAAGAGCGATGTCAAGAAATTTTAATTTGACAGACAGTTTTGGGCGGAAAAAAACTATTTTGGGAAGTAGAGGGTAGGTTTGAAACGCTGTTCGCGCCTACCCCTACGACACCCAAAAGTTGTGATGGAAAGTTAGGCGTTCGCCACGTAGATCTCGTTAACGCGGGTCCAGTTGATGACATTTTTCCATGCTTCAATGTAATCTGGACGGCGGTTCTGGTAGTTGAGATAGTATGCGTGTTCCCAGACATCGATGCCGAGAAGTGGGGTATGTCCCTGCATAATCGGGCTGTCCTGATTTGCGGTGGAATAGATTTCCAAGCCGCTATCGCCGAGGACGAGCCATGCCCAACCGGATCCGAAACGTGTGGCGGCTGCAGTCGTGAATGCTTCATTTGCAGCTTCAAGCGACCCGAAAGCACCACTTATCGCTGCAGCGATTTCTCCGCCGGGTTCGCCGCCGTTAGGACTCATAATGGACCAGAAGAGTGAATGATTGGCGTGTCCGCCACCGTTGTTGATGACGGCTTGACGCTTGTCTTCTGGAACCTGGTCGAGATTCTGGAGGAGTTCGTGAACATCCATATCGGCGAGATCACCGAGTCCTTCTAAAGCAGCGTTAAGGTTGTTGACATAACCTTGATGGTGTTTGCCGTGATGAATTTCCATGGTATCGGCACCGATGTGAGGTGCCAAAGCATCGTGCGCGTAAGGGAGCGCTGGTAATGTGTGTGCCATTTAAAAAATAGCCTCCTGTTTTGTTTTTGAGCTGCGCCTGCAAATTATGTACCATAGGGTTGCAAGCAATGTACTTAAAAAATCTAAAAGAGTATAACAGATTTGTTAGAAGTGTGCAAGTTTTTTCTGAAAGGTGTGACATCAAAACTTGCCGATGAAGTGCGGAAACAGGAAGGACTATTCGTCTGATTGGCCTGATTCAGAGATTGCGCCGACGCGGCAGGCCCGTTTATAAGCACAGTAGTTACAGGGAGCAGTTTTGTTGCGTGGGGTGACTGGTTTATTACCATATTCTTCAGCGTTTACAAAACCGTACCCATCAGTCTCTACACAATTAGCTTGGCCATCCTCTTCGTCAGGTGCCGAAAAAGTTTTGACGCGAGTAATGAGTGGAAAAGTGCCGTTGCTTATTGCATTAACATACTGTGTAAGATAACCGCTTACGCGGGATAACATGTCATCAAAGGCATCATCGGATAGCATTTGTTTTGTCTTTTGCCTCAGAATGTATGCCTCTCCTCTATAAGAATCTACACCAATACCAAGTACAATTTTACAGTCATTTAACTTGATTTGATGATACAAACCTGCTGCTGGTTTATATCCAACACCGAGCAGTTGCTTCGCAATTTCAATATAGATGGGTAGTTGGAGAGCGCGCCCCTCTAAAATGTCATTTATTCCAAAGGTTCGACCGGTTTTATAGTCAATCACATTAAAAACATCACTGTCTGTATCAATGCGGTCAATTTTAGCATTGAGATGTACACTACCAATGCGGACAGGTTCAGCATGACTAAGTGTTAAATCGGTTGATCCGCGTCCACGGCCGACGCTGACTTCAAAGTAGTGGGGGGTGGTAGTTACCTCGTATTTTCGTTCCACCGTAATCCATTGACCAAGCATAACTTTTAGCAGTACTTTATCTACCTTTTGAAAGAGGTCCTCCGAATCAGTATCACCTACTACTTCATCGGTGGCATCAGATAACTGTTGCTTTGCGATTCCAAATTCTGCGTCGTTGCACTGATTAATCGCTGGTTTCCCCCGACGCTTGCCATAGAATTGAAAGAGAATATCATGAGCTAATATACCTTTTTCAAGACCAGATAAGCCTTCAGTTTCATCCTCTTCTTGGCTGTCAAGTTCTAAGATTTCAGATGCAAAATACTGAAACGGACACTTGGCGTAAGTTTCCAATTCTGTGACAGAATAGATTTTCTGTTGCCGTTCTTTCAACCATTCTCGTCCGTGAGCAGAAAGTGGTTTTTCCGTTAAGATTCCTTCATAAGCCAGATGTTCATGCGTTGCCTCGCGACTCTTTTCAACTGCGACTACATGGTTAATCAGGGGACGCATGTTAGGTATCTGAGGGAATTCTCGGTCAGCAGGCGTGGGTGTTGTCCATACATGGTTGCCATAAGTGCTGAGGAAACCTGGGATACTGCCTCGCTCAGGATTCGGGATTTCAATTGTCTTAATATCAGCGATTGCCTTTAATCGCCGCAGAAAAGGCGAAGGGATGAGTTCTGCTTCACGCTCTCGTTGCGGTACAAGGAGGTAGAGTTGTTCGCGAAAAGACTTGAGTACGCCATAGAACATCAATCGATTATTGTACAGATGCTCTTCCTCGGTACGATAAGGATGGTCTGGCAGTAGTGGATCCGGGCGATAACTTTCTGGAAATTTGCCCTCTACAAAATCACATAAAAAGACGGTGTTAAACTCCAAGTCTTTCAGGTCACTGAGTTGTGCGATGATTTTGACGGTTTCTCCCTTTGTTCCGGCTCTGTTTTGATAGTGTGTATGCTTTGCAATATGATGGAGTTTTTCAATATATTCATCGATCGGACGCGATCTTTCGCTTTCTGACCTTAACACGCCACAGAGTTCTTTAACAATTTGCTTGAATTGGTGATATGCCTCCAACTCGCCTTCGACAATTTCGCTATTTTTTTCGAGCATCGGATTTAAAATATTTTGGACGACCTCGCCTCTTTTGAGTAAACCGCTAACATGTTCCTGAAATTCGCTCGGATGAAATCGGTCTGCGTCTGATTGAGGTTCGATATCAGAGAAATAGGCATCGTCTAAGGGGACTTGATGTGGTGAAAGACGAGAAAAGATCGCTTTGACGACCTCTGATTTTGTTAAAGGCAGCCTTTCTACAAGTGAATATGGGATACCGTAAGTTGGAAAAACTTCAGCGATGCGTCGTTCATATTGCCCCATATTGTAACAGGCAACACCGATTTCACTTAACTTGCAATGCCCTTCTGAGACACGTTTTCGGATCAGGTGTGCAATTTGCTCGACTTCTTCGGTACGATCAGCGGGTTCTAACACTTTAATGTTCGGTGCTGCAACTGGGGATAGGGAGGAATTATCCGTTCGGAACAGGTTATTGGCGTAGCGTTGATGTCGTTCGGGTTCGCGTCCGTAGTCAGTATCGATATTGGCATTTGCTTCACTAAATAGTGACACAAGATTAATAATATTTTGATATAGGTCCTTGTTTTCTTTAATACAGTCGGTACGGAACCACATCTCTATCTGAGGCATCTTAGCAATGTGGGTCAAGATTTTGGTGTCGGCTTTAGAAAGAACAGTGAATCCTTCAACAACAACAAGATTGACTTTTGGAAATGCCTTGATCATAAGCGAACCAAAATTTTTAGCGTTAGCAAGGTACAGACGCTTGCTTTGTTCATCTATCCAACGGTCTTTGAGTTTGGTCTCATAATTGTTATAAATGCGAACAAGGTCATTCTCGGTTGGATTCTGTGATTCGCCATTTCCAATATTTAGCGTGTCTTCTCCGTATTCCTTAAGGCGGTTAATTGTGTCTGCGATGAGGGAGAGTGTGCTATCTGGGACAGGAATGTTTTGGCTGGGTCGGAACCCCTCATAGCGGTGATTATCGCTATGATTCGCGATTTCGTGCAGCCAGAGATTTTGGATGCCTTGGGAAATGTGTGATCTGGCTGGACGGACTTGGTCATACAGCCGTTGAATGAAGCCTCCGAGTGTATAGACGCGTAGATTGGTAACTGCCTGGTTAGGATGATAACCGACTAATTCGCGCTGGCGATGTAAGCGTGCGGCATCGGTCGGCACAATGACGACGAAGGTATCGGCTTGATCGTTCTGAATACGGGTTTTAAGGGTGTTTTCTATAGCTTGCATCATGTTACGGCACACGGCGTGTGTTATTATTTTACTTGTGTGCCGAGGGGCATTTCGGTTTCAAGAGTTGCTAAGACTACGGAGTCCCCGCTGCCTGCGAGAACCATACCGTGTGATTCGACGTTACGGATAGTGGCGGGTTCCAAATTTGCGACGATTATTACCTGTTTACCTACGAGGGTTTCAGGCGTATAGTGTTCGGCGATCCCTGCCACGACTTGTCGTTTTTCAGTACCGAGGTCTACCTGTAATTTGAGAAGTCGGTCAGCTCCTTCAATGGATTCAGCAGTGAGAATACGCGCGACCCGTAGGTCCAACTTTTGGAAATCGGCAAAGGAGACTAAGTCGGTTGTTTTCTTTTTTGCTTTCTGCTTCGGTTTCGCTGCCTTCTCAGGCTGTGGCTGTTTCTGCTGTTTGGTATCGACGCGCGGGAAGATGGGTTCGCCTCTGCTGACGGTAATATCTACAGGTAAACGTCCCCATTCTGCAGTGGTATCAAATTCCGCCAAACCGATCTGTTTCTGGATCTTTTCAGCGGTTTCAGGAATAAAGGGAGAGATCAATACAGAGATGAACCGAAGTGCCTCTAAGCTATTGTAAAGGATTGTGCCCATTCTCGGTTGCGTCTCCGGTTTTGTGAGCGTCCAGACTTGGGTTTGTTGGATATACCGATTAATACGCCGGACAAACTCCCAGATAGTTTCCAATGCGGCATCAAATGCGAACGCTTTTATGTGTTCGTCTAATTTATCTACCGTTGTGTGTGCCATCTCCTTGATTTCATCGTCGAATTCCCCTGGTGTTGTCGGCGTGGGAATTGCCTCAAAGTTCTTGTTGACTAAACCGAGGACCCGGTTGAGTAGATTACCGAGATCGTTCGCAAGGTCAGCATTGTAGCGTGCGTGTACACGGGCGGGCCGGTAGTCGCCATCGTTTCCGAAACTGAATTCACGCAGCAAGTAATAACGGAAGGCATCAACCCCGTAAG
>JAJEGI010000080.1 GCA_022819945.1 Candidatus Poribacteria bacterium
GTTACTGGGTACTGGTAACTGACTCACTGGCCACTGACAACTGCTAACTGAAAGATTTTTCGCAGAAAAATCGTACTGAAAACTGGTAACTATTCCCTACTGCTTTCTCAAAATAAGTAGCGTGAGATCGTCGAACTGATCGGCTTCGCCTTGAAATTCCATGACTGAACTGTGAAGGTACTTGCGGATCGCCTCGGCGTGTTCGTCCTTGCATGCTTGTGATGCCTCTACGAGCCGTTCTTCTTCGTAATAGTCGTCTTCAACGTTGACAGTCTCTGTGACACCGTCTGTATAATATACAACGACATCACCGCTGGCGAGTTGGACGTGTTCGGCTTCATATTCGGCAATGCTTGAAACCATATCGTTCGGAAACATTCCGAGCGGAATACCACCAACATCCTCACCTAACCACTTGTAAGTGCCATCCTTTCTGATGAGCAGTGGTGGATTATGCCCTGCGTTGAGCGTTGTAAGTACGTTGGTTTCCGGATTAAGATGACTATAAAAAAAGGTGGCATATTTCTCTTCTGTACCGCTGGCATAAAGAAGCGAGTTCAGTATCATCGCCATGTTGGCGATTTCGGTGTACAAGGAAGACTGGTTAAGCGTCCCTTGTTCAATACTTTCCGCACGCGACAATTCGGAGATGAGTCCCGCACGGAGCGTCGCCATGAGCAGTGCCGCTTGCATCCCTTTCCCAGAAACATCGGCAATTGCGAGTCCCCAATGTCCGGTAGATAAAGGGATACAGTCATAATAGTCACCCCCGACAGGTCCACGCGGTTCATAATGCCCCGCCACTTCGTATCCGGGAATGTCCGGCAATGTTTCAGGGATGAGGTTCACTTGAATTTTGCGCGCCTCTTCCATTTCCGCCTGCAACTGCCGCGCCTCAAGTGCCTCTTGATGGAGTTGCGCGTTCTCAATCGCGACCCCTGCCTGTTTTGCAAAAGAGTCAAGCAAGACGACATCTTCATCCGTAAAGGAGGTGATTCTGCCTCCGCGTTCCTCTTTGTCTCCTACGATAAGCACTCCTAAGATGTCGCCATCGCGCCCAGGGATAGGAACCGCCATTAAATTTTTGCCGCCAAAGAGGGTATCGGACTTAGGTAAACAATGTCCCGGGATCCCTTCTTTAACGACAGATTTCAGTACGTCTTCGGATGTCGGTTCTTGAGGCACAGGTAGGTCTTCACCATAAGAGATAACAAGTTCGTTTCCGTTGTCGTGGGCTGTGGTATTTTCAATCAAGGTTTCTGGAAACGCATAGTGCATTTCGAGTTCCTGCTGCTCTGTGCGTGTGAGCATGAGTGCGCCAGCATTTGCATCAAGAAGCGAGACGGCTTGCTGCACCACTTGTTCCGCAGCATCCTCAGGTTGTAGGAGCTGACAGATCTGCGGGGCACTTTCTGCGAGCATGAACAACCGAAACTTTTCGCTCTGGATGCCCTCTACCATCTGCGAATAGGCGATAGCAATCGAGATTTGGTGTGCAAGTGTTGTTAGTAATTCCTTTTCCCACGCTTCTAATGCGTCTCTCGCCAAAAATTTGCCCAGCCCAATCATTCCCAGAAATTCATCTTGAATTTTTAGTGGGACCCAGAGACGTATACCAATAGTCTCAGAAAGTTTAGTACTCCGAGTGAAGAATTGTTTAAGAGATTCTGGTGGTTCAGCGTTATCGATGAATGAATGTTTCAATAAAGCCTCCAATTCATCTTCTTCAACAGGAATTGGAGAGAATTCCGCTTCGGGTGCCGCTGCGACGACATCAAGGTTTTGCCCTGTCGCGTGGTAACGCAATATTGCGCCGCGTCTAATTTGCAGGGTCCCGAGCGTGATACGGAGATAGGTTTTACTGGAATAATTGAAATTGCTGTGGCCGGAGATTAGCGTCTGCCCCAAATGTTCCAACTCGGATAGGCTGAAAATGAGCCGCTCCATCGTCTGTTCTGCGGTATTTTGCGTTTTCTGGGTTTGCAAACCATCTCCCACAGGCTTGCTCGGGTCTTTCATAATATTGTATCCAAAGGTAGATTTCTAATTTTTTTAGGACGTACACAGTCCCCTTGCAGGGTTTTGCTTGGGGGTTTCCTCAGGGTTTCAAACCCCGCCTGCAGTGCATAATATTGTATCCAAAGGTAGGTCTCTAATTTTTATTATACTTGTGCCATGAAGGCAGGATCCATCAAAACGCGCTACAAATCTAAGCCGAACAAATTTCAATCTGTAACCGGATCAAATCTATGCCTAAGAAAAAGTTCATAGATTCGCAACAGCAGACTCTTCGTCCGGGAAGATGCCAGCGTATTTAGCAATCGCCATCATGCGAAAGGTTCGTTCTTGTGTAGGTGACAATCCACAGAAATTTAGGGTGCCTTCACGTTCTTCAAGTGCTTCTATAATTTCAATGAGTATAGATATACCAATGCTGTTAATGAGTGTTGTTTTTTCAAGGTTAATTACGAGTTGTACACAGCCACCTTGAATGAGTTCCTGTGCCTTCTCGGAAAGCTGCTCTCCAAGGGCATCATTCAGGTATCCTGTTGTCTCAATTACCGCGTGCTCTCGCGCCTCGCGAATTTGAATATCAAATTTGTTCAACAAACCGCTTACCTCCTTAAACTCTTAATATGGACTTGCAAGTCGCCTCTAAAACAAAAAGGTGATACATTAGAGAGATATGTCGTTTAACAACACATCTGAAAACAGATTTACGGATGATCCGCAGAAGGTTCAAGATTGTGCTGGCTACATAGCAAAAACGACACAGCACCCTATTCGGAAGTCTTCTTTTTTGTGAAACTAACGGTTGTACCATTAGGGCTACTTTCTATCATCACCTCATCCATCAGGGCTTTAATGATTTGTAAACCTCTCCCGCGCTTACGTAAATCCGGGTGTATCCCTGGGGTACCGAGTAAGCGGGTCCCGTCGAGTGTATCCGCAGTTATACCGACCCCTCGGTCAGTAATTTTGACCTGCAACTGATCGTCCGTAACTAAGAACTGAATATGAACTTCCTTATCCTCGCTTTGGCTATGTTCGGAAGCGTTGATACAGGTTTCAATGATTGCAAGTTGAATCTCTTCAACGGCTTCCTCATTGAAGTCTTTTAATTCAGCAAGGACAGAGCCAGTTTTCGCTGCGGCAAGTTCCATATCAGGGTACATAGGTATAGTGAGGAGTACTTTGTGTTCATCTGACACGCTATTTTTCCCTCCTTGCTATGGATTGTAGTTACATAAGAAACCTTACGCCAATTCTATATCAGGGGCATCCTTTCTCTCGGTTGCTATGAAATATATTTATAATAAAATAAAAAACCGATGAAATTCAGGCAACGAAGTTCGCGCTTTCCGTAAATTCAACACCTACGCCAACTTGATTAAATATCATACTATATTTTTTTCAATTATGTCAAGTTTTTTATTCGGATGTTTAGTTTAATCGTTTTCAGAGGAATAGTTATCAGTTGTCAGTACCCAGTTTTCGGTTGTCAGTTCTAAAAGATTGGACACCCTCGGTATTTTTTTCGTTGTTCTCACCACAAAGCATAACAACGAATACACGTCGAGATTCGGAGATCCCATCTACAGGAAACTAAATACCCGTGTTTTTATGGGTGTTCACGGCTCAAGAGACTTTGTCTCGTCAACAATCCAGCGTGCGTCGGCTATCCGGACAGATGCTTCGGAAACTTCGGGTTGATAGGTCGCAAACTTTACCTTATCACAATTAGCGAGTAGCTGCTGGATACGCTCAATATAAGGTTTACCGATCTGTGCCCGCAACATCGCGTGAAGCAATGCGGTTGTTGTTAATTCCAGTGCCGGGATTCGATACCGTGCACTAATGTATTCTCGGAGAACGTAAGCAATCTGCGTATGATACGTCTCCATATCGCCAAGCGTGAGCCAGTCCGAAGCCTCAATCGCCGCTAACTGTTCATACGCCACCTCGTGTGCTAAGGGGGTATCATCTTCTGGTGTTACAGGGATAGGTAAGGTTTGGCGACGTTTTTGAATCCAATATCCTACCAGAGCGATCATAAAGCCGAGTATCGCCACACCACTGATGAAATAAGGTAATAGGTTTTGTGGTACCTCCAATGGTGGTTTGATATCGCGTAGGCTTTGTTCGTCCACAGCACCCTGCATAAGAATTTGTGTAAGTACAGACATATCTCTCGCGAAAAGGATCGAATTATAACCCAAGTATTCCAAAATCTGTGAGCGATACTTTAGGCGACACGGGGTTCAATGACTATCGATTTCGGTGAAGTTGGGCAGGCATACTGGCATACCCCACATCCGGTACATCCAGCGTCAATCACCTCTACAACACCTTCTGCTGTAAGGTGAATTGCATCATCGCCAATAGGACACGTATCAACGCAATAAGTGCAAGCAATGTCTTTCGTACGGAGACAGGTTTCAGCGTTGAAAATCGCTAAACCCATTCTAATGTCTTCTGCATAAACAGTTTGCAAAGCACCGCTTGGACAGACGTACATACATGCCAATGAATCGCAGATGACGCACGGTTGCACATCAGGATCAATGTAAGGTGTATTGTTAAGGTCGGAGCGTGTACTCTCTAAGGGGATAATCGCATTCGCGGGACAGTTTTTGACGCAATTCCCACACCGATGGCATTTCTCCAAGAATTCTGCTTCCGGCAATGCGCCGGGGGGGCGTAAGATGATGCGTTCGCTCGGTTTCTCAGCTGGCAAATACGTATCTATCCTGTCATCAAGGAATTCGGCGACAGGTTGAATGAGTTGGCTCAAGGCTTCCTTAAAAAAGCCGCGCCGCCCTGTTTGATCCGACATATTTAGATTCTATCCCTGAAAGTCGTAGTAGCACTCGTTTTGAAGACTATTCTTCTTCTTTCGCCTTCGGAATCCGGTAGCAACATTTGTGGCTTCCTTGCATCAAATGTTCTTCGCGAACGACCTTTGCACCTAAGGATTGCCGGAAAAGTGCTAATTCAATCTCGCATACGTGTGGATACTCTTGCGCAATTACCGCGATCGGGCAGTTATGTTCAGTTAAAATGTAGTCGTCCCCAGCCTCCTCAAAACGTGCCATGTATCCCTCTTCATCACGAATACGCGCAAGTTCTTCGATACGTTCGCGGAGTGCTTTACCCGCAAGCCGTTGTTGATACGTTTCTAATTGCGACTTCATGCGTCCACGGAAGACTTTATTGATGAAACCAGGACCGTTAAATTTTGCCACCTCATGCATCAGTCCAACAGCAAAGTTAGCATAAGTTGTCGGGAAGAGACTGTTCGCTTCATCAGTTAATTGATAAATGTGGCGCGGACGACCACGTCCCCGCTTCTCTCGGTAATACGCAATCAATCCTTCAGCTTCAAGTATAGTGAGGTGTTGTCGGACACCCATCTGGCTGATATGCAACGCCTCTGTGAGTTGACCGACAGTCATGCCAGCACGCATCTTCAGCAGTTGCAGGATTCGCATTCGGGTTTCGCTCATTTCACAATTCACAGGATTACCTCAATAGTATGGACTAACAACAATACACTATGTTTCTACAACCTCTAAAAACATTATATCACAATCGCATACCACAATTCAATATATTTTATAGTTTTCAGTTACCAGTTACGAGTTACCAGTTAAGAGAAAGACTTGATGCATCAATTACCCTCTTTACTGGAAACTAATTTGCCATTTTTCTTTTGTCTATATATCACTTCTATGATACAATTTTACAAAGGGTACTTGCAACCCTCAGTCAAAAGAACTAAAGGAGCACGCGGAAATGCAGCACGAACTCACCACGGAACAGATCAATTTTTATCAGGAAAACGGATTCCTTGTCATTGAAAACTTCCTTGATGCCGATGAACTCGAAGAATGGCGACGATGCACCGATGAATCTGTCGAGGAACGGCTCGGCACCTCCGTTGAACAGATGACCAACCAGTTGGATCCGTCTAACTTTTATGCACGGGTCTTTACACAATGCCTGCGTTTGGCTGATTCACACACAGGTATGCGGAAACTGATACACGATCCGAAAATCGGGAAAATGGCAACGCTGCTTGCAGACGTTAATGGGATGCGGATATGGCACGATCAAGCGTTGATTAAGCCGCCATCCGGTAATCCGACTGCATGGCACCTTGATGTCCCTTACTGGTCATTTGATTCACGAGATGCGATTTCGCTCTGGGTGGCATTAGACAACGCTACACTGGCGAATGGCTGTATGTGGTATCTACCCGGTACCCATAAAACCGCACGCTTTGATAACGTCGGTATCGGCGAAAATATAGGCGCGCTCTTCGATGTATATCCAGAATGGAAAGAACTTGAACCGCAATCGGTACCCTGCCCAGCAGGTTCTATGGTCTGGCACAACGGATTAACAGCACACGGTGCTGGTGCGAACATGACTTTTTCCCATCGTCGAGCAATGACGTGTGGCTTTATGCCTGATGGATGCACCTTCAACGGCAAACGAAACATCTTGCCGGAAGACTATTTCAACTCGCTCGAAATTGGCGATGTGCTTGACAATAATGTCCAGAACACCCTCGTCTGGCATAAAGATTGGGAAACACAATAGACGCGCTGCGACAGAAACAGCAATAAGATAAAGTAGTTGTCGGTTAAGAGTTATAAGTTAAGAGTCCGCTGTGGCACGGACAACAAAAGTAACCACCACAAGAGATTAACTTATAACTTTATGACTTATAACTTATAACCATTAAAAAAGGAGAATTGTGATATGGCGAAACAGCCAAATATCGTACTAATGGGAGTCGATTCGCTCCTTGCGACACACATGAGTTGCTACGGGTATCACCGTCTGACAACACCGCATATTGACCGATTTGCCGAGAGCGGCACCCTCTTTGAAAAAACCTACAGCGCACACATTCCAACAACGAGTGCTTATGCCTCTATGCTCACAGGGTTGGATACGTTCAGTACACAAGTCGTTGCATTGCGGCACCGAGGCGGGCTTCGCGAGGAGGTCAAAACGTTGGCGGAAATCTTACGGGATGCAGGTTACGACACGACCTGTGTAGGATTCAGCAATAATCCAAGTTCCCGTGGGTTTGATACTTATCTTGACTTCTCTGGATGGGGGCCCGACGAAAGCGGACGTAGCCCGAAAGCCGAAAATCTCAATAAAACGACGATCCCAGAACTGAATCGGCTCATTGACCAGCGCGACGAAAAACCGTTTTTCCTGTTCCTACGCCACATGGATCCACACTCACCTTATCTCCCACCTGCCCCCTATGAACGGACGTTCTACCACGGGGACGAATGCGACCCGAGCAATAAATCCATGGAACCGGTGATGACGTTTAAACCGTTCTGCGATTACTTCGCTTCATGGATGCCACCCGGAATCACTGATAAAGACTATGTCATCGCGCAATACGACGGCGCCATCGCTTATATGGATGCGTGTATCCAGACACTTTTCAATGCGCTTGAAACGCGCGGCGTGATGGACGAGACAATCATCGTTATCAACGGTGACCACGGTGAAACCCTCTACGACCACGAATGCTGGTTCGATCATCACGGACTCTACGATGTCACTTTGCACGTCCCCCTGATTATTCGCTATCCGGGTCGTGTGCCCGCTGGAAAACGCGTCTCAGGCTACAACCAACACAAAGACCTCGTGCCGACGCTCCTTGAACTGGCAGACATCGAAACCGATATCGAATTCGACGGACAGAGCCTTACCGCCTTAATCAGCGGTGAAGTTACTTCTTATGACAGCGAGTTCTATATCACAGAGTGTACATGGATGCGTAAGCACGGTTGGCGGACACCTGAATGGAAACTCATCGTCGCCCTTGAACCCGACTTCCACTTCAAGCCGCCCGTTGAACTCTACAACCTTATCCAAGATCCCGATGAGAACAACAACCTCGCGGATACACACCCCGATATCGTCAATGTCCTCGAAACACGGATGAAAAGTTGGATTCGCCAACGAGAACAGGAAACTGGATTGCCAAATCCGATTATGAACCAAGGCGATTGGCACGGACACTCAGGTATCGGTCCATTCAAAACCTCTGAGCAGGCGTATAACACGATGCACATCGGGGATGCAGGGGCAGCGGCACGTCTACAAGCCAAATTGAGAGATGAATAGTTATTAGTTACCAGTTATCAGTGAAGAGGTCTCTGATTCAATCAACCTTCTTTACTGATTGCTGGCAACTGATGGTTTCCGATAGCCATTAAGCAGGGGAATTTAAAAGTTTATTGTGGCGGCTACTTTGTATCTCTTAGGTAAAATAGTCCCAAGCAACGCGCCGGGACGGATATACGGAGTGGGACATCAAATCACTAACTAATCCTAACCGAACTGCAAGGAAATCTAAAAAAATGCCAGATTATAGAAGAGATGAAGTTTTAGGACGATTAAGAGCCGAGTTGGACAGCGGCAACCATCTGCTTGCAGTCGGTGCCGGAACAGGTATCACAGCGAAATTCGCTGAACGCGGCGGCGCAGACCTCATCGTAATTTACAACTCAGGTCGCTACCGGATGTCAGGATTCGGATCCTGTGCAGGACTCTTGGCTTATGGTGATGCGAACGCTATCGTCATGGAGATGGGTGAACGCGAGGTGCTGCCTGTCGTCCAAGAGACACCTGTCATCGCCGGTGTCAACGGCACAGACCCGACGCGCCGGATGAGCAACTTCCTTAAACAGGTCCGCGATGTCGGGTTCGATGGTGTCAATAACTTTCCGACTGTCGGTGTGATTGACGGTACTTTCAGGGTGACGCTCGAAGAGACAGGAATGGGTTTCTACAAAGAGGTCGAGACCATCGGCATTGCCCACGAGATGGATCTTTTCACGATTGTCTACGTCTTCAACCCAGAAGAGTCTGAAAATATGGCGAAAGTCGGTGCAGACGTAATCATCGCGCACATGGGTACCACAATCGGCGGTACCATCGGTGCAGAAACAGCCTTTACACTTGAAGATGCAGCAGTTCGCGTCCAAGAAATCTGTGACGCTGCGCAATCGGTAAATCCAGACGTTATCTGTCTCGCACACGGCGGTCCCATCTCAAAAGCACCAGAGGCAGCGTTTATCAACGAGAAAACGGATACTGTCGGTTTCGTAGGCGCATCCAGCATCGAACGCTTCGCCTGCGAAGAGAGCATCCCACGCGTCACCGCTTCATTTAAGGAATAAATTAGAACAGGATTTACGCAAAGCACAGTCTGTAGGTTGGGTTGAACGGCACTTCAAAAAGCATGTATATTGGACGGAGAACCTTCAAACTTTCAGGAGGCTTCAAGGCACAGAGAACCGAGTGAAACCCAACGCTTTTCTCAACCTGTCCCAGATGTACTTATGACGTTGGGTTTCACTATGTTTCTGGATACATAAGCAGCCCTGTTAGATTTGATGTATCTTCGGAGACCAACATCTAATTTTCAACACCGTTCAACCCAACCTACAGGCTACATTGACAGTTATGGTCAACACTTTTAGATGCCCCTACTTCAGACGAACTTATACTTTCGGAAATTGCTTTAGATGATGGTGATGGGAAACAAGCGAAACGGAGACACTTTTTAGAACGACGGGGTGAAGGCGTGGGAATCATTCTAAACGAAAGCGAACAATTGAGTGGGAAAACACGGGTCTACGAACTTTTTAACGAAGAATTATGTTTGACAATATTTGCAGCAAAATCTCTTCAAGAAAACAACGACTATAGTAAAACCTACAATTAACGAGACATCCATAGGAGGCTGGGTTCCAAACCCAGCCTGCATTGGCGGTAGGTTCGTTATTATATAAAGTGTTGATTTATTTTTCGGTTTTACTATAAATTGCGGAGGAAGTGATGTCCAGTACGGTTAACGAAATAGAGATCCTAAATGCCGACGATGCTGAACTGATGCGTATCAGTCGAGAGGGGACACTATCGCTAAATCTAAACGAGATGAAGACGATCCAGACCCATTTCGGCGCGTTAGGACGCAACCCCACCGATGTAGAGATAGAGACCATCGCCCAAACATGGTCTGAACATTGCGTTCACAAAACATTCAAAAGCATCATTCGCTATTCCGAAGACGGAAAAGCACCAGAGCAGATTGACGGTTTGTTCCCAACCTATATCCAACGCGCAACCGAAGAGATTGACAAACCGTGGTGTGTCTCCGTCTTTTCAGACAACGCCGGTATCATCGAATTCGACGAAACATTCAATCTCGTCTTCAAAGTAGAGACACATAACCATCCATCAGCGATTGAACCTTACGGCGGTGCTGGCACGGGTATCGGTGGCGTCATCCGAGATTCACTCGGTACAGGACTCGGCGCGAAACCGATCCTGAATACGGATGTCTTCTGTTTCGGAATGCCCGATACGCCTTATGCGGAGCTCCCGAAAGGTACGCTCCACCCGAAACGCGTCTTTAAAGGTGTTGTCGCCGGTGTCCGAGATTACGGCAACCGGATGGGGATCCCTACCGCTAACGGCGCGATTCTTTTCGATGCCCGTTATACTGCTAATCCGCTCGTCTTCTGCGGAAATGTCGGGTTAATACCGAGAAATCGGTGCAAGAAATCCGTTGAACCCGGCGATCTGGTCGTGGCTATCGGCGGGCAGACTGGACGCGACGGGATTCACGGTGCGACTTTCTCCTCCGCTGAATTGGACGATACGTCTGAAAACCTCGGTAGTGTCGTGCAGATCGGCAACCCCATCATGGAAAAGAAGATCGTTGATGCGTTGCTACAGGCACGTGATCACAACCTCTATCGTTCGATAACCGATTGCGGCGCAGGCGGCTTCTCGTCCGCTGTCGGTGAGATGGGGGAACCCGTAGGCGCAGAGGTGCATCTCGAACGCGTCTCCCTGAAATATGAGGGACTCGCGCCGTGGGAGATCTGGCTCTCCGAGGCACAAGAACGGATGGTCATCGCTGTGCCGCCTGAAAATCTACCGGAACTGATGGAGATATGTGAGGCAGAAGTCGTTGAAGCCACAGTGCTCGGTACTTTCACGGATACACATAGGTTACAGGTTTTCTATGAAGGTGCGATCGTCGCCGATTTAGAGATGGAATTCCTGCACCACGGACTCCCGAAACCCGTGAAACAGGCGGTTTGGCAGCCACCGAAGCACCCTGAGATGCCATCGCGAGATAAAACATCGAAAAATTACACCGACGACCTCAAGCAGCTCCTCGCCAGTCCGAACATCGCCAGTAAAGAATCCGTCATTCGGCAATACGATCATGAAGTCCAAGGCGGTATGGTCATCAATCCGCTCGTCGGTGCCGAAAACGACGGACCGAGCGATGCCTGCGTCGTTACGCCAGTCTTGGGCAGCCGGAAAGGGGTCATCGTCGCCAACGGCATCAACCCAAAATATAGCGACGTAGACCCGTATCTCAGTGCTGCATCGGCGATTGACGAGGCTTTACGAAATATCGTTGCCGTGGGTGGCAGCGTTGAAAAGACCGCATTGTTGGATAACTTCTGCTGGGGGAACCCGGATAAACCTGACCGTCTCGGTGAATTAGTCCGCGCCGCGAAAGCGTGTTATGACATTGCGACCGCCTACGGCACACCCTACATCTCTGGCAAAGATAGCCTCTACAACGAATACCGAGACACAACGACTGGCGAGCAACGTGCGATTCCGTCAACGCTCCTGATATCCGCGATTTGTGTCATCTCAGACATCCATCATGCCGTTACAATGGATGTGAAGGCTCCAGGCAATTTCATCTATGTCGTCGGCAATACCTACGCTGAATTGGGCGGATCGCACTACTTCGGTATCCACGGATTCATAGGCAACAACGCGCCTAACATTCGTCCCGATGAAGGCAAATTGACGATGGAACGACTTAGCACGGCTATCAGCAGTGGGTTCGTCCGTTCCTGTCATGACTGTTCCGAAGGCGGTATCGGTGTGGCAGCGGCGGAGATGGCATTCGCGGGTGGATACGGGATGTCTCTGAACCTTGACGACGTTCCGACAGGCGACGAGATTGACGCTGACGACTATCTGCTGTTCTCAGAATCAAACAGCCGTTTCATTGTAGAGATTGAGCCGCAACATCGTGACGCTTATGAAAATCACATGAAAGGGGTCCCAACAGGCTGCCTCGGCACCGTCACAGATACACCAGAATTCGTCATCAAGGGAAAGGCAGAACACTTGATTGTCGAAACTTCGGTTGACATCCTTAAATCTGCGTGGCAAACGCCTCTTCTGTCCAATTGACGAAGCCCAACCAGCGGGGGGCTGGATATACGGAATGGAACGCTCTTGATACATTTATCCGAATCGAACCGCAAGGAAAATTAAAAAATCAAATCGGCATGGCAGACCCCGTTGCATGCGTAACCTTTAAGCAAGACATGTGTTTAACTCATAAAGGACAAAAATGACAAAACCTAAAGTACTCATCTTACGAACCGCAGGGACTAACTGCGATGCAGAAACGGATACGGCGTTTCAACTCGCCGGTGCCGAGACCGCGTTAGTCCACATCCAAAATCTCATATCTGGCAAAGTCAATCTGGCCGACTATCAAATCCTCGCTATCCCCGGTGGTTTCTCCTATGGCGACGACATTGCAGCCGGTATCCTGCTGGCGATTGAGATGAAACATAAACTGACAGACGTACTTAACGGGTTTGTTGCGGACGGTAAGCTGGTCATCGGTATCTGCAATGGGTTTCAAGTGCTGGTTCGGACGGGTTTGCTGCCTGGGATGTCTGCATCTGACAGCAGCACCCCAGAGATGACACAACGCACAACACTCGCAATGAATACCTCCGCAAGATTCGAGTGTCGATGGGTAGACTTGGAGACGCAAGAAAGTCCGTGTGTCTTCACAAAAGGTATCAAGCCACGTGTCTATCTACCGGTCGCGCATGCTGAA
>JAJEGI010000017.1 GCA_022819945.1 Candidatus Poribacteria bacterium
GACGCAGCTTGAACGGGCATATCCGTACAGCATTGACTTTGATTCTGAGACGCAAGCAGGTCTACACGCAAAACTGACGCATTTGCGTACAGAAATGGCGTGCGAAGTGCCGTTTGTCCATGTGGATTGGTTCCTTGCGAATGCATCGTTGCCGCCGCTCTACCACGATATTCTGGACCTCCCAGAGACGGATCGGGAGCTGGAACAACAACTGGAAGTCAATGTTACGAGAAATATTGACACTGCCCCCGGGGTTCGCGTCTGGCGTGCGGGTTTCAACGATTCGGGTGTGTCGAATAACAATCGGGTCGTGGAGCGGCACACTTCGCGTTATGGTGCGTATTGGAAAAGCTACGACTTTGCGGGGAGTGTAGGTCAACAGAACATCTTTACACATCCGCTGACTTTCAGACACGATGGTGGTGAGGTGGTGTTCAATCTGCCGAACGGTTTGCAGGGGTATTATATCTCCGATGCGTCAGGGAATCGGATAGATGAGGCACCGACGACCATCGTTTCCAATCCTGCGGCGAGCAACCCTGCGGTGCGCAATGGTCTTTCGTGTATCGGTTGCCACACAGAAGGCATGAAGACGTTTGAAGATGAGGTGCGTGGGGTTATTATGAAGTCGCCTGATGGACCGGTGAAGGATCAGGGCTTGCGTCTGTATGTGGAGCAAGCCGTGATGGATGCTCTTGTTGAGGAGGATACAGAGCGTTATAGGGAGGCACTTGAAGAGACGGGTAGTGTATTTGGCGGTATTGAACCTGTGCATCGGTTCTATGAGGAATTTCAAAGTCCTGTTGACGCTGCACATGCTGCCGCGGCTGTCGGTTTAGAAACGGGGGTGTTTCTTGAAAAGATTCGTGGGAATCCGAGTTTGCAACGTTTAGGTTTGTCGGCGTTGGAAAGCGCAAATGGGGATGTGAAGCGCGATGCTTGGACTTCTAATTTTTCCACGGTGATTTCAGCACTGAATTCACCGGACGACACCGTGACGCGACCTGTTGAACCAGTGGTTGACCTTCGCCCTGGAGATTTGGTTTCTATTCCTGACCCGAACCTCCGCGTTGCCATTGAAGAAGCACTCGGCAAAGCTGTTGGATCTCAGATTACAGCGGCGGATATGGCAAGGTTGACCCGCATTGATGCCGATGATGCTGGGATTAGCAATTTGACAGGGCTTGAGGCTGCAACAAGATTGGAGCGCATAGAATTTCGACACAATGCTATATCCGACTTGACTCCACTTAGGGGCTTAACCCGACTGAATAACATCAAGCTGCGAGATAACAGGATTACTGATGTATCCCCGCTTTCTGGATTAGTTAACGTGGATTGGTTGGGACTTGAGGAAAACGAGATAACAGATTTATCGCCGCTGAGGGGATTAATCAAATTAAACGGGATAGGGATTTCAGGTAACCCGATAGCGGATGTCTCGCCGCTTGCAAGCTTAATCAGTTTAGAACGCATAAATGCTTGGAATACGCCAATATCGGACTTCTCTACTCTGGCAAGTGCGCGGAGACTGCGATGGATAGAATTTGGCAACAATAGGGCAATAGCGGCTCTGCCATCGCTGAAAGGATTAAAAACGCTGAGACGTTTGGAGATTCATAATTGCAGCATCTCAGATATCTCCGGGTTGGCTGAATTAACACAGTTGGAATGGTTAGAATTGATTAATAACTTGATATCAGATATATCGCCACTCAGGAATCTTAAAAGGTTGGAGCACTTAAACCTTGATGCTAACGTTATTTCGGACGTGTTGCCCCTTGCGAAGTTAACACGATTGGAATTGTTGTATCTTGAGAACAATGTTATCTCGGATGTGTCACCGCTTGTGGGGTTAACCAACTTGGAACGGTTAGACCTTCGGAATAATTCGGTATCTGACTTTTCACCGTTAGAAAGATTACCAGATGAAACCTTTGTTCGGATGTCCGGTAACCCGGGTTTCCCATCTGGTGGTCTGAAAATAACGGGACCGTGGTTATGGGCGATAGTTCCAGGAACGCGCCTCAACGAAAACACAGATTTTCTGGCGCGAGCGACAGGTGGTGCAGCGACTGAACTGAAGGTGGCTACCAACGGCGCGAAGGAAGGAAAATCTGTCGGAAAAAGTGTCTGGACGCTTCATAGGCTTTCCGCTACGGGTGGGGATAACATCAACCGAATGACCGATGCCCTCGGTTGGGGAACAGGCGAGGAAATATATGACCATATCGTCTACGGTTCGGTAGTTTTAGATACTCCTGAGGAACAGGAGACGACAATGTTTGTCGGCAGTAGTGACGCTGTCAAGGTTTGGCTTAACGGTGAACTGGTTCATCAAGCACTCGTTAGTCGAGGATCTGGTGATTACCAAGATTTTTATCCTGTTACTCTAAAACAGGGCAAAAATGTTTTGTTAGTCGCACTTGACAATCACGGGCATGGGAGTTTTAGCGGTTTCTTTGGGTTTGCACCTGACGCAAAATATACGGTGTTCCAACCGGGAATTAACTTCTTCTTTTCCACAGATACAGCGCGCTATGAGGTTGGAGGGACGTTCACGCTTCATCTGAATGTGGAAAACGTTTCCGATTTGGGTGGATGGCAAGCGGATATCGTATTTGACCCCGCGGTGCTAAGAGCAGATAAAGTGAGCGAAGGCGATTTTCTGAAGGAGGATGACGAGCCCTCTTTCTTTGATGCTGGTACGATTAATAACGAAACTGGTAGAATCATCGGTCTAAAGTCGGCGCGCATTTCACAAGATAGAATTGGGCGGCAAGGTACACTGCTCACAATAGAATTCACTGTCATTAGTGGCGGAGAGAGTCAATTAACACTGGATAATTTTCAGGTAGGGGCTCGCAGGGGAGGAACCATTCCGATTATTCCGCCAGACATTGCCATTGTTGTAGGCGGAGACAAATCCATCAAATCCGCTTCGGATGTCAATCAGGATGGTCTGGTAAACATCCAGGATCTGATTCTGGTGGCACAATATTTAGGTGAAGATGCCCCCAGGAACCCACAAGCGGATGTGAACGGCGATGGCGTTATTAACGTTTTAGATCTCATTGTTGTCGCACAATATTTGGGGGAATCAACTGCAGCAGCACCTTCTCCTATCGCTGCTATAGACGGATTGGAGTTAGATCCGACGATGATTCAGGCGTGGATCGCACAGGCAGAGGTTGAAAATGACGGTTCGCTTGCTTTCCGACAAGGGATTGCGAACCTTCAACGGCTTTTAGCGTTGCTGCTTCCAGAAAAGACGGCGTTGCTTGCGAACTATCCGAATCCGTTCAATCCGGAGACGTGGATACCGTATCACCTTGCGGAACCTGCGGGTGTCACGGTGCATATTTATGGTGCGGATGGTGTCTTGGTTCGGACGTTGGCGTTAGGGCATCAAGTTGCTGGCATGTATGAGAGTCGTAACCGTGCGGCGTATTGGGATGGCAAAAACGCGGTCGGTGAGCCTGTGGCGAGTGGTGTCTATTTTTATACCCTAACAGCAGGTAATTTCACTGGCACCCGGAAAATGTTAATAAGGAAATAGTTGTCAGTTATCATGCTTCGCAGTGAGAACAGTTTTCAGTTAAGAGAGATTCTGTGGTGGTTACCTATAAAGCAACTGCCACAAAGCGTTAACTGATAACTGAAGACGCTAATTCTGAAAACTGATAACTACAACTTTTAGTTTGTTGCATATACGGTGCGAACTAAAAGTAAAACGTTTTATTGCTTACTTGCGAACAGTAGAAAAGGAGATAAAATTGAATGCGACTAATTAAGAAACAACACATTTACGTTTACATGCCCATCTGCTGTGCGATGCTGTTCTCTTTTTTCTCATTGGCGACGCATGCGCAGACTGTTAACATTCCGGATGCGAACCTGCGTGCTGCGATTGAAAAGGCACTTGGTAAAACATCAGATGCCCGGATTACAGTGGAAGAGATGGCTACATTGACACGCATTGATGCCGGTAGCAGAGACATCGGCGATTTGACGGGGCTTGAGGCTGCGACAAATCTGGAGAGGTTAGAGCTTCCTCACAATCTGATAGCTGATATATCGCCGCTCGCAGGGTTGGTCAGACTGCATAGGTTGGTTTTAGAAGATAATGCTATATCTGATCTCACACCGCTCGCTGGATTAATCAGTTTGGAGGATCATCTAAACATCTCACATAATGTGGTATCTGACCTGACCCCGCTTGCTGGATTAATCAATTTGAGAAGCTTAAGCATTTCGGACAATCTGATAATAGACTTATCTCCTCTTGCTGGTTTAACAAAACTTGAGCGGATATCGATGAGCGGAAACCCACCGGCTGACCTATCACCGCTTTCAGCGTTAACCAGCTTGAGACACTTTGGGTCTTGGGGCACCCCTATATTAGACCTTGCCCCGCTGGCGAAGTTGCCAAAGTTGACCACGGTAAATATTTGCGGTGGCGAGATCTCCGACCTCTCTTCTTTGAAAGACGCAACAGGGTTGACAGAACTCTACTTTGCGGGTAACGAGATCTCCGACCTCTCTCCCTTGACAAGTTTAACAAGTTTGACCCGCCTGAGCTTTGAACATAACGAGATATCAGATGTATCACCGCTTGCAGCTTTACACGGTTTGACATGGTTAGACCTTGAAGACAATGCGATATCGGATGTGTCCCCGCTTTCAGAATTGAGCAATTTGACATGGCTAAACCTGAGCCGCAACGCGGTAACAGACGTGTCCTCGCTTGCAATTTTGCCTAACTTGACATGGGTTGGGCTCGTCGGTAATGCTGTATCAGATATATCCGGTTTAGAAAAGTTATCCGAGGTTACGCCTGTTTCACATTTCATTAACACTGCTTTCCCGGAAGCCGGTCCGAAAATAGTCGGACCCTGGTTATGGGTGATAGTACCGGGATCACGTCTTGACCACACGGATTTTTTGGCAAGGGCGAGTAGCGGCGCAGCTACGGAGGTGAAGGTGGCTACTTTTGGCGCGACCGAAGGGAAGGTTGTCGGGAACAGTGAGTGGGAATTACACGAACTCTCGCCCACCGGCGGAGACAATATCAATGAGATGACAGATGCCCTCGGTTGGGGATCAGGTTCCGAGATATATGACCATATCGTTTACGGTTCTGTCACTCTGGATGTACCGCGGGAACAAGACACAACTATGCTTGTCGGAAGTGGTGATGCTGTCAAGGTCTGGCTCAACGGTGAATTGGTTCACTATAATCCTGTGACCCGGGGTGCTGGCGATTTCCAAGATGCGTTCCCCGTCACACTGAAACCTGGAACGAATGTTTTATTAGTTGCTGTTGACAATCGGGGTCATGGCGCGTTTAGCGGATTTTTTGGTTTTGCCAAAGACACAGACTATACGGTGAACCACCCCGATAAAAAAATCGCAATTGAAGTGCCTGCTTATGATGTGAATAGAGACGGGATAATAAGCATTCTGGATATCATTTTGGTAGGACAAGACTTAGGGAAAGCCAATCCGACTCACGAAGGAACAGATGTAAATGGCGATGGGACTGTTAATATCTCTGATCTCATTGTTGTCGCTGGACACCTCGGCGAACTCAGCGGAATTTCCGCGGCACCCTCTGTCCTCGCTATAGACGATATGAGATTAGATCCGGCGATGATACAGACGTGGATAGCACAGGCACAAGCAGCAAACGATGGATCGCTGACATTCCAGCGTGGCATTACCAATCTCCAACGGCTTTTAGCGTTGTTGATTCCAGAGGAGACAGCATTGCTTGCGAACTACCCGAATCCGTTTAACCCTGAGACATGGATACCGTATCAACTCGCGGCATCTACCAAAGTCACTTTGCAGATATTTGCGGTGAACGGTGCGTTGGTTCGGACGTTAGACTTAGGACACCAACCCGCGGGCGTATATCAACAACGGAGGCGTGCGGCGTATTGGGATGGTCGCAATCAAGTTGGTGAGTCTGTTGCGAGTGGTGTGTATTTCTATACGCTCACTGCAGGTGATTTCACTGCCACGCGCAAGATGCTGATAAGGAAGTAGGTTAACGTGAGTTTGATAAATAAAAGTTTATTTTTTGTATAAAGAGAACCCTTTTGGTATAATGAAGTATCCAACCTTCAACCCAAAGGAGTTCTCTGATGAGTATTGTATCACTTTTCTGTAGAATAGACGACTTTTTTTT
>JAJEGI010000071.1 GCA_022819945.1 Candidatus Poribacteria bacterium
CCGACACCCTTCTGCGCAATGAAGTGTAGCGGCGTTTGTCCTTTATCATCAGTTACATTCGGGTCAGCACCGTTCGCCAATAAACAGGCGACACCATTCGTTAAACCGCGTTGTGCGACCCAATGAAGAGGTGTCCATAGACCACGCCGATGCTTCTGACGCGCGTTGATGTCCCAACCTTTGGCAAGAAACCGTTTCACCAATGTATCAAATCGCTTCGGTCCCTGTCCGACAAGTACATACCAATCTCGTAGATTGATCTCATAACCTGCGTCAATCAGCAGATCGACGATTGCTGGCTGCTTAGACTGAAGTGCTATCTCAAGCAACGGCATGGTGGGTCCGACCTGATAGGCATAGACATGTCCACCAAGAATCTCACCCATTTGCTCAGGTGACTCTAACGTTGGTATCACGTAGCCTTTAGGGGATTTCACATTAATCCTGAGATTGAGGAGTTCGGGATTTTTTTCAAATGTCCCCTTTGCTCGTTCAACATCACCCATCGCACAATAGAGCACAACATCTGCTTCGGCACCCTGTTCAAGGAGATAGCGACATACTTCAGGTCGTCCTCGCATCGTCCACTGCGCTGGCGTGCCGTTGTGGTCTCGGTCGCGTAAATTTATGTCTGCCCCGTGTGCAAGCAGTAGTTCAGCGATGCGAGGTGTCGCTGCAAAATGGAGCGGGGACATGCCATCGCATCCCGGGGCATTCACAACATCTGGATTTTCACGTATCAATGTTGCAAGTAGATCATACATATCTAAACCCGCAGCGGAGTGTGCGTCAATTGTTGCCCCCTGTTCGATGAGATATTCAGCGAGTTCTCTGTTGTAACTCAGCATAGAACCGGCAGCGTGCTGGAGTGCTGAAGTGCCACCTGCCCACCAAGAACTCTTAGCATCAATCGCTGCCCCGGCATCAAGCAGCACTTCAATGAGTTCTCGGTTGCCAGACGCAGCGGCAAACACAATCGCTGGCGCGTCAAAGGCAAACCAAGGTTCGTCAATGAACTCAAGAAGCTCACCGTTATCTGCTAACACGGTTTTGACCCGCTCTACATCCCCATTACTCACAGCCTTAATATATTCTGCACGCGGGAAGTACCAATCGTTTTGGTCCATTAGATACTATTCCTCAAAGACCTCAATGGTTGTTCTGCCTTCGGCAAAACGCATCGCGGTCGTCGCTGCAGATTTGTTATCCGTGTTCGATCGGATATCTGTAACATAGCGAGCCAATCCGACCAACAGTTGGGACTGTGCAGGATGTCCATCCGCGCGCTTCCATTCGTCAAATACGGTGCGGAGCGTCGGCAGAACTTCACTTCCGGTATCGTCCCACAGCACCGTATGACCGATCTCTTCTATTAATCGCTCAGCAGAATAACCCGCATTTAGGTAACCCAGCACCTTTGGCCCGACACCTTGAACGTCAAGCGTCTCAATTGTATCAATAATATCTTTGAGTCCCTCTGCCTCATTCGCGACATCCAGTTTTTCTTCACTTAAGGGTTCGCTGAGCACTCGCGAGGGAATGTTTATCCAGCGATCCGCAAAGATTTGCCACGCCACGTGGAAAACACCTTTTGCTGCAACAAGATTTCCACCAATCTGTTGTGCACTCCGCAATGACGCCGCGAGGTTGAGTTCCATCGTTAAATTTTCCCAACCCGCATCCACATTTACAGGGGTATTTGCCATACGGTCTGCTGCAAGTAAGACAAGTGTTGTAATAACGCTGTCTAACTTGACACCATCAACCAAAACTGCCTGCACTGCCGCAAACGATCGTTGGAGATCGACGCTTGTGAGTGCCGTAACGAAAGCGTCTTCGTCAAATTCACTGTTCTCATCTAAGGTTGCACTTTCAACGGTCGGAAGCATCTCGCGCATCAGTTGAATCGCGTCTCTACGATACCGTTCTGGATCATCTGGACGATGCCCTACGAGTTCTGCGCCGAGATAGAAAAACAGCTCCGAGGCGTAGTCCCACCCAAATGCATCAACCACTTCAGCAAGATAACTCACATAGAGCGGAATATCGGGGGCATCAATAAAATGCGGTTCGACTGCACATTCAAAGAGTAAGGGGCATAACTTATCCGCGTCCCCCTTGTGATATGCCGTGAACAAGCATCGCTCAATGCGTCCGGACTGTCCCTCATAAGAGAAATTACGGACCCATCGGCTGATTTTCTCCCACGCAACAGGCTCCGGCAACGGCACAACCTCAAGCCGTTCTGAAGCGGGACCTGCAGCGGAACACGCCGCAGTCGTAACAGCGATGAGTCTATCAGCACCATTGTATTTACGTCCGACTTTGAGTCCATTGATAAGTTTGGATACATCGCTCCCACCTTCTGCGCCGTGAGAGGTGGCAATGTGCCGACTGACGTGCTCCAGAATTGAACCCATCACCTCTTCTTCTGGTACACCGCCTTTGAGTAACAGCGCAATCGCTTTGGACATCGTCCATCGGTCTTCACTTAATAGACCTTCTCGGAGCAGCTGCTTATGCTCCTCTGCGCGGCGGTAGGTCATATCTCCGGGTTCAATCCAAATTTCGTCATCTCGGACTTCTACTGGAAAGACGCGCAGATCATCGCATTCAACGTGGAAGCAGCCACCGCCTTCCAAATCGAAACTGCGACGGTGCCAATCACACGTTAGGATACCATTTCGGACGGTTCCGCGTGTGAGCGGGTATCCCATGTGTGGACACTGGTTATCCGTCGCGTAAATCTTTCCGTCAACATTGAAGAGCGCGATGCTACGCCCTTCTCCCATCTGAATCGCTTTCGGTTGCCCTTCAGGAACCTCACTTAACTCGGCGACTTTCACCCAGTTTTGTGTTTGATGCTCCATGGTATTACGTTCCTCCAAATTGTATTTTGATCGTCAAAATTTAACTACCACAAAGTAGTATGCCAGAATAGAAAATTTCAATAGGAAATAGACAACAATAAAAAATAAAGTTGTGTTTGAAAAGCGGATTTTGGGGTGGCACTTTTCATTAAAATACACGAAAAAATTAGGCAAGTGTTACAAAATATCCTATTAGAATTTGTACAAAAACGCCAATCTATTCGTCCCAAACACCTTCTTTTTAGCATACATATCTTTGCTAAATCTGTATTAATTATTATACTACATATATTATTAAATGTCAAGTAAAACCAACTTATTAACAACGAATAGCCCTGACTAATTTCTGTTTCTTCTTGATAACCAATCTCCTGTGACCTCTTCAAACGGCGCAACAGGTTCAAACGCCTCATCATAATCTCCGCCATTATGACTCACCTTACAGGAGTGAAGCCATTGACGCAGGGACTCGCGGGTTTGCCCTAATCGCTCGCGTTGTTCGTCTGCCAAGTTGATGGTTTCTGCGCGGTCTTCAATCATATCAAAACACAAATCTTCGCTGCCATCATTCGATAGATTGGTTAAGCATTTATATCGGTTATCCATCATAGCAATGGTCGGTGCGTGAAACATCGCGTCTTTTCCACTATTGAACCGATACGGAATCGGGGTCGGACGTTCTGTCATGTTTCCTTCAATGGTCGGTAGCAGACTGATACCGTCAATGGGACGATCATCGGGCATTTCAAATTGCATAGTTTCGGCGATTGTTGGGAAGTAATCCAGGGTGCTGCACGGCATTTCCACCACACGTCCCGGGTCTGCATGACCCGGCCAGTGCAAGAGTGCAGGCACACCCACACCACCGTCAAACAAAGAACGTTTTCGCCCGCGCAAGCCACCTGTTGAGCCTCGGTTCCGACCTTCCTGACCTGTGCGTCCTTCGGGTCCGTTGTCCGAACAGAACCAGATCATCGTGTTTTGGGATACGCCCCACGCTGCCAAAGTGTGATACAACCGTCCTACCTGATCGTCTATTGCGGTAATACAGCCGTAATAGTGTTGCGCATTTTCGCTGTATTCGGCGTACATTTTGCGGTATTCCGGTCCGGCAAAGACTGGGGTATGCGGCGCGTGAAACCAGATTGTTGTAAAGAAGGGTTCGCCTTTTTCAAGCGTCTGTTCAATAAACGCAATTGCGCGATCCATTAACACCCGGGAATCGCATCCTTTTAGATTCCCCGTAGCCAGTTTTCCATTTTCGTAGTACGGCGATGCCCACGGGCGGTCCGAACGTCTACCCCCACTCTCAACACCGACCGCAGGATCCCACGTTGGCACTGCATACTCCGTGGCAAAAGACGCATCGTAATCCCGCTCCCACGGCGGTGCGTAATTACGCGCAGGATTCCGATGAGGTTTCCCCGAATAGTTCGGGTCCAGCGTTCCAAGATGCCATTTTCCGAAATGTCCGGTTGCATAGCCAAACGATTTTAGCATTCGTGCCAGTGTCATCTCCTGTGCGGGTAGATGCCCACGATTGGCATGTGTTATGCCGTATCGAAAATAATGTCTCCCGGTCAAACACGTCCCTCGCGTCGGGGAACAGACCGGTCCGCCCGCATAAAACCGCGTAAATCGGATCCCATCACTCGCCAGCTTGTCCAAATTCGGCGTTTTGATAATCTCATTTCCGTTAAACCCCACATCGCCATATCCAAGGTCGTCGCACATCATTAAAATTATATTCGGTGACCGCATTTTTACCTCCATAGGGTGTTGCCATCCGGACTAAACGATACGCTTTCTAATCGACACTGAACTGGATTGTATCGAAACGACGCGCGACTTTTGCAACCTTCGGTTTGAGTGCTTCAGGAGTCCCGCCAGAGAGTGCTGAGACAATACATTCTGCGATGTCCGGTGCATCCGCCGGTGTCATCCCCCATCGGGTGACCTCTTGAACACCGATCCGCAATCCAGATGTGCCGACTTCCGGTGCTAATCCCGCCGCACCCGTAATAATATGGCACGCTTCGAGATGATTCGCGAGTGCGCTGCCCTCTCCATACTTATCTACAATCAGTATCAACGTATGCGATTCGGTGAAGCCGAGATCGGCACCGAGCATCGGAACACCGCGTTCTGATAACGCTTGACCGAGTGCTTTCGCGTTGGCAACAATCGCCTCCGCTTGTACTTCACCACATTCCATCCACTCGATAAACGTTCCTGCTAACGCCGGGAGCCGATTCAGGTGGTGGTTGCTCATCAGCAACGGATAGACACCTCTCGCAACCCGCTCAGCGATAGATGCATCATTCATCAAAACCATCCCACCCTGCGGTCCGGCAAGGGTCTTATGCGTGCTGGAGATGATAACATCCGCGCCTTCCTCAAATGGCGACTGAAACCGTTTACCGGCGATGAGCCCAATAACGTGTGAAGCATCGTAGATGAGGTAGGCATCTGGATTCGCTTGGCGCATCGCCGCTTTGAGTTCCCTCACGGGTTGCGGAAAGAGAAACACTCCAGAGCCGACGTTAACGATACTGGGTTTGTGTTTCGCAATCAGTTCAAGCGTTGCATCCAGATCAATGTTTGAACGCTGACCGTCCCACGGAATCGGAATAGATTGGAGTTCTATTTTGAGCGGTGAGGAGCGTAGTTTTTGGGCATAGTGGTGTCCGTTATGAACCTCTAACGCCGTATCGCCGGGTTGTGCTAATGCGAACGTCGTTGCAATCCCTGCGATGTTCCCTGATAACGGTCGGAAATCGACGTGTGCGGCACCGAAAAGTTCTTTTGCTAATGCCTGCGTGTACCCTTCTATTTCGGCAATATAGCGGTTGCCCTTGTAATTCCGTTGGTAAATGTCAACGCCGGAATAATTCCCATACCGCCGCGCCAACCGCTCGTCAAAAAGTTCTTCTACCAACGGTGAAGGCGTGTTCTCCGAAGCGATGAGATTGAGACAGGTATCGCGATACGTTTGATGTTTATCAAGGAGTGATGTGAGTTTTTGAACTTTTGTGTTATGTGTCATTGAAAGAAACCCCCATTTGGTTGTAGAACAAGAGGCAGAGAAATTGCTTGACGTGCCATAGAAAATCAATTACGATGAAAGCAAACATATATTGCAATGAGGAAACTATGTCAAAACCTACGGATATCCGCATCCTTGATGTTCACTACGATTTTGAAGAACACCAATATCGCACACCACTCAAGTTTGGAGGCGTCCCGACAGATCACTGCGTCCTCTTTAACGTCCGGATGCAAGTTCAGACCCGCGACGGAAAAGCAGCAGAGGGTAAAGGCTCCATGCCGCTTGGTAACGTCTGGGCATTTCCACCCCGTTATGTACCCTTCGATCAGAGCCTCGCAGCGATGAAAAAACTCGCTGAATTGGCGGTAGACGCAACACAAGATTGCGAATTATGCGCGCATCCACTCGAACTCTCCGAAGTACTTGAACCCGAATTTTTACGAATTGCCGATGCGTTGTCTGACACGATGCAACTCGCGGCACCGATGCCCAAACTCTGCACCGTGGTCACGACCAGTCCGATTGATGCTGCGATCCACGACGCATTCGGAAAGGCAAACGGTATCAATAGTTACGATGGGTTGAGCACAGACTTCATTCAGGCAGACATCTCACACTTTTTGAATGAACAGTTCACTGGAAAATATCTGGACCAGTATACTTCGCGCCAACCGAAACCTAACATGCCGCTTTATCATCTCGTCGGTGCCTTGGATCCACTCACTGACGCGGATATCGCAGAACGCCTCAACGACGGACTACCGGAGACGCTTCCCGAATGGATTGTTGCAGATGGATTGACGCATCTAAAAATCAAACTCAACGGCGATGATCTGGATTGGGATGTCGCACGCGTCCTCGCAATTGATAAAGTCACAGCAGAAACACAGGCAAAACGTGGGATTGATACTTGGCACTACTCGGCGGATTTCAACGAGACCTGTCAAAACGTCGAATACCTACTGGAATTCCTCAATCAGATCCAAGAAACCGAACCTAATGCTTTCCGACGTCTCGCCTACATCGAACAACCGACCGACCGGGATTTGAAGGCACATCCCGAAAACAAAATGCACAGAGCCGCCGAGATAAAACCGGTGGTAATAGACGAATCGCTGACCGACTTTGAAACCTTCCTATTGGCACGCGAGCAAGGATATTCCGGTGTCGCACTCAAGGCGTGTAAAGGGCAGTCTCAAGCGTTGTTGATGGGTGCCGCCGCCGCAGAATACGGTATGTTCCTCGCCGTACAGGACCTGACGTGTCCGGGGGCATCGTTCTTACACTCTGCTGGACTCGCTGCACGCATCCCGGGTGTAACGGCTATTGAGGGCAATTCACGCCAATTCTGTCCGGGTGCCAACGACGGTTGGCGAGATGAATTTCCGTCAATTTTCGACATCACCGATGGTACAGTCGGAACGCAAGTTCTCACTGCACCGGGGCTTGGACATTTTTTTTAATTTACCTTGCGGTTCGATCAAGTAGGTTTAATGAATGAAGGACCTCTCCGTAGACCTGAAGAAACACCCTATCAAAAACCCTTCCACTTCGTTTCAGGCTAAGTTTTTGACGTTACGAAAAAAGACAATTACCTCGGTACCACGCTGGAGATCATTGTGATGATGCACTCTGAACCTCTGTTTCCTGATCTGCAACGGTAATATTGGTGACAACGTTCCGCTGTTCAGGCAGTCGGACAGGGAAATCTTTAATCGCCTTATCAATTAATTCTTTCACGATCACTTTAACCGAGTCGAATGGTATACATTCAAGGACGATAATAGCACGATGTTTTGATGGCGCGATGTTATAGGTCAGTCCGTACTGGAGTCCCAATTGCATCAGTTCCGGTTCGACGCTGATAGAAATCTGCCGGCACTCCTCCGGCGTGATGTAAAAACTATCAACGATGAAGTGCGTGTGAATCCACGCCTCTCTTTCTTCAACGATCTTCATATTTTTAATTTACCTTGCGGTTCGGTCAGATGGGTTAAGAATTTCACGTTCCTTTCCGTATATCTGAAAAATACGCAGAAACACCCAAGCAAAAACACCGCTCCACTACGTTACGGGCTACACACCTTGGATCTTGAAAAATAGTCGTCTCTTAATTCCATCTTATCGTCCATTGTAGTATCAACAGCGAAACGTGTCAATACCGAACGGTTATGAAACGCCGAATCGGCATTCTGCTTAAATCGAATTGCTGAACCTCGCCATCGTGCCAGCGAATATTGAGATTATCTACACGTGAGGCAGCACCCAACCCGAAGGAGAGACGGAGGTCATTCCCTGACAGATAACTTGCTCCACAAGTAATCTCTCGGAGCAACGTCGTTCCACCTGCCACTAATTGAACTCGCGCACCAATCGCATCTGTATTGCCATCTGCGCCTACCAATTTCACCGCTACCCACGCGTTTGTATTCCCAACCTCGTTGTTGAGAATAACCGCTGGACGGTTTGACTGACACAGCACAACATCAACATCACCATCCATATCTATATCCCCGAAGAGCATGCCGCGGACGACGTAAGGCGTTTCGTTTAACCCTGCTTCAGTGGTGATTTCAGTGAAGACTACACCGTTCTCTGGTGTGCTACCTCCGTTATGAAAAAGTTGTACAGGCTGTGCGTAACGCATTTTCGCATCAATCTGCTCCACATTGTCCCAGATATGTCCATTCCCGACGAGTATATCTAACCAACCGTCGTTATCAAAGTCGATGAAACGGGTGCCGAAACCGAGTGAATAGAAGGACGGATCGGCGAGGTTCGTGTCGAATGTAACATCCTCAAAATAGCCGTCGCCGTCGTTCTGCATGAGGCAGTTGGTTTCCAACGAGAAATTCGATACCCAGAGATCAATATCACCGTCGTTATCGTAATCTCCGGCATCTATCCCCATAGAACCGTTCGCCAAACCGTCACCGTTGTAGGCGACACCACGAAGCACGCCCTCTTCTTTAAAAGTTCCGTCGCCTTGATTCATAAAAAGCGTATTCGGGGACATATCGTTTGCGACGTAGATGTCCAACCATCCGTCGTTGTTCACATCCGTAAAGACGACACCTAACCCACGCGTCGTCGGCTCATAGACACCCGCGGACTCAGTAATATCTGTAAATGTGCCGTCGCCATTATTGCGATACAGCACATCGGCGATACCGTGATATTCATTCGGACCGCAATAGATACGCAACGTGTTCTTGTAATAGCACGGGATATCGGTTTCGAGTGCGTATTCGACGTAGTTGCAGACATAGAGATCCAAATCCCCGTCCCTGTCAATGTCAGCAAATGCGGCACTCGCGCTCAGTAGTGGACAACCGACCTGTGCCTGCTCTGTTACGTCTGTAAATGTGCCATCACCGTTGTTGCGATAAAGCACATTTTTCCCCAAGTTCGTTACGTATAGGTCGCGGTACCCGTCAGAATTGTAGTCCGCAGCGACAGCACCGAGTCCATAACCGGTATCACCGACATTTGCAGATGCTGTTACGTCAACGAAGACACCCACATCGTTTCGATAGAGTCGGTTTTGGGGTAGCGATTCTGTCGATGGAGAGAGGGAGTTGCCTTGAACAAGGTAGAGATCCAGGTCTTCGTCGTTATCGAAGTCGAAGAGTGCGCCACCACTGCCCATCGTTTCAACGAGTCGGCGTTCCGCAGAAAAACCGTTAATGTGCTTGAAGTCAAGTCCCATAGCAGTGGTCACATCTCGGAAATAAGGTTCGGCACTGCTGAGCCGTGGAAATATGGAAAGGAAAAATATTGTTAGTATGAGGACCAACAAATCGAACGGGTAGTATTTTTGTCGAAACATCGTGATAGGAAGGTTATGGTTTTATTGTCGGGCGCGGGCGGACAACCCGAAACCCAATCGTATGCGTTGAATCCAGCGGATAAAATTTGAATCGCAAACTTGAACGGAGAAATGCGCTGCCGACATCCCACGCGCCCCCTCGAATCACTCTGGCGCGCAGTACATCGCGGAAACGGAGGTTGAGCGGATTGCGTGGCACGTCTTTCCCGTTTCGCTGATAGGCTGTCGGATTGTATTCATCAAGGCACCACTCCCAAACATTTCCAGCGAGATCCGCGATACCGTCAGGCGATTCACCTTTCGGAAATTGACCCACCGGCATCGGGCGATTGTAGCGACGTGCGAAGTTGGCATGCTGACGCGCTTTCGGGGGTGTGTCTCCCCAGGGGTATATTCGGGACGCTGTGCCGCGTGCGGCGCGTTCCCACTGTGCTTCCGTCGGTAGGCTTCCACCGATCCACTCTGCGAACGCTTGCGCATCGAACCACGTCACACCGACGACGGGTTGCGTATCGCCGTTGAATGTCTCATCTTCCCACGTTTTTTCGCCGTTGTGGCCGCGCGGTGTAGGACGGTTCATCGCCTCAACGAAGGCACGATATTGGGCATTGGTAATCTCATACCGTGAGATTTCGTAAGCACTTAGGTAAACCTGATGTTGTGGGAGTTCGGCATCAAAGGTATGCTGCTCCAGCATGGAGCTGCGCAATTTCGCGTCCTCATAAGCAGCGTTTGCTTCTTCGGGCGTTGACCCCATCAGGAATGTGCCTTCGGGAATGGAAACCCATTCTATAGTCGCAAGGACTTCCTGAGCTGCTTTGCTTATCTCAGCAACGGCAAAACTGCTATAGGTCATAACGAGAAGTATAAGGAACGTAAAACCGACACGCTTCATTTGGAACTAACTTTTTTGAAATCGAATTTTCTTAAAGAGAATCCGCTCCAGACTTCATCAAGATTATCCCCAGGATTAGAGGATCCCCCGTATGCCACTACATAGTTTTCACCGGTCTTATCGCGCAATTTCTGAACTATTTCAAAAATATCCTCCACCTGACGTGGACTTTCGGGATCCCCTAACACGACAACGTAAAATGCTGAATCAGACATCGGCGTTGAGGCAGGTATCAGAGCCTGAAGAAACAGTAACGCGCAGAAAAGCCACCACCGAATTCTTTTGAACATAGCCACGTCTAAAGATTTCACGGCACGCTGGATCTAATAGAAATGGACATTAAAAGTCGCTGCTATCGTAAGAATATCAGCAAGGAAACTTTTACTTGAAGCATCCCTTGCGTATCCTAGCACGAACTCAAGAGATATTTGATCGCGCAATTCATAACCGACACCACCTGATATTAAAAGAGGACGCTCTTCATGATAAAAATGTATATCGTCAAGGTATTCATCAGAGCTCGCAAAATGGGCATTTTCATAGGTTAGAAACCCGATCAATCCTTGTAGATAAACGCCTCTCTCAGTAAAATACATAAATCCAAAATGGGGTGAAAAGTCTCGCACCGGTGATGAGAGAAAAAGAGCAAGTTGGTCAGACAGACCATACCCGATTTTGCCAGATGCGATCCATCCTGACCCCACATCTGTATCTGTATGATCATAATACTCGAGTGTACTATACGTGTAAGACATAACGCCTGCAAATCCAACACCAGCACCCAAAATCAAACCGTCGCGTTCTCCATCAAAGAGTTGTGCGCGCGCGACGAGCGGTGTGCCACAGATGAGTAATACCATCAAAGTTGTAAAAATAAAAGGTCTGTTCATTTTCGTTTCTCCTTATAGGCTTAAATCTCAAATCCTACTGGACACATTCAAAGCCTGTTGAGGTCTTCAATCTTCAGAGTGTTTTTTTACCACAGGGGCACCATTTTGAAAGCCGTTAGAGGCGAACCTCGTGCGTTTTTCTTATGGCGTGCCTCGTAATAAAACTTCAGCATCCGGTAATGCCTTCGCAAGTGCCTCCAGCTGAGGCGTGAGGTTCGGAGAACAAGGCACACCTGGACCCGGCGGTTGAGGTTGCCGTCCTATCCGAACTAACGAGGCACCGGCACGCTATGCCGGCGTTTCAAATCGCCCCAAGCAATCGGCAATTTCGCACGCGGCGAGACATCAAATGGCACAAGGAGGTCTTCAAAGTACTCGTACTGCGCAATCTGTTTGCCCTTGCTATCACAGATACCGACGTAAATGCCGACCTCAAGAGGTTCATTGAACTCCTGTTCGGTTTCGCCAACATCAATCCATTTGTCGTTGGCTTTCCGTTTCCACCACGCCGTAAAGGTGTCGTCCACACGGCGGAGCCGCATGTAAATATCCATTTCACCTGCAGGGTCTTGGAAATTGGGAACCGTGCCGGCCAGTCCTTCACCGGCATCAAACTGCCGTTTCTGATACTGGATAACGGCATTATTGCCGTTTGCAGGACCTCGTCCCCAGAGTTTGAGCGTCACCCACTCACCATCGCGTCCTTGACGATCCTTCGTTGTTGGGGAATAAGCAGCAATCCCTGCAACGACACAAGCATCTTCGTAATCCATATAGAGATGTGTCTCCACATCAAAATCGCCTTCATGCTCCTGATAGAGGCGATTCGTTGTGTCCGAGGGCCAGAGATTTCGGTTCAGTTCACCTGTGACGTGCAGCCATCCGGCTTTCGTTTTGCCCATATCCCACTTTTTCGGTTCAACGCCTTCTTCGTCAGAAGTTTTCCACTTCCAATTCGGGTTCTTTAAGGAATTTCCATCAAACGGGTCGCCGAGAGAAGGCACCGCTTCGGCAGAGAAGATGCCGAAAACCATAACAGCACCAATAAAGAATAAAACAGTTGCTATTTTCAAAGCCTATCTCCATAAAAATGCTGGCGGTATTTGGAACCGCCAGCGATTCAAAAAACGATGAACAGTATTTACGATTACTGTCTTTTCAACTCACCCCATGTGACTGCAAGTCGGTCGCGCGGATCAACGGGAGTCGCGGGACTTGAGGCTTCTCGGAAGTAGTCGAACGTGACCGTCATCCTACCTGCGTCGCTCGCACCTTCACAGATGCCGACATACAGACCGACCTCAAGCGGATCCGCGAGTTCGTTGGTCACTGTCCCCACGGAAACCCAGTCGCCTTCTGCATTCGGCTTGAACCATGATTCATATTCATCGCCATTGCGCGTGACGCGCAGTTCAAGCGGAATAACACCTTGTGCTGGATTGTAGTCGGGTTGGGTGCCGACATATCCTAAATCGGCAGCATCATTTTCACGACGTTGGTATTGGAGCACTGCATTGTTACCTTGCGCAGCACCACGTCCCCACAACTTCAATGTCACCCACTGACCATCACGGTTTTGGTGATCCTTTGTCGTTGCAGAATACACGATGATGCCAGCAACAGTACAAGCGTCTCCATAATCGACAGTCATTGCCGTTTCGATGTCAAACTGGTCTTGATCTGTGATCTGGTAGAAACGTGTGCTGGTATCATCACCCCACACATTTTGATCGAAACCTGCTTCAGCCATGAGCATGCCACCCTTTAGTTCCCACGGGCTTTTGTCGCCATCCTTGACCTGCCAGAAGGATTGAAGATCCTGACCGGATCCGGTGAATTCGTCGCTCATCAATGTCTGCGCGAAAACACCCGGAATCAGGCATACAGACAGAAGCAGAATTGAAACTATGCAAGTAATCTGTTTCATTACATACCCTCTCTATTTTTCGTACAGAACAGTAGCTTTAAGTTTTGAGTGAGCACTTTTTTCTCAAATCACTTTGGGTACAGTCTGTACAGATGATTAATTTCAATATATATTATCATATTAATTGGGAAAACTCAACTTTTTTCCGACTATTCCGTAACTTAACACTTAACAGTGAATCCAAAAAAGATTGCAGATCTCCTTGCAATGCGTATTCCGAATATGTTAAAATTCAGAATTAATCGAGATTTAGTCTCAATTACATATTATTTTTCTTTGGGAGGCAAATTATGAAGGTAGGTATTCGGGATGGGATGCTACCCGTTTCGTTTGAAGAATCGTTTCAGAAAGCAAAAGATATTGGGTTTGATGGCATTGAGGTGTGCATGGGGACAAACTACCGTGAACACGCACTCTGGCAGGAAGGCGGAATTGATAAGGTAAACAGTTTAGCAGAATCTGCAGGCATTGAAATCCCCTCATTGTCGCCGGGTGGGTTCACTGCTTTTTCGTTCATGCACCCGACAGACAGCACGCGGAGTGAAGGGATCGCGAAGTTGCAATACCTTGCAGAGACCTCTCCACAGCTTGGCGCGAAGGTAATTCTGGTGCCTTTCTTTGGCGGCGGTCAGATTCAAGATGATCACATTAATGCGCCGCGGTTCATTGACGGTTTGAAAGCCGTCGCGGAAACCGCTGAAAAACATGGTGTCTCACTCGCAATCGAATCGACGTTGAGTGCGGAACAACATCAACAAATCATTGATAATGTCGGTTCATCGGCTGTTGGTGTCTATTACGATATGGGTAACGCCACAGGGTTGGGCTACGATTCGCCGTCTGAGATTCGGAGTTTAGGGGGCGCGATCACGCAGATGCACATTAAGGACACCGGTGGCAACCACGCGGGTGAAGGTGAGGTCGATTTTCCTGCAGTCTTTGATGCCGCACACGCCGTCGGATATGACAGTTGGTTCGTACTGGAAACGCCCGGTAAAGACGATCCCGTTGCATCAGCGGCAAAGAATCTCAACTTCGTAAGGAACAATTTTTGAGGCAACGGCAAAGGTCTCGACTGTTACCGGAGATTTGTAGTTCCAATATCGAAACCTGTTCTACATGGAGGGGTTGGCATGAATAGCCCAAAAACGATAGTCCCACGCTCCGAAAGTGAGAAGCTGCTATCCCTACCGACGCGTGAAGCAGAGCAACTCTTTCAAAGCTACGAAAAGCAACACCAATTGGAGATTCTCAGTGCAACCCGCAACCCGAAGGCACGCGAGCAACTTTATTACCTTGTCCCCGATTGCACAGAACTGATTCAGGAAAGCCCGACCGAAGATGTACTCCAAGTCTTGGACACAATGCTCGGTAGCGGACTCGCCTCAGCACTCTTACCGTGCCTCTCAAACGATCAATTCGAGGAACTCTTAGACATCGCTGTCTGGCGCGACGGAAAACTTGATGAAGCGTCATTGGACTTGTGGCTTTTTGAACTCGCTGAATGTGAACGGGACGACCTCGGGCGGTTCCTTCGAGAACTCGATATCCGTTTACTCGCAGCACTGCTCCACGGACGCATCAAAATTCAAGATGAACACGTCGGATTGCTTCTCGAAGCTGGACTTTTGGATCCGACTTCAACAGTCCTTGATTACGCTGACGAACGCGCTCGGGCAATTTCCGATGCTATCTGGGAAGCGGATTATGAGGTCTTTGAAATGCTCATCAGCGAACTCTTCGCAATTGATACCGAGGGCGATGTCGAAGCAGAGCTCGCCGCTATTTTCAGTACCGCACAAGCCGATAGAGCCGAACGCGTTGCTGAACGTGATAAAACGGCAGGTATTGATGTTACCGAAGCCGACCTCATGGAAAAAGTTGACTTAGATTTGATTTCATTTGATGAGGACGGAGAAGACGATGACGACGAATAAGTTTTCCCTTGTGGCTGAGGCGAGTCTCGATGGACGCCTCTTCCTCGCGCGCGCATTCGCACACGCGGACACGCTCAACCGCATGTCGCGTGAGCAGATGGATACCCTTTACCAGAATATCGCCGCCATCGCCCATAAACTCATTACGATGAAGACAGCCGACCTTTCCGATGAATCAGCACTCCGGACGCATATTCAAACCGCCTTTACGCTCACCAGTCTCGGATTAGAATACGGTAGTAAAGGCGATCTGGACAAATCCGTTCAACTCCTTCAGAAAACCCGGATCGTTAAGTTCTTCCAAATCGGCAATACGTTAATGGAGAGATTGCTGGAGAGGGCACGCCATCTTTTAGAACATGCCGTGATTCTGCCACCGAGTCGAGATGAAGAACGTCCGCTCGGTGTCACCTACACCGACTTGGAGACCGAGGGGATTCAAATCTATACACAAGCGGAACTCGAATTTCTAAAGGCGTTGCTGATATATCGGACAACTATTCGGACACTTCAGGTAACAATCAGAGATACCGAGATGCCACGTCCACTCCTCCATTTGGCTGAAGTGGAAATGATTGACCGGCAATTGGCATGCATCGAGCATCGACGCGATTACGTAAACACCTTGCCGTTAGAGAATCTGTTCATGCTGGATCCGCCACTGAGTATCTTCCCGAATCCGATTGAACACCTCACGCTCGGATTGATGGTTAACCTGCTGCTTTATCGGCAAGTTGACTTTCAGTTCGACGCGGATGCGCGGGCGGATTTTCACCAATTGGCTTATGTTGAGGGTCAGGTACGAGAATCCTTCAGACAACAGTTACTCGACTGGATCGCGCAGTACCTCGAACAGACACAACAACCTGAACCTGTAAAAACGTATGCTGTTTCTTATTGGGATGACTGTCTTCAAATGGAGGGACGACAGGTTTCGCCTGAATAGTCTCAGCGATCAGACAACGCCTTCTTCGCATCGACAATCGCTTTGCGTGCCTGTGGGGTACCAATATCGTTCAAAGCGCGTTCTGCCATACGCCGGAGATCGGGATTTGGTGAGTTTAGTGCCTGAATTAGCGGCTCAACTGCAGGGGGCCCTATTGTAACCAAGGCGCGTACGACAAGGCGGCGGACGTTCCATTCCGGATCTGTAAGTGTGTTGATAAGAGCAGGCAGAATTGTATCAAGCGGTGCACCGATTTCGCCTAAGACATAAGCAGCATTCAACCGAATCTCTGCTGCGTCTGCGTTTAGGGCATCAATAAGATACGGCACAGCAGGTCTACCTAAATTTTGGAGGGCAACAGAGCCGACGACGCGGATGTTCTCGTCCGGATCAGCAAGCACCGAAATGAGTGCAGGTACAACCCGGGCAGTAGGTGTTTTGATTTCGCTGAGCACCCAGGCAGACATCTCACGAATCTGCGGATTTTCATCGGACACCCCTCGGATTAAAGCATCAATCGCCTCGGCTCCCATTTCGACTAAAGCCTTGGAGGCTTCAGCACGGCGAACTGCATCCGCTGCACCGAATTGGGCAACAAGTGCTTTTGCCTGTTGCTCCTGTGATTGACATGCCATCAGACAAAGGAAGATTGGGATTAAAAGAAGGTGCTTCATGGATTATGAGTATAGCATAATTTTCAGCGGATGTGTAAATATTTTGTCAAAATTTCGTAGGTTGGGTTGAACGAGTACTACTGAAAAATTCCATAACAGCGATAACGTTCAAACTCACCAAGTACCTGAAAACACCAGAAAAGGAGAAGCGCGGAATTCGCTATAGTGCGAAAACCGTCATAAAAAATGAAATTAGAGACAGCGACATTCGGAGCAGGCTGTTTTTGGTGTGTTGAGGCAGTCTTTTTGCAATTAGAAGGTGTTCACGAGGTCGTCTCAGGATACACCGGTGGCACCACCGTCAACCCCAACTATCAAGCCGTCTGTATGGGGATGACAGGACACGCCGAAGTGGTCCAGATCCGATTCGATCCGACAGTTATCTCTTATGCGGAATTGTTGGAAGTGCTTTGGCATACACACGACGCAACGACCTTAAATCGGCAAGGGGCTGATGTCGGCACCCAGTACCGTTCCGCAATTTTCTATCATACCGAAGAACAACGGCACATTGCTGAACAATCTAAAGCAGAGATGGATACATCCGATATGTGGGACGATCCGATTGTCACAGAGATTACACCCATTGACATTTTCTATCCTGCTGAAGATTATCACCAAAACTATTTTCAACTGAATTCAACGCAGCCGTATTGTCAATTTGTAATCCATCCGAAGATGCAAAAGTTCACAAAGGATTTCAAGGATAAACTGAAAAATGATTAATAAACATATTTTAAAAACCCTGTCCGTATGGCTTTTCGTGATCATCTGTTGTTTCAGCATTAACACGGTGATCGCACAAAAGGCAACATCACCCGTAACTGTCTCGGTGACAACACCTCGGCGCGGGACGTTTGTCTCAGCAAAGGATTATACCGGACACCTACAGCCCAACGCGGAAATGAAAGTATTTGCTAATGTTTCGGGTGAAATTGTTTCGCTTGAGGCGAAAGTCGGGCAAAGTGTAGCGAAAGGCGATGCGCTCGCACAGAGCAGTTCAAAAGAAACCGCGCTCGCCGTGATACGCGCCGAATCCGCATTAAGTAGAGCAGAATCCCAACTCACAACGACAGAAGCCAGCGCGCAAGCACGCGTCGAATCTCAGTTAGCGGTCGCCCAAGAAGCGTTAATGGCAGCGCAAGGGACGCTTGTAGAGACAAAATCACTCGCCGAAATACGCATCCGTAACCAACTCACGCAAGCAGAGACGGCACATCAGGCAGCCTTGGCAACAATCGAACGCTCAAAAATAAATGCTGAACAGGCATTAGAACGGGCAAAAGCAGAACTCGCTAAAAACAAATTGGAGTTCGATCGGAATAAAACACTGCACGAGAAGCAACACATCAGCGACAGTAACTTTGAGGCGGTCGAACAACGCTTTAAAGTCTCGCAGACCCGTTATGAAGAGGCGGTGGTCACTGCAGAGCAGTTCAAAGAAGGCGCGATACACCCTTCCGTGGAAAAAGCGAAAGCAGATTTAGCGGTTGCTCAGAAAGTGGTGGAAAGTCGGGGTTGGGAACGCGAAATCGCTTCAGCGGAATCGCAAGTCACCCAAGCACAAGCGAGCCTCAACACGGCGCAGAAGCTGGTCGAAGCCAAGTCTTGGGAACACGAGATCAACATCGCAAGCACCGCAGTGACGCAAGCTAACGAACAACTTAAATTGGCGCGCCAGCAGCTCAGCGATGCCACGATTAAATCTCCAATTGACGGTATTGTCGCAACGCAACATCTGAACATCGGAGATCACGCGCTACTTGCCTCGTCGCCGACAGGAAGACCCGTGTTCACAGTCGTCGCAGTAGATGTGCTCAAAGCGGTTTGGAACATCCCTATTGGAGATGCCCGCCGCATTAATAACGGCGACCTCGTCCTAATCTCTACAGATGCCGGTATTCGGAATATTGTCGGTACGGTTACTTTTATCAGTCCGACAGTTAGCGACAACACTGTACTTGTCCAGGCAACAGTGCCGAATTCCAAAAACAGCCTAAAACCCGGCACTGCTATCACCATTTCCATCAAAACAGGTGAACGGAAAAACGTCCAACTACTTCCGTTGCGTTCGGTCGTGAACATCCAAAACGGCAGCGGCACTATTTTTGTTGTTGAAGGGAACGTGGCGCGTACAAAACAGGTAAACGTTGGCGGTGTTTACACCGGTGAAATTGAGGTTACCTCACAACTCGCCAGAGTTACATCGGTGATTGTAGATAATCAACACCGGTTACAAGATGGAACGCGAGTGTCCGTTGCACAGGATTAGATGTGTAGGTACAAATTCTATTCCCTAAAAAGCGTGTGATGACTTGGGAACGGTTCGTTTTCAGACCAGTACTTCCTAAAGGTTCTGATATCTACGTCTAATGCCGCAGCCGCTTCAGCATGGTCGGTGTATAGGTAGGGTGCCCGGCGATAGACATTCCATTCAATTTGGGAAAAAGTCATGCCGCCGAAATATATACAGCCATGATTTTTAGCCAAACGTTTAGATAGCACTTTCAAAGCGAGGTGGACAGCCTGCCTCTGCCCATTCGCGCTTTTGTTTCGCCATGCTGGACGTGAGAAATTCTCCAAAATGAAAAGGTTGATAGGTTCTGTAAGCAGTTTTCTGATCTGGTCATAAGGAAATCGCTCGAGTCGGCGCGAAGCCTCTATAGATGTGAAAAGCGAACCATCATTTTCTGTCCGATACGACAGCCACCTCTCAAGCTGCGCGACGGAAATACGCAATTCTCTCGCGGCTTTTTCTTTGTCTCCGCCATGCCCCTTTACGATTTCGTGTAGCACTGCAGTCAGGCTACCTTTGCGGGTTCTGCCTTTGATACTGACAGGCTCAGCTTCTTCTATAGGTTCGGAACTATACCGAAGACCTGATAACTGAGAGATGGCATCGTCAATCACCCGCTTAATCCAGTCGTCCGAGAAGATTGGAATCTCTAAGTCAGTTGTATTAAATTGGAGCCGCCAATTATAAATTTCGCGTTCCGCCCTATTGGCACGGGCGCGTCCATCATTAGAGAACTCTTCCCACCACTCGGCGATTTGGCGATCCGTGATACCTGACGCTCTATCAGAGAGAGACTCACAGAACTGTCCATCAGAGAAAAACTGACAGAACACCATGACCGGCAAATCAAGCAGGTTTCTATATATCGGTGTTTCTCGCGTTTCCGGAGGTCGTGTTTCTGGCGCGTCCACCTCGGAATCCCTATCTCTATTATACGTCCGGACGGCTTGTGGGAGGTCACTGGGCATAATTACCTCGCCTTGGGAAGTGACTGTCGCGCTTTCGAGGCATCGCTCTAATTCTCGAACATTTCCCGGCCAGTTATACGTTTGGAGCAATCCCATCGCTTCTTCAGAAATATCGGACCTTGCCCGCTCATTTTCTGCCTCAATACGCTGCAAAAAGTATGTGACCAGTAACGGAATATCCGCTAACCGTTCCCGCAAGGGCGGCAGAGATATCTGATATCCACAGAGACGGTAGTACAAATCCTCTCGGAATGTTCCTTGGGCCACCATTTCCTGCAATTTCTGATGCGTCGCACTGATGACGCGCACATCCACGCTGCGTGTCCGCGTTCCGCCCACGCGTTGGACCTCTCTTTCTTGCAAGACATTGAGGAGCGTCTCTTGTAGGGATGGACTCATATTGCTGACTTCATCCAGGAAAAGCGTGCCGCCATCAGCCTGTTCAAATGCGCCAGGACGCTCCGATTCTGCCCCCGTGAATGCCCCTCTTTCATGACCGAGGAGTTCACCTTCACGGAGTTCATGAGGCACCGCGCCACAATCGATTGAAATAAACGGTGCGGCTGCACGGTCACTTTCTTTGTGAATGAGGCGCGCAACCAGCCCTTTCCCGGTGCCTGTTTCACCCTCAAGCAGCACTGAAATGTTAAAGCTGGCTGCACATCCAATTTCTTTATTCAGCTCAAACATGGCTTCACTCTCCCCAACGAGCGCATACTGTTCCTCAGGCATTTCTTCTTCAGTTTCTTCTTCTGGAAATGAAAATGTGTTGCTTCGGCTATCTATCCGGCCAAACGCTCGATCAACTGCCCTACGGATATTTTCCACATCAGTGCGTTTCGGCAGAACTTCCATGGCCCCCAGAGGGGGGCCGCTTCTCGCTATTTGTACCCCCGCTCCGATCACAATTACAATTACATCTGCGTGGTCCTCCTTAATTTTCTTCAACGCCTTCATACCCTTTTTGCGTGACAATTCCACATTGAGCAGGACCACTTTCAAATTTTTGGATGCGTTAATTTTTTCCAAACCCTCGTTAACAGTCTCAACGATGATAGGGGAATAGCCCTCAGTCCTTAGGAAATACTCCAAGCCGTGAGAACTTTGATTGTCATCAATGATTAATACCTCCCTCATTACTTTACCTCCGATATTCACTACAACTCGCAAAACTTGTGCGGATTTTTACAAAATTCCTGCTGTTTCTTACAAGATTTTTGCTCGAATCTCCGTTTTCGCGCCTAATATTGACAAAATTTGTTTGGCATAAATCTTGCTACTCTATTTTCGCACCAGTTCGATACCAAATGCAAAAAGTGCATGGAAATATTCATGAACCACTAAAATTTGCTGGATGGCGACTGAAGTTTGCACAAAAATTGGGCTGATATAGAAAAAAATGTTGTGTTTTATTTTAATTTTGCCTATAATATCTCTTGGCATCCGTAAAATCCTTCATAGGTGGTTCGGCGAGAGGGCTAGTCTCCCGAACCGCGGCACTGCCAAGCTGAGATTGCCAGTGCGTGTTTAAGTATATCACACATCGCCATTGATGTGAATGATATTTTAAGCAGCGTCGTAACTTTTACTCGGTTTTTTTCGGAAGGCCTTGTATCCTTACGAATGGACCTTGGAGGCGGATTAACGGGGTGGATCCCTCTACCTCCCGTCTCCACCCAACTGGCAATTGTTGGGTAAGCATCTAAAAATAAAACGTCCAAATTCCACGATTTTTTCTTTACCGATAGTAGAGCCTCTACACTTTGCAGTTGCTTATTTTTTTCTATCTGCAGTGAAGATTTCATGCCATCAGACCCGAAGAAATAGTATACCTCAAACGCTCAATACAAAAAAAGTTTATAAGAACATCCGTTCAAATTTTTTTGCAAGGTCTGTGCGGACTTTTACAAAACTGCTGCTGTTTCTTACAAGCCTTTTGCTGGAATCACCGCTTTCGCGCCTAAAACTTGGCAAAATTGGCTTGGCATAAATCTTGCTCATTATGATTTATAGTAAATCCCATAATTATTTGCACACGCGGGCAGGATCGTAAGGGCTGGGTAACCCTATAAGAAACACTCAAGCAAAAACCCCCTACGAAGGTGTAATGTGGGGTCCTACCGCGAAGTGTAAACATACTTTCGGATTCTACTATAAGCGTATAGATGAGGTTAAATGGAAATCCGGAAATATTTCCCAAGTTTCCCATAGGAGCGGCAATAGTTGCTGCACCAGTATTTAACCAAAATCCTCATTAGTGGAATAAACTTGCCAGATTTTCTGGATAAAGGAGTATTGATCATGAAAACGACTTTGATTGCTACACTTATATTATTCACCCTTTCACTTTTCATTTTTCTACCGCACACTGATGCGGTAGACACATCAGAATGGAGTTTACCGGAGGGTGCACAAACCCGTCTTGGCAACGGCTGGATAAATGGTGTAACATACTCACCTGATCCTGATGGTAAGCTGCTTGCGGTGGCGAGTTCTATCGGTATCTGGCTCTATGATGCCGACACTGGCGAAGAGCTGGCACTCCTCACAGGGCACACCGCTAATGTCCGAAGTGTGAGTTTCAACCCGGATGGCACAACGCTCGCAAGTGGCAGCGATGACCATACGGTGCGATTGTGGGATGTCGCAACAGGCACGCAAAAAGCCGTGTTCACGGAACATACCGGTCGGGTCAATAGTGTGCATTTCAGTCCGGATGGTAAAACCCTCGCAAGTGGCAGCAATGACAACTATGTATATTTATGGGATGTTGCCACAGGGACCCGAACAAACGACATTCAACATTCGGACGATGTCAATAGTGTACGCTTCAGTCCGGATGGTAAAACCCTCGCGACCGCCTCTGATAACAATTATGCGTTCTTATTTGATGTCGCGACACTGACACAAAAAGCCGCGTTAGACCATGGGTGGGACGATGTCTATAGCGTGGACTGGAGTCCAGATAGCCAAACGCTTGTAACCGCCTATGATAGCTACCATGCAGCGTTATGGGATGCCGGCACAGGGGCATTTATTGCCAGTTTAGAGGATCGAGATACGGTTTATCGAGTTAGTTTTAGCCCCGATGGTAAAACTGTGGCAACTGGCACTGTGGCAACTGGCAGCGCGAGCGGCACGGTACGTTTGTGGAATGTCGAAACGCGGACAGAAAAATTCACACTTACAGGACACGCTAACTCGATCCGAAGTCTCAGTTTCAGTCGGGATGGTAGGCTCGCGACCGCCAGTTGGGAAAAAGTGCGGTTATGGGATGCCGAAACAGGCATAGAAGAATCAACACTTACGCAAAATAACGGTGATGTAAGTTTCAGTGATGTCAACTCGGACGGGTCGCTGCTTGCAACCAGTAATTATGATGGCACGGTGACTTTGTGGGATGTTGAAACGAAGACACGAAAAGCCACACTACAGCATGGTGATGCGTTATGGTACGCCTTTTTCAGCCCGGATGGCAAGACCCTTGCGAGCCAAACTTGGAGAGGCACGTTGCGGTTGTGGGATGTCGAAACGGCAATACAAAAAGCTTCCTTCAATGATGTCTACGGTGCAAGTTTCAGTCCGGATAGTACCCTATTGGCTACTGGACATAGCGGTACGGTGATTTTGTGGAATGTCGCCACGGGGAGACAGGAAGCCACCTTTCCAGCTGGCGGGTATAATCAACATTTAAATTTCAGTCCGGATGGAAAAACACTCGCAAGTGCCAATACTGACCATGCGGTGTATTTGTGGGATGTCACAACGTTGGCACGAAAGGCTACACTATGGCATCGTGACGATGTCAAGTCAGTGCATTTTAGTCCAGATAGTTCTACTCTCGCCAGTGGTGGTGATGACCGCACGATACGTTTATGGGACGTCGCAACGCTGAGACAAAAAACCGCAATATCCCACCAATCTTATGTTGGTAGCGTCGGTTTCAGTCCGGACGGCTCGACGTTGGCAAGTGTCGATTTAGACTGGGGGGGTAGCTGGTTGAACACAATGCATTTGTGGGATGTCGAAACAGGCACACGAAAAGCTACGTTATCGCATGATGCTAATCTGAACCATTACAATTTTAGTCCGGATGGAAAAACACTCGCAATTGCCCGTAATGATAATTATGTGCGGTTGTGGGATGTCGCCACGGGGACCCATAAAGCCACACTCACCGGACATACCGGTTGGGCCCGTAGTGTGAAATTCAGTTCAAATGGGGAGACACTCGCAAGTGCCAGTATCGATGGCACGGTGCTGCTGTGGGAGTTTTCCTCAATGCGAACTGTTAGTATTACGCCCACCGTCGTGGCATCTCGAGCTATCGGCGAACAACTGACCGTTCAAGTTAGCATCACTTCCGGGAGCAATGTCGGCGGGTATCAGGCAACCGTGGAATTTGATCCGACTGCACTTCGCTACGTGGAGAGTGCTAATGGCGACTATTTGCCCGAAGGTGCGTTCTTTGTGGCACCGATTGTCGGTGAAAACACCGTGCAAATCGGCGGAACCTCTCTTACCGGTGCCAGTCAAAAAGCAACAGGCACCCTTGCAACCCTTACATTTGTGGTCTTAACTGTCAAAGAATCGGTCCTTGACCTTGACGATGTTATTCTCACAGACAGCGATGGTGAACATTTACCACTCTTTACTGTGAGCGGCCGCGTTGTTGAACCAAAGCCGTTGGCTTCATCAGCGATCGTTCGCGTCACGCCTGTTTCGGTGATATCCCCGGAGGTCGGTGAAACGTTGGTTTTCAACGCCGAAATTGTTGGGGGTGAGAACATAGTGGACCATCACCTAAAGTGGGACTACGATAACACAGCACTTGAATATGTCTCAAGTGATCAAGGCAGTTATGTCCCGACGGGGGGTATCGGTAGCGGTGATGGCACGCTCGCGGCGGCTACATTTCGGGTGAAAACTCTGAAAACCTCCACTGTGAGCCTTTCAGGGACTCTCACTACGGTGAATGGGCTTTCTCATCTTCCCACCTTTGAAAGTGCACAAGTGGTTGCCCCGGTGCCCGAAGATGTGAACAGAGACGGAGAAGTGAACATCCAGGATTTGGTGCTGGTCGCCTCAAATATGGGGAAGCCCGTCCCAACAGAGGGACACCCAGCGGATGTCAATGCGGACGGTCAAATCAATATCGTGGATCTCGTGAAGGTTGCCGGGGCATTGGGAACAGGAACAGCTGCACCTTTGGCATTGAATCAGCATCTCGCGTTTGTCCCGACACGGGCAGAAGTGGAGCTGTGGCTCACACAAGCACGGCAAGCAAACCTCACGGATGCCACATCGCTACGCGGTATTCGCTTCCTAGAGCAGCTCCTATCGGCATTGACCCCCAAAGAGACGGCACTGCTACCGAACTATCCGAACCCGTTCAACCCGGAGACGTGGATACCGTATCAGTTGGCACAATCCGCAGATGTGAGGGTGACGATCTATGGAATGGATGGTACAGTCGTGCGCACCTTGGTGTTAGGACATCAACCTATCGGTAGTTATCAAGCCAAAAGCCGAGCGGCGTATTGGGATGGCAGAAACGCTGTCGGTGAACCTGTGGCGAGTGGTCTGTATTTCTATACGCTCAAAGCAGGCGATTTCACCGCCACGCGGAAAATGTTAATCCGCAAATAAGGAGATAGAAAATGAAAAGGACACTTTTCACGACGCTTTTGATACTCCTTTTCGTTTCAACGGTATATCTACCGTTGAGTGATGCCCAAGACTACACCACATGGAAATTGCCCGACGGTGCAAAACTGCGCCTCGGTAAAGGTTATATCAATGACATCGCGTATTCCCTTGATGGCACACGGCTTGCAGTCGCAAGCTCTATCGGTATCTGGATTTACGATGCACACACCGGCGAAGAACTGAACCTATTCACAGGGCATAACGATCATAACGATAATGTCAGTAGCGTATCATTTAGTCCGGATGGGCAGACGCTCGCAAGCACGAGTTACGACCGCACCATCCGTTCATGGCCCGTCCGTTTATGGGATGTTCGCACGGGCGATCTTATCCACACCCTCACAACGGAGAGAAGATCTGTCAGAAGCGTAGCATTTAGCCCGGATGGACAGACACTCGCAACCGGGGACGGATGGAGAGACGGCACCGTCCGTTTATGGGATGTTAGCACGGGCGATCTTATCCACACCCTCATAGGGCATACGGAGGCTGTCAGAAGCGTAGCATTTAGCCCGGATGGGCAGACGCTCGCAAGCCTGAGTTGGGACAACACCATCCGTTTATGGGATGTTCGCACGGGCGATCTTATCCACACCCTCACTGGGGATACACATCATGTCCATAGCGTATCATTTAGCCCGGATGGGCAGACGCTCGCAACCGGGAGTAGGGACACCATCCGTTTATGGGATGTTAGCACGGGCGATCTTATCCACACCGTTGAAGGGTATACAGATAGTGTCGTAAGCGTAGCATTTAGCCCGGATGGGCAGACGCTCGCAACCGGGAGTAGCGACAGCATCCGTTTATGGGATGTTCGCACGGGCGATCTTATCCACACCCTTGAAGGGCATACAGATAGTGTCGTAAGCGTAGCATTTAGCCCGGATGGGCAGACACTCGCAAGCATGACTTGGAGAACCATCATCCGTTTATGGACCGTCCGTTTATGGGATGTTCGCACGGGCGATCTTATCCACACCCTTGAAGGGCATACAAATAGGGTCTATAGCGTATCGTTTAGCCCGGATAGGCAGACGTTCGCAAGCGAGATTAGGGACCGCACCACCCTTTTATCGACCGTCCGTTTATGGGATGTTAGCACGGGCGATCTTATCCACACCCTCACAGGGCAAAAGGCTTCTGTCTATAGCGTATCGTTTAGCCCGGATGGGCAGACGCTCGCAACCGGCAGTACTGACCGGACCGTCCGTTTATGGGATGTTCGCACGGGCGATCTTATCCACACCCTTGAAGGGCATACAGATTGGGTCGTAAGCGTATTATTTAGCCCGGATGGGCAGACGCTCGCAAGCACGAGTAAGGACGGCATCCTTTTATGGGATGTTCGCACGGGCGATCTTATCCACACCCTAAGGCATACAGATTGGGTCTATAGCGTATCATTTAGCCCGGATGGGCAGACGCTCGCAAACAGGAGTGGGGGAGAAATCCTTTTATGGGATGTTCGCACGGGCGATCTTATCCACACTCTCACAGAGCATACAGATAGTGTCGTAAGCGTAT
>JAJEGI010000179.1 GCA_022819945.1 Candidatus Poribacteria bacterium
GACGCAGCTTGAACGGGCATATCCGTACAGCATTGACTTTGATTCTGAGACGCAAGCAGGTCTACACGCAAAACTGACGCATTTGCGTACAGAAATGGCGTGCGAAGTGCCGTTTGTCCATGTGGATTGGTTCCTTGCGAACGCATCGTTGCCGCCGCTTTACCACGATATTCTGGACCTCCCAGAGACGGATCGGGAGCTGGAACAGCAATTAGATGTTAACGTTACGAGAAATATTGATAGTGCACCGGGGGTTCGCGTTTGGCGTGCGGGTTTCAACGATTCCGGTGTGTCGAATAACAATCGCGTTGTAGAACGACACACCTCTCGATACGGTGCGTATTGGAAAAGTTACGACTTTGCGGGAAGTGTCGGCGCACAGAACATCTTTACGCATCCGCTGACTTTCAGACACGATGGTGGTGAGGTGGTGTTCAATCTGCCGAACGGTTTGCAGGGGTATTATATCTCCGATGCGTCAGGGAATCGGATAAATGAGGCACCGACGACCATTGTCTCCAATCCTGCGGCGAGCAACCCTGCCGTGCGGAATGGTCTTTCGTGTATCGGTTGCCACACGGAGGGCATGAAGACGTTTGAAGATGAGGTGCGTGGGGTTATTATGAAGTCGCCTGATGGACCGGTGAAGGATCAGGGCTTGCGTCTGTATGTGGAGCAAGCCGTGATGGATGCTCTTGTTGAGGAGGACACGGAACGTTACAGAGTAGCGCTCGAAAAGACGGGTGGTGTGTTTGGCGGTATTGAGCCGGTGCATCGGTTCCACGAAGCATTTCAAGGTCCAGTGGATGCAGTACACGCTGCTGCGGCTGTCGGTTTAGAAACAGAGGCGTTCCTTCAGGAGATTCTTGATAAGCAAAGTTTACGGGACTTAGGTTTAGCGGGACTGTTGGAAGATGGGGACGTGAGTCGGGATGCATGGACTTCCAACTTCCCTGATGTGATTTCTGCGCTGAATTCCCCGGACGACACGACAACACAACCGGTCGATCCGGTGACGGACCTACGCCCTGGTGATTTGGTCACTATTCCTGATCCGAACCTCCGTACTGTGATAGAACGGTTGCTCGGCAAAGCCCCAGGGGCTTTGATTACGGCAGCAGAGATGGCAAGGTTGACGCGGATTGTTGCCGACGATGCTGGGATTAGCGATTTGACAGGACTTGAGGCTGCGACGGAGTTGGAGCGGATAGAATTTCGCCATAATTCTATATCCGACTTATCGCCTCTGAGAGGCTTAACCCGACTCAATAACATCAAGTTGCGCGGGAATCGAATCATTGATGTATCGCCGCTTGCCGGATTAATCAACGTGGACTGGTTAGGGCTTGAGGAGAATAAAATAAAAGATTTATCTCCGTTGAAGGACTTAATAAAATTAAACGGGATAGGAATCTCAGATAATCCAATCTCCGATGTGTCGCCGCTTGCAAGCCTAATTAGTCTGGAGGGCATAGATGCTTGGCGCACCCCTATCTCTGATTTTTCTCCCTTGGCAAGTTTGCCACGACTCAGATGGATAGAATATGGCAATGACAGATCGATATCCGCGCTCCCTTCTCTCAAGGGTTTAAAAGTACTGAGACGGTTGGAAATCCATAACTGTAATATCTCGGACCTCTCCGGATTGGCTGAATTGACACAACTGGAATGGTTAGAATTGATTAATAACCAGATATCGGATATATCTCCGTTGGCGAATTTAAAAGGCTTGGAACACCTGAATCTTGACGCTAATGTTATCAAAGATGTGTCGCCACTGGCGAAGTTAACAAAGTTGGAGGTGTTATATCTTGAAAATAACCAAATATCGGATGTATCGCCACTTGCGGGGTTAACCAACTTGGAACGTTTAGACCTTCGTAACAACGCAATATCTGACTTTTCACCTTTGGAAAAATTACCCAAAGAAACATCTGTCAGAATGGATGGTAACCCGGGTTCCATCCTTGCAAGAGGATCACGAAAAATAGTGGGACCCTGGTTATGGACGATTGTGTCAACTGGAGGCAGAGGCGGTAAAGATGCAGCTGCTTCTGGAGTAGATTTCCTTGCACAAGTGAGTAATGGGGCTGTAACGGAGTTGAAGATTGCTACGAATGGAGCGAGAGATGGAAACCCCGTCGGTGACAAAGTATGGACAATAGGTGAACTATCTCCCACAGGCGGTAATAACATGAATGAGATGGCGAACGCTACCGGCTTGGGATCCGGCGATATAGATAATCATGTTGCTTACGGTTCGATTAACTTGGATTCTCCGCGAGAGCAGAATACAATGATGCTTGTCGGGAGTGACGATGCTGTCAAGGTCTGGCTCAATGGGCAGTTAGTTCATAACAATCCTATAGACCGGGGGGCAAATGATTTCCAGGATCAGTTTCCAGTCACTTTGAAAGAGGGGACAAACACATTGTTAGTTGCCGTTTATGAGCGGGGTGGGGGTTGGAGCGGCTTTTTTGGCTTTGCAACCGGCACCGAATATACGGTATTACCTCCTGGCTCCAGCCTCTTCGCCTTGTCCACAGCGGCGACGCAGGTTAAGGTTGGTGATAGGTTCATTGTTCAACTCAAAACAGAGAATATCTCCGACTTAGCAGGTTGGCAATCTGATATTACCTTTGATCCTGCGGTGCTAAAAGTCAACAACGTAAGCGAGGGTAGTTTTCTCAAACAAGGCGGTGGACGCACCCACTTTTTGAAAGGTACGATTGATAATACAACGGGTAGAATTGACGGTATCGGTTCTGCACGAATCTCCGAAGGTGGTGTTAGCGGCGAGGGTACGCTGCTGTCGGTTACATTCATAGCGCAGGCGAATGGCGAGAGTCGATTGTCACTACGAGAGTTTCAAGCGGGTTCGAGTCTTGGTGAGACGATTTCTTCTCGTCCTCCTGATATGATTATCACAGTCGGAGATCCCTCTGTTTCAGATGTGGGTGATGACATATTCTCCCTTTCCACAGATGCAGATCCCATTCGTATGGGCGATACCTTCGTCCTTCGGCTCAATGCCAATGATGTTACGGATTTAGCAGGGTGGCAGACTGATATTTCGTTTGATCCTGCTGTCCTTGAAGCGGTTGAGGTAAACGAGGGTGATTTTCTGAAGGCGGAAGGCATCAATACATTCTTCCTACAAGGCACGATTGATAACACCGCTGGTGAGATCACTAAGTTAAGTTCAGCAAGGTTCGGCAGTAGTGTGAGCGGCACAGGCATGCTGCTATTGGTTACATTCAAGGCGAAGGCTGTCGGAGAAACCCGTGTAACGTTTAGCAATTTCTTTCCTGGCTCCAGTAGCGGCGAAGCAATCCTATCAGACGATCCTGAAATTGTTATCACCATAGAAGACCGCAAGTATCCGGCTTGGGATGTCAATCAGGATGGTCTGGTAAACGTCTTGGATCTAATTCTGGTAGCACAATACTTGGGAGAAGATGCATCTGTCAACCGCCAAGCGGATGTGAACGGCGATGGGATTATTAACGTTTTAGATCTCATTGTTGTGGCACAAAGTTTCGGTGAATCAACTGTGGGAGTCGCGCCTTTCAATGTTACTGCTATAGACAACTCGGAATTGGATCCGGCGATGATTCAGGCATGGATCGCACAGGCGGAGGTTGAAAATGACGGGTCGGTTGCTTTCCGACAAGGCATCGAAAATCTTCAACGACTTTTAGCATCGTTACTTCCAGAAAAGACAGCGTTGCTTGCGAACTATCCGAATCCGTTCAATCCGGAGACGTGGATCCCGTATCAGCTTGCGGAACCTGCGGATGTGGCAGTGCGTATCTATGCTGCGGATGGTGTCTTGGTTCGGACGTTGGCATTGGGGCACCAAGTCGCTGGCATGTATGCGAGTCGCGTGCGTGCGGCGTATTGGGATGGGAAAAATGAGGTGGGTGAACCTGTGGCGAGTGGTGTGTATTTCTATACGCTCACTGCTGATGATTTCACGGCAACGCGGAAGATGTTGGTAGTAAAGTAAAGGATCTCGCTGTGTATTAAAGGGCGCGCTTCCAAAGCGCGCCTACAAATAGAAAAGGGTATTGCTTATTGTGGGCACCACGCCATGACGGTGCCGAAACTGGCGAATATGCTGTTTTCGCCGCTTGTCAGGATGCGCGAGCCCTGCACGACAACCCGTGCATCACGGCTCGTAATTTTATAACTGACGGGGGCATCTTTGGCAATCAGCGGTTCACCGTTTTCGGCTTTGAGTTTATCGAGTCGGTAATGCACTGAACGATGCGCTGGCACGCCAAATTCGCAAGAGACGTTCTCTAACGCGGGATCCTCGTAAAGCACCTCTAAGACGCAACGGGTATCTATATCGGCGGTGTTGGAGATACATATAGATTCATGTGAGAAATAGCCACCGCCGTGTTGTTCCCATTCCTGCTCTGCTGGGGTTAGTGCTGCCATGTAGCCGTCTGGGATAATCCAGACGTAAGCACCATCGCCCTCTGAGGCGTAGGATTTAAGTGCACCCGTTATTGCTTCTGGATTGTCGTCCACTTTATCCAATGAAAGTATAAGAAATCGGGAGTATGCTTTAATCCCTTCCGCGGGAATGCTGCGTTCTAATTGTCCTGTTACGTTCAGGCATAATGTGTTATCTCCTAACATCATGAGATGACTTACCCCTTGCGATGCGAGCCAATCCCCGAAGGTGTCGTTAAGGAGTGTTGTTAAAGTTTCAGGATTTGAGATGCCTGTCTGTTTGTATTCTCGAATTGTTGCCAGTAGTGTTCCGAATGTCATAATTTCCTCTAATTAAACCATCCATCGTTCACTGATACCGAGTAGTGCCATCAATACCTGCAAAAGCACGCTTTCGGCATCGGTTCCAACGAATTGTCGATGCGTATCAATATAGGTGCCGTAATCGGCAGCCCACTCTCGAAAATAGGTTTGGTATTCCCAACCGTCTGCGGTGCGTTGGAAGACTGACCGATCCGGGTAGGGGAGTTTCTGTGTTAGGAGTTGTTGTAGCTGTTCGGATGTCGGTATCCATACGGCTTTGGTATCTGCTGTTTCGGGACGAAGTGCTTGGATTTCAGGGTGCCGACATTTTTCTAAATATGCTTGCAGGTATTTCTGTTTTTCAGATGGATCCATGCGGTGCTTGTGATATGCTTTTATCAAACTCACGTTAAAGTAGTAGTAATAGCCTTGCTAATGCTTATGTTTCTTCGGTTTCTGTTGTTTCTGTGGTGGCGACAGGGATATCTGGATTTAGGCGTGAGTGATGCATTGCCCAATAGATGGCCGCTGTGATTACACCACCAGTGAGGGTTGCTATACACCATATTCCGGGACCTACGATAATCAGGCTCCGCGTGCGATCTAACCGGTTCGCGTCTCGGTAGACGGCTATGGCAAAGACGATGTGTATCAGGACTGTTAAGATGGCAACGCCGACTGCCCAAAGTCCGACTACTTGACCCCATGTTGCCAAAAAAGCGAATAGACCGGTGAATTCTGAGTCTGTGATGTTAAATTTCATTTTCCGTTCTCCGCATCGGTTTTAAAGGATATTATAAGGTGTGAATGCTTAATTGTCAACGTTTCTCGGTAAGGATTTCAACTGGTTGGTTCTCCTATACAACAAAATTTTCCTTGCAATTCCGCCGTAATCTATGTATAATTTGACATCGTTTCGTTCACCTACAACATATCGGGAAAGGACATGCCAGATTTCAATATCAAACCGACACACAAGCCTATCAAAAACTACTATGCTGAACTCGAAAAATATGCACAGCACGGCATAGAAAATGAGGGCACCGTCCGCGCCGCATTCCAAAACTTGCTCCAGCACTACTGCCGCCAATCTAACCTTACACTCCTCTGTGAAAAAGCGCATTATACCGCAGAAAACAGGCGTATCCAACCGGATGGTGAAGTCGTTGATACTTACGGTCTACCACACGGCTACTGGGAAGCGAAAGATACCCAAGACGACCTCCACACTGAAGCAGATAAGAAGTTTGCGGCGGGTTACCCCTCGAAAAATATCGTTATCCAATCTCCGACCCATGCGCTTCTCTATCAACACGGACGGCTCCAACTTGACCTTGACATCACCGAGCCGAGAAACCTCATTCAAGTGCTCCAGACCTTCTTCACCTATCAAGCGGAGAACATTTCAGCATGGCATACCGCCGTCGCTGAATTCAAAGACACGGTGCCGGAACTCGGTGACAAATTGGCGGCGTTAATCGAAACGGAACGGCAAAGCAATCCGCATTTTCAGGAAGCGTTTACCCGTTTTCACCAACAGTGTCAAGCCTCAATGAATCCGAACCTCTCCGTCGCTGCTGTAGAGGAGATGCTCATCCAGCATCTGTTAACAGAACGTATCTTCCGCACGGTCTTTGATAATCCCGACTTTACGCGCCGAAATATTATCGCTCGTGAAATTGAGACTGTCATTGATGTGCTTACAGAACGGACACTGAATCGTTCCGAGTTTCTCCGCCCTTTGGAGCCGTTCTACGCTGCGATCGAGCAGACTGCCGGTACGATTACCGATTTTTCACAGAAACAGAGTTTTCTCAACACCGTCTACGAGCAGTTTTTTCAAGGGTTCTCTGTTAAGGTTGCGGATACACACGGCATCGTGTATACACCGCAGCCGATTGTTGATTTCATGGTGAAAAGCGTTGCGCATCTCTTGCAGACCGAGTTTGATCGTTCACTTTCGGATAGTGGCGTGCATATTATCGACCCGTTCGTCGGCACTGGTAACTTCATCGTCCGTATCATGCAGGCATTTGATCCGATTTCACTGGAGCGAAAATATACCGCTGACCCGCCGGAACTCCAGTGCAACGAAGTGATGCTGCTGCCCTACTACATCGCCAGTATGAACATTGAGCAAGAATTTTACACGGCAACGCACCGGTATCTACCCTACGAAGGTATCTGTCTCGTGGATACGTTTGAGATGATAGAGGACCAGCAGATGCAGCTCCTCACACCTGCGAACACGGCACGCGTCGAAAAGCAGAAAGAGACTGATATGTTCGTCGTCATCGGCAATCCACCTTACAATATGGGACAGGTCAACGAGAACGATAACAACAAAAATCGGAAATATGAGACGATAGATCAACGGATTGCGGACACTTATGCAAAAGATTCTAAAGCAACGCTTAGAAACAAACTCTACGATCCTTATGTCAAAGCAATTCGATGGGCATTGGACAGAATAGAAAAAGAGGGTATTGTAGCCTTTGTGACTAACAACAGTTTCCTTGACGGTGTGGCATTTGATGGCATGCGGAAAAACCTCGCGGAAGATTGCGACGCGATTTATATTGTGGACTTGGGTGGAAATGCACGAAAGGGGTTAAAGGTTTCCGATGCAAATGTATTCGGGATTCGTGTCGGTGTGAGTATCAACCTATTTGTCAAGAAAGATGGGAACTCATCAGAATCACCCCGTATCTTCTATTACCGCACCGACGATTTGTGGAACAAACAACAGAAATTCGATTTTCTGACTGAATGCCAGCATACAGGCAATATCCCGTGGCAACCGATTCAACCTGACGCACGCCAAACATGGCTCACCGAAGGACTTCAGCCTGAATTTGAGACCTTTATCCCGATAGGGAATAAAGACACGAAAAAATCTGCAAGTGAAGAAGAGGCGATTTTTAGTCTCTACTCTTTAGGAGTCGCTACAAACAGAGATAATTTGGCTTACGCTTTTGATCTTGAGTTACTACAAGCGCGTGTTGGCACGTTTATCGAAATATATAACACCGCAGTTGACCGGAAGAAACGGCACAATCCAAAAGACCCTATTGAAAATTTTATTGATACGACTGATCCGCGCATCAAGTGGACTCGTCAGGTTAAAGCATCACTGAGAAAACTGGAGCTCAGCAACTATGAAGAGATGCACTTTCGCAGCGCGCTGTACCGTCCCTTTTGTCAGAAGTATCTCTACTTTGATAACTTCTGGAATGAGGAGCGTTATCGGCAGCAGCGAATTTTTCCTATTCCAGAGACCGAAACAGAAAATCGAGTGATAATCGTCAGCGATCACGGTTTTCGCTCAGAATTCAGTACCCTAATGGCGAATCTGATTCCTGACCTTCACACCCTTTCAACAAGCGATGGTTTTCAATGCTTCCCCTTCTACATCTATGACGAAGACGGCACAAACCGCCGTGAAAACATCACCGATTGGGCACTGTCCCAATTCCGAACCCACTACCAAGACGATACCATCACCAAGTGGGACATCTTCCATTATAACTATGGACTCCTGCATCACTCTGACTATCGCCAGAAATACGAAGCGAACCTCAAGCGCGATCTGCCACATATCCCTTTCGCCCCGGACTTCTGGGGATTCGCAGAGGCGGGCGCGCGGTTGGCAGACCTCCACGTCACCTACGAATCGCAACCTGAATACGATAGACTCAAATTCGTCCAAACGCCGGATGTGCCGCTCAATTGGCGTGTTGAGAAGATGAAACTCTCCAAAGACAAAACCTCGCTTATCTATAACGATTTCCTGACGTTATCGGGTATCCCTCCAAAAGTTTTTGATTATCGGCTCGGCACGCGTTCGGCTTTGGAATGGGTGGTGGATCAGTATCGTGTGAAGGTAGACAAGCGGAGCGGTATTGTTAACGACCCGAACCGTGCGGACGATCCGCAGTATATTGTTAAGTTAATTGGGAAGGTGATTACGGTGAGTTTGGAGACGGTGGAGATTGTTGAGAATTTGCCAGCGTTACAGTAGTAGGCGCGCCCCGGGTTACTATATCTTCTTGACTCTTTTTTTTAATATGCTATCATCTTATTCATAATGTAAATTGAGAGAGTTCCGATAATTGCGGAGATTAACAAATCCGACATGGCAAATGTAAAAGTCAAGTGGCTTATATACACGGTGCTTGTAGGGCTAATACCTGTTCTTTCACGAGCATTAATATGGTTCATATCACAAAATCGAACTATGGATTTTCTGAACGCTGCAGACTTCGTGGCGTTTGGGTTGATTCTCCATATATCTAACATCAATGAAATAGAACATTTCAATGATCGCAACAAGTCATGGAAAACAACGCATAATGGAATTTCATTCACTTTTATATCATTCTATGGTATCTTATTTGCTTGTTCCTTATTAGGTCAATCGAACCCAGGCCTAATCAATGTTCAAAGTATAACATATGTTTCAATTGGCTTAAGTTTAGTATCATTTCTAATCAGTTTTATCGTGTATAATAGAATTTCTAAAATAGAACAGATCTCATAAAAGTCGGCACATCAGATGAATTGTCGGATGAGGATTAATCAAATGACTGTAGCAGTTATCATCACAGGTTCAATTCTTGGTGTAATAGGCATTGGTTTTTCGATTTGGTCTATCATAGATACAAGAAAACGGTATTATGAAGACTATATGAGGAGAAAACGTCGTGGAAAAGATTAAAAGTTTCATCTATCTGGATGAATACAAAATGTACTCTATTTCTGCTCAGATGTCTGGGGGAATTACAGATTACTTAATGAGTCATCAAAAATCTACAACAGAAGAAGCAGAAGAACAGAAAGGTCCAGTTGGTAGTGGATAAGTTGTGGCAGATATTTTGACATCCGAATCTGGTACTTGAGAAAAGAAGCACCTTCATGATTATAACTACACGCTTTTTGAAGAAGGCCTTAAAAAATCAAATAAAGTTCTAGATATTTCAGCCGCGAACATTGATGAAAATATTGAGCAAATTAACAATGCGGGTTTCGTTGAAGTGAGAGGTAATGTTGTATTCAACGATATGAAAATACTTAAATCTACTTTTAATAATTTCAATAAAATAGGTGAAGCATTGTCGTATATCACTAATTTTGAAAAAATGGAAGAAGTTCGCAAGCAATTTGAAAAGGTAGCGGAAAATACCAAAGATAGGAATCAAAAAGCAAAACTCAAGCAACAGTTGAAGAGTTCGACAAATATTGAAAAATTAGCAAAAGATCAGGGGCTACAACAAGATGATGATTTTTTGAAACACTTAGCTTTTGTTTTTGATTATGGGTTTCAAGATCAGTTTATAGTGCAAATGCCTATAGGAGAGTACACCTTTTCCGCAGACTGTAAGAGAGACGATTTTCGGGAAGATGAACATTCGTTAGTCCGAAAATACTCCAGATTTTCAGAAAAAGAGTTTGTTCTCCTTGGGACTGTAGCACAAAGTTCAGGCGATCCCGTTGATTATGAAGAGGTTAACTACGAAGATGCCAAACGGCAGCCTCCCAAGGAAGCTATTATGGACCTTGTTGGAGCACTTTCAGTAGTAGAATCCCAGTTCTCAGGAAAATTGGAGAACGAAATTATTATTGATCCAATTGCCGTATATCGAGAAATCTGATACAGTCTGTAAAGAATGCCAACTCTTAAATGAAAAATAACTTACATGAAAATAACTGAAATTCAGAATGAACTGGCAGAATTAAATTTAGATGCGTGGCTTTTATACGATTTTCGTGGGATAAACCCGATTGCGCAGAATGTGGCGGGTTTGGCGGGGGCACATATCACGCGCCGATGGTTCTGTCTTATCCCCGCGTCCGGTGAGCCGCGGTGGCTTGTCCATCGGATTGAGACATCGAATTTTACGGATGTGCAAGGACAGGTTGCACTCTATGCAGGATGGGGAGAGCTTAATGAAGCGATACAGACCCTACTCGCTGGTGTCAAAACGGTTGCGATGGAGTATTCACCGAACGCCGAGATTCCTTATATTTCACGGGTGGATGCTGGGACGCTGGAGTGGATTCGTTCGTTCGAGATTGAGGTGCGGACATCTGCGGAATTGGCGCAGCGGGTGGAAGCGCGTCTCAGTGATTCGCAAGCCGCAGGTCATCAGAAATCCGCACACTTGGTGTTACAAGCGAAAGATTACGCCTTCGCGTGGATCGGTGCGCAGCTGCGGGATGGGAAAAGTATTACAGAATATGATGTTCAGCAGGAGATTCTCGGGCAATTTGAGGCGATGGATTTGGTCACAGATCACCCGCCGATTGTCGCTGTGAATGCAAAGAGCAGCGATCCGCACTATGCACCCTCCGCGACGGATACCCAAGAGATTCAAGCAGACGATTTCATTCTGATTGATTTGTGGGCAAAGCAGAAAGAGCCAGACGCGGTTTTTGCAGATACGACGTGGGTCGCTTACGCGGGGGAAAGTGTCCCTGCGCGGTATACTGTGATTTTTGATATTGTCAAAACGGCGCGGGACAAGGCAATACGGTTTATCCGAGAAAGATGGGCTGTCGATGAACCGATTCACGGTTATGAAGTGGATGACTGTGTCCGGGAATATATCACTGAAAAAGGGTATGGGGATTACTTTATTCACCGCACGGGACACAACATCGGCACTGTTATCCATGGGAACGGCGTGAATTTAGATAACTTAGAGACGCGTGATGCACGGGTCTTGATTTCGGGTATCTGTTTCTCAATTGAGCCGGGTATCTATCTTACCGATTTCGGCGTGCGGACAGAAGTTGACGTTTTCTTAGCCGGTCCAGGGAGAGACGGCGTAAGAGTGACAACCGCTCCCGTTCAAAATCGGGTATTACCATTGCTGTAATCTTATAATTCCGCTTTTTCAGATCTGTGAAGATGTGCGAAAGATAGAGGCGTGCGTTGAGGATCCACTGCTCGGCATAGGTTGCTGCAAGCAGCGGGAGTGCTATCGTCAAACGTGGCGATTCGAGTAGCCACTGCTCGGCGTATTCAGCAAAGTCTGTGTCCACAAGTTTATTACTTCCGAGTTGATAGACGACATAGCGTTTATCTTCACGCATTTCCATTCTTGGGTTGAGCGGTGTGTTGAGTGAGAGACGTTTTGTGCCGTCAATCTCAAATGTCCAGAAGAAGTAATCTTCGTTGTGTCCAAGGTAACCGATTTCTACGTCAAGCCGATGCGGGGTTTCATTGATGATTGGACTTGCGACCATATCGCGTTTGACTAAGACCGGATAGATTGCTGCAAAAAAGATTTGTTCAAATCCGAGCGGTTGATGGGCGTGTACCAGAATATCTAAGAGCATCTGCTCTTGCTCTGCACGTTTTAGTTCCAAGCAGCTTTTTGCGAAGACTTCATCTCTAAGTGCCCGCATTTCAGGCGGGGCGTTTTCGTGAAGCGGTTGGAGTTCTTGTATGAGCCTAAGGATACGGCGGCGTTTGGGCAGGACGCGCCAGAGTACCCAATGCCACAAGGTTTGCCACGTCTCCTTTTCACGCAGTTGGCTGAGAAGTGCTATCGCGCTCATAAGGATGCGTTGGAATATGTTTTCGGATACTGGGTTTCGCTGTTGGTTTGCCATGGCTTTATAGTTGTCAGTTTCCAGTTTCCAGTTACGAGTTACCAGTTAAAAGAAAGACTTGATGCATCAAACTCTCACTGCGAGGCACTCTTAACTGGTTACTGATTACTGCTTCTTAAAGGTTTTTCGCAGAAAAACCGTCCTGAAAACTGAAAGATTTTTTGAAAAAAACGCATTGATGGTTGATGGCTAATTAGAAATTTGACTTTTTGCTGAGAGTGTGCTATAATATATGTTGCTAAACGTAGCCGGAGTGGTGAAATTGGTAGACGCACGGGACTCAAAATCCCGCGGGCCCTAGGTCCATGTCGGTTCGAGTCCGACCTCCGGCATCAGGCGATGGCTTTTGATAGAGCCATCGCTTTCTCTTTTGCAGTTAGTTACATTGAAACGATGGTACGCATCCGTTGCGCGAGGTCGATTTGGGCTTCCCTGTTACCACCGACTTCATGAATGACGTAGCCGTCGTAGCTGATTGCTCGGAACGCTTCCATCACTGCCTTCCAGTCCGTGTCTCCATCTAATAAGTTGACGAATTGGTGTGCCCCGCGTGCGAAATCTTTGAAGTGTACGCGTTTGATGCGGTGCGCGAGTTCACGGATCCAGTGTTCCGGATAGCCGTAAGCCATCATATTTGCTGTGTCAAGGTAAGTGCCGACCCATTCGCTGTCTATTTCGTCCACGATATCGCGCATCTCTTTAGGACTGAGTAGGAATTTGTTCCAGACGTTTTCAAGCCCGATTGCGACACGGTGTGCTTCCGCAGAAGGTGCTAAGTCTTTCAGGATACCGACAAGGTTATCCCAGACTTCTTGGTATGTTCCGTCAGCGGTGAGTTGACCCGGGTGCAGTAGAATCCCGCCGACACCGAGTGCGCCGGCGACTTCTAAGCCGCGGGCGAGAGAGACTGCGCCTTTTTCGCGCTGCGTTGCATCCAGACTCAGGAGGTTGCCACGGTCAGCGTAACCTGCTGTGATACTGCCAATTTCAACACCTGCTGCCTCACATTTCGCAGCGATGCCTTGCAGTTCCGTATCGCTCATATTGATGTCGGTGTCTTTGCCTTCACCGAAAGTGAGTTCAACGGCATCGTAGCCTGCATCTTGGCAGAGGGAGAGCGTATCATCTAACGACATGTTTCCGAGTATGATTTGGGTAACACCTATCTTCATTTTTTTTCCTTTTCGGTATAAAACTGTGTAGCGGTTAAAGATTGTATACAGAGGTGCCGGATTTCGAGACATTGTGGACACCGGATCGCAACATAGTAAGCGTCGTTGAATACTGCATCAATCCAGTTGTGTAATTGATTTTCTGATGGACATCCCAGAAACTGGTCGAGTACCTCGTATTCCCTGTCACAGTCTGGACAGATTTGCAAGTCGTGTCCGATGTCAGTCTGGTCGAGCCATCGCATGATTATCGCCTCTCCTTAGGAAGACACCAAAAATTCGGAGACCGATTTGAGGTATCGGTTTGGTAGGCGTGCCTTGACGTGAATGGCTTCCTCTGCGTATTCGGCGTTAAGCACGGTGCCGTATTTGTAGAGTAAATCGAGTGCTTTTCCTTCTGTGTATGGAATACTGAGATCCAGATTCGTGCCGAGATTGGCAAAGCGGTTTGCTAATGCCTCCATTAATGCCTCAACACCATCGCTGTGTTGTGCTGAGATTGGGAATGCATCTGGGTACTGACATTTTAGGATGTGCAAGTCATCGTCTGTTTTGAGTCTATCAATTTTATTGAAAACCATAAACGTTGGAATGTCAGTCGCCTCCAATTCGTCGAGGACTACGTTCACAGCGGCTATCTGCGCTTCTGCCTCGGGGTGGCTCACATCAACGACGTGAAGCAGAAAGTCTGCTGCTGCGACCTCTTCGAGCGTTGCCTTAAATGCGGCGACCAATTGGTGTGGCAGTTTCTTGATGAATCCGACGGTGTCGCTCAAGAGGATCTGTTGCTTTTGTGGTAAATCCACCTTCCGTGTGGTTGAATCTAAAGTTGCGAACAGTTTATCTTCAGCCAAGACGCTCTCACCTGTCAATCGGTTGAAGAGTGTTGATTTCCCTGCGTTGGTATATCCAACAAAAGACACCTTAATTTTTTCGGATCGGTTTCTTCGCTGCACATGGCGTTGCTTTTCGACGGATTCGAGTGCTTTTCGGACGTGTGCGATGTTCCTACGGACCCACCGTCTATCCATTTCGAGTTGTGTTTCACCTGGACCGCGGAGGTGTCTACCGCCGCCACCGCCAGTGGCGAGTCGTGAAAGGTGTGTCCACATCCGCGTGAGCCGTGGCAGTGCGTATTCAAGTTGTGCTAAGGCGACTTGTAAGCGTGCCTCTTTGGTGAGTGCGCGTTGCGCGAAAACCTGAAGGATGAGTCCTGTCCGGTCAATTGTGGCGACATCAAGCGTCTGTTCGAGGTTCCGATCCTGTGCTGGTGACAATTCTTCGTCAAAGATGATTGCGTCCGCGTCGAGTTCTTCGATCAGGGGTTTGAGTTCTTCAACTTTCCCTTCGCCGATAAAGTAGGTTGGATTTGGCTTGTTACGGGCTTGAATTGTTTCACAGACGACTTCAATACCGGCAGTCTCTGCGAGTTGCCGAAGTTCTTGGAGCGATTCTTCTGTTTCTTGCATCGAAGTATTTCGTAGTTTTATGCCTACCAAAATCGCACGTGAAGGTGGGTTCGGTGAACGCGTATCGTAAAGTTCTGGCATCAAGGGCCCCCTTTCTCTGTTTTAGTGTGCAATCGAAGCATCGTACGTTGATGCTTCCATCGCGCGGAACTTAGAGTAAATTTTATCAGATATACTTTCAGTTTTCAACTAAAATCCTGTTTTAAGAAAAAACTTCAAATTTTCGGCAAGTAACTTAAGTCAACCTCATCGGATTAATTGTCGTTAGTTAAAAAAAAGCGCGAATGGGAGTTCAAACAACTGACAGTTTTACTGCTATTTTTTCTTGCATGTACATTAATTCTATGTTATACTTAACGACACTATGAAAGGTGCTAAAGACTCTGCGACCCCAACGATTACTGTTAATCGCAAAGCGCGGTATGACTATCACTTACGCGATCGGTATGAAGCAGGTGTTGTCTTGCAAGGTACTGAGGTGAAGGCGATTCGCGCGGGGCGCCTGAACCTAACGGATAGTTATGCACAGGTGTCAGATGGCGAAGTGTTCCTGATGGATGCACATATTGGTCCGTATGAACACGGGAATATCGCCAACCACGAGCCGAAACGGAAACGCAAATTGCTACTAAATCGTCGGGAAATCACGAAGCTTGAGCGCTCGATCCGTTCAAAGGGGATGACGATTGTTCCGACGCGCGCGTATTTCAGCAATGGTAAAGTGAAGTTGGAGTTGGCAGTTGCGATGGGTAAACGCCTTTATGATAAACGCGATAAGATAGAACGTGAAGCGACCGCGAATGAGATGCGAGCATATAACTAATCGTGTATTTACAATTTGGGGGTGTCAAGGTTTCGACGAAGGTAAATGAGATATAGGTTGCATGCCGAGGTCTCCGCAGGCCTCGTTAAATAGGCGGAACATTTATAAATGCTGATGAAGAATTAGCATTAGCCGCTTAATAGCGCGGCTACGCTTGACCGACCTGTTGCCCGTCAGGGAAGTTAAAGCGTCGCAATACGGGCTAGCCGTTCGCTCATTCTCAAGGGGCGTGCCGCGAACTACTTTTGAGATAGTCTATTCTGAATCCTGCACAGGGGAGTCTGATAGGCGAATCTTAAAACCTGTGATAAGCATGTAGTAGCCTCTATTGAACTGCCTTCGGACGCGGGTTCGATTCCCGCCACCTCCATTTCTATGTAGTTTCTCTATTCTCACTGGCAATACACCTGATTAAAAACAAAATGGCTGAGTTTGCCCAAATGCCGCCTCGTATCCAAAAAACTGTACATGCACACATACACGCGGATGAAGATGTCGATTTATGTATCCTCGGGCGTTCGAGTGTACTGCGTCCAGATTTTGTTTTTATCACGACGCGGCGGGTATTGGTCTTAGATGAGCGATATATAGGTAGCCTTGCGGTTTCTTACGCCAATATCCGGTGTAACCTATTGTTCACCGAGATTCGCGAAGTGAGATTAGTCCGACAATTCAGACATCGGTTGCTCAGCCAGGCGAGGCTTGAAATTAGCGTTGTACGTAATGTCCATTGGATTGATAATATCAATTTCCGTTCAGCCCGGTGTGCCTACATGTATATCACTGAGCAGATCACAAAGCGAGAAGGGATGCCATGAAAGAATTCCTGACTTATTTCCTCGCTTCCTATAACGTCTGGTTTACGGCACCGTTGGTTATTGTGTTCCTTTTCGCGCTCTTTCGACTTGCTATGGGAGCAATGGATTTCGGTGATGCCGATGTTGATATAGATGCCAATGTTGACGCAGATATGGATGTGGATGCTGATGCTGGCGCGCGCACACCTTCTTTTGGAGACGTGTTTGGGTTTTTGAACGTTGGCAGGGTTCCCTTGATGGTTGTGCTGATGTCGCTATTTGGGACATGGGGTATTGCTGGACTTATTGCCAATTCACTCCTTAATGTTCCAGAAAAACCCGAGTGGGTTTGGATATCGTGTGTTATTGCTTTTTTTTGTTGTTTTGTCTGTACTCGCTATATATCTCTTGCACTTTCAAAGCTATTTCCTGAAAGCGAGAGAGCCATCAGTGATGTACACCTCCTCGGTCTAAGTGGACGCGTTATTAGTGGACAAATTACCACAACTTTTGGGACAGCTCGTGTCCAAGTTCCGGATGGTCCAGAGTTAACAGTCAGTTGCCGTGCCCAATCTGATGAAACTACTCCTGTCAAAGGAGATACTGTAATTCTTATAAACTATGATCGCACAAAGCGGATTTTTGATGTAAAAAAAAGTGAAGTAGATTAGCGTTAATCCAGCGTTTTTTGAAGATTTGCCTGCTGAATTGAACGAATTCGGGTTTGTGCGTGATGCCCGAGATTCAAGAAGATATTGTGCGTATCCCTCCGTCTCAGAAACGAAACTAAACGCCATAAGGAGAAATTAAATATGAATGCCAGTTTGTTTGTCAGGATTAGAGGCACTGCTCGTTGAGGCGAAGGCGAAAGCGGACGGTGAGGAGGTATCTATTGCCGCGAAGAATCAGGCGGATCCGAAAGTTCTCGTTAGCGATGCTATATTGGCACTCGTGGAATCACTCTGTGAGGTGACAGGCGAGTTGATGAAACCCGCGGAACGCATTGAACGTATCCGAGTCCTTGACCTCGGAAACAATGGCAATGGTGGCAACGGTATGAACCGTGTCCTCAGTTCGATCGTTAACGCTGGCGCAGCGGTTCCCTTATTCAAAGAGATTGTCGGCTTTAGTGCCTTGACACCGATAAAATCGCACGTACCGTTCGGGATTACACTTCCGGGTTGGTCGTGGACATACACGCGGATTCAGGTGATTCACCTGATACCGAAACACACACTGGTGATGATAACTAAGGGATAGTGCCTTAAACGCTGGTGCGTATGAAAGGATGCACAAATGGATACTGAGAAACAGAAGAAGACTGAAGTTAAAATTCACTTTCTCTCGATTGATCGGAGGACGGGTGCACCGATAGTTGTCCTGAAAGAGAAAGAGGAGGATTCCAATCGGATACTCCTGATTTGGATCGGCGAATCAGAGGCGGCATCTATTCAAATGCATTTGGAAAATGTCGAGCTCCCGCGCCCGATGACCCACGATTTGCTCAAGATTATGATTGAAACGCTCGGGGCAAAGGTGGCGAATGTGTGTGTGCGAGATGTCGAAGAAAGGACTTTTTTTGCGCACGTCACTTTACAAGTAGGTGACGACGAAATTGAGGTGGATTGCCGTCCGAGTGATGCGATTGCGCTTGCACTGCGCTGCGAAGTACCTATCTTTGTTGCCGAAGCCGTGATTGCGGACCACGGATTCTCTGAACAAGAACTGAGCGACGGAGAGCAGCACGATCCCAAAAATGTTTTAGAGAATTTAGATGACGACACACTAAAGCAGTATACAGTCTAAATGTAAAATTGCAACCGCACCAGACTATGGCTCTATCCTGTAATGTGGAAAAGTAGGGCATGATCTCATCATTCGCTGCCAGCAGGCTATAAACACGCGCGCGAAAACGGTATGTTTGTTACCGATGTATGGGATGATATTCGTGAGTTGACCTCCGGTTATTTCGCAGGCGATGAGGCCTTGAGAGATGCGGATGGAAATCGTCTACATAAGCAACAAGCTCCTATCCAACTTCTCCTTCGGATTATTCTCTCTTCGACAAATCCGGGTGATGTCGTTTTGGATCCGTTCGCGGGTTCAGGGACAACGTCGGTTGTGGCAGCGCAATTGGGACGAAAGTCGATAGGCATTGAACTGGACGCGCAAAATGTTATGCTCATTCAAAACAGGCTTGCCGAGCAGCGAGAATCAGATGATGTTTCTCGCTTTTTTAACGATTATACATACACTCCGGGTTTAGAGGCGATTTAGGGAAGACTCCAACAACGAGAAAATCTTTGGCTTCTGCCTCCCCCGCGTCTAAACAGGTGCCGCTTTTTGAATCAAATCTATAGTAAGGAAAACAGCGAATGCCTTCTGAAGCGATTAAGACAACAGTTGAACTGTTTGCGGGTATTGGCGGATTCCGTTTAGCTGCTGCCCAAAAGGGACTTCAGACATTGTGGGCGAATGATATTTGTCCGAAAGCTTGTCAAGTGTATCGGAGTCAATTTGGTGATGCTGAGATTCGTCAAGGCGATATTCGGGAATTGACGCATGAGGTTCCGGCGCATGATTTGCTCACGGCCGGTTTTCCTTGTCAACCGTTCAGTAGTGCTGGACAGAAGAAGGGGTTTCGTGACCCAAGGGGACTGCTTTTCTCCGTTATTGTAGAAGTTTTAAGGACGCATCGTCCGCGCTATTTCATTTTGGAAAACGTGAAACGGCTGCTTTTAATGGAAAAAGGGATACATTTTGCAACAGTGCTTTCTACACTAACAGAACTCGGTTATCATATTGAGTGGCGTTTAGTCAATACGAGACACTTCGGCTTAGCACAGAATCGCGAGCGCGTGCTTATATTAGGTTCCTTGGGTGTAAAGGATAATCATCCTGCGATTAGACTTGCGGAGTCAACGGATCTTTCAGAAAGTTTAGAAGGCAATTTTCGCTGGCTCACAGATATGTCAGGTTGGATTGAAATTGAAAGGCATCGTCGGAGATTTGACACTTGGGGGTTGGCGTTTCGTCAACGTTTTTTTTCGTGTAACTTGGAACATTTCGCGGAGGCGAAACCGGTTGTAGCGTTACGTAGCGTTCTGCAACCTACGGTTGACGCAACTTTTGATTTTACCGAGAGCACACTTCAACGTTTAGAAGAAAGCACGCGAATTAATAGATTTCTTGATGGCGTTCAACTTCTCTATAATCAGAAGAGAGGAGCTCGCATGGGGTATACGGTGTTTGGTATTGATGGAATCGCTCCAACGCTTACGGCGGCCACCAGCCGCCATTATGAACGTTACAAAGTTGGAGATCGATATCGGCGCTTGACAAATGTGGAATATGCACGTTTACAAGGTTTTCCAGATGATCACTGTTCTGCTGTTTCCATTTATAATCAATATGCCTTATATGGTAATGCTGTTCCACCTGTATTGGCAGGTTGGGTACTTGATAAAATTTTAGAAAATCGTGTGACCTCATTATTGGTATGAGCAGCTTCGCGACCAGCAAACACTTCCGAATCTCGACGGAAAAACAGTTGGCAGTGTTATTGAAATGCTTTTTGTTGCTGTTCTTGAAACTGTGATTTTTCAAGACCTTGAAATACCTCAGTTCCGCTTGAATCCTGCACGCGGTGTTGACATACCAGATCTCGACTTGGGTATAAAAGCACCTTCTCAAAATTACGCTACCAGTGAACCTTTTGTGTCAGCATACGAGAGACTTCTTGGAAGTGAGTACGATGCTCTTATTGTGTTGACTGACTATCAGAAACGAAAATTACATCCGCCGTTGAAACTTCAAGTCATCCAATGGCACTATTTCTTAAATACGGAGTTAGCAGATTTCGCTTTGACTGCGATAGCGCGGAAACACCGAGATTGGTTAATAGTCCAAAATGAGGCGTGGACACAAAAGATTTTTCGATTTCTCGCGTATATTAATCAGAGCGATTGGCGAGCATCACGCCTCCTCCGAATTGTTGACCTTATGCAAAATGAAGAGCAGGTACAAAGATTGGTACTTGAGGCAGAAAAAGACTTCAAAAAGAAAAATGTCGAACGCGCACGAAAAAATAAGGATACAATACCCGACCATGAGATTGAAAGTCTACTTTCCATAGTTGAGGTACAACCGATAATTTTGGGAATTGTTGATGCGGTAGACAATTGGATTGTGGAGAATTACAAAGATTTTGCTCGTCTACCAAATGAAAATGAATGGAGACGGTTGCTTGTTAGCCCTTTAAATGGACAAATCGGAATGAGTTTCGCGCTTCAATGGCGATACAACTTTGCGAGAGTATTCAAAAATAATTGAAGGAGGTTTGCGTTTTGAAGGAGTGCCGATGCCAGATACAGTTTCTCATCTTTTGTATTACAGTATGTCTTGTTATTTGTATTACATCGTGTCTTGTTATAAGTGTTGACGGATTTGCTAAGGATATATCGTTTGATGAAGTTCCTGAGGCTATCCAGCAGATCGCTCTCCGCGAAATTGGAGATGTACCGATTCATGATGTTGACAGGGAGCGAGAGGATGGCGAAACTGTCTATGATATAGAGGCGAAGGACGATAGGATTGACATCGAACTTGAAATCGCCGCCGATGGAACATTTAGAGAGCGGGATATTACAGAGAAGATCGATTATTCAGAACTACCAATACCTGTACAGGATACAGTTCGCCAGCAGGTCGGGACGCTAAAAATTAACGACGTGGAACGGAGAACCGAGCTCGGCATGCGGATCGTAGGAAGCAGTTTACAAACCGAGACGATTTATTACAACGTTGAAGCCGAAGAGTTCGGCGTAGAAATCGACTTGGAAATCGCGCCTGATGGTAGATTGTTGGATATAGACATGAGCGATCCTATCCGACTTAAGGTAAAACTCCTCGCGAAATCTAAGATCCCTACACTTTCTGACATTGCCCCTTATCGGGAGGCACTCGTTTTTTATGAGTACAGCGTCAAAAAACGTCTTGAAGGCGAATTCAAAGGCAAAAAACTTCGCGTCGCGCATTGGGCAATCTACGACAACCAACCGCAGAAAATCGGAGCGGCAAAAATAGGAAGTTCACACACGCTCGACCTGTATCCATACCAGCAATTTGGTGAATTTGAGAGCCTTTATACGAGTGATACACTTGCGTTAGACGCTGAAATTCCGCTTTATCACGATGTCGGTCAGAAGATTCTTGGGGACCGTTCTGTTGAGGAACGTTACGACTACGACAGCATTTTTTCTGAGAAGATGCCGATTTTCTGGCGGATAAAAGATCAACTTAAACTCGTCGCTTTGGGAGACTCAAGGGGTGCGGCTGGGATTCGAGCAGAAATGTTTTATGGCGAAGAAAATCTCAAAACTCCGATGGCGTATAACCTCGCAATTTCGGGTGGTCCGTTGGAGTTCCAAGAGATCGTCGTTGATGAATACTTGTTGAAAATGCCCAACTTAGAATGGGTGGTTTATCAGATGTCGCCTCGTACGGTGAACCCATATTTTGAGCATTCAGCTGATCAAAGATTGTTGAAAAGTCGAGGCTTTGCATTTGATCGAAAGCACGCCGAGACCCTCTGGAAGAGTTCTGATGAAGGTGAAGATAAAACGACAGTTGCTGAAATTACTTCGGTCCCGCACGTCTCGGAATATTGGAACGAGCGTCCATGGGGCTGGAAGTTTAAGGCTGAAGTATGGCACAATCCGAGGCCAAAGAGTATCGGACGGAAATGGGAGATTTCTGGAAAGCGTTGGAACTGCCTTACATCAATGATTGCCGTATTGAACGAACGAGGCGTTAAGGTATTACTCTATTTGTCACCCTTCCATCCGATTATGCGGGGTCAACCTGTGGTCGACGATGATGGGACAACCCAGAAAGGGTATCGGGAATTAGTGGGTCGTTTAAAACAACTGGAGGAGCGATTTCCAAACTTCCTCTTTGTCGATTTATTGCAGGGTGGGAATCACGATTTCGCCCCGGAGATGTTCAAAGACCTTGACCACCTGAATGCACTTGGGGCAACAAAGTTAACGCAGGCGTTGGAAGCAATTCGATTTTTTTCCGATTCGCAAGGCTTAGATCAGGCGATTAAGTTCCATAACGAGTTTCGTTAAAGGGTCACCTGCGCCGATGTTGCGGGCTGCCATCACTTTGCCGATTTCCTCTTGGGCTTCACCGAAAACCATTTTTTTATGACCTATGGAATCTGGGTGTTGTTCCATTTCGTTTTCCAACAGTTTCTGGTGGAATCAGGAGCCGTTGAACCTATAGGGTGTGTTGGCATTAACCAAAAACCACTGCGGAATGTAATGGAGCAGTGACCAGAGTTAATAGTTTAAAAAATGGTTTTCAGTTCGCATATCTTCGTCTACTATTTTCTCCCGATTGCACTACTCAGTTATTATCTGCTTCCGCACCGAGCGAAACACTTTGGGTTGACGCTGTTTAGTTATATCTTTTACGGATGGGCAAACCCCTTATTTGCTCCGCTCATGTTTGCCTCGACGCTAATTGATTATGCGTGTGGACGCATCATCTCAGGCAGTGAACGTCAGCACATTCGACCTGCAATACGCGCTTGCAAGCTGCGCCGCCAAGTGGCGGTGACGGTTTCGATCTGCTCGAATTTGTCCCTTTTAGGATTTTTCAAATATTTTAACTTCGGCATCGCGAATATAAACGCTGTTATGGGGTGGCTGGGTCTGCCGATATGGGAGAGTGTTCTTCACGTAACGCTTCCGCTTGGCATCAGTTTTTATACCTTCCAGTCGATGAGTTATACGATCGATGTCTATCGCGGCGATGCGAAAGCGATTCGGAATTTTATTGACTTCGCGTGTTATGTATCAATGTTTCCGCAACTCGTCGCGGGTCCCATCGTTCGGTTTTCAGAGGTTTCCGATCAACTTCAGCATCGCGCGCATACGTTGCAAAAGTTTGCGCGTGGCATTGCGTTTTTTTCGCTCGGCATGGCGAAGAAGGTTTTGATAGCGAACCCTTGTGGCAAATGTGCGGACACAGTCTTTGGTACTGGTGTCGTTGGGACGCTTGATGCGTGGTATGGCGTAATCGCTTATGCGTTTCAGATCTATTTCGACTTTAGCGGTTATTCCGACATGGCGATCGGTTTGGGATTGATGCTCGGATTCACTTTTGCCAAGAATTTTGATTCACCTTACCGTGCTGAATCTATTACGGAGTTCTGGCGGCGATGGCATATCTCGCTTTCGAGTTGGCTACGGGATTATCTCTATATTCCGCTGGGTGGGAATCGTCGAGGTGCTGCTCGAACCTACGTCAACTTGGCACTTGTGATGCTGCTCGGAGGCTTATGGCACGGTGCGTCTTGGAATTTTGTTATCTGGGGTGGGATTCATGGTGGCATGCTGGCACTTGAGAGGCGACAAGGCAAAACGAGTTTTTATACATTGTTCCCGAAACCGTTGCGGGTCATAGCGACGTTCCTGCTTGTGCTGATAGCGTGGGTTTTCTTTAGAATCAGTGAACTACCGGATGCAGTCGTCTATCTGCAGTGCATGTTCAGCAAGGTCCAGGTTCAACCCAGCACCGATTTGATTGCTGGTATCCTTTATCAGCCTTACTATTTGTTGGTTATGTGCGTCGCAGGCGTTGTCGTCTGGTGTTTTCCACAGACGTGGGACTGGACACAACGGTTGACCCCTCTCAAAGTGGGGATATGCCTAATTCTGTTCGGGTTATCGCTTGCTGTATTGGCAACGCAGGCGTATAATCCGTTTATCTATTTTATTTTTTAATAGTTGTTGGTTGTTGGTTATTGGAAAGAGACCTCTTAACCAATCACCATTAACTATTAACCATTAACCACTAATGCGAAACTTAGCTGAACATCGCCGAGAGATGGCACGAAAAGAACTCGGCACCACACATATTAAGCGAAACGTGAGTATTGTCAGTCTTGTCATCTTCAGCGTGGTACTTCTGTCTGTACCGATTTGCCAGTTGGTCTCCGACATCCAACGCGGGGAATCTCTTCACATTTTTCAAGCGATTGGTTTGCTGCCTGTCCCTAACCTTGAAGAGATTGAGGCATACGAGGACACGCTGGAGGCAAAATCTGTGCTTACCAATTGGCTGTTGCCGGGTGTACAAACGATCCTGACGCGTGTGTTCCGTACTGGTAACGAGCAAGCCTATCTTGGTCGCGATGGGTGGCTGTTCTATCGTGCTGATATAGATTCGCTCATTGGTGCGGATTCAGCAAAAACGACACGCGCGGCACTCGCAGCCATTGTCGATTTCAATCGTCAGTTAGCGGCACGCGACATCACGCTTATCGTTGTGCCGACACCCGTTAAACCGACCATCCATCCTGAAAAGTTTTCAAAGCGTTACCAAGTTCCTGATGCTCCAGTCCATAACCCTGACTACGCAGTGTTTGTTGAGACACTTGCGTCGGAAGGCGTGCTTGTATATGATCCGTCGTTACTGCTCTTTGCAGCTGCCCGTCAAGAGGCACAGTATCTTAGAACGGATACACACTGGAAACCGGAAGCGATGGAACAGGTCGCAAATCGTTTGGCTGCATTCATTGAAGCGCAGGTTGAATTGTCCTCTGCTCAATCACGCGCCTATACCAAAACTGCCGATGCTATTACTAATATTGGAGACATCGCGAAGATGCTGAAATTGCCAGAAAATCAGATGCTGTTTCCTGAGGAGCAAGTTACACGCCACGTTATACAGAGTGCTTCAGGTACGTTGTGGCAGCCCAATCGGGCATCAGAAGTTCTGTTTTTAGGGGATAGTTTTGGCAACATCTACTCACTTGTTGGGATGGGATGGGGGGACTCAGCCGGGTTTGTTGAACATCTCAGTGCCGAACTGGCGCGACCGATTGATAAGATTATCATCAACGCTGGTGGTGCTGATGCGACGCGTCAGGCACTTGTGCAGGAAATCAATCGCGGGAATGATCGGCTCGCTGGTAAACGCGTGCTGGTCTATCAGTTCGCAACGCGGGAACTTTTCTCTGGTGATTGGAAACTGTTATCAATACCATCCGATAAAGGACTCCAGCGGAGTGCCATATCTATAGCGGAAGGCATAACCGTCACTGCAACTATCAAGGCAAAAACGGAGCCGCCGGTGCCGGGGAGTGTTCCATATTCTGAATGCATCATCGCGCTGCATCTTGAAAACACAGACACATCTGACCTTCCAGCAGAGTTTGTCGTATTTTTGTGGGGTATGCGTGGAAATCAGTGGACAGATGCTGCTACTTTCAAGGTGGGACAGAAGGTTAAGTTGCGGCTCCGTCCGTGGACAGCAATTGAAACTGAATACGGTAGTTATAACCGCAAAGAGTTGGAAAACGAAGAGACCTGGCTGCTTGATGTTTATTGGGGAGAGATACCGTGATGACCTTGCGAAATTTAAGTCTTTTGAAAATTGGAAATCTGCGTGCTGTGCTCTGTCTATTATTGCTGGTGGGGTTTCTCGGTTCTTCCATTGCTGAGACGGACCTTTTTATCCAGTCATTAGCTGAAAAGGTTACCCAAGCAGCGGCAGAAAAAACGACAGTCGTTTCTGGGAAACAGGGGTGGTTGTTTTTTGCACCCGAACTGCGCCATCTGAGCGTTGGACGGTTTTGGGGTGATGCAGCGAAGCGCGTGAGTCGGGCATCCAGCCCTGAATTCGCCGACCCGCTTCCTGCTATCCTTGACTTCAAGGCGCAATTGGACAAGGCAGGTATCGAGCTAATCTTCGTTCCAATTCCTGCAAAAGCCACGATTTATCCTGAGATGATTTCGGAACATGGAAACTCAACGGTACGCAATGATACATACCATCAAAAATTCTACGACATTTTGCGAGAACAGGGGGTGAATGTGCTTGACTTAACGCCGCTCTTTCTCAAAAATCGGTTCACCGATACTGGTCCTGTCTACTGTAAACAGGATACACATTGGTCTGGACAGGGGTGTGTTCTGGCAGCGAAGGCGATTGCTAAAGCCATTGGTGCGCCTCCGTGGGTGAAGGCAATCCCTAAGAGAAATATTGAGACGGAAACGCGCAGGGCTGAAATTGCTGGTGATCTTTGGAGGGAACTCGGCGATCAGAATCTACAGAAAGAACAGTTAGGGCTTACTTATATTAAGGAAGGTGTCGGAACGTCGTGGCGGGCGAGTCCGGTTGTCCTTTTAGGAGATAGCCACAGTCTCGTTTTTCACGCGGGTCCGGATATGCATGCACAGGGGGCGGGTTTACCCGACCATCTTGCACATCAGCTCGGGTTTCCAGTGGACGTGGTGGCGGTACGTGGTTCCGGTGCGACGCCCTCGCGGCTGAATCTTTATCGAAGGCGTGATAATATGAAAGGGAAGCGGGTAGTTGTTTGGTGCTTAAGTGTCCGTGAGTTCACAGAGGGACAAGGGTGGCGTCTGGTGCCTATAATCCGATGAAGATCGTGGACGGAGAACCCGACGGAGCGTGCCTACTACTTTTAAGATGAAGTAGGAACAGGCTTGTAATCTGTCCCTACTATAGTGTTGGGAACCCTACTCAATTTCGTAAACGATGGTGATGTTTATGGTAACAGTGAGTTCACCGGCTTGGATAGGGGTTGAGCTGCGAGCCCCATCATCGGCAGCGAACTCAGCACTCTCGGCATAAGCAATTGGCGGTCCCACGGTCCGCGTTGTCTCTGTAATTGTGATCGGTTTTCCGAGCCTAACACCACTCGCTTCAGCTAAGGTTTGCGCCTTCGCTTTGGCATTTTCTACTGCCAAGGTACGCGCCTGCGCCTGCAATGGTGTAGGATCGTCAATCATAAATTGGATTGAATTTACAACGACAATGTCGCCACCGGCACCGATAGCATCATCGATGATGTCACTGAGACTTTCGAGTTCTCGCACCGTGGCATTGACGGTGTTATTGACCCTGTAACCGCGGAGTACACGTCCTTCATCCGTATAGTCGTACTGGGGGTAGATGCTGAAATTCTCGGTTTGAATATCATTTTCAGCGATGTCGTTGGTTTTCAAGGATTCTATCACGGCTGTCATCGCACTCGCGGCTTCTTCGCGTGCCGCCTCTACCGATTCTTTTTCGACAGATACACCTAAATAGATCGTTGCGATGTCGGGTTCACCTGTGACTGAACCGCTTCCTGTGACGTGGATACTCCGGCTCGCGGGTGATGGGAGTAATGGATTCACAATTTGTTGTTCACACCCAGTGAGAATTATAGCGAGCAGCGAACCAAAACTTAAAAACAAAAATTTAAATCTACACATAATGAATCTCCTTGATACGGCATCTGTGCCGCGATTTCCGGACCTGATAAGTCCACTACTCTGTTTCGACTGCTGGCGCGGGGTCCTCCGCTTTGAGCGTTTCAGATTTCTTTATGAGTCTATCGACATTCGATTTGAAAAGCCTAAAAATAATATCCTTGTCATCGCGTTTGACGTAAAGTTTCCCCTCCGCCTCTTTTCCAATGTACAACGTTGCGGTTGTGCCGTCATTCAACGCAGCGGATATAACAGATTCGGGAGTATCTAAACCGTATTCAGCAAGGTTGTCCTTTGCTTCTGCGAAATCGTCTGTGTCCAATTCGCTGAGGGTCGTAAGGAGCGTGTCAACTTCAGTTGCTTTGACGGCAGAGGCATCCGGCTTGAGCATTTGCCATGTCCCGTTTGCATCGAGACGCAGCTCAATCGTTTCCTCTGGTGAAGATATATTAAGTTCGGTGACGTTGCCCTTATTAAAATCGAAAATGGTACGATCTTTCCAAGTGCGTGTGCCTTTGTTAAAGACGGATTGGAGATAGCCTTGTGCCACATAGACATCGTTGGAATTCGCTGGACGCACATAACTACTTAAGAAGCCAGGGGTCGTTTTGCCGACGAATAGATGCGCCACCAGTTTATCGTTTACGTCCATCAGTTTCGCTTCGACACCGGTGCTATCCACCTCGAATTCCGCCTGTTTTTCTGGGTTAGTGGAGACGCGCTGCGTATTCTTGAATTCTCCGACTTTGGTCAGGAGTTCTGCGACCCCTTCGCTATCGGCGGGGTAATTGTCCATTGAGGCGACCAGCCAGTTACTGTCCTGTTTAACAAGCGTTGCCGTTCCATCTGTGGCGATGATTTCTATTTTCGTGACTTGTTCTTTGTCGAAGTCTGGGAACAGAGGCATAGCTGCCTCAACCTTCTTTTCGTACTCGGTTTTCCCAAAGGGATTCTCAAAAACAATGACAACGATTGCCAAAACGACAAAAACAGCACCTAAGATAAGAAGTTGTTTCGTTTTCATTTTTTTTATAGGAATCTCCGCACGGATTGACTGTACAAATCAATCTGGTTTTGCTTAGGTTTATACGTTCTGTAGATGATTAAAGTTTTAGACTTTAAACAGGAGAACTGGTGTACCGTTATACCTACGCTTAGTCCGAGGTCATATTTCGGGTACTGAAGGCTTCTATCATCCTTTTAGCTCGACGTTTTAAGAAATACCGAACAAGCCCGAAGATAACGACGAACAGTGGAATGCCTACGGTACATAGGTATTTAATAAAGTTTTTCTCAATTTCTGAGACTTCACGGAACTCGCCACTACGCGTCTTTATTTGAAGCGGACGATCTGTAATTGTCTGTGAGCGGATACCGATGAGTGCATCACCTAATGTTAACCAGTCTACGGTATTTAAGAAAAAGTTAACGCTATTGGTATTCAACTGAATTAGCAATTGTGCTGTGCCTACGACGACGATTTGTGTCTCGGTACTTTCAGTTATAGGTGTTCGTTCCTCTGTATCTTGTGTTGGTACAGGTGTCTCGTTGTCCTCTGCACTCGTGGCATCGTCGGGGGCTGCCGGTATCTCTTTATCGGCATAAAAACTTTTGAATTTACCTTCTAAAGCGACGGCAACGGGATAGGCTTGTGTTTCAGCATCGGGGATCGGGGCATCAGGTCTAAGATTATAGTATCCTTGGAGCGTTTGTCCAAATTCGCTTGTTTTTGCTAATACTGTTCCGGTAATGTTTTCTTTTCCTATTACTTCCAAGGAACTTGTCCAAGGCAGCGTTAGCACTTCGAGTTGATTCGTGATTGCGTGTTCTGCCGAAAAATTCGGTTTAATAATTTTTACAAAATACGGATACGGTTGAAAAATGGTCATAAAACCTTGTTGGAACCGCGCATTTTCGTGGAATCTGCGGTCAACAAGGAGATTATTGCCGAGTTTGGCGCCGTAATGCTCCAGCAAATCGTTGAGTCCAGTGCTCAGGGGTGTCCCTTGCATTGTGCCGGGTTGCATTTGAATGGGATCGACTAAGAAGATCGCTCTACCGCCGCGCATAATAAACTGATCGAGTTCATATTTCTCGCGTTCTGTCAAGGGTTGCTTTACGCCAGCAACGACGAGCGTTGTCACAGTAGCATCAACGGCTTTTCCGTCCTGTAGACTCACGGAGGTGAGGTTGTATTGTCCTTGTCCGTTTTTATCCAAGAGTTGGCGGAACTGCTGATATTCTTGTGCGTTGATATCAAATTCGCCGTGCCCCGTCAAGAACCCCACTGTTTTTGCCTCTTTGGTGGTAACTTTAAGAATAGTGGAGGTGAGGTCATACTCCAGATTAGCTGTTGAACGCACTACCGGCAGGGTTTCCTCTTTACCGCTGTAGCCGATTGATATCCCCATATAGACGTTTGCTATTTCGGCTTTATCTTGTTTGTAGACGTTAATTCGGACTTCGGGAATTCCCTTGAATTGGAGTTCCTGTTTCTGTCCGTCATCGAAGTTTGCCGGATTCACAAAATCGATCTGTAGGTTCTTTGAAAATGCCTTGTATTCGTCAAGTACATCCCTGACGTTACGTCGGATTTGTGCGACTTCCGCTGGGGCAGTGGAAAAATAGGCGGTGATTGTAACAATATCGTCTAATGAATCGAGCACATTTTTTGTTGCTTTTGAGATCGTATAGCGTTTGTCCTCGGTTAAGTCTGTCCGAATGAAGCGGCGCGTGGACAGAAAATTAATCAGCGCGAGGATACCGAAGATTATGATTACAAAAGCGAGGGTGTTCCCGCCGAATGCGATGCGTTTATTTTTCAAAACAGTATACCTCCTTTCCTAACGCCACTTGCGGCTTTCAACTGCGAGTGTACTGAGATAAAGGAAAAACCCTATCACTGACAGATAGTAGATGATGTCGCGAGAGTCAAGTACGCCTCGGAGAATGCTACTGTAATGTGCGCCGAGTCCAAGGTAGCTGAAAATCGGGAACAACCAGTTCGGTGTATTGAAAAGCACAAAGTCTTCACCAATGATGAGTAACACAAAACAGGTAGTGATTCCCAAAATGAAGGCGACGATCTGATTTTCGGTTAGCGTTGAGGCGAAGAGTCCGATTGCCAGATATGCTGCACCCATCAGCAGGAGTCCGATATATCCGGCAATGAGCGTCCCTCCATCAGGATCCCCAAGGTACATGACTGAAAAGGTGAGGACGAGTGAGAGGAGTACGGTTACAGCGAGGAGCGCGAAACTTGCCAAGAATTTACCGACGACTACTTCAGCATCTCGGATAGGCAGGGTCATCAGGATTTCTACGGTGCCGATTTTCTTTTCTTCAGCCCAGAGTTTCATAGTGACAGCCGGGATAAAAAATAGAAATATCCACGGCATTAACCCGAAAAAACTGCGCATTTCAGCTTGATTTTGTATAAAGAAGCCCCGGAAAAAGAGCCATGATGAGATGCCGAGGAAAAAAGTAATGAAAATGTACGCGATCGGTGAGTTGAAGTAACTTTTGAATTCCTTTTTGAAAATGGCTGTAATGTTCGTCATAATTTTTTGTATCGGTTATCAGTTACCAGTGGCCAGTTACCAGTGGCCAGTTAAAGAGGGATAGGATTCAATCATGGGGAAACACCCAAGCAAAACACCCTCTTTTCTGGTAACTCGTAACTGCTTACTTCTCCTCTGGAAACTATTAAAAACCGTATTCTCACTGCGAAGCAAACTGATCACTGTTCTGCTATGTTTATTCTTTGTCTGTCAAATTAAGGAAGACATCTTCTAAATCTACGGATTCTTGACGGAGTTCTGTTAGACTCCACCCGTTCTTTACAACAACGTGGAAAAGTGCCTCTGCGGCATCGCTATCTTGAGCAGCGTTAATTTGGTAAGCGACTATATCGTCAGTCGTTTCGACGTGCGTCCACTGTGAGACGAATTCCAACTCGTTCAGTTCCGCTTCAATGGCTTCTTGTGAACCTCGGATAGCGATATGGACGATATCCTCGCCCTTTGCCTGACTGGCGAGTTCCTCTGGTGAACCGTTAGCGACGATCTCCCCGTTATTGATAATCAGGATTCGGCTACAGGTGGCGGAGACTTCAGACAAAATATGCGTGCTGAAAAGAACCAGTTTCTCTTGTCCGATGTCTCTAATCAAGTTGCGGATTTCGATGATCTGATTTGGGTCTAACCCGGAAGTCGGTTCGTCTAAAATCAGGATAGGTGGGTCGTGGATAAGGCTCTGCGCCAAGCCTAAACGTTGGCGGTACCCTTTTGAGAGTTCGCCGATGTCTTTTTGGATAACATCCTCGAGACCGCAGATGTCAATTACCGCCCGGATCCGTTCTTTCCTGTCGCTTTTAGGGATGTGTCGGACCTGGGTCATGAAATTGAGATATTCGATGACCCCCATATCGGTATAAAGCGGTGCGCTTTCAGGTAGGTAACCGATCCGTTTGCGGACTTCAATGGATTCCTCAAATATATTATACCCTGCCACGGTAGCACTGCCTGCGTCTGCGGAGAGGTAACAGGTGAGGATACGCATTGTGGTTGTTTTTCCTGCACCGTTGGGACCGAGGAAACCTAATACTTCACCCGCGTGTGCATCAAACGAAACCTTGTTGACAGCAACCGTTGGACCATAGGATTTTGTGAGTTCTTTGACTTCGATCATATTTCCAAAGTAGTAGCCGATTAACGAGAGGCGTACCTCTCGAAATGCCTTAAGAAAATAAAATATATTGTTAAAATATTAGCATAGAATTTGCCGAATGTCAAGAAAAAATTGATATACCCTCACATTAATTCAGGCGGTTGAGATGCTAAATCCAACTATACACTGCCGACCTCAGTACAAGGCTTAGGAGGGGCCAGAAGCACCCCATCAGTGCTTCACCTAACACCAGTCCAATGAAAAACGGCACTGCTTTCCGATATGCATTGATCCCTCCATGCTTTAAAATGAGCCATTTCGCTACCATCGCGAGGAGCAGGGGAAACCAGATGACGTCCGTTGTCCCGGGTGCGACGCCGATAACGTATCCTGCTGGGTGTAATGGACACCATACAAAACGCGCACGCAGAAACATGATGCCCAAATTCGCCGCGAATGCTAAGCCTAACACCGATGTAGCAAGCCAATCCGTCGGTTTCGGGTTCACTAACCACGATGAAAGGAAGTTATATGTATCCGCACCGCCGGCATGGATCTGTTCTGAACCTGCAGCCACGCCTTCGCTATAAATCGCATACGGATAGAGAATCAGACTTGATAGGATACCGATGAGGCTTGCAATGACTAATACGCCAAACATCGTTCGGTTTCGGATACCCGTACGCTCGGCAAGTTTGAACGCCTCTAACTGGTCCGGCATCGGGTGTGTTCGGAAAGAAGCGTAGCTGGCACCGCTGAGCCAGTTCATGAGTGAGAGCATCGTTAGGTTACCCGGACGCAAACGCCGTGTACCGAGCAGTGAGATCATCATGTATTGTGGCGTAAGGTAGCCGATAGCATGTATCGGCGGTCCCAGTTCCGCTCGCATCCGAGTTAATCCGACAACGATCATTAGATAGATACCGATGTAAATTGCGAACGCCCAGAGCGACATCCCACCACGGATACAGAAAACCGCGAGAAGTAGGAGACAGATACCGAGTGTTATCACTGCGCTCCGGTATGAGAGTGCTTCAGTTTGCGCTTCCTTGCGATTTGGATGAACCACTTGTCTCAACACGGATGCAAAGTGGTTTCGTGCATACCAACACGCAATCGCGAGCAGTGCTAACAACGCGCCTGCGCCTTGTTCTCCTAGAAATGGGTAACCCGGTAAAGTAGCAATTCCCATTGTACTTCCTATTAGCAGCTGCGCCTTCTTTAGCAGGTAGAAGAAGGCACAGGAAAACGCTAAATCCAACGGCAAAATGAACGAGAAACCGATCAGATATGGGTGGAATCGAAGGGGCATACTGCCTATGGCGTTCCACGGTTTCTGTGTGAAGTAGATATTAAGATTGTATTTTCGGACTGGGATCTCTGGGAGCACTGGGAAAAAGAACTGCAGCCCGTTAATCAGATTGATCCCCATGGCGATCCCGAAACCGATCCAGAGCAGTCGGTTCCTGAAGATGCGGCGGTTGGTGGTAATTTCTAACGGAATTTGAATGATCGGATAAGCGAGTTTTTCATTTTCGATCCACTGTTTGCGTAGGAGTGCCGTTAGACAGAGAAAGATGAGCATCAACAGGAAGATCACCGCGGACCAAGAGAGGATCGGGACGATCCAGTGCTGTACATAGCCTTCCGTGAAGAAGTTCACCTCGCCTTCGTAGAAGTCGGTAACTGTTTTTGGATGTTTCACGACAAGCCATTCGGGGAGATGGTGAAAAAGGAGTGCCTCCCAGTCGTTTTCGGGGGTAGCGAAGCGGAAGGCATAAGGGATGAGACCCATCAGGCGCGGGATACAGTCGTGTCCTGAAAACGCGCTACCCACAGCGAGCATACTATAAACGACGAGCAGATCGCGCGGCTGCAAGGCGGCGCGTGGAAAAATACGCTGTACACCCATGTTCAACAGCGTTATCGCCAAAATGCCGAACATGACATTGACAGACATCGCGACTGTCGTCAGATGCGCGGTGTGCCAAATCATCTCTACATAGGCGATCCAATAACTATTAGCGATAATAAGGACGGTGCCGAGCAGCACTGCGCGTTTCGCAATTGTCTGCGAGCCACCTGGGTCCGTAGTGTGCATATCTTTGGAGAAAAACGGTACCGGTTAGTTTTTGTTTTTCGATGGCGACCTATAAAGATTGATGGCTCTGGCGTATATCTTGGTTAGGCAATTTGATTTGTAGAATAGACGCGGTGTTGTAGAGCGTATCTTGGAAGTCGGTTGAAATTGCCGAAAATTTTTCTTTACTATATTCATTAAATATATTATACTAAATAGAGACGCTTGTCAAGATTTTCGTTCAAACACATTGGATTCGGCAGATACTACCGAGAATATTCTTTAATTTCGTGCTGCCGCGGTATTCTTTTAAAGCGGGAAAACACGGTTTTACAACGACAGAACGCATTGTACATGTAAGTGATAGGCAAAAAATCAGCATAAATTTTGTTATTAATTCTTGATATGGAGATTTTGGAATGGAACTAACTTTTGAAAGAGATGCCCTTTTGGATGCCCTACAAGTACTGCAGGGAGTCGCGAGTGGACGGACGGCTTTACCGATTCTCTCTAACGTGCTGATCCGTGCGGAAGGGGACACAATTGAGTGTATGGCGACAGATCTCGAAGTTGGCATCAGGATGAAGGTTGAAGGTGCAGTTAAAGAGGAGGGGGCAATCACTGTTTCTGCCAAGAAATTGGGGGATATTGTTAAAGAGTTGCCCGCGGACAAACCGATAGACTTGGTGACGACAGCAAACGACCGCGTTGAGATTACGTGTGGTGATGGTGTTTACAAAATCATTGGGTTGCCTGATGAAGAGTTCCCACAACTGCCTTCTATTGAGGGTGAAGCGATGTCAATTGGTGGCGAAACGTTGCGGGATGTCATCCAGAAAACGGAGTTTGCTGCCTCTACGGAGGAGGTTCGCTATTTTCTAAACGGTCTCTATTTTAATCTGCTTGAAGAGCGGACGGAAGTCGTTGCTACCGATGGGAAACGCCTCGCGCTTGCACACTGTGAACCGCTCAAGGCGCAGACGGAAGCCGGCGGGTTCATCGTTCCGCTCAAGGCGGTTCGAGAGATTGTGAGGACCTTCGCCGATGCTGGCGAAGTGGAAGTTTCGGTTTTTGAAAATCAGATTCTCTTCACTGATGGGGATGCGACCTTGACGACCCGACTCGTGGAGGGAGAGTATCCGAAATATAGGCAGATCATTCCTGAATCGACTGAGGGTAAAACAGTGGTTTCAAGGGACCAGATTTTGAGTGCGGCGCGGCGTGTGGCACTGCTGTCAAACCCGAAGAACTATTCGATTTGTTTAGATATTGATACGGAACAGGTTCAGGTTTCTGCAAGGACTCCGGAATTAGGTGAAGCACACGAAACGGTGCCTGTGGGGTCTGGCACGGGGAGCGTGAGAATCGGTTTTGATGCCCGTCTGTTGGTAGAGGCATTGTCCCATATTGAAACCGAGTCTTTATCCATTGAGTTTTCAGGTGAGTTGAACCCTGTGCTTATTAAGCCGGTAGGTGATGATGAATATATTTCGCTCATCATGCCGATGCGTTTGGAAGGACCTGCAGCATAATGTAGGATATGTTGTTTCGCTTATGGCTTCGGTGGTGCGTCTTGTTGCTGGTGCGATTTGAAGCCGCACCAGCAGTGAACAGTGCTACGAGGTCCTGGACTTTTTAGTCGGTTTCCACGCCGGACATCTGCTCTAACGCTAACATCAGTGCCTGCGTGCCTAACCTGCCGTGTCCTTGTGCTTGCACCGCCGTGTAAAGTTGATGCACTAACGCCAATCCCGGTAGGCTCAGATTCATCTTGCGTGCCTCATCTAAAGCGATGCTCATGTCTTTGATAAAATGCTCTACGAAAAACCCGGGATCGAAGTTCCGTTGTAGCACCCGCGGTGCGAGGTTATCCAAGGACCAACAAGCGGCTGCGCCGCCACTAATTGATGACAACATCGTCTCCAAATCCAGCCCGGCTTTGTGCCCGTAGATTAACCCTTCGCAGACCCCGATCATTGTGCCAGAGATCGTAATCTGGTTACACATTTTAGTGTGTTGTCCCGCGCCTGCTCCACCTTGGTGAACGATATTTTTCCCCATTGCTTCAAAGAGCGGCATCACGGCTTGTACGGCATCTTCATCGCCGCCTACCATGATAGAGAGGCGTGCTTCTTTCGCACCGACATCGCCGCCTGAGACGGGTGCGTCTACCGATGCGACATCTTGCGCTTGCGCGGCTGCGTAAATCTCTTGTGCGAGAGAGGGTTCTGTGGTCGTCATATCGACGCTGATGCTTCCGGGTTTCGCGCCCTTTAAGATGCCGTTATCGCCGAGGTAGACCTCGCGCACGTCGGGTGGAAATCCAACGATCGTGAAGACGACATCGGAAGCCGCTGCGACTGCGCTGGGTGAATCTGCCCATGTCGCGCCTGCTTCCAAGAGTGGATCTGCCTTCGCTTTTGTGCGGTTATAAACCGTCATCTCGTATCCCAAATCCATCAGATGTTGACACATCCAGCGTCCCATCACGCCGGTGCCAATCCAACCCAATTTTGTTGTGGTAGGATCAATTTTCAATGTAGTTCCCATAATATTCCTTTCTTGTGTCCTTTTTTATCCGTCAATTTTCGGACAGGACAGGACAAATTTCACGGCATAGCATCTTTCGCTATGTCCTTTTTCTTGATTCTAAAATCTTTTGTGACTCGCGCCCCGATTATAATACCCCCGACAACGACGGCACAATAGATACTAAAGAACCGTGTTAGTAAGACGAAAAGTGGTATCAATTCTTTGGAGATCAAATTCTCCATCAGACCGACTGTTACAACCTCTGCGACACCACTTGCACCGGGACTCGGTGCGAACAACACAACAAAGTTTAGCACCAATCCAATGACGCAGAGTTCCCAGAGTGTTGTGTCTCCATTAAGTGCTTGGGCGACGATGTAGCTACCGACGATTCGTGCGCCGAGGAAGCCGCAAGTTAAGAGTAAACTCAATGCGCAAGTCCATTTGTGGTCGCGGAGGAACATGGTCGCGAACGTTTTGTGTTCATTCGTCAGTTGTTCCACTTTTAATGTGACGCGTTCTAAGAAAGGTGCGATGCGTGTGAACCGTAGTTGCGCAGCGTTACAAAGCCAATGAAAAAAACGGAAGACCAATTCTGGCTTGAAAAGCAGCAAGAGAAACGATACGAACACCAGACCGAACATGAAAAAACTAAATAGACTTACCCATGTAGCCCCTTTTGGTAGAAAAGGTGGATCTAACCAGATGATCGCACCCGCACAGAGGATGAGGCTGACGAGCGTTGAGAGAAAGCAGATGATACCTGATGTTATTGCCCCTGACAGTGGAACACCTGCCCGTGCATAAATATAGAGATGACCGACCCCGCCTGTCTGGAAGGGGGTGATTGCTGAAACACAGAGGGTCGCTAAATTCGCACGGAGACTGTCTCGGAAGCGAATCGTCGGTGTCACCTTCCGAATAAAGACATGGAACCGAAGTGCTCCGAACAGCCAATCTGCAAACATACATAGGCAAGCACCGAGGAGCATCTCAATCTGCATCTCGCGAAACACTTGCTTTATATCTTGACTACCACTCCACAAAAAACTAAGGAATAACCCTGCGAATGTGCACACTATGAAAAGAAGCGTGCCACGAACCACGTTTTCGCGGTTCAAGAATTCCTGCATTGCCAGTGAGGTCTCCTTTGTTGGGAATTAACGTGTTCCCTACTCGGCAACGAGTGTCAATGTTAAACTAATATCCATTGGCATTGCCGAGTGTGTCAATGCCCCAACAGAGATGAGATCTACACCGGTTGCTGCCACAGTTTTTACTTTATCAAGTGTAATCCCACCAGAGGCTTCCGTTACGGCTCGGTTTTCCACCGCTTGAACAACGCGTTGCATGATGCCGGGGGGCATATTGTCAAGGAGTAGGATGTCCGCTCCTGCTTCCAATGCTTCGTCAACCTGTTCAACGGTTTCGACTTCGACCTCAATCTTTGCTGTGTGCGGAACGACTTGCCTTGCCCGTTGTACAGCATTGGCGATTCCGCCTGCTGCGACGATGTGGTTGTCCTTGATGAGTACACCGTCGTAGAGACCGAAGCGGTGGTTTTGCGCGCCGCCAATACGCACGGCGTATTTTTGAACCGCTCGCCATCCGGCTGCAGTTTTCCGAGTGTCCACGATTTTGGTGTCGTAGTCCGCGACGGCTTCCACAAATTGTGCGGTGAGGGTGGCGATTCCAGAGAGTCGTTGCAAAAAATTTAGTGCCGTCCGCTCGCCGATGAGGATGCTTTTCGCACTGCCTTGAACCTCAGCGATGGGTGTGCCTACGACGACTGCATCACCGTCGTTGACAAGTGTACGAAACGTCAATGTCGGATCCAGTTTCTCAAACACTCGCTCGGCTACTGGCAATCCTGCGACAATCCCCTCACTCTTGGCAAGAAATGTGCCAACCCCTTTTTGTGGCGGTGGCACTGTTGCATCTGTTGTTATATCGCCGATGCCGATGTCCTCTTCAAAGGCGAGTTCGATTAAGGGATCTAATGCGCGCGGATTGAGCATATTTTTATCGTTTTGAAACCGACTCTAATACTCGATTATCTCTCCGTTAATATTGCCATTTTCATCAATTGTAATCAGTGCCAGTCCGAGTGCATTTGCCAAATCAAAGCTTGATCGCCAAGATGCTTCGTCTATCCCCGAGTCGACGATTAGATTGCTAAGCGGTTCCGATTCATAGGTATGTATGAAAAGGTTGTAATAGTCGTCGGGTGTTGTTGCATTCTCGTATTCAGCGATGACTTCCAAACCGATTTTCCACTCATGCTCTAAAGATGCCCGATCGTTCTCTGAAAGGGGGTACCGTTCAAGTACACTTTCATAGCATTCCCGAGTTTCTTCTTCGAGTTCCTTAAGCCGTTGCTGTTCACGCTTGAGTTTTTGCGCGAAAAGTTCTTTGGCTCGTATCCGTGCGCGAGATGCGGGCCCTCGCTTTCGTTTTCTTGATTTTTTTCCGCGTTTCACTGGTTAGGACCTTATTTGAGGAGGCGCGGTTTGAAACCGCGCCGTTTCTACTCTGAATGCTCTTAATATCGTTCCAGATAGGGTGTTAGGAACTTCTTCGCGTCTTCGGTGACATCCCATGCGTTGGGCCAGAAGCAGAGGTCGATGGAGAACCACTCACCATCGTAACCGGTTTCGTCCATGATGACAGGGATAATTGCGTCGAAGTCCAGCACGCCGTCTCCGAAAGGTGCGTGGGTGCTTGTTTCATCGCCGTGGAGTGTATTGTCGGAATCGATGAGGTGAAAGTGCCCGATTTGCCCCTTGAGCTGCCGTGCGAGATCAATGACACCATTATCGCCGAGTGTCTCCTTTTCACCCGGCTGTCGTGCGCCGACAACTGCACACATCTGCGCGTGGCATGTATCGAACATCACTTTGAAATTCGGATGATCGACAGCCTTTGGCATATTAATGATGTCGCTGGGTTTGTTGAACATGAATCCGGGTTCAAATTCCCAGAGCATCAGCACACCGTGGTCTTCTGCGACTTGAGCACAGCGTCTCCAGACGGCGACGATCCGATCCCATGCTTCCTCCTGGCTCACCCCTGGAATTCCCTCTTCGGGATCATTTACTGTATCTACTCGGATAGCAGGGGAACCGAGATCCAAGGCGAGTTGGAGGTTCTCTTTGAACAGTTTGAAGTATTTATCGTCCTCTTGTGCTTCGTCTGTAGCGGGACCTGGATGGGACCAAAAGTCTGCGGCTAAGCCAGAAACTTCCAAGCCGTAGTAGGCGATTAAACCTTTAACGGCGTCCCGATCGCTTTTCATCGGATAGTCGTTAATATCAATATGCGGTTTGAATGCCCCGATTTCAACACCGTCGAATTCCAGTTCGCTGAGACGTTTGACGACATCATCAAACGGGACAGGATTATCTTCATAAGGACCAAATGCGTAAGCCCAACTTCCAATTGACAATTTTTTTGCCATGTTTTTCTCCTTTTTAATTTTACCTGGCGGAGCAACGACGTAGGTTAGAGATTTGATGTGCTACTCTCTAAAGCCGAAAAAACACCCCAGCAAAAACCCCTCCATTTTGCGGCGTACTCGCCCATAAGCGATCTGCTTCATTACGGGCTACGGGTTTTTGTGTATAGCGTAATTACGATACACCCTTAACCAAGGTCTGAACTGCTGTTTCGAGTTCAAGGGTTATCTGCTCTACCGTTTCTCTTTTCTGTGCTTTGTAGGTATCGTAGCATTCTCGGAGATTTTTGGGTTCACCGACGCGAATTGATGCGACCCGCGGTCCCCGCATTTTTGCTGTACCAAACACTTCTCTTTCGAGACGGATGATGACCTCAAGGAACCGTTCGGGCGAAGGTGCTTCGGCGACATATCCGTCTGAAATTGCTATAAAGTTGATTAACCGCTCCAGGTCCGGATAAAATCGTTGGAATTTCTGGAGTAGTTCCTCATGTATTTTCTGTTCATATTCTGTCATCTGCTCAATGTCTCTATAGACTTCGGCATCGACTAAGTTTTTCAACGTACGCACCCTTGTGAGGACATCGGCTTCGGAGCGGATGCCCATGATCTTTTCAGCATGGGACAAGATTTGCTCTTTTAATTTTTCGATGTGCACATTGAGTGGCACGGTTTCGTCCACCTTGTACTGATACTCGGCTGCGAGCGTTTTGAATATCGCGACACCGATACGTCGCAACCGTTCGTAGCGTTCAATCGGCGTTCTCTCAGCAGGCGGAAGAATGTTTTTCTCTAATTCTGTGAGGGCGGCATCAATGTCGTCCCACATGTCCTGTGGATAATGGTATTTAATCCCGATAGGGACGACATAAAGCGGTTTGTCGATTTCAGCTTTTGCCATGTCGTCCAAAGCCCAGAAACAGAGTTGTATAATCCCTCTTTCAAAGCGCATGACGGTATCATTTTGTCGTGAGATTTCGCCCTCAGCGAAGATAACAAGCGGCGAGTTGCCTTCACACAGGAGTTCCCGCGTCGTCCGAAAAGCGTTTCGGTCTGCGGTGCCGCGTACAATTGAGTACGCGCCGAACCGCTGCAGCAGGAAACTGCGTAAGCCGCCGAATTTTCCTTTGTCAAAGGTTTCCCGTGCAGTCATGTAGTAGTACTGCTGAGAGAGCTGTTTGGACAGGAGGAACGTAACGGCAGGATCCGCGCGTGCTGCGTGGTTCGGTGCCAGCACAGTCGGGTGTCCGTCCGTCATTTTTAAGCGGGCAATGGACTCTGTATCAACATCTAAGGTTAACCCCTTCAAAAACAAGCGATTAATCAGTGGTATGAAGGCTTGTGCCGCTCGAATCGCAGTTGTATTCGGTTTGGGGGGTTTAAAGTCTAACATTGCGTACTACCGTTTGCGTCATACAGCAAGTTGTTGCGGCATACGGCGTATGCCTACTACTTTAAAGACTTGGTGGATAGCAACAGATGATTTCCATCGGTGTGTCGCTGGTGCTCACGATGACGTAGCTGGACAAGCAGCGAGGAATGAAGACGGATTTGCCGCGTTTGAGCGGAACGTCTTCAAAATCACCGCGTAGCACGCCTTCGCCACCGAGTGTTACGAGTGCGTAGAAGCCATTGTCCGCGGGCATACTCAGCGTTGAGTTCACTGTCAGGCGTGAGCATCCGAAGAATTTTGCGGCTTCCTCCGGCACGATTCGGTCTTCACGGTTATCGCCTTCTGCTCGGACGAGTTCCGGGGTGCGGCGGATGTAGTTGTTGAGGTAATCCAATTCGAGTTTGTCGAATTCGGCGGCATCTACAGCGAGATCCCATCCGAGACCGAGGTGTCCGTCGTCTCTTTCAAACGGGAAACCTTCCCATTCGGCGAGGATGTTCCAGTCGGTGGGTTCCTGCGGTTCGAGGACACAAAGCCCTGTACCGAGCGAATGGACGATCGGTGTACGTAAGAAGTAGACTTCCCCGACCTTTGGCTCAACGACGTGCATGAGGCTCCGCAGCGTTGGTACATCTTGCGCTTCCATCAGGCGGCGGAATTCTGCTTTGTCGATCGCTTCTTTCCAACCTATCCACGCTTTCGCACCCGGACGCGTGCCGATTAAGATCCACGCCTCGTTTTTACCGAAGGGTGAGTTGAGATGTTTTTGTGAGAAATCGGGGTTTGGATGCCAATGGATCGGGATGTGCGCGCCTTCGCCGACATCAAAAATCTTAAGAAGCACGCCTAATTCGGTGCCGTATTTATCAACGTGTGCACTACCGAGTGTCTCTTCGGGAAATGCGTCGAGCAGTTCTTTCAGTAGGACGACTTCACCACTTGGGAGTTCGATGCGGCTTAAGCCTTTGTCGGGCGGATTCTCTCTACCGGGTGTGATTGCACGGTTCGTCGAAAAGATCCATTCTTCGGAGTAATAATCGTCTTTGGGATCATCTTCACCCATAAACTCAGCGCGGAGTTTTCCACCGTTATAGAAGTGTAGGTAGGTGTTCGGTGCTAAGCCGATGGGTGCGTTTAGCATTGACTGTAGTTCGCTTTGTGATGCCATGTTGCTGTCCTTTCTCTGTCTTTAAGAACTAAGGGTATTATTTGCGGATTCCCTTGTTTGTAGTAAGTTTATCATTTTGCGGGGAATTTTGTCAAGTCAATTTTTGGATGAACGGGATTGTTTGGTTTTTGGTTTTAGAAGGGGATCGCGACCGGGAGGTCGCTCCTACAGGTAATATTCGGAAGGATAAATTTGGTGCCGCGTTAGCATTCGTTTTTCAAAAAATCCACGACTCTATGTGGTCGGCGATAATCTCAATATTGGTTATGGTTCCATCCGCGATCTTAAAACCGAGTTCAATAATGGAATCATCAATATTGAGACGTCGGGCGTAACCGTTCAGTTCTAAAAACCGGAGTGCACATGTTAAGCCAATGCGCTTATTCCCGTCCAAAAATATATGGCCTGTAATAATGTGATGTGCATACACCGCAGCTTTTTGAAATAAATTCGGAAACAGTTCTGTGTCACCAAATTTTGCACTAACCGCTTCAACCAAATAGTGTAACTGATCTTCATTCAAGAATTGGTAGGCTCCGACATGTCCCTCGGCAACCTCCAGAATCTCCACAATTGTCAAATATCTCATAAGTTACCGAGGGTTTTCCATGCCCGATCATAGTCTCGTAGTATTTCATCTATAGCCGTAGTGTTTTTTATTCCGATGTCGCTGGCAGTTTTCATATCCAATTTCGCTTTTTCCTCTTCTCCGAGGTATAACCACGCCCTGCTGCGACGGTAATAGGCATCGGCGTTATGGGGGTCGATTTCTATAGCTTTGGTATAGTCTTCAATGGCACGCTTATAATCCTCTTTCATACGGTAGACAAAACCGCGATTGTAATAGGCTTCAGCATAATCGGGTTTGAGTGCTATAGCTTTGGTATAATTTTTGATGGCTTTGTCAAATTCGCCATTTTTGCTGTGAACCAATCCTTGACTATAATAGGTATTAGCACACGCTTGATTGTGTTTTTTTGTCATTTTCTTTTCTCCAATGCAAACTTCTTAGTAGATTTGACCTTGTGTTTGTCTGAATGTGGGTCGCATTGAAAAAAGCATCTTCGCGAATAGCATTCCGAATTGCATCTTTCCAGCGCGATCCCGGTACAATATCGTTCCGGTCAAGCCAAACTTTGGTGCCACGTGAGGTTAGTTCCTGGCGAAGCCTGTCAACACATTTCCTTTTAGAATGCTGACTGGTCTTATTGAAAAATAATAACACATTCGGTGAACAGAGGTCAACCGAATTTGGGAATCTGATCAGAGTCATTCAGTTTTCGGGTTCTGCCTGTCTGAGTAGAAAGTCGCTACCGAGAGTGCTTCTCAGTGAGAATCCTACAGAAGAGATGTCGGAATTCGGAGATCTCTTTTACGGCAAATCTGAAAAACTTGCACTCTTAAGACATTTTGATGTATCATAAGAATATAAGGTGAAGGTAGAAGGGGTAACCGAAAAATGGCGAAATTGAGGGATAAAATACAGAATAGATCACGGCGTTTGAAGGTGTGGTTTTTGCTTGTGTTGGCTGCTCTGTGGTGTCTGTCAGGACAAGCGGATGAACATGTTCCTGATGTTGAGACTGTTGTCAAGAGGATTGATCAGCTCTATCGGAGTGAGACGAGTCATGCTGATATGGAGATGCACATTATCACGCCGCATTGGGAACGGACGCTTGCGATGACGGTATGGTCAAAAGGGATGGATAAGACTTTTATTCGGATTACTGCACCGAAGAAGGAACAAGGGGTTGCTACACTGCGTATCGGGAATGAGATGTGGAACTATCTGCCGAAGACGAACAAGACGATGAAGATTCCGCCGTCAATGATGATGGGGTCGTGGATGGGTTCCGATTTCACGAATGACGATTTGGTTCGGGAGTCGTCGATGCTGGAGGATTATACCTATCAGTTTGTTACGCCGGAAGATGCCGCCGAGGATCATCTCTATGTCGAACTTGTGCCGAAAGAGGATTCTCCAATCGTTTGGGGGCGGATTGTTGCAGCGATGCAATCGAGCGATTATACGCCGGTGTGGCAGCGGTTCTATGACGAAAAAGGTAACCTGATGCGGGTTATGAATTTCAAAGAGATTAAAACCTTTGGTGACAAAGTGCTTCCCTCTGTGATAGAAATAGTTCCTCAAAACAAAGAGGGACACAAAACGATCGTTCGATGGATGAACGCTACGTTTGATTCAGACGTTGACGATAAGATTTTCACGCGTCGAAATCTCCAGAGAAGGAGATAGGTTGAACGGCACGCGGAGCGTGCCTACTACTTTGCCTACTATGATACTTAAGATTGCGTTTCGTAACATCTTCCGTCAGAAACGGCGGACAATTCTCACCGCACTCGCAATGGTTGTCGGTTTTGCACTCTTGTCGCTAACCATCGGTTTGTCTGATGGTGCGTATGGCGGTATTATTGAAATGTTCACTCGAAATCGCACCGGACATATCCAGGTACACCGCGAAGGATATCTTGATAAGCCGTCGCTTTATAAAACGATTGACAACTTATCTGCCGTAGGTGAGGCAATTCAGAACACAGCAGACGTTGAGGCGTGGACACAGCGAGTATACGGCGCCGGGCTGGGTTCAGTTGGTGAGAAAAGTACGGGTGTCCAGATCATTGGCGTTGATGTCGCGCGGGAGATCCAAGCCACTCGATTTGATAACAAAGTGATTGAAGGCAGTATATTAGCGGAAATCGCTTCGCATGAAGCAGTTGTTGGAAAGGGTTTGGCGAAGATTCTTTCGGCGAAGGTTGGTAGTGAGATTGTGATTTTTTCGCAAGGTGCCGATGGTTCGATTGCGAATGACGTGTATAAGATCGTTGGGATCGCAGAGAGCGGGGACGACATAACAGATAGAACGGGATGCTATTTACACATTGAAGATGCTCAGGAGTTGTTTGTGCTTGAGGGACGCGCCCATGAAATCGTTGTGATTGTTTCAAACATCAATCGAGTGGATAAAGTTACGAGCGAAATTGAAGCGAACCTCAGCGATTCAACGCTTGATGTCGCGCCGTGGCAGGTGATCGCTAAATCCTTTTATCGCGCGATGAAAACCGATCAACAGGGGGATGCGATTTCCCGCTGGGTGATTATGCTTATTGTGGCTATTGGCGTTCTGAATACGGTGCTGATGTCGGTGCTGGAGCGGACGCGTGAATACGGCGTGTTGAAGGCGGTCGGTACAAAACCGGTACAAATCTTCTGGCTCGTAATTTGCGAGGTGGTGATTATAGCACTTGCCAGCATTTGTGTTGGTGCGCTCCTTGGCATCTTAGCCAATTATCTGTTCTCCATATACGGTATCACATATCCCGAGGAAATTACCTACGGCGGCATGAAACTCAAGACGCTGTATGCTGAAGTCAACGTCCGAAGCCTCTATATTCCTGCTATCACTGTTATGCTATCAGCGGCGGTCGTCAGTCTGTTTCCTGCGATAAAAGCAGCTCGGATCATGCCAGCAAAGGCGATGCGGACACATTGAGGTAGTTGCCAGTTATCAGTTGTCAGTACTCAGTTAAGAGAGGTCTGGTGTCTGTCTGGACCTTTGAGAGAAACTACAGCGTATTTCATAAGAGTTTCTTATGGAAGAAACCCTCTGGGGGAAACACCCCAACAAAAACGCCCTTATTAGGGGACTTGCGATATATCTTCTAAAAAATTTTTTAGGTATATGCCAACTGGTATTTATGAAACAGACTGTATTAACTGGCAACTGATAACTGATAACTAAAAACTATGTGGTTGATTTTAATTAAACTTGCTTGGCGAAATATCTTTCGGAATAAACGGCGGACACTTATCGCCGCAACAGCGATCGGTATCGGTCTGGCTGCCCTGATTTTTGTTGATGCGTTAATGATCGGGATGTCAGAGAATATGGTGCGGACGGCCACTGCTTCTTTCCTCGGCGACGCACAGATCCATCGGGCAGGTTTTCGCGACGCGCAAGAGGTCGCATTAACGATTCAGGTGCTGGACGACGTAACGGAAGGTCTCGCTAAGGAAGGGATTGTCAAACATTTCACACAGAGAGTGCTTGCTCCCGGTATGATTACGTCTCCAGCGAATGTCAGCGCGATTGCTCTTGTAGGGGTTAATCCACAGACAGAGCAATTCTTGTCCCAAATTGATGATGCGATAACGGAAGGGGTCTATTTTGAAGGTGAGCGCAGCCGCGATATCGTTATCGGTGCAAAACTCGCTGAAATCTTAGAAATTGGGATTGGGGACCGAGTGGTCGTGACAGTGGCACAAGCCGAAAGCGGTGATCTCTCGCAAGAGATGTTCAGGGTTTCCGGAATTTATCAATTTGCTGGTGAAGAGATGAACAGCGGTATGGCGTTCGTTCGGATCGAAAAAGCGCGAGAGATGCTCGCTATCGGGAACGCTGCACATGAAATCGCGATTAAATTTACTGCCCTCGCCTATTCACAAGATCCGACACTGCCGTTTTGGAAGACGTATTCCCAACACGGCAATGAGGCGTTAAGCTGGACAGAACTGATGTCGCAATTGAAAGCGATATTGGAGATGACGAAGATCAGTAAATATATCATGGGCGTTATACTCTTTGGGGTGGTCGTCTTTGGGATTATCAATACACTTTTTATGTCGTTGTATGAGCGGATGTTTGAGTTCGGTGTGTTACGCGCCGTTGGCACGCGTCCTTTCGGGATGGCGCGCGTTATCTTGTTTGAAGCGGGTGCCTTAGCAATCGTCAGTATTGGGCTTGGCGCGATACTCGGTTTTGTTTTGACAGCAGTTTTTGCGCATGTTGGTATTGACTATACCGGTATTGAAATGACAGGGGTGACGATGCAGGAATTCATCCGCCCAATCATGACGGTTGAACAGTTCGTTATTTATCCGGTGTGGCTCTTTATTTTTACGATCATCGCTGGACTCTATCCGGCACGCTATGCAGCGAAAATGTCGCCAGCAGCGGCAATGCGGCGGAGTTTTTAAATTTTTTGATTATGAAGTTCTCGCTCCGCTTTAGCATATAGTGGTAAATTGTAATTTTTAAACTCCCTAAATCCCCAACCCCCTTTGTCCCCCCTTATCAGGGGGGTAGGGGACTTTAAAAGGTTATTATGGAACAGGTGCAGAAGGCAGATGTTATTGTTACGGCAGGTGTGACCAAAGTTTATGAAGCGGATGGAGTGCCCGTCAACGCGCTTAACGGGATTGATTTAACCATCCGATCGGGAGAATTTACGGCAATCGTGGGTCCGTCTGGTTCCGGCAAAACAACCTTTCTCAATATCATTTCTGGATTGGACAGTCCTACGGCAGGGAGCGTGCGGCTTGCTGGTAAGGTGCTATCAGAGATGAGCGGCAACGAACTTTCTGACTTTCGACGCGATAATATTGGGTTTGTATTTCAGGCGTACAACCTGATTCCCGTGCTAACAGTTGAAGAAAACGTTGAATATATCATGCTCTTGGCGGGGGTGCCGAAAGCGGAGCGGCACGATCGGGTTATCGCTATGCTTGAAGCCGTTGGGTTAGAAGGCGTTGCCGACCGGACTCCGACGCAACTTTCAGGCGGACAGCAGCAACGCGTGGCTATTGCACGCGCGATGGTCTCTGAGCCCCAAATTATTCTCGCCGATGAACCAACCGCGAATCTCGACTCAAAGACGGGTGCCGATCTGCTTGTGATGATGCGTCGCCTCAACACTGAGACCGGCATGACGTTCATCTTCTCGACCCACGATCCGATGGTGATGGAGGGTGCGACGCGTTTGATTACGCTTCGCGACGGACGGATAGATACTGATGAGAGAAGGTAATAGTTGTCAGTTATCAACTTTCAGTTGTCAGTTAAGCGGAATTGTGGTACTCGCTATCTGTTTGATGACGATGCCAATTGTGGGGATCGCCGATGCGGAATTCCGAGTGGGTGGTTACTACAAAAACTTTTCCACAATATTCAATTCACCGCTTCCAGATGCCTCCATGACGGGAGTCGTGGTCAACCGCTTGCGTTTCAATCTCTCCTACGCGCCAGCGGATTCACTATCCTTTGCGCTCGCCTACGATTTTACGCCACGCATTCAAGACCCTTTACTCTTTTCGCAATCTCCATTTGCTGTGGGTGTCGCTGCGTCGCGTTATCGCGTTGCGGATTTGGACTCGCCGATCTATCCGAGTGAGGATGCGCCGATTGGGAGTGTCGGGATTTATCATAATCTTGATCGGGCTTCAGTTCAATTCAGCACAGATTTTGCGGACTTCTCGATTGGTCGGGACGCAATTGCTTGGGGGAGCGCGCGAATTGTCAACCCGACCGATGTTATTGCACCCTATACCTATGACCAGCTGGATACGGAGGACCGCGTCGGCGTGGATGTGGTTCGTGTCCGTGTTCCGGTAGGTGTGATGGGAGAAGTAGATACAGGATACATCTTCGGCGACGGGTTTGATTTTGACAAGAGTGCCGTTTTTCTCCGAACGCAATTGAATGCCGCGGAGACGGATTTCTCGGTTTTGTTGTTAGCGTTTCAGAGGGATGTGCTTATCGGTTTGGATGTGGCGCGTGGCATCGGAGGCGCGGGGTTTTGGTTGGAAACGGCTTATGTGTTTGTTACGCCGTTTGATGATGAATCCGACACATCGGAGGATTACCTGCGAGCCTCTGTTGGTCTGGACTATAGTTTCGGTGGTGAAACTTACGCCTTTATCGAATATCATTTCAACAGCGCGGGTGCGAAGGTATCCGAAGATTACCTCACCAATTTAGAGCGATCGGCATACACACGAGGCGGTGTGTACTTGCTGGGTAGGCACTATCTGGCTCCCGGAGTTACTCGTCAGGTGACTCCGTTAATCAGTGTCAGCGGGCAGTTGTTGTTTAACCTATCCGATCCGTCAACCTTCATTGCTCCACAGATAGCTTATAACATCGCAGAGGATATTCATCTCTCTGTCGGTGGTTTTGCCAGTGTCGGGAAACGACCTAAAAATGGCGAAGTCCCCGAATTCCAATCGGAGTTTGGTAGTTATCCGAATCTTTTCTTTTCTTCGTTTCGTTTCTATTTCTGAGTTGAAGGGTCGGAATTCGGAGATCGCTCCTACATTCTCGAATCAAACGATTGACACAAATTTGTGGGCATGCTAATATAATGCCAAGTTTCAACGAGGAGGCGCGTTATGGGGACGTATCGAACTGCGATTGTTGGGGGTAGGCGCGGTGTCCATCATGCTCGGTGCTACGCTGGCATTGAGAATATGAAGGTAATTGCCATCTGCGAGATTGACGAGGAGCGTTTAAAAGCGGCAGTGGAAGAGCTCAACCTTCCGGGGTATACAGACTACGTTGAGATGTTGGAGAAGGAGAAACCCGATATTGTCCACGCTGTAACGGAACCGACGGTGCCGAGGCATATCTGGGTGGAACCCGCTGCCGAAGCAGGGGTTAAGGCGTTGGTGATAGAGAAACCGCTTGCCCTGAGACCCAGCGAATCGGAAGCACTCGCCGCTGCGCATGAGAAAACAGGACTGAAGATTATCGTCAACCACCAACGGCGGTATTTGCCGTTTGCTGAGAAGTTACTGGAGTTTTTTGCTGATGACAGTCTTGGGGATATACACTTCATCCGGGCTTGTACCGAAGGCGATATTACTGATATGGATACCCACTTGATGGATGTCGTGTTATTTGCGCTCAAGGACATCCCGATTACACACGTGTGGGGTGCTGTTCAAGGCGCTGAAATCTACGACGTTCCACATCGGCAGTGCCCTGAAGATTTGATGGCGATCTATACGTTTGAGAACGGGGCGCGCGTCTTTTTTGAATCCGCACGGACAGCATTTGGAACCGTTGATTTCCCAGGAAGTAATCCACGGTGCAACCTCGATTTTTGGGGCACTAAAGGCAGGATGTGGTGGCGAGAGAATGGGTCATGGGGTTATCAGTTTGACGGTATGGCGGAGCACTTTGTTGAACCGACTCACTTCGGTGAAGATGATAAGTTCGGGCAGCGAGCGTTTACGGAGGCGATTGCGACGTGGCTTGATGACGAAAATCAACCGCATCGGAATAGGTTGGAGTACGCACTGCTCGGTTTTGATTTGATTATGGCGGCGTATCGCTCCGCGCTCATCGGCAGCCGGATTGAGTGGCCCCCGAAACTCAGCGATGAAGAGTGGGTAGCACTTAAAAATAGGATAACCAATTCCTGAAATAAGATATAGCAATGTAGAGAATTACAAGATTCCACCATCAAAGAAATAGAGAGTATAGGAGGCGACAGATATGCTCAGCCAAGCGCAGGTTGACACATTTCGTGAAAAAGGGTTTCTTCTCGGAAACCGCGTTCTAAGCGATGAACAGGTTGATGAATTGCGTTCAGAGTTGGCGCGTGTGATTGCTAATTATGAGAAACCTGAAGTGCCGCAGCCGGTACGTATCGCCAATCTCGGCGGTAAGGAAGAGAGTCCCGTCTGGCAGATCGTTAATATTTGGGAAGCGAGTGCTGCCTACTATCGACTGGTTCACAATCCGATCATTGTGGAAGAGATTGGACAGCTCATGTCGGCGACAGAACTGCGGGTCTGGCACGACCAGATCCAATACAAACCGCCGAAAGTCGGTGGGGTCAACCGTTGGCATCAGGATTCGCCGTTGTGGGGGATTCTCATGCCGAAAACGAGTCAGGTAAGTGCCTGGGTTGCGTTAGACGATGTTGATGAGAGCAATGGGTGTATGCGTATGGTGCGTGGCTCCTATCATTGGGGCAGCCAGATGCCGTTTTTGCGCGAGATCCCGGACATCCATACAATGCCGGATCACTTTGAAGGTAATGCGTTGGGGGTGGAACTCTGTCCTGTGCCGAAAGGACATGTCCATTACCATCACGCCTTGACATGGCACGGGTCGCATGACAATACGAGTGAAGGTCCGCGTCGTGCGATTGCGGTGCATTATATGACAGGTGAAACCATCTATGATGAAAGTGGGAATCACATCATGAAACGTTTTGTTACCGTCAACGGTGGTAATAAGTTGGCAGGTCACCATTTTCCACTTGTGATGGATGAAGGGAAGCCGACGAAGGCGAATATATAAGTCTTTTCTGTAGGAGGCAATAGGTATGCTCAACCAAGCACAGGTTGACACATTTCGTGAAAAAGGGTTTCTCCTCGGAAGCCGTGTTTTAAGTGATGAACAGGTTGACGAATTGCGTTCCGAATTGGCACGCGTGATTGATGATTACGAAAAACCCGATGTCCAGCAGCCGGTGCACATCGTCAATCTCGGTGGTAGAGAGGAGAGTCCCGTCTGGCAAGTCGTTAATATTTGGGAAGCGAGTCCTGCTTATCACCGACTCGTTTATAATCCGATTATTGTAGAAGAGATTGGACAGTTGATGTCAACGACGGAGTTACGTGTGTGGCACGACCAGATCCAATACAAGCCACCGCAAGTCGGGGGTGTCAACATGTGGCATCAGGATTCGCCGTATTGGCCGATCCTTACGCCGAAAACGAGTCAGGTCAGTGCTTGGGTTGCGTTGGATGATGTTGATGAAAGTAATGGATGTATGCGTATGGTCCGTGGTTCTCACCATTGGGGCAATCAGATACCGTTCCTGCATTCCATCAAGGACATCCATTCTATGCCGGATCGCTTTGAAGATAACGTGTTGGAGGTGGAGTTCTGCCCTGTGCCGAAAGGGTATGTCCATTATCATCACTCCTTAACATGGCATGGGTCGCATGACAACACGAGCCGGAGTCCGCGTCGTGCGATTGCGGTGCATTACATGACCGGTGAGACCTTGTATGATGAAGGTGGCAATCACGTCATGAAGCCGTTTGTTACTGTTAATGATGGTGATAAATTGGAAGGCGATAGTTTTCCGCTTGTAATGGATGCGGGAAAACCCACGAGTCCGAGTATATAAGTTTTTTCGATTAGATGAAAAAACCAAAAACATAGTCCGTAATGTAATGGCATTTTATATTACTTTGCAGTTTGATAAGGTGATGTTGATGATTGAAAACGTTGCGCCATAGATCCGCTTTCCATTTCATTCCAAGCTGCGTTTGTGTTCTTCAACAACGGTAGTCCGTAATGTAATGGTTCTCACTGCGAAGCAGGCTCTACGGGGTAGTACCTTCAAACCCAAATTCGACTGACCGAACCGCAAGGAAATATAAAAAATCGAACCGCAAGGAAACTTAAAAAAATGAAAGTTGTTGATGCAGTTGCGAAAGTCCTTAAAGCAGAAGGCGTAGAGTATCTGTTTGCCTATCCGGTAAACCATATAATTGAGGCGGCGGCGAAACTGGATATCCGTCCGATTATTGTCAGGCAGGAGCGGATTGGGCTTCACATGGCGGATGCGATGAGCCGAATGACCTCCGGACAGAAGATTGGTGTCTTCTGTATGCAGAGCGGACCCGGTTCCGAAAACGCGTTTGGCGGTGTCGCGCAGGCGTATGGCGATTCCGCACCGATTGTGGTTTTGCCGGGTGGCTATTCTCGGAGTTTGACACAGATCCAGCCGAATTTCAATTCTGCGCTGAACTATCGACACGTAACAAAGTCGTGTGAGCAGGTCACGTTGCCTGAAGCCGTCCCGGAAGCGATGCGGCGTGCCTTTACGCAAGTTCGGAATGGTAGACCGCGTCCTGCGCTTGTTGAGTTCCCGTCGGATCTGTTTAATGAAGAAATTTCCGAACCTTTTGAACCGACTCCTGTTCCAATAGTACGCTATGGACCTGACAGTGCGTCTATTGAAACTGCTGCAGATGCGTTGTTGGATGCTGAGTGTCCGGTCATCTATGCGGGGCAAGGTGTACACTATGCCCAAGCCTGGGATTCTTTGAAAGAATTAGCAGAACTGCTCGCTGCACCGGTAACAACGAGTTTGGCAGGAAAAAGTGCTTTTCCAGAAAACCATCCGTTGGCACTCGGTTCTGGGGGACGAGCGATTCCGAAACCGGTGCATCACTATCTCCAGAAAGCCGACCTGATTTTCGGTATCGGATGCAGTTTCACACGAACCGGCTTCGGTGTCAGGATTCCAGAGGGAAAGCGCGTAATTCATGCGACATTAGATCCAGCGGACATCAATAAAGACGTTCCCGTTGAAAGTGCTCTCGTTGGTGATGCGGGTTTGATTTTAGATGGGCTGGTGGAAGCGGTCCGCGACCGTTCCAACGGTGCATCCGAAGAACGCAGAGCAGCTGTCACTGAAGAAATTAGTGCCGTTAAAACCGAATGGCTCGAAGCGTGGAAGTCTAAACTCACTTCTGACGAGGTGCCGATGACACCCTATCGCGTCATCTGGGATCTGTTGCACACCGTTGATGTCGAGAACACGATTATTACGCACGATGCGGGGAGTCCGCGCGACCAAATGTCGCCTTTCTGGCAATCTGTTGCGCCGCTCACCTATATCGGTTGGGGCAAAACAACGCAGCTCGGTTATGGTCTCGGACTCGCGATGGGTGCGAAGCTCGCAAGACCTGATCATCTTTGTGTTAACGTCTGGGGAGATGCTGCTATCGGTTTTACGGGTATGGATTTCGAGACTGCTGTGCGGGAAAGGATACCGATTCTCTCTGTTCTTTTCAACAATTTCTCTATGGCGATTGAGATTCCGATCATGCCGGTGTCTACTGAAAAGTTCCGCAGTACAGACATCTCTGGACACTACGCTGACATGGCGAAAGCATTCGGTGGTTACGGCGAGCGTGTCGAAACCCCTGATCAGATTATCCCGGCTATCCAGCGCGGTATCCAAAAGACACAAGAAGGTGTTCCCGCGCTCCTTGAGTTTATTACGGCGAAGGAGATTCAGATTTCGAGTTTCTAAGTAAAAAAGGAGTCCGCTGTTATGAGACCGATTATCACTGTTTTTTGTGTCATTGCCTTGAGTTTTGGTGTGAGCGCGTGGGCAATAAACGATGACGAGGCACTTATGTTGTACTTCACCTTCGATGAAGATGAGGGAGGTAAAGTTACAGACGTGAGTGGGAATAACATTGAAGGCACTTTTGAAGGTGCAGCCTGGTCGAAAGATGGCAAATTTGGCGGTGCTGTCCATCTTGAAGACACTGAGAAATTTGTAGAAGTTGACGCAGTTCCTGAACTTGACATCACCGATGAACTCACGATTCAAGCGTGGTTTTTTCCTGAAGAGTCCCAAGGTGACTCTAACCTGATGGGACGCAGAAGCGGAGCGAATGTCGGGGGTTATTGTCTGCAGTGGAGCGCGCAGTTTACGGGTGCTCCGCAAATTGAGACGTGGATTAACATCGGTGGGTGGCAAGGCTCTCGAAATAAACAGACTATTAAACCCGATTTAGAGGAGTGGCACCATATCTCCTCTACCTACGATGGCAAGATGATTCGCCAATATATTGATGGCAAGTTAGATGTCGAATTTGAGCCTCCTGCTGGTAAGATTAACAGCATTGAGGTTGTCTTCCGTATCGGTAAGGCACAAACAGGACTTGATGGTATGGTGGGTTTAGTCGATGAGGTGGCAATCTACAACCGTGCCCTCACCGTTGACGAAATTAACCAAGATATGGAGAACGGTGTCTTCTTTGCCGTGTCCCCGAAAGACAAACTTGCCACGACGTGGGGTAAGTTGAAAATGTAAAATAGATAACTATTCTCTATCATAGCAGCAGTGCCACAATGCCTGCCTGTTTCTAAGTTTTCTACCGGAGGGCGGGTTTTGTACTCGTCCTCCTTTTTATTTTATGAGGAGGAATCACAGATGAGAACCCGGATGCTTGTGACGCTATGCGTTTTTCTAAGTCTATCGCTCTGCTTTGCGGGTTACGCTGCGGGCGGAAAGGGCAATGTGAAACAACTCGGTAAGCAACTTTATGTCTGGCATTTCGACGAGGGCAAGGGGGACACAACTGAAGATGCGACTGCCGGCTTAGTCGGTGAATTCAACGGCGATGTAAAGTGGGCTGAAGGCATTTCAGGAAGTGCCGTGGAAATGGCTGGCGAGGTCGGTAAAGCCGATTTTATAGAGGTTGCACATTCCAATGAAGTTGATATGGACGAGGCGATTACGATGATGGCGTGGGTTTATCCTGCCGAACTCCCAGCGGGTGGACAGGAAAACAAATTCACCATCTTCTTCAAGAACACCTATTATCTTCAGATCGAACCGGGAGAAGGGAAACTCGCTTACTACTTCTACGATACCAATAATCCTGGTTATCATATTTCTGATGGTAAGATCAAAGCGAAAGAGTGGAGCCATGTTGCGCTTGTATGGGATGGGAAGGAAGCCGGTTTCTATATCAATGGCGAATCTGATGGCACGGCTATCGCACAGAAGGGACCTGGACGGAGTATGCCGAACAGATCACTGAAGTTCGGCGGTGAGAATAACGGGTGTTGTCCGCGTTTCTTTCAGGGACGTATTGATGAGTTGATGTTAGCCAACTACGCGCTGACTGAAGCGGAACTTCAGAAGATTGTTAATGATACGCTGGATATCTCGGCACGTGGTAAACTGACAACAACGTGGGGTAATTTGAAGAAATAGGGATCGTGTAATTTATCTGCTGCTTTTCAGAGAGGTGGGCGGGATTTCATTCTCGCCCATTTTTCGTTGCAAATAGGGGGATGTAGACGTATAATTAGCTTGAGCGAAAAAGTACATTATGGCAGTTCAGAGACGATCTCTTTAAGTGCTGTTTCTTCTTGGGCAAGCGTTTTGAGGTCTGGGTTGAGATTTACGGCTTGTGTGAGGGACTTTACCGATTTTTCTGACTCACCCTCTAAAGCGTAAGCGCAGGCGAGGTTGTAGTGGAGTGAGGCGGTTTTCGGGAAAGTATTGAGGGCATGCAGGCAAGTCTCACGTGCCTCGACAGGTAGGTTCTGTCGTAGATAAGCGGTTGTTAAATTCACGTAGCCCTCGGCGATATTTGGTGCCATTTCAATTACTTTTTTGAAGTTCTCAACAGCAGGCGCGTATTCTTCGGCATACAGATATGCCTGTCCAAGGTTGTTGTAAGCCGAGGGTTCTTGCGTGAAGAAGATCGTGCGTTTTTTATTTTTGATCGCTTTTTGATAGGCTTCAATCGCTTGCTTTGCTTCGCCGTTGCGCATGAGGAAAGTTGCCTTTCGATACTGGTCGTTGAACTGGGTTTGGTGGTGCCAGACCCAGATAAACAGCACCGTTACGGCAAGGCAGAACGTCATACAGACGATTCTAAAGGTTTTATTGGTAGGTGTTTGCTCAGAGTCTTGTTCTTCTGTAGACTCGTGTTCTGAAACTTGATGCTCGTTGGATGTCATAATTTTTTATAAACTCATTGTAGTAAATCTTCACTTTCACTAAAGGAACAGACAAAATATGAAAACTTACGGATTTGGTATTATCGGGTGCGGAATGATTTCTGATTTCCATTCCGCCGCAATTTCTGAGTTAGAACACGGTCGACTCGTTGCAGTGAGTTCACGGAACGCTGAGAACGCCAAACGGCTTACTGATCGATACGACGTTGACAGCTACACCGATTATGCGGAGATGCTCGAGCGGGACGACTTAGATATTGTCTGCGTCTGTACGCCGAGCGGTGCGCATTTAGAACCCGCTGTCGCTGCTGCAGAAGCCGGTAAACACGTCATCGTTGAAAAACCGTTGGAGATTACTTTACAACGGTGCGATGAAATTATCGAAGCGTGCGATGCAGCCGGTGTCCGACTTTGTGCCATCTTCAATTCCCGTTTCACTGAAAGTACACAACTCGTTAAATCCACAATTGAGAGCGGGCGGTTCGGCAAGTTGACCTTAGGCGATGCGTACATTAAATGGTACCGTTCTCAAGAGTATTACGACAGTGGCGGTTGGCGCGGCACATGGGACCTTGATGGCGGTGGCGCGCTCATGAATCAGTCTATCCATGCCATTGACCTACTCCAGTATTTTATGGGTCCTGTCAAATCTGTTCAAGCGTTTACGGATACGTTAGCGCATGAACGGATAGAGGTCGAAGATGCCGCTGTCGCTGCGCTCCGCTTCGAGAACGGCGCGCTCGGTGTTATTGAAGGCACAACCGCTGCTTACCCTGGCATGCTTAAGAAAACTGAAATCTCCGGCACACACGGGACTGTCGTCTTAGCCGAAGAGGACATAGTAACATGGGAATTCGACCCGGAACTCCCCGAAGATGCGGGGATCCGAGAGAAATTCGCCCAAAAAACAGATACCGGCGGTGGCGCGTCCGATCCGAGAGCGATTAATCATGCGAATCACCGGCGGCAGATGGAGAACCTTATTAACGGACTTGAGAGCGATGCCTCGCATCTCGTTGATGGACGCGAGGGACGCAAAGCCGTTGAAATTATCCTCGCTATCTATCAGTCCAGCCGTGAAGGACGGATTGTTGAATTGCCGTTGTAACGGCAGAGCGGAGTCTGCCTACTACTATGTATAGTCGAAAACTATCTTGATTGCCTCGTCTTTCTTGTTCAGTGCCATTTCAAAACCGAGTTGTGCTTCTGTAAATGGCAGATGATGTGTAATAATCGGCGACACGTCGAGTCGTCCCTGGGCAATCATGTCCATCGCCAGCGGGAAATCGTTCTGTGCATCTGGTCCGACAGAACCGATGAATTTAAGGTTCTTACGGAAGAAATCTGCGAAATGGAAATCGTAGATATGGTCGTCCGGTACGCCGAAAGCGAGAAGTGTGCCTTCGCGTTTTAGGAGTTGGAGACACTGATTGATTGTCTCTGTTTGGTGTCCGACGACTTCGACAACCAGATCCGCCATTCTGCCTTCCGTAATCTCTTTGACAGCAGCAACGGGATCTTCTTTTGCAGCGTTAATCGTATGTGTCGCACGCATCTTCTTTGACACTGTGAGTCGGAAATCAACAAGATCGGTCGTAATCACCGTTTTCGCGCCCAGATTGCTCAGCATGTGCGTGAAAAGCAGCCCCATCGGTCCTTGTCCAATGACCACTACGTCAAGGTTAAGTAGATTCGGCAGTTTCCGACACGCCCAGACAACGGTGCCGAGCGGTTGAGACATCAGGATACAGTCTTTTCTTGGAAAGTCCGTCAACGGCATTGTGACGCTTTCGTCCGAAAAGAAGTATTCTGAGAGTCCACCGACGTGGCGTGGTAGCGCGAGCACTTCGTCTCCTGGCTTGAATCTATCTGATTTGCTGTCGGTGACAACGCCAATCGTTTCGTGGATCGAAAGCCCGTGTCCAAGCGGATAGCTTTCTGCTGGATGTTCAAGGACGAACGATGGCATATCGGTTCCGCAGATGGCACTGTGGACGGTTTTAATCATCACAGTGCCGTCGGGATGGTCAGCGAGGTTCGGTTGTTCTATGTCGATAATTTCGATCTGACGTGGTGCAACAATTTGCCCAACTTTCATATCCTATATTCGCTCCTTATAAGTTAGATAAAGCACTCAAAACGTGTTGATGGAGTTTTCCGTTGGTTGCGACGATGCCACGATTCTCATGCATCCGTTTTCCTGTTAAGAAGCTGAGAGGCGTACCGTTCGCATCTGTGACTGTGCCGCCTGCTTCTTCGACGACAATAAGTCCTGCAGCATGGTCCCAGATGCATTCTCGGTAATCTGGGAAAGTCGGGTTTGGCAGACGGATATAGAGCGAGGCTTCGCCACGTGAGACGATGCCGTACTTCGCTTGGCTGTCTATACGGACAGGCGATTCTGTGATTCCGAGAGCATTTGCGATGTTACTGTGTGCGTCGCTGTCACCGTGCGTAGATTCGACACTCTCTGCAAAGCGGTGTACCGATTCTGATACATGTACTTGTTCTATGAAATCTCCCGTTTTTGTGTAAAGCCGCGTACCTTCGCCGCGGATAGCGACGAAAAGGCATCCACGTTCTGCATCTCTATTGTTCAATTGATGTGGTAAGTTCGGACACCCCAAAACGCCGAGTTGGACAATGCCTTCGACAATGTGAGCCAAGGCGACGGCATACTGGTCGTGGCGGAGGAAGCCTTTCGTGCCGTCAATTGGATCAAGGGTCCAGAAGTTCGGTCCAACTTCACCGCTTCCGCGATCAATCCATTCGCAGACGGTTTCTGCTGAAACGGCATCTTCGCAGAATTGGTTCACATAACCTGTGACGCGTTCCAGAAGCGAGGCGTTCTCTTTGAGTGCTTGTGCGCTCTCTTCAGCGACAATAGGGTTGTCAGGGAAGGCTTCACCAATCGCCTTGCATATCAGTGCTTGCGATCCGAAATCCGCAACAGTTACGGGACTTCGGTCTGTCTTTTGAATGGCATCTGTTGAGACCATTTCGGATTGTACCTGCTCACAGAGTCGCATGGCTTTCATCACAGCGTCAATGGCAGTTTGTACTTTTATATTTCCTTGCGGTTCGGTTAGATGATTTTGGGATTTCAAGTATTTTCTCCGTATATTCGCATGTGCCGTTGTTGCATGCTGCGTTTTTTTATATTTTTATATTTCCTTGCGGTTCGGTTAGATGGTTTTGAGATTTCAAGCGTCTTCTCCGTTTTGGTTTGAAAGTTTCCAAAAACTGATAGGGAGTCCGTTGACAGCTGAAGACTGACTGCAGACTGCTATTTCAGCGACTGTTAAATTTATTCATGACTGTCAGAATATCGTCTGTGACGAAGGTTTCGATAGCTGCAACGGCGCGATCAATGGTATGTGTTATCTCAATTTCTTCGTCTTCCGAAAATTCAGTGAGGACGTAATCGATTAAAGCACCGATGGCTTCGCCGATGCCGATGCGCAAACGCGGAAAATCTGTGGTGCCTAAATGTTGGATGATAGATTTCATTCCCTTCTGTCCGCCGTCACTGCCCTTCCGTCGCATCCGAATCACACCGATGTCTAAATGAACATCATCGTAGACGATACAGAGTTCCTGAAGCGGAATCTCAAAGCGTTTGATGAGGGCACTGACCGCTGCACCACTGTTGTTCATATATGTCATCGGCTTCGCGAGAATAATGGATGTGTCGTGCCATGTCGTCTGTATAACGAGTGAATTACAAATTGATGTGTGCGTGGGACGTAGCAAAGAATCTCGCTGACAAAGTTTTTCGTAGAGTGCGTCAATCACTCGGAAACCGACATTGTGTTTTGTGTGTTCGTAGCGCATCCCTGGATTGCCGAGTCCAATGATGAGTTTTACTTTTTTGTCCATGCTTATCTGTGATATGTTGTGTAGTGCCGAGTGATTAAGCACTGTTTCAACTTTATTACGGAAGACGTAACGGTTGTGAGAGATTGAGATGCCCTGCGATTGTTTTTATTTCCTCGCCATCAATTAAAATTTGGATCTGTTTAATGTGATCAGGGAATGCATCGAAAACGGTTTTAAGGATTGCTGTGACGGTCAAAAATTCTGCTGTTGTACCGCCAATATGCCCGTCGGTGAGATGGCTTGAGAAGTCCAAGTACGCCGTCTGTTGGTTGTCGATATAGACTTCATTGAGTTCTGTTCCACGGGGAATTGTGTTTCTGAAGTTAGGCGGTGTTTCCTGAATGAGTGCTGTGACCACTTGATTCAAACGTTTCGTGAGATCATCTGTATGGAGTCGCCGTTCAATTTTGATGGGGACCAGTGTAAGTGTGGTAGCATCAAGCAGAAATAGATTGACCTCTTGCGGTGGTGGTGGCGTATCTGAAGGGTTAGCGGCAGTAGGTAGCGGCGGCGGTGCGACCGGAACCCCTGTCAACCTTGACCTTTCAATCAACAGTAGTGTTACACCGAGGCAGATGGCAACAACAACGAGCGTTATTCCCCAGATTACCAAGAGTCTTGAGAAACCAGCTTGTGCCCGTGAGGTACGTTCGTTTTGCGTTTGAGAGGTCGTCCTTATTTTCTGATTGTCTATCATATTATTATGGATTAATTGTCCGTATTCTGCTCTGGTGATGTTGGGACGTTATACTGATTAATGGAGGCGATATAGCGTTGGAGCGCGCGGGTGATCGCTTCTACAACGCTTGCGGTATACTCAGCGTTAGAGAGTTTCTCTAAGTCCTCAACGTTAGAAAGGTAGCCGATTTCTAAAATGACAGCTGGCATATAGGTTTCAGATAGCGCGATGAGTGGTAGGTCGATAATCTTGATTGGGGTTTCTGTGAGGAAGTTGAGTTCTGTTTGTAGGGCGTGTGCGAAGTCTTGGCTCTGCTTTAAAAAATTGACTTGGGCAAGAACTTTTAACCGTTGTCCGATGAGTGCTGGCTTGGTAGTGCTTGGGAACCGGATTCGACCTTTGGGGTTATTGAGGTATATCCTGATGCCTTTTTCATGTGGTGAAAAAGAGGTGTTACAGTGTAGACTGAGGAAGAGCTGCCCTTGATGTTGCTCGGCGATCTGAATGCGTTCAAAGTGTGTTTTTTTCGTATCTCTCTCACGGGTGAGATGAACCTGTATACCTTGTTGTTTGATCCGCTCTTGAAGTTGTTTTGCGAGTGTGAGGACAATATCCTTCTCAAGTCTTCCGGTGCTGCTTGCGCATCCGTGGTCGAGGCCGCCGTGTCCTGGATCGATAATGATTGCCCAGTTTTCGTGGTTGTTTGTCTCCACGGGTGCCCAAGTGCTCTTGGGTCTTATCTGCAGCCTATTCAAATTAGAGTTATAGATGACTTCAACGTCGTTGAGAATAGGCAGAAGTTGCCTAAAAAAATCGACAGGTAGCATTGGCTGTTGCGCGATGGTTATAGGCGGTGTGGAGAGGGTCAGTGTTTGGCTGTCTGGTTCGATGCTAATTGTAGATTTACCCATTTGTAGGCGGATTTGCCTACCTTTCGTTTTAAGGGTAAGTCGTTTTCGGGGATGGTTATATTGGTGGGTTGCTCTGGGGTCAATGACCTGTTTCACGGCATCAACGGGGAGGTAGACCTGCTCGTCTTGGTGATGTGCGGGTATCTCCGCGAGGGTTTTTCCTTCAGCGTCGATGAAGCGAACGGCGGGTGCTTGTGCACTGCCTTTAAGCGTGATAGCCAGGACGAGAATACATAAGAAAAGCGCGCCAATTTTAACAGGGATAGTGTCCCTGTTGACGCACCTTTCTTGTGTTTTCGTTATATGCGCAGTGCTATTCGTCGTCTTCGTCGTCGTCACTGCGTCTACGAGAGATAACCTCTGGTTCGGAAGGCTGTTCAGCGGCTTCTTCACCTTCTTCACCTTCAACTTCACCTTCTTCACCTTCTTCAGCCTCTGGTGTTTCCTCTTCAAGTTGGACGCGCGGTTGACTGACTGTCGCTATAATTCGTTGCGGATCGTCTATGATCTCAATTTCCTCGTCGAGGCTTAAATCGCTCACATGGATAGCGTCACCGATGTCCAATTCACCCACGTCGACCGAGATATCGGTCGGTATTTGCATAGGTAAGCAGTGAACCGTTATTTGGCGGAGCGGAAATTCGAGGACGCCTCCCTCTTGAACACCCGGTGGGCTGCCTTCCAGAATTATCGGTACGCCGGATGTCACAGGTTCATCAAGAGAAATTCTGATAAAATCGGCATGGACCAACGTATGCTTTTGCACCGGATGGCGTTGAATTTCTTTGATGATAACGGTTTCGGTATTTTCCTCACCGATATCCATATTAATAATAACGTTTTCACCGTACGTTCGTAGGAATTGTCTGAAGGTTCGAGCATTGAGTTGGATTGTCAAGGTATCTTGTGCGCGCCCGTAGAGGACGGCGGGAACAATGCCTTCGCGGCGGAGTGCCCGTGCATGCTGTTTCCCGAAAGTGTCGCGTTGTTGAACCTCTAATTTGGCTTGTTGCATTTTATTTTTACTTTTCCTTGCGGTTAAAATTCGTGCGTTTAGATGCCTGAGTACCTTTCTTAAATCCGCACTCCATTTCATTCCGTGCTAACGCTTTTGATGTTATGGAAAACCTGTGCGTAATATAATGGAGCGCAGGGCGAAAACCTAATCGTTAAAGGATTTTTCATAGATTCAGTAGCCGTATCAAAAAGGAGACAGGGCGGGTAGGATTCGAACCTACGCATGCAGGTTCCAAAGACCTGTGCCTTACCGCTTGGCTACCGCCCTTTAATCATTGATGTATACCCCGACAGGACTGGTTACCGTCGTCGTGCAAAAACGGACCTTGTTTTTGAAGTGTGATTCGCTTCGGTGTGCCGCTTGCGTATCACGCATCACAGCGAACAGTGTAGCACCACTCCCTGACATCAACGCACCATAACATCCAGCCTGCGTAGATAGCTCAGTTTTTAGTGCATCGATTTCGGGGTATTGGGAAAAAACTGGCATCTCAAGGAGATTGTAAAGGTTTTTCCCGATGCCGAGGACATCACCCTTCTCTATGTAAGTCCTTATAATTATATCCTTTTTTTCAGGCTTTGTCAAGGAAAAATTCAATTTTTTGAAAACGGCGGCTGTCGAGATTTCGATACCCGGGTTTAGAAGCAGGAGCGGTAGGTCGGAGAGTGTGGGAAGCGGCGTTAACCGGTCGCCGATGCCTTGTCCGAATGCGGCACCACCGTGCAGACAGAACGGGACATCTGCTCCCAACTGTGCCCCGAAGCGCATCAGCGTTTCTCGTGTGAAACCGAGCCCCAAAAGTTCGTTCACGCCGTGAAGGACAGCAGCGGCATCTGCGCTCCCGCCTGCGAGTCCAGCAGCGATTGGAATCCGTTTGTGGATATCGATCACAATGCCGCCGATACCGTCTACTGCATCGTTGAGACATTGTGCCGCACGATATGCTAAGTTGCGTGCGTCAGATGGCACTGCTGGATGCGCGCAGTGAACGGTTATCTCCTCTGTGTCTTGCTTGCGGATGATGACATCATCGTGCAAACCGATGGAGTGGAAGATTGTTTCGAGGTTATGATAACCGTCTTGGCGTTTTCCGACGACATCCAGGTAGAGGTTAATTTTGGCGTGGGCGCGGACGCGTATGTTTTGCACGATTGTACCGACTACTGCGCTGATTGCGCCAGCGGAATAATTTCGATATCCTCCGTTAGGAAGGGTTTGATATCAAACTTACTATCTTTGATCTCGACATTCAGTTCGGCTTTGGCGATTTTCACGGTGACTCGTGTTTTTTCGAGTGGACGCTCAATTTCAACTCTATGGGATCTAAGAATACCCCCCACTTGACGGTAGTCGGCGAAGGCTGCGCGCTGTTGAAGGATTCCTTTTCCATCGTAGATATGCCACTCCGTTACCCGGGGTTCATCCTCTCGGACAAGAAGCGTAATGGTTTCTATGTGTCCCTCTTGGGTTCCCGGACGGGTGATGGTAAATTTCGCACCAGAGTTTTCAACCGATGTGAATTCGTTGGTGCGTCCATCAAGGAACGGATTGGCGAAAATGGCACTTAGGACATCTGACACGCGTAGATCTATACCGAAAATTTCTTGCAAAGCCCCGTCAGATAATGGACCGAGGAAGGCTTTTTGTTCGTTGAGAAGGCGTAGCATGAACTGATTCTTGTCTTGATTGGCGATAGCGACCCCGCGCGGTTCATTGACGGGGCCTAACGCTTGGATATGGAGCAATTCTCCACCATTTTCCGACTTCTTATACCACAGTGATTCCCGAACTTCTTCGCGCTGTTCGGCTTCCTCAATTGTTACCATCATCTGCGGAATCTTCAAGGAGTCGGTGAGGTCGTATCTTGCTTGCAATGTGTTGAGCATGGCGTCCACTTCCGCGCGGGTCGCGGGCGACAATTGAACCGTGGCGGTACTTGGCGCACATCCGGCAATGACTGTAAACAGGAGTAGACACCCGCCGTGTACTATCCGCAGGATTACAGTCTGCAGATTGTTCTTACTGCGGGTTAGGCGTGTCAGATATGGCATCTCAAAGGACTTCCGACATCGATTTTTCGACGATATTGACGGCTTCCTCAACGTGCGCTGTATTGATATTGAGCGGCGGTAAAAATCGGAGGACATAATCGTTGGTACATATCGTGACAAGCCCGTTCTCAATGCATTTCGCGGCGAGCGGCTTGCCATCGACTTCCATGACTAAACCGCGGAGCAAGCCTTTCCCGCGCACCTCTTTGATCGGATACTTATCCTTGAGTTCCATCAGTCCGCCTGCGAGATAGTTTCCCATTTTAACGGCATTCACGGTGAGATTCTCTTCAAGGATCGTTTTGACGGTTGCGGATGCCGCCGCGGTGACCAACGGGTTTCCACCGAATGTTGCTGCATGGGTGCCCGGAACAAAGCTCTCTGCTATGTTTCGTTTTGCTAACATTGTACCGATAGGCACGCCGCTACCGAGTGCTTTCGCCATTGTGATGACGTCTGGCACGACCCCGTAACTCTGGTAACCAAAAAATGTGCCTAATCTTCCCATCGCTGTCTGCACTTCGTCAAACATAAGTAGTAGATTATGTTGATCACAGAGTTCTCGTAAGCCTTGGAGGTAACCGTCGCTGGGGATGTTAACGCCGCCTTCGGACTGGATCGGCTCGACTAAAATAGCACAGGTCTTTTCGTTGATGGCGGCTTCGGTCACTTCGAGATCGTCGAACGGCACGTATTTGAAACCTTCAAGCATCGGTTCAAATCCGACGTGATATTTTGTCTGCGCGGTGGCGGTGATTGTCGCCATTGTCCGTCCATGGAACGAGTTATCCATGGTGATGATTTCGTAGGCATCCGTTCTGCCGCTGTCTTTGGTGTATTTCCGTGCCAGTTTGATGGCGGCTTCGTTTGCTTCGGCACCGCTATTACAGAAGAAGCACTGATCCATGTCGGAGTTGTCGATGAGCAGTTTCGCGAGTTCTGCTTGCGGTTGGATATAGTAGAGATTGGATGTGTGAAGCAGTTTACCTGCTTGTTCACGGATGGCTTCGACAACTTTCGGGTGACAAAGCCC
>JAJEGI010000135.1 GCA_022819945.1 Candidatus Poribacteria bacterium
TGAATCTTGCATTGAAACCGGATGTGCGGAACCAACTCGGCAAGTCTACTACGCCTAATAGAGGCAGTGGGTTCACCACAAGCCCAAATCAGTCCGAATATATGCCAAGATTTCTCACCGCACAGACAAAGAAGATAACACTCAACGATGAGAAGCGATCGCAACAGGTTTTGAGTGTTTTCCGAACGCCAGAAGCCACCTACCAAGATTACACCGTTGTTGAGATTGACACGACAGCGTTTAAAGACGGTGGCACACTCACTATTGATCTCCGGATCGGTCGTGCGGAGGCAGCAGCGGCTTTCATCCTTTTCGCAAGCGACACGGAACTTAACTCGGACGGGATGCCTAAAGTTATTCTTACCTCAGCATCGGGTATTTCTCCCGGTAAAGTTGGAAAACTTACGCATAGTTTTGATAGCGGTGGACACTTTAAGGTGGCGGCTACCGGTAATGCATTCAGTGGGAAGGGGAAGGTTAATTCTTTCCTCGCGACGATCTCCATAGATACTAAGACTGATAACTGATAAGGACAGGGCTTACGCAAATTTCCATAATAATGGACGTATGACGCGCTGCAGGCGGGGTTTTAAACCCTGAAGAAACACCCCAGCAAAAACCCTGCAGCGGGGGCTGTGTAAGTCCTCAAGGATAGAAAAATGAAGATAACGAAATTAGGAAGTTTTATCCTATTTCTAACTGTTGCAGTATTGCTGCCAAATGGGTTTACTCAGGATTTACCTATGGGTGCCGTAGCCCGAATTGATATCAGTGAGGGACCTATAAACGCTATCGCATATTCTCGATCCGCAAACCGACTCGCGATAGCAGCCGCAAACAGTATCCATATCTATGATGCAAGGACCTACAAAGCACTGATGGAACTTGCCGGACATACAGATTCGGTGTTAGCAGTCGCCTTTTCTCCGGACGGTAAACGATTCATCAGTGGCGGACTGGACAAAACGGTACGGTTGTGGGACACGGAAACTGGGAGACTCAGACGGATCCGAGAGGAACACACGGCACCTGTGAACACTGTTGCGTTTTCTGCTAACGGTAAAAGGTTTTGGAGTGCAAGTCGCGAAAACGATGCAATTCGGTCTTGGCATACACGTGATGCAGGTCGTCGGAGTTCGCAATCGTCTTCAAGGGAGGTGGATCTCATAGCAATCGCGTGTTCCTACAGAGGCGAAGTCAAGGCAAGGGTACTCAGTGGCACACCGCAGCAGTGCCTTGTTCAAGTTCCAAGGCTTGGTGAATGGCGTATTACATCTGGACATAAAGATTCAATTAAGGTCTTAACGCTCTATTCAGATGGGAAAATCCTCGCGACTGGAAGTGCCGACAAAACGATCCAATTGTGGAATAAGGCGGACACCGACAAGCCGCTTTATACGCTTACTGGGCATACGGCAGGTATCACTGCTATAGACTTCGCAGTGGACGCTAAACTTCTTGCCAGTGGGAGTTCCGATAAAACGGTTCGGTTGTGGGACCTCACAACTGGGCAGCCCATCCAGACACTCACAGGACACACAGGTGAAATCGGTGCGGTGACATTTTTGGAAGATAAGGCACTTTCTGGAATGGCACTCGCTAAAGGTAAGGCAGTGGCGAGTGGCGATTCAGATGGCACGGTTTTCATCTGGGATTTGAATAAAATCGCCGCAACGGATTAGTGTGCCAAGGTGCTGAAAGGTCATTTTGGCAAACATCCGTTGAGGAAATAATATCAGGACTTATACAGAAGGTTTTATTCTTCGCCGAGGTCTCCGTGCCTCGGCGAAATGCTGCCTGCGCAAGCCGTAATCAAACAGTCCTAACACATATAGATTACAGAAATGTGGTATGCGTTTGTATTATAGTAAAATCCGAAAATATGTTTACACTTCGCGGTAGGACCCCACATTGCCCCTTCGTAGGGGCTGGGTCACCCAGCCCCTACGAGCCTACTGTGTGTGCAAATAATTATGGAATTTACTATAAAATCCAATTTTTTCAGAATTATGCACCCATTTCGCATCCAGCAAGCGTCATTATAGGCAATCGGTCAAAATATCGAATTAAATTCTTAAACTTCATACAGTTTATGCTACATGCACATTTAGAAATGGTGTAACATTGGTGTAAATTATAATTTGGAATTATGCACCCATTTCGTGCCTAACAAGCGTCATTATAGAGCAATCGGAGGTAAAATATGAAAGACATTGATGTTGAACTCATCCATCGCGTTCTTGATGGCGATGATAACGCTTTTGAGACGCTTGTAAAAAAATACCGAAAGCCTGTCCACGCGCTTGTGTGGCGTAAAATTGGAGATTTCCACATCGCTGAGGAAATCACACAGGATACGTTCCTAAAAGCATATCAGGAATTAGCGAAGTTGAAAAAGCCACAGAGTTTTGCGAGTTGGCTTTATGTGATTGCTGCGAATCAATGCAGCTCGTGGCTGCGTAAAAAGCGTTTGCGGACGCAGCCGATTGAGGAAACGAGCAGTGTGCAGTTAGAAAAAGCGACGTATTCTGGGTATATTATTGAAGAGAACGAACGAACAGCAGTGGAAACCCAACGCGAAGTCGTGAAAAATCTGCTTGCGAAACTTCAAGAGAGCGACCGAACGGTCATCACGCTGCATTACTTCGGCGATATGTCGGCGGCAGAGATTGGTTCGTTTTTAGGTGTCTCCGTGAATACGATTAAGAGTCGGCTTCGTCGGGCACAACAGCGATTAAAAAGAGAGGAACCGATGGTAAGGGAGGCTTTGGAACATTTTCAGATCACGCCAAATCTCACGGAAAATATTATGCGCGCGGTTTCACGTATGAGACCTGTTACGCCATCTGGCGGTAAACCGTTGATCCCGGTGACACTTTCTGCTGCAACAGCGATTCTTATTTTTCTAATAATGGGGATGGGATCTCAATATCTCGCGCGTTTTCAGAAGCCTTACAACATAGACGCGCAATCCGACACTACGGTTGAAATCATTGATGCCTCCATTGTCCTTGACACACAGGCAAAACCCGATTTACGGAACCAAGCAGGACGTTTTGAGAGTACCGGTCAGAACAACGGTGCTGGTCCACAACTTTCGGAACCTGTTACGCTTGGTGCAGCGCAGATAGAAAAGAAGGTGCTTCCGTCAACACAGCAGCAGTGGATACAAGCGAGCGGTCCTGAAGAAGGAGCGACAACCTCAGGTTTAATGGCAAGTTCTAAAGGAGACATCTACGCCGCTTCGCCAGTCGGTATTTATAGATTGGCACCAGAAGCACCTACATGGACGCTTATCAACACTTCTGTGACAATCGGGCACAGCACTACACCGATGGCAGAACGGGGTGATACCCTCTACCTCGTCGCTACCCGTGAAGTATTGGCTTCCGTTGATAACGGTGAAACATGGAAATCGCTTGGTGAACGCCCGAAAGGGCGACCTACTGGACTCGTAACAACGGGCGAAGGATTATACCTTGCCCTCGACAATCAGGTTTTTCGCTCCGAAGATGCGGGTCAGCCGTGGACACCCCTCATTGATAAGAACGCTGCAGGAATCGTCCTCGCGATTGCTGCTATTGAAAACAGTGTGTTTGTTGGAACAAATCAAGGGCTTTACCGTGTGCATTCAGGTGCATGGGAAAAACTGACGATTGAAACATCCAGAGCGATCCACTCTTTGACAGTTTCTGAGAATAACCTCTACGTCGGGACAGGTCTTGATTTTGCTGAGTTGGAAACCGCTGATGGTAGGGTCGCGTACGCAGGACAACTTGCAGCGCAACTTATGAGAGGCGAGGGTTCAAGTGCATGGGAAATTTTCCACTCAACCGATTTAGGAGATTCGTGGGCTGAAATAACACCCACAAGCCTTACACCTATAGAAAAAGTATCACCGAGTGTTAAGATATTCGCAACTGGTGAGACGCTTTTGGCATTGGGGTTGATGACGACCCTCCGCTCAATTGATGGTGGAAAGACATGGGTGAGCTCCGGTTTTAACCAGGACACGTTCGACGTGAAATCGATGATGGATTCAATGATGCCCGCCGGTCTGTTCCCTGCTATAGCCGTGGACGAGAATACGCTTCTCAAATCTGGATTTTTCGGGGTTACCCGATCAACGGATGGTGGAAAATCGTGGCATCCATTCATGAAGGGGATCGTTGGCACCAACGTATCCAACTTAGTCGCATTCAAGAATGCGCTCTACGTGAATACAATCATGTCTATTGCCAAATCTACTGATGGCGGACAGTCTTGGGAAGCACTTCGTCTCAATTCTGGCGAATCTACGCCAAAATCGGTAGAAAAAGTTAGCGATCTTTTTGTTGCTTCTCAATTAACAATTTCTGACGATATATTTTACGGTATCGCCCTGAGAACAGAAGAGGAATTAATCATTTTCCGTCTTTCGACGGATGGCAGCGTCTTAATCCCTATCCAAGGCGTTCCGTCTTTCAGCAGCGGTTCCTCCATAGAAAAAATAGAAGCTGCATTGAAAAAAGATAGAGTAGATAACACGCTCGACAATGATGAAGAAGCTGATACGGTAACCGAAATAGCACAGCAGATGGACCCAGCTCAACAGATGCAAAAATACCCAAGTGCATTGGCAGTCAGCGGTGAGACATTCTACGTGGAATATGCGGGAAGGCTTTTCAGATGGAAACGCGGTGAATCTGAATGGTTCAATACTGGACTTGTGGATACAGCAGCTATGACTCTGGAAGATAAGGCGGAAGACCTCGTGCTTGCTGTTTCAGGTGAAACCGTCTACGTCGGAAAACGGGATGGGCATCTATTTCGATCGCTTGATGGTGGTAACACATGGAAAGATTTGACTTCAAATCTACCGCTTCGCTTCGAGCATTTCAACGAGATAGTCTTCGCAGATGCAACTGTATTTGTTGCGACAGATTCGGGGGTCTTGATGTCAGCAGACGGTGAACACTGGCGCGGAATAACCGATAAGACAGGCGTACACACCGTCATAGACCGAATGACTGTGGCTGGCAGAACGGTTTATGGTGTTGGCAATAGTGGCGCGCATCTCTTGAATAGCCATGGCGAATGGGAAAAAATTTCACCAGAAGTGCCAGGCAGTATCATCTCTGCCACTATTAATGGTAATAGGCTTTATGTGGCGACTAAAAAGCGTGGGATGTTTCACGTCGCGCTTGAAAACGAAAACGATTGATGTTACATAACATTGAAAACACAGGAGGTCTCTCATGAAAAATCGTCTGTTTCCGATCATTATAGGTTTATGCTTTGTTTCTCTCGTTGGACTGGCGTTTTTACGGACTCCAAATCCTCAGACCGAGGCACCTATTGAAACGAAATCGGTTCAGGAAAGTGTCACACCAAGCAAAGTGTCCCAAACTGAGAACGCAACCCCTTCACAAGGCACTGATGCAACCCCTCAAGCATCCCTGCCAAGCATAGATGACATAGATATGGACGAATACAAAGCAGCATTGCGCTCAAAAGACATCGAGCGCATGAAAAAGGCTTTGGGTCCAGAGTTATCGGCCCGACTTGATGCTGGTATGAAGTTCATGGAAGAGAGAATGGAAGGTGTAGAAGAAGGTGAATTTCCTGATTTCAATCTCCAAGAATTCCTGAACGTTATTATTGGAGTAGATGAAAACGGTCCGAAATTTGACTTGGCGGAAATTTCACAAAAGGCTTTCCGAGAGCATTTTCCCGAAGGCGAGCCTGCGGATTATGAAGCCGAAATGGCGGAACGCATTCATAAAATCGTTGCTGACACACCCGGCGACTTTCAGAAGGTAATGGCCGCTGTTACGATGGGGCTCCGCAAGGAACAGGATTTCCAATTTTGGGCACTTGCCAACTTTAAAGGTGAATTCGGGCAACAGATGAAATGGATGACAGAACAAATCCTCGTAGGAGGCGAATTGGAAAATATCCAGTATACTGTCCCGGAAGACATGTCTATATTGCAACCGACGCTTACGGAATTTGACACGCAAACTACGGGAATACCGGTGCCAAAATCGCAAGCCACAACATCCGCGACGGCATCAACTGAGTCGCCAGCCATCCATTCAAACGAAAACAACACGGTTGCAACGGAGAACTCTCAAACAGAGCTACCGCCATCGATGTCGGTAAAGCGAATCAATTCTATCAGAGAACTCTTATCTCAAAACGGGACGGATGCGGGGCTTTTGAAGCTGCTGGAAACCGATCAGAAGGCAGCAAACTATCTTTTAGAACGTTTTAACTCACCGACTGAAATAGAAGAATGGCTTTCTAAACAAGCGACAGAAGCGCCACGATCAAGGTCCAATCCACGCGAAATCCGTCCGCAACCACTACCAGAGGGAAAACCGTAATGATAAAGAAAATTTTACCCTGCCGACTTACGGCGTTAACGCTCCTGACAACGCTTCTATTTGCTTGTCTCGGTATAGCAGATACGCCTTTGCAACCGTCTGAGACTGCATCAAGTGTTGTTCCAGAGGACAGTGTTTTGCACCTAATTCCAGAACAGACTTTAGGACTCATTTATTGTCCGAGTTTACTTGATTTGGATAACAGAATTAATACGTTGAAAACAGACCTGCTACCTGAAACGCAGGCATCCGATATTTCTATGGAAATTTTGTCGGATACTTTCGGGGAGCAATTTGAGGGTTTGATTGCGTTGGAAGAAGTTTTTAATGTGAGTCGAGATTTTGCAATCGTCCTTACCCGTTTGAAACCGCTGCAATTCGCTGTTCTGGCGCAACTAAAAGACCCTGAAACAATGAAACAGATCACTGAAAAGGTGACGAAAGCGGACGAACGCACGGAATATAAGGACGTAACCTATTGGAACGACAGCGACGATGCGGAAAGTATTGCTATTTTGGGGGATACGTTTGTCTTTTCAAAACACCCTGCGGTCTGTGAAAATGTTATTGACACCTATATCGGAACAAGAGAGTCTGTTGCGCAAAACCCTGATTATCTTGCTTTTCTGAGTGATATTTTGGCGGATACCGATCAACTGGCGGTTTACTTTGACGTTGAAGGTGCTATCGCCACGCTTGACAGACCGCTTGCGGAAGCGTTGGAATCAATTATGGATAACCTTGAAGATGACCATGAAATGCTCGATGCAGTCGTTCCACTTCTTACGGGTATATCTGAAAATACAGCGTCCATTGAGCAGGTGCGATATGCAAGTCTCCGACTTCAGATCGAGGGAACTGATATACAGATCAAGCCGTTCCTGAAATTCAAAAGTGATAGTGAATTTTTGAAAGTGTTAGCAGCAGTATCCGACGAATTGGCGTTCCTCGATGAACTTCCAAATCAGGCATTCATGAATGCTGCCTTTCAAGGGAGCCCAAAGCTTCTCACTGAGACAGGCAGGTTGTGGTTTGAGTTTTTTCCAAAAAATACGCCAGAACAACGGGCGAAGCGAGAGGCACTCCTTGAACAGACGAAAGATTTTTATGAATCTTTGGCGACCCGATGGAGTTTCTCTTTCAATTTAGGGGATCCTTCCGTGCCTGTGTTTATCTATGAATTGAAAGATGAAGAGCGTGCGAAAATCTATATGGATGAGGTGTTTCTGGAAAAACTCAACTACACAGAGGCGTATCAGGGTAAGTCGATAATGCATAACCGCGTTGAGATTAAAAGTTACGTCTTTCCCAATTTTAAAGCAGATGCTCCAGAGGCGGTGCCTGAAACTTCTAATTTAGTGTCCTCTGAATGGCACTGGTATTACGCCTTTACTGAAGGACAACTCCTTTTCACAATAGGTACAGATCCGACATCTATGCAAATGGTGCTTGATAGGAGAGTAGGAAGCGAGGAGAAGTTTGCTGACCATCCGAGTTATCAGCAACTCGTTGATAACTTAGGGACCGACAACAACATTCTTCTGGCGATCTCTCCAATTACCGCGGTTAAAACCTTAACGTCGTTGGGGGAAAATATGGATCCGGATAACGCGGCACCGTTCCAACTGTTTTTGGGTATGTTCAGTACCTTGCCCGAAAACTATAGTGCCAGTTTCTCTGCGAAAGCACGGGACAATGGCATTGCTGCGAACCTGTTCATTAATCTCGGTGACTTCAAGCAACTCGCTCAAATGCTCATGATGATGGGTCAAATGATGCAGAGGCCATAGGTTCGTTGCTAACGCAACTGGAACTTACACAGGTATAGGTTAAAGGCGGGTCTGGTCCAAGGAGCGGTAAGTTTTCGCTTACAAGATTAGAACCACGCCGATCAGCCGCATATCATTATACTTCACAACTTTATTTATGAAACGCCCCCCATTTACTTAACAAATTCAGGAAGTATACAAATGAAAAGTCATCTGCTTAGAAAACCTTTGGTATCTATTCTACTTTTCGGCTGTTTATTCGGATGTGATCCGAATAAGTACATCGATCCAACAGAAGCCTGTCGTATTCTTGAGGTGAAGGAAGCCAGAATCTACGAACTCAGCGATCAGAGTTGGGAGTCTGAAATAGAAGTAGTCTTCTCGCAACCCCCGGTGGATCTAAAAATCATTGAACTCGTCATTAACCACGAGGATTACGAACATCAATGGGAACAAATCAATAACATTATGATGCTATACCTTACATTTAACAAAACAGAACCAGCAGAATCGGGGCATCCGACTGCTGTCTTGCCAACGTATAAAATTGAACTCATACTTAATTGGAGCACGGGTCGAAAGCAGATTGAGATGACGCTAAAACCAGAGCGGCACATTGCAGAACTACCCCCACCTTCTGAATAAATATACAACCCCATCAATATTCTGGAAAATTCCAATGAACGATTCAGCGCGGCAGCCGAACCCAACGCAGCACACTTACAGTTTCCGCACCGGATTTTAGAAAACTTGAATACTTCAGAATCCTCTTGAGTCCCGTAAGGTTTATTTGCTGGGATATTTCTCCAACTTCTGTATAGAAAATCGTTTTGACTAAAATTCAAGTTTTATGTCTTTTTTTCCCGCCATTATGCACGTTTCTGCTTAAAAAATCGCGTCTTTAACATACAGCAGGCGTGATGTGTTCTATCTCACCAACTTAAAGTATTTTAGATTTTAACGCAAGTTGCCCCCTATTTACTCACATGGCACTCCGCTGGAGTGCAAGAGGTTGAACACACGATTTTCTATAGACATACCACCCCTCTGGGGTGAAGAAAGGTGCTGAAAAGGGTTCTTCAAACATGCAAAACCCATTAGTAGCAACTCGGGTTAGATTTTACTATAAATGCCCCGAAAAAAGAGATAGATTTTAAACCATAACTACATTAACATAGTAGTAGCACCCACACGCTAAAGCGTTGGGTCTTGGCGGGAAGCGATAAATTGGAGGTTAATCGTGGAAATGGAAAATAAGTGTGTATATACAGTGTTAGTAACGCTGATGTTATTGAGTAGTGTTCTACTTACGATAAATGTGGTAGCACAAGATATAGGTTCCGAGTATATCTCTTTCTCTACTAACAGGAACGGCAACTATGATATCTATATGATAGATAGACATGGGGGTAACCTTCAAGCGATCCTTGACGGCCCCGCGGATGAGAACCACGCGAGATGGTCACCGAATGGACGCTACTTGGCTTATGCGTCCAATGAGAATGCCGATTCTTATGATATTTATGTCATGGATATGCGGACCAAACGACGCTGGCAACTCACCGACCATTCCGCCAACGACACGACCCCGACCTGGTCGCCGGATGGGACGGAAATCGCTTTTATCTCTAATCGAAGTGGAAAGTATCGGGTCTACAAGATGGGTATAACTGGCGACAAACTCAGCCAACTGACCAAGGGCGGGGACGACTGGGGGCCTTCTTGGTCTCCGGATGGCGAATGGATTGCATACAATACACTCCAACCTGATCATCGTGTTTATCTCTATATTGTATCCGCTGATGGCAGAAATCCGAAACAACTGGCAATGGCTGGAGAGAGGGGACGCAGTCCAGCATGGTCTCCTGATAGCAAGAAAATTGCGTTCTCCACTTGGGAGCTTGGGATAGGCCCAAAGATTGCCACTATAGATGTCGAGAGTGGTAACCTCCGTCGCGTGACGCTTGGTGGGCGCGTGCCTGCGGGGCATGTATTCAGGAAGCACAGTCCAGCGTGGTCACCGGATGGAAAGTGGATCGTTTACGTTTCGGATAATTTAGAAGCCGAGCACAAGACTTTTCTCTATGTCGTTGATGCTGCGGGTGAAGAACGCGCAGAATCCATTCAACTCACGACGCATCTGTCAACGAATATATCGCCTGCGTGGGTGCCGGAGCCGTTTTTCTCTGTTTCACCAGGCGGAGAAAAGATGACAACGCTTTGGGGCAAACTTAAGCAACACGAATAGTTAACCACGCCAACTCACAACAGAAGGCAACGCGTCTCTGTAAGAATGCTATTCTTTTTTTCCAGAATGCACGTTTTTCCACCCAAAATCGCGTCTATAATAATATAATAATGCATAAGTGGTTCAGTTAAGTGTTTTGACGTATACCAACGCGATTAAATCCACTTGTTAGGATAGCTCCATGAAACAAGAAAGCGATGTTCAGTTAATCGACGATATTTTGTCTGGCGACGATGCGGCATTTAACGCTTTGGTCAACAAGTACCAAAAGAGTGTCCACGCGCTCGTCTGGCGAAAGATCGGTGATTTTCATTATGGCATTACATCTGAAGCGAAAAACCTTCGTATTTTCGGTCTATCTGTAGATGGTAACACTCTCGTTCCAACACAAAAAATACCTGCTTTTGATGAAAAAACACTTTCCACTGAGTCGTGGACCACTATTGCAGGAAAAGAAACACATATCTGCAATATATTCTCGGAGAAATATGTATGAAATGGACACTCGTTTTATGTGTATTCAGTTTAATAGTGTTGTTATCTGTGGGCATTTGTGCTGTTTCAGCAAAAGCACCGACGACCCCTAAAATCCTGTTTAGCTCTACACGGGACGGTAATCGCGAAGTCTACATGATGAATCCGGATGGCTCCGAACAGGTGAACTTAACACAACATCCCGCTCACGATATAAGTGCGGTCTGGTCTCCGACAGGTGAGCAGATTCTCTTCGTCTCGGATCGCCAGCGGAAAGGTGTGTGGGACCTGTATTTGATGGACTCTGATGGGTCTAATGTCCGGCGCGTCTTCAAGCAAAAAACAAAGATTAGTAGGAGAAGTCCGACGTGGTCTCCGGATGGCAAACGGTTTGCTTACGTTTACGACGGCTGGAAACATCAGATAAAATCCAGGCTCCATCTTGGGAGGTTTGGCGAGGAAGATGTCGAAAGCCTCCCGTATGCCGGTTCCCTTGCGTGGTCTCCCGATGGTTCAGAGATTGCTGGCTCTGTCTCTCACGCCCTGGGAGCTCGACTGACATTTATTAACGTTGACACACGCGATCGTGAACAACCGCTCCCCGATAAAACACTTCCCTGGCAATACCTTCCGTCTTGGTCTGCTGCGGGAGACAGGCTCGCCATTACTGGAAACCGGCATCCGATACCCGCCATCTTGGATAGGGACCTGCACGAGGCATGGAAGGCCAAAACAACAGTCTACCTTGTTAATCGCGACGGCACGGGTCTACGTCAACTCCTTGATGAAGCCGGTCACGATGCAAGTGTTGCTGCGTTATCGCCGGACGGTTCGGAAGTGCTTTATGTACAGGAGATTAACGGAAATGAGCAAATCTTCAAACTGGATATAAATAGCGGAGTTCGGACACAGTTGACGCATATTGGTGCTCCTTTTCACCAAGCGAGTTTTCAGGGAGATTGGTTTGATCCAGCATACACGTTGCCGGTATCGCCGCAACCCCACTTGCTCACAACGATGTGGGGAAAAGTGAAAAAACAGTAGAGGAGACTTCTATGAAAACGATACGGTTGTTAGTTTTTGTCATATTGATCCTGTTGATGCTGAATGTCGGTATTTCTCCGATTTTCGCTAAAGCACCGACAACGCCGAAAATCTTGTTTACTTCCGCACGAGATGGCAACTACGAAATCTATATGATGAACCCCGATGGCACTGAACAGGTGAACCTAACACAACATCGCGACGCGGACGTTGAAGCCGTCTGGTCACCTACAGGCGAGCAGATTCTTTTCGTTTCCGACCGTGATGGCATCCGGGATTTATATTTGATGGATCCGGATGGAGACAATGTCCGACGCGTTTTCAAGAAGGACGCTTATAGAAGCAACCCGGCGTGGTCGCTCGATGGTAAACAGATTGCTTACGCGTACGCGGAAGGGTTGGGTAGCCCAGATTTTATTCACATCGCGACTTTAGGGGACCAGAAAGAGGAACTTGTTGTGAGAGGCTTTTACCCAGCGTGGTCGCCTGACGGAACGGAAATCGCCTATATCACTTACGTCCCTATTGGACATGCCCGCCGGGTTACGTTTGTTGACATCCACACCCGAAAACAGACCCGTCTACTCCCCAAGGACGCAATGGATTGGCAAAACTTTCCGTCTTGGTTAGCAACAAGTGACAAACTTGTCTTTTCTTGGAATAAGCATCCGTTACCACCGGATTTCGATCCGGTGAAAGATCGTTTCCCGCCTGCTTGGAGAAACAAGGAGACGATCTATATTGTGAATCGTGATGGTACCGATCTCCAACAACTCGTGGATGAAGCCGGTGCCTATGCACAGTATCCGGCGGCATCGCCGAATGGAGATGATGTCCTTTATACACAAGCAATTGATGACCATTTTCAAATCTTCAAAATCAATGTCAACAGCGGCATTCGCACGCAGTTGACACATGTTGTCGGAAGGAATCTTGGCGGGAATTGGTTTGATCCGGAATATGCGTTGCCGGTATCACCGCAGCCGCACTTACTCACCACTACATGGGCAGACGTGAAAACCCACAAACCGCATTGAAAACGGATACGTAAATGCTTCTTCGCTGGCGAAGTTTCTAACCCTGCCTCTTTCCTATACGCGCCATTATAGTAAAGCCCATAATTATTTGGACACGCGGTTGACCGTAGGGGCTGGGTGACCCAGCCCCTACGATTGGAAGTGTGGAGTCAATAACATTGAGTGTCAATTTATTTTCGGATTTTACTATAACTTCGGCATAGATAATAGATAATATTCGCTAATGCCTCCATGCTGACGACCAATGGCACCCCCGATAACTGACTGCTAACCGCCAACAACTTGCTACTGAATACCTCCGTTATTCCCATCTTAGAATCTGTGTAGACTTTTAGAATGTGCTATAATAACGCAAGTTGTCACCTTTTTATTCAGATAGCACTCCACTGGAGTGCAAGAAGTTGAATACGCCATTTTCTATAGATATATCACCCCTCTGGGGTGGAGAAATCGGTTGAAATCCTCATTATAGTAAAGCCCCTAATTACTTGAACACCGAAAGAATGGCGGGGTTACAAACCCCGCCTGCAAGGAACAGGGGTTCTGTGTTTCCGAGAGTGTTCACATATCTTCGGGCTTTACTATAAAATCCGCAGAAATACTGTTTTTGCTTGGGGTGTTTGCTTGCGTATTTCTGCGGATTTCTTGTAAGCAAAACACCAAAATCTGTTAGTAGCAACTTGGGTTATAATACTTATTGTCCTTCCTGAAAAAGAAACGTCCAACAATAACGTCCAACAATCTTGAAATGCATTTTTATGCACCAGTTTGCCTTATAAGTCGCGTCACAGTTTTTAACCTGGAATGATGCATGCACCTTTCCGATGGGATAATTAATGAAAAACGACGATGCTAAGCTCATCCAACGCGTCCTCGCTGGCGATGATACAGCGTTCTCTACACTTGTGAAGAGATACCAAAAACCGGTGCACGCGCTTGCGTGGCGGAAGATTGGGGATTTCCACGTCGCTGAGGAGATTACGCAGGATACCTTTCTAAAAGCGTATCAGCGACTCCCTACGCTAAAGGAACCCCAACGTTTTGTGAGTTGGCTTTATGTGATAGCGACGAACCATTGCAATGCGTGGCTCCGTAAAAAGCGTTTGCGGACAGAGTCGTTGGAAAACACAAGCAGTGAGGCATTAGAAAAAGCGACGTACTCAGACTACATTATCGAAGAAAACGAACGGACATCCGTAGAAGCGCAACGTGAAGTCGTCAAACAGCTGCTTGCGAAGTTACAGGAGAGCGAACGCACAATCATCACGTTGCATTACTTCAGCGAGATGTCCAGCGCGGAGATTGGCGCGTTCTTAGGTGTATCGGCAAACACGGTGAGGAGTCGTTTGCGCCGTGCGCAGGAACGTTTAAAGCGGGAGGAACCGATGATTCGAGAGGCTTTAGAACACTTTCAGATTACGCCAAATCTTACAGAAAATATCATGCGAGAGATTTCAAGAATGAAACCCACTCCGCCGTCAGGTGGTAAACCACTCGTGCCGTGGGCAATCGCCGTCTCCACGTTAGCAGTTATCTTTTTGATGTTGGGTATCGGCAATCAACAACTGTCGCGTTTCCAGAGACCTTATAGTTTCGATGCTGCATCAGAGATGACAATTGAACTCATCGAAGCACCGATTGTGCTGGATATTGAACTTAAACCGGATGTCCGGACGCAGTTGGGAAACGTCAATACACCGAGTGAGCGTGATACCTTCAACCAACAGCCTAACAATGTTTCGGTATCGGTTGCAGACGCACAATCAGAGGAAACAATTAAAGACTATTCGCAATGGGCATTGCCGAAAGAAGCGAAAGCGCGTTTTGGTAAGGGTGGTATTAATGCGCTCCAGTTTTCGCCGGACGGCACACAACTTGCAGTCGGGAGTGATGTCGGTGTGTGGTTGTACGACGTGGCGACGGGTGAAGAGCAGTCCCTATTTAGGGGAGCGTGCCGATACCTTGCATTTTCGCCGGATGGTCGTTTCCTCGCCAATGGTGGATATGCTACTGACATGCGGAAAGTCCAATTATGGGAGATAGCGACCGGACGTGAAGTTTTATTTCCCGATGTATATGATTATGCCTCAGCGTTACGGTTTTCCTCAGATGGGAAAACGCTTGTCAGTGTGGGTAGTGGAGGACAGTTTATCATCAGTTTGAATATTGAAACTAAAGAGATGACTTCAAAGTTTTTCAAGCGTGGTGAACTATCTGACACGTCTGATGGAATGGGAGTCTACGCAATCACGCACGATAAAGTTGCAATTGGGAGAACGGTTGGGAAGATCGAATTATGGGACATAGCGGCTTACAAAGCGTTACCCACCCTCAAAGGACATACAGATTTGCCGCTTCAGCGGTTGGATCAACCTTTGGGTCTCGACCCACGGTTTAAAAATGAGGTTTTAGCGGTGGCGTTTTCACCCGATGGCACGCGCCTCGCCAGTGGAAGTGCAGATAAGACCGTGCGATTATGGAATCTTAACAACCGAGACGAATGGATGACACTCCAAAAACATACGGGTTGGACAAATGTGTTGGCGTTTTCTCCAGATGGTGGAATGCTTGCGAGTGGAAGTACAGATAAAACAGTGCAATTATGGGATACCGCTACTGGCGAATCGCTCATGACGCTCACCGGTCATCCCAGTGGTATTACGGCGTTAGCATTTGCACCAGATGGTAACACACTTGCGAGTGGCAGTGCAGATGGCATGATCCGGTTCTGGAATACACAAACTGGGGATCCGATGGCTGACCGTATCACTGGACACACCCACTCGATGGAAGCAGTGACTTTCTTTGAGAATAGTTCTACACTGGCGAGTGTGGCGTTTAATGGTGAAATTACCTTTTGGGATGTGAAAACATGGCAAAAATCCAACATCCAAGCTGCAGGGCAGCAGGATTGGTTCCCAACTTTAGCGTTTTCCCTGGATGGCACGAAACTCGTTAGTGTGGGGGGAGAAGTGACTACAGTCTTCGCGGCAGAACATTCTTCTTCTACTTGGCGTTCGGATCATTTGATTCGCCTGACGGATGTAAAGACGGGTCGTGAACTGTCGACCTTGCAGTATGTTAGAGGTGTCAAAGAACTGACCTTTTCTCCTGATGGCGAAACGGTGGCGTTTAGTGGTCTTGGTGAAATCCGCTTGTGGAACACAAGAACCGGTGATGAGCAGGATATTCCTCTCGCTGATCTGTCAGTCGGTATTCCTCACAATATACCCAGAGTTTTGGCATTAGCATTTTCGCCGCATGGCACATGGCTCGCGAGTGGAACTGCTCAAGGGAAAATTCAAATGTGGGACGTTGTGACCGGTACGGCCTTGGCTGTCTTTGCGGAGCCGATGGAGCAAGAGAATCTGGGACGTATTTTGGCATTGGCATTTTCACCGGACGGTACCTTGCTCGCCGCCGGAACACGTGGGCACATCCAGTTATGGGAGGTGGATACCGGTAATAAGTTTTTATCAGTTGACCCGGAGCATACGCGAGATGGAAAGCCTTTCGGTGGTGCTGCTGAACCTTTGGTATTCTCGCCTGATGGCACGGTTCTTGTTAATGGGCTTCACATGGGAGCAATCCAATTATGGGACGTTACGACGGGAGACAAAATCGCTGCGCTTGATGGGCATACACAAAGTGTGACGACGTTGGTATTTTCGCCTGATGGTAAGACGCTCGTCAGCACCGCTATGGATGGTACAACCCTCTTGTGGAATTGGGATGAGCTCCTCAAGGGTTCAGCGAAAAGTAAGTAAAATAGATTGTAGCGTTGTAGGTTGGGTTGAGTGGCGTTGAAAATCAAATGTCAGCGTCCCAAAATACACCAGATCTAACATGACTACTTATATCCCCAAAGCCTCAGTGAAACCCAACGTCCCCTTACATTTCCAGCGTTTAGATTGTTGGGTTTCGCTACGTCCTTCGGTCTTGACAAATAACAGACATCAATATATCCTACCTAAGCGACAGAACCATTCAGTTCTTCCACAATTTTGACTTCCAATCGAGAATGCCTTTCACCGACTGCTGATAGTTGATGGCTAACTGCTGACGGCTAATTGCAGAATTATGCACCAGTTTGACTCCTAAAAAGCGTCACTATGGGGCGATCGGAGGGAATTTCATGAAAACCACTGATGTCGAACTCATTCGCCGTACGCTCAATGGGGATGATACTGCCTTCACAGAACTGGTGAAGAAATACCAGAAACCGGTGCACGCGCTCGTGTGGCGGAAAATTGGGGATTTCCATATCTCCGAGGAGATTACGCAGGATACGTTCCTGACGGCATATCAGGAGTTAGCGGCACTTACGAAACCGCAAAGTTTTGCGAGTTGGCTTTATGTGATTGCTGCAAACAACTGTAGTACGTGGCTACGTAAGAAACGTTTATGGACAGAACCGCTGGAAGATACACGCTTAGAAAAAGCGACGTATTCCGGGTATGTCGTTGCAGAAAACGAGCGGACGGAAGCAGACGCACAACGCGAGGTCGTCAAAAAGTTGCTTGCGAAACTCCAAGAGAGTGGACGCACGGTCATCACGCTGCACTACTTCGGCGAGATGTCGAGTTCAGAGATCGGCGCGTTTTTAGGGGTATCGGCAAACACGGTTAGAAGTCGTTTACGGCGCGCACAGTAACGTTTAAAGAGGGAGGAACTGATGATAAGTGAATCTTTAGAAAATTTCCAAATCACACCCAACCTTACAGAAAACATCATGCAAGAGATAGCACGTCTGAAAACTGCTGCGCCGTCTGGCGGCAAGCCATTTATACCGTGGGTAATAGGTATTTCCGCATTAGCAGTTGTTTTATTAATACTCGGTATCTCAAACCATCAATCCTTATCGCGCTTTCAAAAACCCTACAGTTTCAATGCTGCTTCAGAGATGAAAGTTGAGCTGATTGAGGCACCCGTTGTGCTGAACTTTGAAACCGAACCGGATAACCGAACGCAACTCGGAAATGCCAATGCCCAGAGTAAGAACAATGGCATCGGCAACCAAGTTGATGATGCCGCTCCGCTTGCTTTGGAAACAATTATCACGAAGATGAAGCACTACGATAACGCTGTCATCTCTGTAACCGGCGATTTCGTTATGGAACGTCATCAAGATCGGGGAATTAGGAAAAATGAATATAGGTTGATGTTTGAAGGTGAGAAAGTTCAAATGGAGCAGGGGCCTTTCATAGGGTATTGGGACGGGGAACGTTCCTGGGAATCAGAAAAAAAGAGAAGGATGATCTTTGAATTTGAAATTGCACCCGGCAAGGAGAAAACTGACCTTGAGATGATTCGACAGGCATTCAAGCGTAACGGCATTAACCTCGCAGCAGATGTCCGCATCGTTGATGGCGACGAGCCAGAGAGTTTCACACTTGTTGAGAATGAGACGAAGACAACCTACTTTTTCTGGTTGGACGGAGAGAGGACACTGTTGGTTTATGATTATCATTTTGAATATAGTGTTCGCCCTGAGTGGTTGGCACCTTCTGAGTATGATCCAAGATTTTGGCTTACCTTTCCAAGCCTTAACTCAGACGATTCCTACCTATCCGAACCGCTTTGGCAGTTGCTTGAGAAACATGAGAGTGAAATTATTGGGCGTGAGATCCTGAACGGCGAAAAAACATCCGTGATTCGTTTAAATATCCCTGCTCGGTCCAGGAAAGCCTTTAAAATCCCTGCTGAGTCCTATAAACTCTGGATTTCTCATGATAAAGGTTTTCGACTGGTTAAGTCAGAATCAGAGCGTGCGTTTGCTGTCGAACGGGGTGTAACCTATATTTCGATCCGGAAAATTGTGTATCACGAATACCTACCGGATGTCTGGTTTCCTAAAAGAATTGAGGCGATTGCTGTTCCAAAGGCATCACCGGAACAACAGCAAAATGACGCGGATTTCCTTTACAAAGGTGTCCTTCTCACGAAGCAGTGTCAGTTAAACACCGATATTACAGAATTCCTCAGCCTGGTTTTACCTCCTGATACACCGGTTTTCGACCACGGGGCGGGTCAACCGAGTTCAGCAGGCAATGTGCTTAAACCCTAAACCCAAACCGGATATCGCGAAAGACCCAGACCTTTCTCTGCTAACGGCTCAAGTCTATGAGGAATCAAGAAAACTCATTTGGATTATCTCTAATTTGGATCATCGTTATAATCGACTTACCAATGCTGACTCGGCATTCGAGTCAGGCGGTGAATTTCACGATCTCATGAAACAAAACGGCATCGGCATTTCCAGAGGAGAATAGGGGAGTAAGGCTGAATCTGAGAAGTGCGATGATTTGTTTGGCGAGGCACCTGTGCCTCGCCTTCTGTTTTTAGATTGAAGTCCGCCCTCTGTAAGAACGATCTAAAACGAACTAAGACCGCATACTGAACAACTCTACGCTTTTTCAAAGATCAGAAGATCGCGAGCGACAAGAAACCCCCAAGCAAAAACACTCGCTCCTACGAAAGAACTAAACGCCCTACCCAAAGCATGTATGCTATTCGTTGGATTTATGTTATAATCCTATCAACAGAAAGAGAGCAGATCCATCAACACGGATACAATCCGCCTCTCTCTTATTATCTGTAAAATAGAATTTTCAACCTCCTTTGCATATTCCCTTATCTATCGGCGAAGTTTGCAATCAAAACCTCGCAGAATTATGAGACTTTTTCATCGCAAGTCGCATCATTAATTATAGAGATAAAACCGTGAACATTCCTTTTCCAGAGGTGTCTGATGAAAAACAACGACGCTCAACTCATCCAACGCGTCCTTGATGGTGATGATACTGCGTTCTCCGCGCTTGTGAAGAAACACCGAAAACCGGTGCACGCGCTGGCGTGGCGGAAAACTGGAGATTTTCATGTCGCCGAAGAGATTACGCAAGACACCTTTCTGAAAGCGTATCAGAACCTCTCAACGCTGAAGGAACCACAAAAGTTTGCGGGTTGGCTCTATGTGATAGCGACAAACTACTGCAAAATGTGGATGCGTAAGAAACGTTTATCAACGCAATCGTTGGAGGAGACAAGCAGCGCGGAATTAGAAAAAACGGCGTATTCTGAATATGTTATTGCGGAAAACGAGCAGGTTGCGATGGAAACACAGCACGAGGTCGTCAAGAAACTCCTTGCGAAGTTACAGGAGAGTGAACGCACAGTGATTACGCTCTACTACCTCGGGGAAATGAGTTATGAAGAGATAAGCGAGTTTTTAGGCGTATCGGTGGCATCGATAAAAAATCGTCTCTATCGTGCGCGCCGCCGCTTGAAGCAGGAGGAACCGATGATAAGAGAAGCGTTAGGCAATTTTCAAATTACACCAAACCTTACAGAGAATATTATGCGCGAGATCTCGCGCCTGAAAACTACTGCACCTTCAGGTGGCAAACCCTTTGTGCCGTGGGCAATCGGTGTTTCTGCATTAGCAGTCGTTTTTTTGATACTCGGCATCGCAAACCATCAATCCCTATCGCGCTTTCAAAAACCCTACAGTTTCAATGCAGCGTCAGAGATGAAGGTTGAGCTGATTGATGCCCCTGTTGTGCGAAACCTCGACTCCGAACCGGATAACCGAACACAACTCGGAAATGTTAACGCACAAGGCGAGAACGATGGATCCGACCAGCAAGTTAATAATGCGACTTCACTTGACTTAGAAACAATTATCACGAAGATGAAGCACTACGATAATGCCGTCACCTCCGTAACCGGTGATTTCGTTATCGAAAGAGGAACCGAGATAGATGAATATACATTGGCATTTGAAGGCGAGAAAGTCTGGGTCCAACCAAAGGAACGGAGAGCCTCAAATTTACCTGACATCCATTTTTGGAATGGAGAACGGCTCTGGGAGATACATCGACCCGATAATCTTCTCTTTAAGGTTAAAGTTAAACCTAACAAGGAAAGTACAGTCCTTGAGAAGGTTCAACAAGCGTTCAAGCAGGTAGGTATTGAACTTGCCGACGATGTACGCATTGTCCCTGCCAAATTGAAAAATAGTTTCAGGATCATGGGGAAAGAGAAAACTTATTTTATTTTCTTCGTAGGAGAGACAATGTTGGAGGTTTACGATGACAATCTCGGATATGCCGTTCGCCCCGACTTCGGATTCATAGATGCCGATCAAGATCCGCGGTTTTGGCTTACCTTTCCAAATAACGCATCAACTGACGCTTATCTATCTCAACCGTTATGGCAGTTGCTTGAGAAACACGAAAGCGAACTGATAGCAACCGAGATATTGAACGGTGAAAAGACATCCGTGATTCTTCTAAATAGACGTACCGGCACCCCTAAGCTCTGGATTTCCCATGACAAGGGTTTCCGACTGGTTAAGTCGGAAAGTACATTTACCATTCCTTCAGAACCGAATCGTCCAGAGCGGTCTCCTTTTAAAGCAGGTGAAACCTATGTTAGTACCCGAGTAATTGAGTATCAAGAATACCTGCCGGATGTCTGGTTTCCTAAGGTAATGGTGAAGTATTTTGCCCCAAAAACAGTGTCGGAACCAAAAGAAGAGGATTTCATTTTTAAGACCGTTTTCCGCACGAGGCAGTGTCGTTTAAACACCGACGTTAGTGAGTTGTTTCGTTTAGACTTAGCCCCTGATACACCTGTATTAGATTACGCGGCTAAAGGTGTGCGTCCAGTGGGACATGTGTTGAACTTTGGATCCAGATCAGACATTCAGCAGCAGCCCGGAAGCACTGCTACATCAAGTAGCATTGATGATTCTGATCAGCACACCGAGGCTCCTACTGGCAGAGATTTGCAGCAACGGCATCTGCCGGAAGGTGCTAAATCCCGCCTCGGTAAAGGCGAGATAAGCGTAATCACGTATTCCCCGGATGGCACGCGGCTGGCGGTCGCGAGCTCTATTGGGATCTGGCTCTATGATCCCTATAATGGACAAGCACTCGACCTGCTCACAACGCATACAGACTACGTCAGTAGTGTGGCGTTCAGCCCTGACGGGAGAACACTGGTGAGTGGGAGTACGGATGGCATCATCCGCGTCTGGGACACACAGACAGGTATACTCAGTCAATCGCTTACAGGACATACCGGCTCGGTGTCAAGCGTGGTGTTCAGCTCCGATGGAACTTCACTGGCAAGTGGGAGTAGGGATAACACCGCCCGTCTCTGGGACGCACAGACCGGCGAACTCCAAAATACGCTCAAAGGGCATACGAACGAGGTCTTAAGTGTGGTGTTCGGTACCAATGGAAAAACTTTGGCAAGTGGGAGTAATGATAACACCATCCGCCTCTGGGATGCACAGACCGGTGAACTCCAAAATACGCTCACCCTCATTGGACATAAGGGGGAAATTTGGGAAATGGTGTTCAGCCCTGGCGGAAAAACACTTGCGACTTGGTCCTGGGAATGGGAAAGCCCTATTCATCTATGGGATGTGGAGACGGGCGAACTCCTTAACAACTTCGTTGGAGAAGCAAAAGATAATGTCAATAACATGGCGTTCAGCCCGGATGGAAAAACACTCGCAAGTCCGCTGGATAACGGTACTATCCGTCTCTGGAATACACAAACAGGTGAACTTAGCCGAATTCTCATAGGACATACGTACCACGTCGTTTGCGTAGCGTTTAGCCCGGATGGAAAAATGCTCGCCAGTGGAAGTGATGACGGCACCCTCCGTTTGTGGGATGCGGAAACAGGCGAACTACGCAATACCCGCACAGGATACACCAACGCGGTCGTAAATGTATCTTTCAGCCCTGATGGAAATACAATCGCAAGTGCGACAGATGATGACACGGTCGGTTTATGGAGCGCACAGACTGGCGTGCGCCGCCATACCCTTAAAGTCGCGCGAACCCATTCAATTGAGAGCCTGTCCTTCAGTCCAGATGGAAATACGCTGGTAGGTGCGGGTTATGGTCGTATCATCCATCTCTGGGATGCAGAAACAGGTGAGCTCCGCAATACCCTCGGCGGACATACGGATGTTGTCGCGGGTGTCTCGTTCAGTTCGGATGGAAAGACACTCGCAAGTGGGGGTTGGGATAAGACCGTCCGCCTGTGGGATGTCCAAACGGGCACAGTCCACGGCATTCTTGAAGGGCATACAGACTGGGTCAATAGTGTGGTGTTCAGTTCGGATGGAAAAACACTGGCAAGTGGGAGTAAGGACACCACTATCCATTTATGGGATGTGGAGACCGGTGCCCTCGAAAATACGCTCAAAGGACATGCGGACGAGGTTTGGAGCGTGTCCTTCAGTCCGGATGGAAAAACACTGGCGAGTGCAAGTAAGGACGGCATCATTCATCTCTGGGATGTAGAGACAGGCACAATCCGCCAAACGACAGGGCATTTGAAGGAGGTCGAAAGCGTGGCGTTCAGCCCTGATGGCAGGACGCTGGCGAGTGCGAGTTGGGATAAGACCATTCATCTGTATGATGTACAGACGGACACAACCGTGCGAATCCTCGAAGGACATACGGACTGGGTCAGAAGCGTGGCGTTCAGTCCGGATGGTAAGACGCTCATGAGCGGGAGTCAAGATGGCACATTGTTGCTATGGGAAATTACACCTGACGCAACTGATTAAATTAGACGGTATAGGAAAACAATGGCAACAGCACGTAGGTTGGGTTGAACGGGGAGCCATCAAAAACCGCATAGAAAAGATGACCTTCAAGTTCACCAAGAAACCTAAAATCACCAAAACACCAGTGAAACCCAACACATTTTTACACCTACAGCATTTGGATTGTTGGGTTTCGCTGTGTCTACCTACAGAGTTGGTTCATTGAAAAGTGGAATTCTCTGTATAAACTATAGGGTTCTTGGTCGTTCCCGCTCAACCCAACCTACGTCTAAACTACTTTTTGCTAATAACAAACCCTTCTTCGTTGGTGTGACCTCACCAATTTTTGGTATATAAGTAATCTTATTTTACTACCGTCAGATTTATGGTATAATTCCACTAAAAGAAGGAGTCAATTGTGGCCTGAAGCGTCCAACAACAAGCCCTTCTTACCCCTCATAATCAACAGAATAACATCTCAAACCTCTTTTGCACAAATCTGTCTCTCTCGTTGGCAGAATTGTGTGACTTTTTCATTTCAAATAGCGTCACTATGTGTTGATGTGAAATACTGAACATTCCCTTTTTAGAGGTATCTGATGAAGAACAACGATGCTGAACTTATCCAACGCGTCCTCGAAGGCGATGATACGGCGTTCTCCATGCTTGTGCGGAAATACCAAAAGCCGGTGCACGCGCTTGCCTGGCGGAAGATCGGGGATTTCCATATCGCCGAGGATATTACACAAGAGACGTTCCTAAAAGCGTATCAGCGACTCTCCACGCTGAAAGAACCGCAGTCCTTCGCGAGTTGGCTCTATGTGATAGCCGCAAACCACTGCAGTACATGGCTCCGCAAGAAACGTTTATGGACACAGTCGTTGGAAAACACAAGCAGCGTGGCATTGGAAAGAACAACATATTCTGGATATCTCATTGCGGAAAACGAGCGCGTTACGATGGAAACGCAGCGCGAGGTTGTCAAGAAACTACTCGCCAAATTACAGGAAAGTGATCGGACAGTTATCACGCTCTACTACTTCGGGGGAATGAGCTATGAGGAGATCAGCAAGTTTTTAGGCGTATCGGTAGGGACAATTAAAACTCGTGTTTACCGAGCGCGGCAACGTCTGAAGAAGGAGGAACCGATGATACGAGAGGCTTTAGGCAATTTTCAAATTACACCAAATCTCACGGCGAACATTATGCAAGAAATTTCGCGCCTGAAACCCGCGGTCTCGTCTGGTAGCAAACCGTTGGTACCGTGGGCAATCGCTGTTTCCACGTTAGCGGTCGTCCTTTTGATGTTAGGTGTCGGTAATCAATATTTTTCCCGTTTCCAGAAACCCTACAGTTTTGATGCCGCATCAGAGATGACAGTTGAGCTCATTGAAGCACCCGTTGTGCTAAATCTTGAATCCAAGCCAGATGTTCGTACCCAGCTGGGAAATACCGACACGCCGAGTAAAAGGGATACCGCCAATCAGCAGTCTAACGATGTTTCAGCATCGGTTGCAGACGCACAATTGGACGAAACCGCTAAAAACTACTCTCAATGGGCATTGCCCAAAGAGGCGAAAGCGCGTTTTGGAAAGGGCGGTATTAATGCGATTCAGTTTTCGCCGGATGGTACGCAACTTGCTGTGGGTACCAATATCGGTGTGTGGTTATACGATGTAGAGACAGGTAAAGAGACATCTCTGTTTGCGGGGACGTGCCATACGCTTGCCTTTTCATCCGATGGTCGCTTCTTGGTGAATAGCCGTGGTGGGCCTGTAGACCCAACGGTCCAGTTGTGGGAGGTAGCCACAAAACGTGAAGTGGTACTCACCGATTTTCCTACGCTTGCTTCAGCATTAAAGTTTTCTTTGGATGGGAAAACGCTTGTCAGTTTCGATGGTAGGACGGATGCAATTACTTTATTGGATATTGAAACTGGAAAGGGCACTACGAAGCATCTCAAAAGAAGGGCACCCGATACGATTACGTTTGATCTGGATGATTCTGATGTTAGCGGCGTAACAATCCCAGATGGTTTTATTACGAGCGTTACAACTAAGAGCGTAACAACTACACATCTTGATGTTGCTGGCGTAACAACCGCAAATCTTGATGCTGATGGCGTAACATTGACAACCAGAGTTGTTGGTTCTAAAATCTATGGAATCACTCAGGATAAAATTGCAATTGGAACGACGGATGGGAAGATTCAGTTATGGGATATAACGACTCACAAAAAGTTAACCACTCTTAGAGGCCATATAGACCTGACGCTTCAATCGCCAGATAAACCTTCAGGTCGATCTACTTCGTTTGAGCAGCGTCAAAAAGAACAGATCTTAGCATTGGCATTTTCACCCGATGGCACGCACCTTGCCAGTGGAAGTAAGGATAAAACGGTGCGCCTATGGGATATCTCAAACGGTGGCAAATGGATTACACTCCAAAACCATACAGGTTGGACAAATGCCTTGGCGTTTTCGCCGGACGGGAAAATGCTTGCCAGTGGAAGTACAGACAAGACAGTACAGCTGTGGGATACCACTACCGGAGAACCATTGGCGACATTTACTGGACATCTCAACGGTATTACGGCATTAGCGTTTTCGCCAGACGGCACCACGCTTGTAAGCGGCGGTGCAGATGGTACGATTCGGTTCTGGGATACAAGAACTGGGAATCCACTTCCCGACCGTATCACCGGACACACGCAATGGATGCGAGCAGCGACCTTTTTTAACGATAGCTCTACACTTGCGAGTGTTGCATTTAATGGTGAAATTACCTTTTGGGATGTGAAAACATCGCCAAACCCTACTGTTCGTACTGAAGGACATCGAGATTGGTTATCGACTTTAGCATTTTCACCCGATGGCACACAACTCGCCAGTGTTGGCGCAGATAGGACTACGGTCTTCGGTGCGCCTTTTGGCTTTTTTGGTTTGCCTACCACTGAGCGGTCAGATCACCTCGTACGCTTGACTGACGTAAGCACAGGGCGCGAACTGGCGTCCCTGCAGTTTAGCAGAGGCATCAATCAACTGACTTTTTCGCCTGAAGGAAAGACAGTTGCATTTGGGAGTTTAGGTGAAATCCATTTGTGGAATACAGAAACCGGTGATGAACTGAACATCCCACTTGTTGATTGGAAAGCCGATGTTCATAGTATGCCATTCGTTACCGCTTTAGCGTTTTCGCCGGATGGCACGACACTTGTGAGTGGAACCGATCAAGGTGGAATCCAAACATGGAACGTTACGACCGGTAAAGCATTGGCAGACTTCGCAAAACCATCTGAACAAGAGGAGCTAATGTATACCTCAGCACTGCGTTATTCACCCGATGGCACCTTGCTCGCTGCCGGTTCATATTCGCTGATTCGTATATGGGAAGTGGAAACTGGTAAAATACTTCTATCAGTTAACACTGAGCATAAACGCGGTAATACGACGTTCGGGAGCTATCCCGAACCGTTGATGTTTTCACCGGATGGCGCGATTCTTGCTAACGGACTTGACCGCGGTGTAATCCAATTGTGGGATGTTACATCAGGGAACGCTATCGCTGCCCTTGATGGGCATACGCAAAAAGTGGAAACGTTAGCATTTTCACCTGATGGTCAAACGCTCGTCAGCACAGGCGGAGACGGCACAATTCTCTTGTGGGATTGGGATGAAATCCTCGCGGGGTCATCTAAAAGCGAATAACGGCAAAAACAGATTGTAGCGGAGGTAATCACTTGAGGATTGCAAGTGTTTTGCCTCCGTATCCTTAATCCCTTCAAACGTCCATTCACTCGTCCTCTTCACGTTAATGCTCCGCGCTGGCTGCCACCTCCAACCGGTGTTTGAGTTTCCGCTACCCTCATTTTCGTAAATGGTTTTAGAAATTGTGCTATTAAAGCACAATTTGTCTTAGCATTACGTTTCCTCCATTTCCATTATATTTCTTCTATCGCACAATCTATGCTATAATTCCACTTGCGCACTGCAGGCGGGGTGTTTTGCTTGGGTGTTTCTGCAGATTTCCCTTAGTCTTCTCGCCTAATTACCGATTTATTTTTTTAAACTTCACCAAACCCCGCCTGCAAAGGAGCTGCGTAAATTCTAAAAAGTTTGCAGAATTCTGTGACTTTTTTGTCTCAAGTAGCATCATTAAAGATTGATACGAAACGATGAACATTCCCTTTTCAGAGGTATTCGATGAAAAACAACGATGCTGAACTCATCCAACGCGTCCTTGCTGGCGATGATACTGCGTTCTCCGCGCTTGTAAAAAAACACCAGAGATCGGTGCACGCGCTGGCGTGGCGGAAAACTGGAGATTTTCATGTCGCCGAAGAGCTTACGCAAGACACCTTTCTGAAAGTATATCAGAATCTTTCAACCCTGAAGGAACCGCAAAAGTTTGCGGGTTGGCTTTATGTGATAGCGACGAACTACTGCAAGATGTGGCTGCGTAAGAAACGTTTATTAATACAGTCGTTGGAAAACACGAGCAGTGCAGAATTAGAAAAAGCGACGTATTCTGGATATGTTATTGCGGAAAATGAGCGGACAGTGGCAGAAGCGCAGCGCGAAGTCGTTAAGAAACTACTCGCGAAGTTACAAGAGAGTGAGCGCACAGTCATCACGCTCTACTACCTCGGGGGGATGACGTATGAAGAAATAAGCAAGTTTTTAGGCGTATCGGTAGGGACAATTAAAACCCGCATTTACCGCGCTCGGCAACGTCTGAAGAAGGAGGAACCCATGATTCGAGAGGCTTTAGAGAACTTCCAAATTACACCGAGTCTTACAGAAAACATCATGCACGAAATTTCGCGTCTGAAACAGGTAGTCCCATCTGGCAGCAAACCGTTGGTACCGTGGGGAACCATCGGTGTTTCGGCATTAGTAATCGTCCTTTTGATGTTAGGTATGGGTAATCAACAGCTGTCGCGTTTCCAGAAACCCTATAGTTTCGATGCTGCGGCTGAGATGACAGTTGAACTTATTGAAGCACCAGTGGTACTAAACCTTGAATCCAAGCCAGATGTTCGGACGCAGCTTGGGAATGCCAACACGCCAGGCAAGAGCAATGCCTCTAACCAACAGCCTAATGAAGTTTTAGCATCGGTTGCAGAGGCACAATCAGCGGAAACAGTTAAAGACTATTCTCAATGGCATCTGCCCAAAGAGGCGAAAGCGCGTTTCGGTAAGGGTGGGGTTAACGTGATTCAGTTTTCACCGGATGGGACACAACTCGCGGTCGGAAGTAACATCGGTATATGGCTGTACGATGTGGAGACAGGTGAAGAGAAGTCCTTGTTTAAGGGCGCGTGCCGATTCCTGGCATTTTCACCGGATGGTCGTTTCCTTGCCAACGGCGGTGAATATGGTACTGACGCGCCGAGAGTCCAGTTGTGGGAGATAGCTACAGGACGTGAAGTGTTACTTCCTGAGGTCTATGATACCGCTTTAGTGCTGCGTTTTTCTTCAGACGGGAAAACGCTTGTCAGTATAGGGGGTTCAGGAGATGCAATTATCAGTTTGGATATTGAAACTCGGAGGGTGACTGCGGAGCCTTTCTTCAGTCCTGCGCCAATTGGCTGGTTGCGTCCGATAAATCGAATTTACGCAATTACAGGCGATAAGGTCGCGGGTGGGCGGACGGATGGAAAGATTCAGTTATGGGACACAACCACCCGCGAAGCGTTACCTGCCCTCAGAGGCCACCATATAGATTTGACGCCTCAGCCGTTGGAGGAACCTGTACCTCGCCGACCACGACCTAAAAATCAGATTTTAGCGTTAGCGTTCTCACCCGATGGCACGCGCCTTGCCAGTGGAGGCGACGATACGACGGTGCGATTATGGGATCTCGACAACGCCGACGAGATGACACTCGAAAAACATACAAGTTGGACAAATGTGTTAGCGTTTTCACCCGATGGCGGCATGCTTGCCAGTGGGAGTACCGATAAAACTGTGCAGTTGTGGAACACCACAACAGGAGAACGCCTGGCGACATTTACTGGACATATCAATGGTATTACTGCGTTAGCGTTTTCACCTGATGGCACCACGCTTGTGAGCGGCAGCGCAGATGGCATGATCCGGTTCTGGAATACACAAACTCAGGCTCCACTATCTGACCGTATCACTGGACACACGCAGTTGATGAAGGCAGCGACTTTCTTGGAGGATCGTAGGGGCGAGGTGACCTCGCCCCTACTGGCAAGTGTGGCGTTTAAT